>NZ_PKMC01000001.1:0-164503 GCF_002849225.1 Actinomyces sp. UMB0138
CCCAGTAGAAGACTGGGTTGATAGGCCAGGAATGTAAGGCTCGTGAGGGTTTGAGTTGACTGGTACTAATATCCCGATGACTAACATTATTTGAAACGATTTTGTTGTTTTGAGCATGCCAATTACGTGTGTTGGCATTGGCATTTGCGTCCACTGTGCGGTTCACGATTCAACCAGTCTTTTTGGTTGGTTCAAATTGGTTTTCGTGGTGGTCATAGCGGTGAGGTCACGCCCGGTTCCGTTCCGATCCCGGTAGCTAAGCTTGCCAGCGCTGATGGTACTGCACTTTTTAGTGTGGGAGAGTAAGACGCTGCCACGAATTATTCTTCTGGTTTGGCCCCCAAACCCCCCCGTTTGTTGGTGGTGGGTTTGGGGGCCAAACCCCATCCCTGTTTAACAACCCGAGGGCGTGTCCTGTGTTTTTGGGTGGGGTGTGGTTGTTGGTTTAGTTGGTTGGGGTTGTTGTGTGTCCTTGTTTGAGGGTGCAGGGCAGTAGGGTTGGCCTGGTTGGGGGATGTGTGTTGATTATTTGGGCGAGCATTGTTGCTGCGGTTTGTCCGAGGGCGGTTACTGGGTTAGTGATTGTGGTTAGTTTGGGGTGGTAGTTTTGTCCGGCTTGGGTGTTGTCGTTAGAGACGACAGCCACATCCCCAGGAACACACAAGCCAGCCTCCTTGAAGGCACTGATAGCAGCCATAGCCATAAGGTCTGAGCAAATGTAGAGGCCATCAATAAGGCCGGCCCGAATCATCGGAATAGCGGCCCTAGCAGCTTCAGTCCCTGACGCCGCGGTGAAGTCGCCCTCGAAAGTTGGGAAATCGGAAGCAATGACCTGTCTAAAGCCGTTCAAACGATCCGCTGCCGCAAGCATGTCTAAAGGCCCGGTGATAATTGCGGGGCGGCGAACGCCGCAATCGCGCAAATGGCGCGCCGCTAACTTACCGGCCTGCACGTTGTCTACGTCAACCCAAGAATTACAGGTTGGGTTCGCACTAGGCCTGCCAATGAAGACAACGGGCAAAGGAGCGCCCATCAGAAGATCTAATTGTCCAGGAATCTGGTGATGAGAAGCCACGATGACGCCGTCAACGTGGCCGTCATATAGGAAAGGACGCAACTTCCTGGTGTCATTCTTTCTATCTGCCATAGCAAGGACCAGCTGAGTATCCGTATCGGCAAAAAAACGATTCACCGCTGCCAATACCTCAGAGAAAAACGGGTCCGAAAAAAGCCGGGAATCAGGTTCCGGAATGACAAGGGCGACCATATCCGTTTTGGAAGTAGCAAGAGAACGGGCCGCTTGATTAGGACGGTAACCGAGGGCAGAGATTGCCTCAGTTACCGCCCTAATCTTAGAGCCAGAGACGCCGGCACCACCGCGCACCACCCGCGATGCAGTAGCGCGAGATACGCCCGCTGCACGGGCCACGTCCTCGAGCGTTACGGTGGCTGCCATTATCCCTCCTAACAGAACAAGCTTATCCGGCCTAGTCGGCCTGAGGAATCAGCAGCTGCCTGTCCCTAGCCACCTGAGAAAACCAAAGTGCAGATGCCTTTGGCGTCCTCTGCAGCGTCTTGTAATCGACACGGACAATGCCGAATCGCTTAGTGTAGCCGCACGCCCACTCGAAGTTATCCAGTAAGGACCACACCAGATAGCCAACAAGGTGGGCGCCGTCCTGACATGCTCGCAATGCCTCGCCAAGATGGTCGCGAATGTAGATAAGTCGATCAGCCGAATCGTCCACGAAACCATCGGCATCGGGCTCGTCTTCGTAGGCTGCTCCGTTCTCGGTAATCACAAGATCTGTGTTGCTCTGCTTGGCATATTCCGCATCGAGCCACATAAGCAGCTCGTAGAGGTCGTGCGCCTCCACTTCCCAGCCCATTGCAGTATGCGGCGTATCGCGAGGAACCCCCACAACAGATGCTGATCCCACGTTGGGGGAGCGCCCCAAAATCCCGCGCTCATTGAGAACCGGCTTGCCCGGCTTGTAACCGTCCTGGGGGCCAGCCACGGCACAGCCGTTATAGAAATTGACGCCTAGCACATCAATAGGAGTACTAATTGCCTGTAGATCCCCGTCTTCGATCCAATCGCGAATGTCCGCCTCTAAAGCCATGTCCTGTACGACATCGGCCGGGTATTCCCCCTTGAAAATTGGATCAGCAAAAAGCCGGTTCTGCACCCCATTAATTCTGCGGGCGGCATCCTTGTCAGCTTCCGAAGTAGCATCTGCTGCGTGCGCCCAAGCGAAATTCAAGGTAATGCCCAACCGTAAATCCCACTGCTTTTGCTGGGCAATCTGGCGGATCTCCTTAGCAGCCAATCCATGAGCCAGAAGTAGGTGGTGCACGGCAGCAACCCCCTCGACCGGGTCATTATGACCGGGAGCGTGCTCGCCGCCGACATATGACAACAACGAGGCACACCAAGGCTCGTTCAGAGTGGTCCAGTACCGAGCTCGATCTCCTAAGGCCGAATAAACTATGCGGGCATACTCGGCGAAAAGATAGGCAGTTTGCCGATTAGCCCACCCGCCGGCATCCTGAAGCTGCTGGGGTAGATCCCAGTGATACAAAGTGACCCACGGGCGGATTCCAGCCGCATTTAACTTGTCCAACAAGGACGCGTAAAAATCTAGCCCCTTCTGATTCACCGAGCGCCCGTCCGGCATGATACGCACCCATGAAATGGAAAAACGGTAGGTAGATAGGCCCAGTTTAGAAATTAGGGCCACGTCCTCGTCTACCCGGTGGTAATGGTCGCAGGCAACATCGATATTGGAGTCGTCCGCGATCCTGCCGGGCTCCCGGCACATCGTGTCCCAAATAGACGCGCCTTTTCCGTCCTCGAAGGCAGCGCCCTCGATCTGAGCGGCAGCAGTGGCTGCTCCAAGGAAAAAGTTTTCTGGTAAAGATACGGTTTTCATCCTTTTACGGCTCCTTGCATTACGCCAGAAACCAGGCGGCGTCCAGCGAAAACGAACAGGATCAGAAGCGGCACGGTAGCAACAACCACACCGGTCATAATCAGCGAATAGTCTTTGAAATAGGAGGCCTGCAGCAGCTGCAAAGCCACCGGCAAAGTGGGGTTCTTAGCGCCCAGCACAATGAATGGCCAGAAGAAATTCGTCCACGATCCCACAAAAGTGAACAGGGCCAGCATCGAGGCAGCCGGAAGCGCAGCGGGCACGGCCACGGTAAGGAAGGTCCGGAACATCGAAGCGCCATCGACTCGAGCAGCCTCAATTAGCTCTGTCGGAAGGGCATCGCGAATGTACTGAGTCATCCAGAACACGCCGAAGGCACTGACCAAGCCCGGCACGATTACTGAAATCAGCTCGCCGGACCATCCCAACTTGTTCATGACCATGAATAGCGGCACCACGCCAAGTTGGGCAGGTACCGCCATAGTTGCGATCACGAAGGTAAGCAGACCGTCACGGCCGCGGAAACGAAGCTTGGAGAACGAATAGCCAGCAAGCATCGAAAAGAACACCACGGAAGCAGAGGTGATCACTGCAACAATGAGTGAGTTCAAGAAAGCTCCCCACAGATCAACTCCCGAATCCATTACGCGCCTTAGATTCTCGAAGAAGTGTCCCTGCGGAATTAGCGAGGGGAGTGGAGAACGCGCAATATCGGGAGCGGTTGAAGAAGCAAGTAGAAAAGCGAAATACAGCGGGTAGGCAGACGCCAGCAGAATGATCACCAGTAGAACATACTTATACCAGCGCGGCCGCTGGTTCGGACCAAACTGGCCTTTTCTAGCCCGCCGCTTGCGGGCTGCTTTCGCCGCCCTCTTGCCGGAGCGCTGCTCGATCATTGCCAAGGAAGGTTCGCTACTCACTTTGTCACCTTCTTAGGAGAATGCGGGGTGGAGGAAGCAATTCGCTTCGTGAGCAAGAAGTTGAGAGCGGCAAACGCAATCACAATTAGGAACAGTAGCCACGCTACTGCGGAGGCCTTGCCGAAGCTCTTCTGTGAGCCCCACCCGAGCTGGTACATGTACATGGTTAAAGTCAGCCACTGTTTATCGGCACCTCCGCCGCCCATCGTGTCGAACATTCTGGGTTCGTCGAAGATTTGCAACCCGCCGATAGTGGACGTGATGATCACGAAGATCAAGGTAGAGCGGAGCTGCGGCACAGTTACTGAGAAGAACTGCCGCACCGGCCCTGCCCCGTCGACAGTGGCCGCCTCATATAGTTCGTGTGGCACCGCCTGCATGGCTGCGAGCAGGATGAGGGCGTTATAGCCCGTCCAGCGGAAGTTGACCATGTTTGCGATTGCTATGTGAGAGGCAAACGTGGATGCGTGCCACCCAACCGGGGCGATTCCTACGTACCCCAGCAGCGTATTTATCATGCCCGACTGGTCCGCAAAGACCTTTGAGAAGATCAGCGATACAGCGACCGGAGCTACTACGTAGGGCAGAAGCACGCCCATTCGCCAGAAAGTTTTGGCCCGAAGATTCGCATCCAGCACCCATGCAATGAACAGTGCGAGGATTACCTGCGGGATTGAGGAAAGAAGGAAGATTGAAAAGGTGTTGCGCAAAGCCGTCCAGAACACCGGATGCTGCAGCACCGACACGTAGTTGTCTACCCCGTTGAAACCTTGATTTCCCCCAATAAGAGGCCACTTATGCAATGAGACCCAGGCAGTGTATAGCAGGGGGAACAAGCCCGTAATAGCAAAAAGTAGGAAGAACGGGCTGATGTAAAGGTAAGGAGAAAGCTTCGTGTCTGCACGCGAAAGGCGGTTGCGCAGTTTGGAATTGGCAGACATAAAAGGCTCCTAGTGCCCCTAGGCGCTAGGCCTAGGGGCGATTGGTTTTTTACTGTTGCAGATCGAGCTGCTTGTATTCGGTAATTGCCTTCTTCCAGGAGCCATCCGGGTTGTCCGTCTTGTCTACGTCAACGCGGTTTAGCGCATCGGTTACAAGGGAGGTGATGGGGAAGAAGTTCGGTCCCTTATAAGGCTGAACATCGATCTTCTTGGACATCTCCGAGTAGATCTTGCCCACCGGAGCGTTGTTGAAGAACTTGTTGGTGTAGCCGGTTAGCTCGGGAGACTCGAGAGCCTTCACCTGAGAGGGGAAGTTGCCCTTAGTCTTGAAAGCCTTGATTTGCTGTTCGGGAGCAGTCAGCCATTCAGCTAGTTCCTTTGCTTCCTTCACATGCTTGCCCTGGGTAGGTACGGTCAGGTAAGAGCCGCCCCAGTTGCCGCCACCGCCGGGGAATACTGGAGCCACATCCCAGCCCTTTACGCCCGCAGCATTGCCCTCGACAACGCCTAGCATCCACGGTGGGCAAAGCATCGTGGCGAAGCCATCCTTCTGGAAGGAGTTAGTCCAGTCCTCGGACCACTGCGCCATGTGTGCCGACAGCTTATTGTCTACAGACTCGGTAACCAGCTTGTCGTAAATAGCCTTGATCTGCTTGTTGTTCTGCAGATCAATAACCGTGTTGTCCTTCTTCTCGAAAGGTTCTTCGACCTGGTTGATCATTCCTTGATAGGTGCCTACCGCGCCGTCGTACCACGGAATGTTAGTGGCGTCGACAAACTTCTTGCCGACCTTGAAGTAGTTATCCCAGCCACCTTCCAGTAGCTTTGCCACCTCGTTTCTGTCCGTGGGCAGCCCCGCCTTCTTGAATAGATCGGCGCGATAGCAGATAGCCTCTGGGCCCGCATCGGTGCCGGCACCTAGTAGCTTGCCATCGGCAGTGGTGGCTGCCTTAGCCTTCCAATCGAGCCACCGATCTTTGGTGGTGTCTGACTTTAGATCGGTTAGCTGTTCTGGGTACTGCATCAGTTCTGGCCACCAGTCGACCTCAACTGCTTCGATGTCAGACAATCCAGAGCCGGCAGCTAGTCGAGTCATCATGTTGTCATGAGCCTCGTTCGAGGTTGCTGCCTTCTTCTCTACGACCTTGATGTTGGGGTGAGACTTCGAGTATTCAGATAGCAGGTTGTTGTAACCAAACTCGTTGAAAGTGGCCACCGTTAGGGTGATCTTTCCGTCCGCGGATTCTTTCGAATCCTCCGAACCTGACGAACAAGCCGCCAACGACAAGGCGCCTAGTCCTATCAAGGCGCCAACTTGCAAGACTCTTCTGTTCATAACAGCTACTCCTTTGTGCTGAAGACCGCCTCATTGCGGGAAAACACCTATATGAGAGCGCTCTCAATCGAAACTACAGAAAACTTGAGAGCGCTCTCAAATGGGATATATGCATCATTGCACAAAAAGTGTGCGGGCGGAAGAGAAATGGGAAAGAAAAATTAGAATTTGTTAAATCCAGGACTGCAGCCACATGCGCCACTGCCAGTGGGAATGCGGAATTAGCGCTCCCGTTGCGAGCGGCAGGAAGAAAAGAGCCGACAAGCTGATGTAGGCCACGAACATTGCTGCCGTTACCCTAGCGCAAACCGACAGTGTGGCCTGCCCGGGGAAGCTCTTCCAAAGTGCGCCCAAGAAAGCGGCCACCGTAAGCGCAATAAAAGGCACTAGCACTACCGTGTAGAACATGAATATTGTGCGATCCCAATACAGGAACCAGGGGACCCACGTTGTCAGGTAGCCAACGGCTAAAATTGCATACTTGAATTGGCGGTACCGCAAGCTTGCGTAGACGAGCCAAAGAAGAGCAATGATGCCAATCCACCACAGCAGCGGATTGCCTAGAGCGAGGACCGCGCGCACCAAATAGTCGCCCTCGCCGCCGTATGGTTTTTGATAGGCGAAGGAAGTGGGGCGCAAGTCGAAAATCCACTGCAGGGCATTGGCCTGGTAAGTGTGGTCTTTGGTAAGGCCGACGTGGAATTCATAAACTTCGCGCTGGTAGGACAGCCAGTTGGCAAAGTGGTTGCCCGGTGATTTTGCGCTCCATCCTTTGTGCCCAAAAAACCAGTTTCCCCACGTCAGCAGGTAGGTTCCCAGCGCTACCGGGACTAGCTGAAAGAAGGCGGGAATTCCGCCGCAGCAAATAGCGCCAAATAGAGCCCTCACCCGGCGGCGGTTCCGCCACCTGGCGGCTAGTTCGTAGCCGAAAACTGTGAGCCCCAGGCCTGCCAGCACCCACACTCCGGACCATTTGACTGCGCAAGCCGCCCCGGCCAACACTCCGGCGCATAGTAGATAGGGGCGGAAGAAGACTCCCGCAAAAGGACTACTTGCGGACAGCCGCCCTCGAATATGTTGGTAGTCAAGAATTATAAACAGGAAAGCGGCAAGCACAAACACCGCCAAGAACACGTCCAGCAGGGAAGTGCGGGAAAGAGTCACTGCTATCCCGTCAAAGGCGACGAAGCTTCCGGCTAGTGCTGTGATGGGCACAGACTTAAATAGGCGCGACGCAATAACGCAGGTTAGCGCCACCAAGATGGTGCCGAAGAGGGCGGCCATGAACCGCCATCCAAAGGCGCTGTCCCAGCCGAACAGCTTTGGGCCTAAGGCTATGAGGTATTTGCCCAACGGGGGGTGCACCACAAATTGGGGATCGGTAGAAAGAGCCGAGAAATCCCCGGCATTGAACAGCGCGTCCTTGTCCTTAGTCCACTTCGCTTCGTAGCCAAGATGGGCGAGGGCGTAGGCGTCCTTCACGTAGTAGGTCTCGTCAAATATGAGTATTTTGATAACTCCGAGCCGGGCAAAGCGCACAATAGCGGCTACGAGCGTGCACAGTAAGGTGCAAATGATCTGCCATTTTTGGTTTGAGAGTGGGCGCTTCACCCCACCAGTGTACTTAATAAGGGTCTGTGGGCACGGGACGAAAAATTGCAGATTTCGTGAGACTCTTAACCCGTGAGTGAAGAAACCGTTCAAGTACCAGGATCGATTTTGTTGGCGGGCACGCCCATCGGCGATGCGAAAGATGCCCCTCCCAGGCTGGCTTCAGCTCTAGCCCAAGCAGACATTGTCGCGGCCGAGGATACCAGGCGGGCACTAAATCTAGCGTCTCGTCTGAACACCCGCATCAATGGCAACATCATCTCCTTCCATGAACATAATGAACGGGATCGGGTCAACAGATTGCTTGAAGCCGCAGCCGATGGGGAACGAGTAGTGGTGGTAAGCGATGCGGGGATGCCAACCGTATCTGACCCCGGCTACCGTCTGGTGGCAGAAGCCGCCAAAGCTGGAGTGCCGATCTCGGTGCTGCCCGGCCCTTCGGCAGTGCTTACCGCCCTGGCTATTTCTGGGCTTCCCTCGGATCGTTTCTGCTTCGAAGGGTTCCTGCCGCGCAAGGCTGGCGCTCAAGCGAATCGACTAGGGGATTTGGCCGACGAAGCTCGCACCATGATTTTCTTCGAGTCCCCCAGGCGGGTGCACGACACCCTGGCAGCAATGGCGAGCGCCTTTGGCGGTGAGCGCGAAGGGGTCATCTGTCGCGAACTCACCAAGACTCACGAAGAAGTCGTCCGCGGCACCTTGAGTCAGCTGGTCGATTTCACTGAAAAAGACATGCTAGGCGAGATTACCCTGGTGGTTGCCGGCGCTCCCAAGCGGAAAACGGACACGGCTTCGCTAGCGCGCGAAGTCATGGAATTGGTCGAAGAGGGCGTGAAACTGAAAGCTGCTGCCAAACACGTCGCGAAAAAGCACGACGTGTCCAAGAATGACCTCTATGAAGCAGCCATTGAGCTAAAGAATCAGGCTAAAAAGAAGAAGAAGTAAGTTCCACTCCGGCTTCTTTTAGTTCCTCGCGAGCCTTCTGGCCAAGTTCGGCGGAGACCGGCTTAGTCAGATCCGTAAACACCGTGGTGCGCAGGCCGGCTTTTACCGCATCTAACGCAGTGTCCTTGACGCAGTGGGATTCGGCAAGGCCTACCACATCAACTGCGTCGATGCCGGCCTCCCGCAAAATGTCGCCCAGGAGGCGCCCATCTGCGTCTTCGCCCTCGAATCCGGAATAGGCCGCAGCGTAAGCGCCCTTCTTGACGGCAGCGTCCGCGTGCAAATCGGCTAACGCGGGATGTAGCTCGGCGTTGGCCGTTCCAGCTACCCCGTGCGGTGGCCAAGAATCCACAAAATCGGGGTTTTCCGAAAAATGGTCACCTGGTGAGATGTGCCAATCCTGGGTGGTGCAGATGAGGGCGTAGTCCTGGCGGTGGGCGCGCACAAAGTCAGCAACGTCTTCGGCTACCTTATTACCGCCGGTGACAGGCAATTCACCGCCTTCGCAAAAAGTGGGCTGGACGTCTACTACCAAAAGGGCCTTTGGCATTATTACCCCTAAGAACGTTGCGAATAATTGCCGATAGCATACACCAAGAAATGCGCGGTGAAACTGATCCGAAAAACCTACTAGTATTGGACGTATGAGTCGAGTACTATCTTCTGTTGCCTGGCCCTACGCTAACGGGCCCCGTCATATTGGACACGTCGCAGGTTTTGGCGTCCCCTCGGACGTCTTTAGCCGCTACATGCGAATGGCAGGCCACGATGTACTCATGGTTTCCGGTACGGACGAACACGGCACTCCGATTCTGGTTGCTGCAGATGCCGAGGGCATAAGCGCCAGGGAGCTGGCCGACCGAAACAATCGCCTAATCGTGCAGGATCTTACTGCTTTGGGCTTGTCTTACGACCTGTTCACCCGCACCACCACGGGCAACCACTACAAGGTGGTTCAGTCTATGTTCGAAACTGTACGCGACAACGGGTACATGATCGAGCAGTCCATGGGTGCAGCGATCAGCCCCTCTACAGGGCGTACCCTGCCTGACCGCTACATCGAGGGTACCTGCCCGCTGTGCGGGTACGAGGGCGCTCGCGGCGACCAGTGCGATAACTGCGGAAAGCAGCTTGATCCTACCGATCTGATCAAGCCGCGTTCCAAGATCAATGGGGAAACTCCCGAGTTTGTCGAGACAACCCACTACTTCCTGGATTTGCCCGCGCTGGCGAAGGCGCTGGGCGAGTGGCTAGACGAGCGCGAGGAATCTGATACCTGGCGTCCGAATGTGATTCGTTTTAGCCAGAACTTGCTCGGAGAGATCAAGCCGCGCGCAATGACTCGCGACATCGACTGGGGTATCCCGGTACCGGGCTGGGAAGACCAGCCGAACAAGCGTTTGTACGTGTGGTTCGACGCCGTAGTCGGCTACCTGTCGGCTTCCATCGAATGGGCTCGCCGCAATGGTGACCCAGAGGCATGGCGCAAGTGGTGGAACGATCCAGAGGCCCTTTCCTACTACTTCATGGGTAAGGACAACATTGTCTTCCACTCCCAGATTTGGCCGGCGGAGTTGCTGGGCTACAACGGCAAGGGAGACAAGGGCGGTCAGGCCGGTGACCTGGGGCAGCTGAATCTGCCAACCGAGGTGGTTTCTTCCGAGTTCCTGACTATGGAAGGGAAGAAGTTTGCTTCCTCCAGGGGCATCGTCATTTACGTGCGCGACATGCTAGAGAGGTATCAGGCGGACGCGTTGCGCTACTTCATCTCCGCAGCTGGTCCCGAGACGCACGACGCAGACTTCACCTGGCAGGAATTCGTCCGCCGCACTAATGGCGAACTGGTGGCCGGGTGGGGCAACTTGGTGAACCGCACCGCTTCCATGATTCACAAGCGCTTCGGGCAGATCCCACAGCCGGATGAGCTAAAAGAGATCGACCAGAAACTGCTCGACGCGGTTCAGGAAGGCTTCGATACCGTTGGTAAGCTCATCCGCACCCACAGGCAGAAAGCCGCGCTTTCTGAGGCGATGCGTCTGGTTGGCGAGGCTAACCGCTACGTGGCAGAAACGCAGCCTTTCAAGCTGAAGGCCGAAGAGGAACTGACGCGACTGGGCACGATCTTGTGGACTCTGGCGCAGGTTGTCTCTGACCTGAATCTGCTGCTGTCGCCCTTCCTGCCATTTTCTGCCAACGCCGTCGACAAGGTGATGGGCGGAGAAGGAAATGTGGCTCCGATGCCGCACATTGAAGAGGTCGAAGACCTAGATGTGAAGGCCGAGGACGGTTCTGCACGGGTGTACCCGATCATTACTGGTGACTACACGTCGGCCCCGAAGTGGGAACGGCACGCTGTCACTGTGGGCACGCCTATTGCGAAGCCGAAGCCCGTATTCCAGAAGCTTGACGAGGACGTAGTCCAGGAAGAGCTGGATCGCTACAGCAGCTTGGGCAAGTAATAATCGAATAATAATAAGGGGGCCGGCGGAGAAATCCGCCGGCCCCCTTATACCCTCTGTTCTTCTGCGTGGGTGCCTCTGGTGAGGCAAGAAGAACTGGTAGTGCCCCGGCCCTATTGAGACCGGGGCACTAGCTTATCTATGACTTAGAAGATGCCATTGGAGGCTCCACCAGTGTCAAGAGTGGTGTGCGAACGAGAATCAATGTTCTGGTCGTTTTCCTTGGACTTGTCACCGTCCAGGCGGGAAACCTGGGTGATGGTGATGTAGTTCTTCAGGCGGCCTTCCTTGGTGTCGCCGTCACCGAAGGACAACCAGCCGACGAGCTGGTCTTCGCCGACGTTGACCGGGTTGGACAGGGTCAGCTCGAAGGAGCGAGTCGAGGTCTTGGTGTTGAAGCCAAGGTCGCGAATGTAGGCGCCCTTGAGGTTGCCGGTGGTGATCAAACGATCAACGCCGCGCGGGCCCTGAGCGGTCTTGACATCGATGCGGAAACGAATGGCCGGGAACTCGCCGTAGTAGCGCTGCGAGCCAACGTTCTTGATGTGGATGCCAACCGAGCCAGCAAAGCCAGCGGCCTTCATGCCGGAAACGGTCATGGAAGCGGTCAGATCCTTTTCGTGGGTGACGGCAGCGTTAGCCGAAGAGATGCCGAACCCGGCAATGCCAGTGGCAAGTGCGAAGGTTGCTGCAGCAGCACGAGTAAAACGCTTCATTTTGTTACTTCCTTCTACTTTCTAGGCTCAGTAAGAGTCTGCCGGGTTGTTGTACAGCTTCATCTGGACTTCGTTCTTGATCGGAACGAAGGCGCGCCATGCGGTCGGGGTGGACCAGGTGCCGTTCGGCTTGCAGTACTGCTGGGTGCCGGTCATCGAGATGGAACGGAAGCCGTAGGTGGCCTCGCCGGTGTAGCCTGCAGGAACGTCGTAGGGGCCAATGTCCTGGCCGGTCTGCCAAGACAGGGAGTAGGAGGCCGAGCCGCCGATTTCCTTGGCTAGGGTGTAGGCGATGCCAGCATTGGCGTTGCCGTCCTTGCCGACCTTGCCGGAGCCGCCCAGGTTGACGCTCAGGGTTTCGCTCTGCGAACCGTTGACCGAGATAGAGATGGACTGGGACTTGGACAGCGACTGCTTTAGCGGAATAGTGCTCTTCGACTTGTTAGTGGTCGAGATGGTGCCTACCGGCAGGAAGTTGTCGGTCACCTTGTAGACCACGGTGCGGTGATCTTCCCAGGCGTTGCAGATCGGGCGAGGATTCAGGATGTTCGCCTTGATGTGATCGCTGCCGTGCGAAGTGTGCACGATGGGCAGGTTCGCGTTGGTCTTCGGAGTCTCTGGGTAAGTATTGGTAATAGTGTCCGCCATTGCGGGAGCTGCGACTACCGAGAGCAGTAGTGCGCTGCCACCGAGGGCGCCAGCTACGCGGGTGAGCTTCATAATCATTCCTTTGAAACTGGTTAGATGGGCTGAGCGGTTGCTCTGTTTCAAAGGTTAGGGCTTAAAAGCCAAGGTCGCTAGCGGTTTTAGATTAGAAATTCTTAAGGTAACTTACGTTTTGATGCCGAATTAATCTTCGCTAGCTCGAATCCGCTGAATATAGGCTTACCGGGTGGGAAGTATTAAAAATAAGATTAATGAAATGTAATCGAAGTGGCGGAAAGTACATTGAGCCAGGGCGTGGCAACTTTGCGGGGAGTGAACGTACACTCCAGAGGCGGGAGGGTGAACGTACACAAACTTGCGGGTTAAAAAGTTGTGGGGCGCATGCGCGCCCCACAACCCTTTCATCTACACCAGGTCAGAAAGACTAGAAGATTCCGGCGGACTTTCCACCAGTGTCAAGGGTGGTGTGCGAACGCGAATCAACGTTCTGGTCATTCCCCTTGGAGTTGTCCCCGTCTAGGCGGGACACCTGGGTAACGGTGATGTAGTTCTTCAGGCGTCCTTCCTGGGTGTCGCCGTCACCGAAGGAGAACCAGCCGATTAGCTGGTCTTCGCCGACGTTGACCGGGTTGGACAGGGTGATCTCGAAAGTGCGAGTCGAGGTCTTGGCGTCGAAGCCAAGGTCGCGAGTGTAAGCGCCCTCGAGATTGCCGGTGGTGATCAGACGATCAACGCCGCGCGGGCCCTGAGCAGTCTTCACCTTGACGTGGAAACGGATGGCCGGGAACTCGCCGTAGTAGCGCTGCGAGCCAACGTTCTTCACGTGGACGGCTACCGAGCCGGCGAAGCCCGGGGACTTCATGCCGGAAACGGTGTAGCTGGGGGCGAGGTCTAGCTCGGCCTTAGGAGAGTCGGCTGCTAGAGCCGAACCACCAAAGGCAGCGATGCCGGTGGAAAATGCAAAGGCAGCAGCGGCTGCACGAGTGATGTGCTTCTTTAGCATTAGTTATCTCCGTATCAGTAGGAATCGGCCGGGTTGTCGTACAGCTTCATCTGGACTTCGTTCTTGATCGGAACGAAGGCGCGCCATGCGGTCGGGGTAGACCAGGTGCCGTTCGGCTTGCAGTACTGCTGGGTGCCGGTCATCGCGATGGTGCGGAAGCCGTAGGTGGCCTCGCCGGTGTGTCCTGCGGGTACGTCGTAGGGGCCAATTTCCTGGCCGGTTTCCCAAGTGAGGGAGTAGGAGGCTTCTCCGCCGATCTTCTTGGCTAGGGTGTAGGCGATGCCAGCTTCGGCGTTGCCATCCTTGCCGACCTTGCCGGAGCCGCCCAGGTTGACGCTCAGGGTTTCGCTCTGCGAACCGTTGACCGAAATGGAGATGGTCTGCGACTTGGACAGCGACTGCGATAGCGGGATGGTGTTCTTCGACTTGTTAGTGGTCGAAATGGTTCCCACCGGGGCGAAGTTGTCGGTCACCTTGTAAACCACGGTGCGGTGATCTTCCCAGGCGTTGCAGATCGGGCGAGGATTCAGAATGTTCGCCTTGATGTGATCGCTGCCGTGCGAAGTGTGAATGATCGGGAGATTGGCGTTGTTGGCCGGAGTCTCTGGGTAGGTGTCGGTATCGGTAGCCGCTAGCGCCGGGGCTGCTGCCATCGTGGCGAGCAGTGCGCCGCTACCGAAAGTAGCTGCAATCTTGCTAGTCAACTTCATGAGCGGTCCTCATTTCTTGTGTCACTCAGAGCCGGTTAGCTCCTAAATCCGACCATAGGGAAAGGAGTGGCTCTTGGCTAGTCAAAATCGCTTCGAAGAAACTCACGCAACCGCCTTTTACCTCGTCTTTTAATGTTCGCAAAGGCGGCCCCACCGGCATTGAAGAGGGCGATCGAAGTAGGCAGATTAGCGTTTCCCTAGAAATTTCGAATCTGGACTTTAATGTTTATTTGTGTTTAGACTTAAAATTTTCCGCCTTGTCGTTTTTGCGTAGCAGCGTCGCTAGAGCTGAGAGTACTAGCCCTAGGCCCACCGTTGTTAGTAGGAATATCCACACGGAAGTGGCGCTCAGGTGAACGCCGGCGCCTATCAGGATCGCCAATACTGCCGCGGAAAGCGCCAATACGTACCAAGCGATTGCTGCGCCGGAAACTTTGGGCACCAGCTGTACTGGGGGAATCCGGGGAATCGCCGTCTGCGGCGCTGGTGCAGGTTGACGCGGCAGCGGTGCCGTTGGGGGCACTTCTTCCGAGGGCGTGGGCCCACCTAGCTGGCGCCAGTCAGTCTGGGGAAGTTCCTGGGTTGGCTCGTTGGGGATCGGGGTGCTCATTTGATTTTCCCTTCTACTATGGTGAGGCGACCGCCTTTGACTCTAAGGTCGTAGGTGTTTGTGGCCCGTTCTTCTGCACTCCCACGTTGCAGTAGGAAGGTTTTTGTCTGTTGCGGTTGGAAAGAGCGAATTTCGTACTTTCCCGGTGCTAATTGCAGATTGGAATCCGCAAGAGCGGAACTGATTAGGGGTAGTCGCGTGGTATCAAATGACAGTGAGACAGTGGGCTTTGGCATAGTTGACTCCCACGAGGAAGGCAACGCGGTGTAAATTGAGCGTCCCTGATCGACTGTGATTCGTACTGTGCCCTTCCAATTTAGCGGCAGTAAGACGGTCGCGTCGGAGGCATAGGAGTGAGACTGGATCTTCCCCTTTTCCTCATAATTTAGGTCGGTGACCGTTTCGGCCCGCAACTGGAAAGCTGTGTCAGTCAGCATCTTGGTGGCATCTTGCACGGGAGTGTCTGCCAGCGGTTTTGGCGCCGCCCACACTCCGATGATCATGGGGGAGCCAAATATTAGTGCCAGGGTGGCGACTGCTCCTGGGAGGCCACTTTTCCTTCCGAAGATATTTGCCACCAACGCAAC
Source organism: Actinomyces sp. UMB0138 (assembly GCF_002849225.1). Lineage (GTDB taxonomy): Bacteria > Bacillota > Negativicutes > Veillonellales > Veillonellaceae > Veillonella > Veillonella parvula_H. The sequence goes on from NZ_PKMC01000001.1 coordinate 15,438, forward strand.
CGCTGCCGCAATGGCCATAGCAATGCCGAAAGCTGCCAGGAGCTTAGAGGCGGTAAGTGGAGCCGTGAAGGCGACGTAGAGCGCTGCGGCAAACAGGGCAACAGCTACCGAGAGGAGCTGTACTACGGCATTGAGAGCTGGTTTTTTCTTCCTGGGAGGTAGAGGTTTGCTGGGCACCTGCGCCATTTGGGAGGCAGGTGTTGGCGAGGCGGGGGCCGGCGTGCTGTTCTGCTTTGGCACCTGGGTCTGCTTGGGAGTTTGGGTGGCTTTATATATGAGTAGCGCCAGCAGGGCAGCGCCGAGGAGCGCTCCCCACGCACTTGCTACTGAATAGTTGGTATCTACCCCAGCCATAATTGCCAGCACGATGAACAGTATTGCCCCGAAGAAGCCGGCCGAGGGCGAGGAAAAGCGGTCCAGGTGGGAAGTGTAAGTCTCGTCTGGAATCAGTAGCCACGCGAAACCGTAGGCGGCCAGGGTACCTGGAAGGAAGAGGATCGCAAAGACAACGGTGAGCACGCGAACTAGGTTGATGTCGTATCCGGTGACAGTCGTGACTGCCTGGCACACTCCTCCTAGGGTTCCCGAGGAACGAATCCAGCCTGCCTCGGCTAATTTGGTGGACAGCTTTTTCTTTTCAGTAGCCATGAATAAATCACATCACTGCGGTGGGGCAAATACTATTAGGGGTTCCCCTGATTTGGCCCTGATATTTCCGCTAATTTCTGTAAAAGCTGAAGAGGGCGTGCAATCATCTAAGCCATGAGAGTGCCACTGCGAAGGATAAGTACCCCTGTAGCCCGCCAGACCGGGGCTCCCAAACCCTGGGTGGCCGGGATTTGCTCAGGGTTGTCTTTGCACACTGCAATAGACGTGAGGTTGCTGCGAGTAATTATCGCGGCTGTCTCACTAGCCGGGCTAGGGTTGCTGATCTACCTTTGGCTGTGGATCGCCGTGCCCTCGGAAAACCCGTACACTACCGGTGAATCACTGCGACGTAAAGAAAGTGGCGCGTTGGCGCGCACGCTGGCGGAAAAGCAAGTAGAACAGGCAGACGAAACAGCGCCTCGGCGTTTCTTGATTGGGGCCGGCATCCTAGTGCTGGTCGCGGCTGCCGCTCTGGCTCTGGGGCTCACGCACGTTCGCTCCTTACCGTCTTGGAGCTGGTCAGTGCTTTTGATAGGGACTGGAGCACTGCTTATCTGGACCCGCAAAGATTTAGGCGAATCGACCGCTAGAAGGACCTACTTGGCCATTGGCGCGGGAATCGTACTGGTCGCCATTGGGATGGTGCACCTAGTAGGAAGGGGCACATACACCAACCTCTTCGACTCCGCTCTGGTCTCCTGCGCCGTATTGGTGGGGGTGGGAGCCGTCCTCGCCCCCGTATGGGTGCGCCTAACTCGCGAGCTAGGGGCGAGCCGCGCCGAACAGATCCGCGAGGCAACGCGCGCTGACATTGCCGCCCATCTGCACGATTCCGTGCTGCAGACCCTGGCTCTAATTCGGGCGAGGGCGGAGGAACCGGCCTCGGTGCGAACACTTGCGCGCCGCCAAGAACGCGAGCTGCGCACGTGGCTATACGAGGGCGAGGGCTCCCAATATGATTCTCTGGTGGCCTTGGTGGGCGCAAAGATAGCGCAGGTAGAAGACCGCTACGGCGTGCCCATTGAATACGTGCACGTGGCGGATATGGCCCCGGGAGTGATGACGCACAACGCCGGAGCAATAGTCCAGGAAGCGTGCCAAAACGCCGCCGTTCACGGAAAGCCACCCATCTCCGTGTACATGGAATGCTCTGGTTCCCAGGTAGAGGTTTGGGTCAAAGATCGCGGTGCCGGTTTCGATGTGGAAAAGATCCCGCAGGACCGGCACGGGGTTCGCGATTCTATACTGGGAAGAGCAAAGAGGCTCGGCGGGAAAGCCACCATCACTTCCGGTAGTGCCGGCACCGAAATCTACCTGTTCTTGGAGGACGAATGATCACCGTAGTAATCGTCGACGACCATGCGCTCGTGCGGGCAGGGGTGCGGTCGGAACTGTCAGCCTTTCCCGAGCGCGTCGAGGTAGTAGGGGAGGCGGCTGATGTCGAGAGCGCCCTCGAGGTAGTGACGCTCACCAGCCCAGATGTGGTGTTGCTCGACGTGCATCTACCCGGAGGACGAGGCGGCGGCGGGGCCGAAGTGGCCTCCCAAATCTCGACGGTAACCAAGTGCTTAGCGCTTTCCGTATCGGACGCCGCCACGGACGTGGTGAGCGTTATTCGTGCCGGCGCTCGCGGTTACGTAACCAAATCCATTGAAGCAGCAGAGCTAGTCGATGCCATAGAACGGGTGGCCGGTGGAGACGCGGCCTTCTCGCCGCGTTTGGCGGGATTCGTCCTCGACGCATTTGGCACCCAACAGGTGGCTGGCACCGACGAAGAACTGGACCGGCTTAGCGCCCGGGAGCTGGAAGTGATGCGGCTCATCGCTCGCGGTTATACCTACAAGGAAGTGGCGGCAAAGCTGTTCATCTCAATCAAGACTGTGGAAACGCACGTGTCGAAAGTGCTGCGCAAACTGCAGCTGTCGAACCGTAACGAGCTGACCAGGTGGGCTAGTGCAAGGAGTCTCATCTAGCTGAGTGCCATTTGTCGGTGGCGCCCGTTAGGGTTGAAGAGTGGAATCTTTGTTTGATGCTCTTCTTCCGGCAAGTTCGCTGAAACCGACAGCGGCAGCCACTTTGCCGCAGGTAATGGTCGAATCTGATCAGGACTACATGGACTCGTTGGCGCAAATACAGGCGCCAGAGGCCGATCAGGTGGGCGAATATTCGCCCTCGATGCAGGCAGAGCAGATAACGCAGGGGCTGAATGGGCCCCAGGAACAGGCGGTTACTTACCAGGGTGGGCCGCTGCTGGTTATGGCAGGGGCAGGATCGGGTAAGACCCGGGTGCTCACTAGGCGAATCGCCTACTTGCTGGCTACTGGGCGGGCACGTGCCGGGCAGATCTTGGCCATTACCTTCACTAATAAGGCGGCTGCCGAGATGCGCGAACGCGTCCAGGATCTGGTGGGACCCGCCGCAAAGCGCATGTGGGTGTCCACGTTCCACTCTGCCTGCGTGCGCATTTTGCGCCGCGAACACGACCTGGTTGGGCTCAAATCTACTTTCTCGATCTACGATTCGGCTGATCAGCAACGGTTGCTGACGCTGATTGCCAAAGAGAAGGCGGTAGATCTAAAGAAGTTTTCTGCGCGCACCTTGTCGGCACGCATCTCGGATCTGAAGAACGAATTAATAACGCCGAGCCAGTACCAGGAGCGCGCTGGTAAAGATCCGCTTTCGCGCATAGTGGCGCAGATTTATCCGCTCTACCAAAAGCGTATGCAAGAGGCGAACGCCGTAGATTTTGACGACCTGATCATGCTTACGGTGCAGCTATTGGGCGATAACGAGGGCGTAGCCAGCCACTACCGGCGCGTGTTCCGGCACATTCTGGTAGACGAATACCAGGACACCAACCACGCCCAGTACGTGCTGGTGAAATTGCTAGTTGGCCCCGATGGGGCAACTCCGCCGCCCGCAGAACTTACCGTTGTGGGCGATTCAGACCAGTCTATTTACGCTTTCCGTGGGGCCACGATCCGCAATATCGAAGAGTTTGAGAAGGATTATCCGAAGGCGCGCACTATTTTGCTGGAACAGAATTACCGTTCCACCCAAAACATTTTGAGTGCGGCCAATGCGGTTATTGCCCAGAATTCGGGGCGGCGTCCAAAGAAGCTGTGGACTGATTTGGGTTCTGGCGACAAGATCGTGGTCGATGCTGCTGAATCTGATCGTGGGGAAGCGATCTTTGTTGTCGACCAGATCAATAAGCTGGCTGATGAAGGCTATGACTGGGGCGACATAGCGGTCTTCTACCGCACTAACGCGCAATCTCGAATCATTGAAGATGTGCTGATGCGCGATGCTATTCCTTACCGCGTTGTGGGGGGAACAAAGTTCTATGAGCGGGCCGAAATTAAAGATGCGATCGCCTACCTTCGGGCCGTTTCGAATCCGGATGACACGGTGTCCATCCGGCGCGTGCTCAATGTGCCCAGGCGGGGTATCGGAGCTAAAGCTGAGGGCGCTATTGCGGCTCACGCCAGCGCGAACGGGATTAGTTTTGGGGCAGCGCTAGAGGAATTGGATCAGGTAGAGGGCATTTCGACGCGGGCAGCTAATTCCGCGCGCAAGTTTGCCGAATTGCTCGCGGCAGGGCGGTCACGACTCGAAGACGGCGAGGGCGTAGCTGAGGTCCTGGACTACCTGCTGGACGAATCGGGGTACGTGCAGGTTCTTAGCGAGTCTTCGGATCCTCGGGACGAGGGCAGAATCGAAAACTTGGCAGAATTGCACACGGTTGCTTCTGAATTTGATTTGTCTGAGCCCGACGGCACCTTGGCGGATTTCTTGGAGCGCGTCTCGTTGGTAGCGGATTCCGACCAGGTGCCCAGCGAACGCGGGCAGGTCACGCTGATGACCGTCCACACGGCGAAAGGGCTAGAATTCCCGGTCGTATTTGTGACCGGCATGGAAGATGGCACGTTCCCACACCAGCGGTCTATGGGCGATCCGGCCGAACTGGCAGAGGAACGGCGGCTCGCTTACGTGGCTATTACCAGGGCTCGCAAACGGCTTTATCTGACGCGGGCTGGCTCGCGCAATCAGTGGGGCGCGCCCGTGGAACTGCCAGCTTCGCGATTCTTAGACGACATTCCTGCCGAGCTGGTAGACGTGCGCCGCGAATTTACGCCTACCCAGTCCATTGCGCGCTCGGGGGATGCCTTCGGTTCGGGGGGCTGGAACCCATCCCACCGCGCCGGCACAGTTCGCACCAACCGCATGGTGCCTAAGGCTGCTAAGCCGGCGGGCAAGGAAATCCACTTGGAGGTGGGGGATCGAGTCAACCACGACGCCTATGGGTTGGGGCGCGTCCTCGCCCTCGAAGGGAACTGGCCCAACACCACCGCCAAGGTAGATTTCGGGGACGGCACGGTGAAGCGTCTCGTACTTCGATTCGCTCCGCTAGAAAAGCTTTAGCTAGCGCTTTTACGCAAAAGCCAAGGTCCGGGCCCATAGTTGGCTGCGGACCTACTTTTGTCTGTTTGGGTGGGCCCCGTTTTGCGGTGCGAGCAGCGGAATCAGGCGATAGGCTTGGTACAATTTCTCGAGGTCGAGAATTGACTACCGGAAGGACGAAGGCGTGGACCTTTATGAGTACCAAGCCCGCGAACTTTTCGCGGCACACGAAGTCCCCGTACTACCTGGAAAGATTGCTACTACGCCGCAGGAAGCAGCTGCTGCCGCCAAGGAATTGGCAGCAGATCTGGTTGTCGTAAAGGCGCAAGTAAAAACCGGCGGGCGCGGTAAGGCTGGCGGCGTGAAGCTGGCTCGCACCCCGCAGGAAGCTGCAGAGGCTGCCGAGGCGATCCTGGGGCTAGATATCAAAGGCCATAAAGTCCACAAGGTCATGGTGGCCGCTGGGGCCGACATTGACGCCGAGTTCTACTTTTCGATCCTGCTGGACCGTTCCAATAGGCGCCACCTGGCAATGTGCTCGCGCGAGGGCGGGATGGAAATTGAGCAGCTGGCGAAGGAACGCCCGGAGGCGCTGGCAAAGATGCCACTTGACGCCAAGGGAATCGACCAACAGGTAGCGGCGCAGATCCTTACCGAAGCGGGGTTCTCGGACGAAGAGGCAGCGCCAATTATCCCCGTCTTGGTGAAGCTATGGGAGGTTTACCAAAAAGAGGACGCGCAGCTGGTCGAGGTGAACCCGCTGGTGCGCGCCACCGACGGGCAGATCATTGCGCTCGATGGCAAAGTTACGCTAGACAACAATGCGCGCTTCCGTCACAAGGAACATGCCCAATTTGTTGATGCCCAGGCTCAGGACCCGCTCGAAGCTAAGGCAAAAGAGACGGGCCTCAACTACGTGCACCTTGAGGGGCAGGTAGGCATTATTGGCAACGGCGCCGGGTTGGTCATGTCCACGCTGGACGTAGTTGCATACGCCGGCGAGGAATACGGGGTAAAGCCCGCAAACTTCCTGGATATTGGCGGCGGTGCTTCCGCCGAAGTCATGGCCAATGGGCTAGAGATCATCTTAGGGGACCCGCAGGTTGCTAGCGTCTTCGTGAACGTGTTCGGGGGAATTACCGCCTGCGATCAGGTGGCAAAGGGCATTGTCGAAGCCCTGCGTCTGCTTGGCGATGCGGCCTCCAAACCCCTGGTCGTGCGCTTGGATGGCAACAACGTCGAAGAGGGCCGGGCCATCTTGGAAGAAGCTAACCACCCGCTCGTAACCATGGTTGAAACGATGGATGGCGGAGCCGCTACGGCCGCTGAACTAGCATCGGGAAGGAAATAAAAATGGCAGTATTTTTGGATGAGACCTCCCGGGTGATCGTGCAGGGCATTACTGGGTCCGAGGGGCGCAAACACACCGCCCGCATGTTGGCTGCGGGTACCCAGATCGTAGGCGGCACTAACCCGAAGAAAGCAGGCACCAACCTGTCCTTCGACACTCCTGAGGGCGAGGTCGAAGTTCCAGTCTTCGGAACTGTTGCGCAGGCGAAGGAACGCACCGGGGCAAACGTGTCAGTAATCTTCGTGCCGCCGGCATTCGCCAAGGGGGCCGTGCTCGAGGCCGTAGATGCGGCCATGGAACTGATCGTCGTCATTACCGAGGGAATCCCGGTCCAGGACTCGACCGAGTTCGTGAACTACGCCCTCGAAAAGGGCAGCCGCATCATTGGCCCGAACTGCCCGGGCATTATCAGCCCCGCCAAGTCTAATGCGGGCATTACCCCTGCTGACATTACTGGTCCTGGAAGGCTAGGGCTGGTGTCCAAATCTGGCACTTTGACCTACCAGCTGATGTACGAATTGCGCGATTTGGGCTTTACCACCTGCATCGGTATTGGTGGCGACCCGGTAGTGGGAACCACTCATATTGATGCCCTGGCTGCCTTCGAAGCAGATCCCGACACCGAACTGATTGTTATGATCGGCGAGATTGGTGGCGATGCTGAAGAACGCGCCGCTGAGTACATCAAGGAACACGTTTCCAAACCGGTAGTCGGTTATGTTGCCGGCTTTACTGCTCCCGAAGGCAAGACCATGGGGCACGCGGGCGCTATCGTGTCGGGATCTTCCGGCACTGCCCAAGCAAAGAAGAGCGCGCTCGAGGCCGCTGGCGTCAAGGTAGGGAAGACCCCGTCCGAGACTGCCCGGCTAGCCAGGCAGATCCTCACCGGTTCTGCCGAGGTGCAGGCATAACCTAGTAGCTTCTCCTTCCCACGGGCCAGTTGGTCCGTGGGAAGCTTTCTGCCGGAGGACTTTTGCCTCGCCTTCGGCGCGGGAGGCGGCACAGGTGGGCCAAAGGCGGCAACATGGAAGCGATGACTAAGAAAGCACGCTCCGAGATTGTTATTCGCCTCCCAGAGGGATGGTCCAAAGCCGCCTTTGTGGGGGTCGAGTACGCCTTCTTGGGGTGGCTTGCCCTGGTGGCTATCGCGTTGGTGAACTACGTCAGCCAGTCCAGTTCGCCCTACCTAGAGGGAATGAAGTGGACGCAGGCGGTATGGGCGGCCTCCGATTTTTGGCGACTGGCCCATGGCGGATCTTTCGCATTTGGCGGGGGAAGCATCTCGCTGATCCCTCTTGCACTCCCAGTCGCGATGATTGCCTTGTTGGCGTTCGCGGCCCGACGCGAGATAGCGGGCATGGCCCGCGCTTTCTTGGCGCTAGGATACGTCCCCACCGTGCTGGTTCTTTCGTTACTGACAGGGGGCAGCTCCACCCTGAGGATCTTCGGGGGTGCACTCCTGATTGCACTACTTGCCTCCGCTATAGCGCTGCTGCCGCTGCTGCGCCCACCGGCACAGGTGCGAGCCGGGATCCTGTTCGCCTTTAAGACATTGGCCATTGTGGCCGGCCTTTCTGTACTGCTCTTGGCAGTAGCACTGGGGATTCACGCCGGTGGGGTCAAGGGAATATATGCGCTCCTGTCCGGGGGAGTGGTTGGGACCATTACCATCACTCTGCTGTGGCTAAGTTACGTGCCGACTTTGGCATGCTGGGCGCTGTCTTGGTGCCTGGGGGCTGGTTTTCAGGCTGGTCAAGGAGCTACCTCCTCGCCCTTCTCGGTAGCGCACCTGCCCATTCCTGCCTTGCCTCCCTACGGGGCGCTACCGACCAAGGCGCCTGGAGTGGCGGTCGTGTTGCTTAGTGCGCTCTTCTTCGCTCTGCTCGGATTCTTACTAGCTCGGACCGAGAAGTTCGATTCTAGTAAGCATCAGGTGGACTATCTGCTAACCGGTGGCGGCATCTTTGCGCTGGTGATGTTCGTGTGGGCAGCGTTTGCACGAGGTAGCTTGGGGGTCGGCCGCATGGAACAGGTAGGTCTAAACCTTGGTAGCTGGACCCTGTGGTTCCTACTGGCAGCCTTGATGCCGCTACTGCTGGGCGCATTCTTTGCCGACCCAACTCGACGTTCGCAGGTGAGCGGATTGGTAAGCAAGAAGCAGCCTGTAGCTGATAAGCAGACGCCCACCTTGACAGTGGTGGAAGATCAGGCCCAAGAAAATGGCGAGGGCGAAGACCAGGCCCAGCCCGCTCGCAGTGAAGGAGCCGCTGGTAGGGAGCAGGGCGAAGAACAAGACCATCCCGACCCGGCCGGGGAGCCGGGTGAGGCCGAACAGAGCCCGAAGGGCCACCGGCAGGAAGATGGCGACGAGGCGCGAGCTGGCAGTACTGCCGCGCCTACCCCGAAACGCCTGCGCCTGATTGCCCAGGGCCAGGGCGACCCTGATGCGCCTACAACAGCTATCCCGAAGGACAACAAATGACGCGAATTGTAGTGCTGATCTCGGGCACCGGTTCCAATCTGAAAGCGCTCGTGCAAGCTTATGGCGAGCAGATAGTGGGCGTGGTGGCGGATAGGGACGCTCCCGGGCTGCGGTGGGCCAAAGGGATTGCCACCGCCCAGGTGAATCCTGCCGACTATTCTTCCCGGGAAGAATGGGACAGAGCACTGACGGATGCGGTTGCGCAATTCGAGCCAGATCTGATCGTGTGCGCGGGCTTCATGCGACTGGTGGGGCAAACTTTCTTAGCCGCATTTGCCGGGAAAGTTATCAATACTCACCCCGCCTTGCTGCCGTCCTTCCCCGGCATGCACGGAGTGCGCGACGCTCTGGACTACGGGGTAAAAATCACCGGCGCTACGATTTTCTACGTAGACGCCGGTGTAGATACGGGCCGGATCATCGCCCAGGTTGCGGTTCCTGTACGCGATGATGACAGCGAGGAAACACTTACTGCCCGCCTGAAGGAGGCCGAGACGGCTCAGCTGGTGCGGGTAGTTGGCGAACTCAGTAGCCGCGTTTAGGATCCACCCGCAAGCTGGGTAGTAGGCCGTTGCCAAGCTCTTTAGCGCTGGTACACATCGCCTCGTAGACATCCTTCTGGGTGACTGGGCCGGAGATGTGCGGGGTGACGAAGACTCGTGGATCTGTCCACCGCCAGTCGGAGTGGGGGAGCGGTTCTACCTCGTGCACATCCAAAACCGCCTTCTTTAGGTTGCCGCCCTCGAGCCCTGCGCGGATTGCCTGCGCGTCGACTGTGGGGCCGCGACCGACGTTCATAAATACTGCTCCCTGCAGCTGGGAGACGATCTGAGTTGAGACCATGCGATCGGTGGCAGGTGTAAGGGGAAGGGCCGAAACTACTAGGTCGGCTTGCGCCAAGCTGGCGGAAGCGTCGGCCATGCTGTGGCAGGCAGCAAATTCCGAGACAGCCCGCCCGGAGGTATTAATCCCCTCGCACGAGATCCCATAATCAGACAGGATGCGAGCGACGCCGCGCCCAACCTGTCCGGTGCCGATTACTACCACGCGTGCCTTTCTGGGATCTACGTAGTTATCGAAGAAATCAGTGTCCCAAGTGCCGGTAGGTTCGTTGGCGCGGAACAGATCGCCGCCACGGGTAAGCCACAGGTGGTAGGCTAGGACGAATTCGCCGATCCGGCGGGGCATGTCCCCAATGGTGTGGGTTAGCAAGAAGTCGCCCTCGAGACGGGCTAGCACCGGCGCAGACTTATCTACCCCGTCTGACTGGGAGTGGAACCACTTTACTGCCACCTCTCCGGTGGGAAGCCAGGTAGGCAGATCGAAACCTACCCAGGTGTCCGCCCACTGGAAATCTTCCGGAGTTAGTTCAGCATTCGGGACGAAGCGAACCTCGGCCTGGGCGAAATGGTCACGTAGCGGCTGCGCTAGTGGCTCGCTAAGTGGGGTGGTCAGAAGGATCCGCTCGGGTAAAAACTTGCCAATAGGTGAAGAAGCGGTGCTGGCAAGACTCATTTTTCCTCCTTATAGGGCATGCTCGGTGTATCCGATTATGGCCCACTACATTCGTTATAGCTAAACTGTAGATGCTCATAAATAAATCGCGGCGATCCGGAAAGGAATCAGCGTGGCCACCCAACCTACCCCAACTAAAGGTGAAGCAAAAGTTCCGATCAAGAGGGCTCTAATCAGTGTCTACGACAAGAGCGGACTTGAAGATTTGGTAGGTGCGCTAAGCGCCGCGGGGGTGCAGATCGTTTCGACGGGCTCCACTGCTAAGCGTATTGCCGCTGCCGGAGCCAAAGTTACCGAGGTAAGCGAAATTACTGAATTCCCCGAGTGCCTGAACGGGCGGGTCAAGACTTTGCACCCGCGCATTCATGCGGGCATCCTGGCCGACCGTCGCCGGGAAGACCACTGCGCCGAACTGGACCAGTTAGGCGTGGAAGCGTTTGACCTGGTTGTTTGCAACCTGTACCCCTTCACTGAGACAGTGCAGTCCGGGGCAGATTTTGATGCTTGCATCGAGCAGATCGACATCGGCGGTCCCTCGATGGTGCGCGCGGCTGCGAAGAACCACGCCTCGGTTGCCATCATTACTGATCCGTCCCGTTACGAGGACGTAGTGCAGGCCGTCCAAGAGGGCGGTTTTACCGGTAGGCAGCGCCGCGAGCTAGCAGCCGATGCCTTCGCCCACACTGCCGCCTACGACGTGGCAGTGTCCGAATGGTTCGACGAACAGCTGCTGGATGAAGATTTCGAGGGCACCTCCGAATCCGACTACGAAGATTCCGGAGTCCGCGACTTCTCGGCACTACCCGAACTGCTGGAACCGCTCTACGTGAAAGCCGCAGACCTGCGCTACGGCGAAAACCCACATCAGGAAGCCGCCCTCTACGTAGAGGCCGAAGCTGAAGACATCGAGGCCATCTTCGGCGCAGACGAGGACGAACTGGTAGACGAAGAAGAACTGAGCGGCCCGGAATCTGCTCCGGCCCCCGGCATTGCCAATGCGCTCACCTTGGGCGGAAAGCCGATGAGCTACAACAACTACTCCGATGCAGACGCTGCTCTGCGTGCCGCCTACGATCACCCGGATGCTCCCTGCGTCGCGGTGGTAAAGCACGCCAACCCCTGTGGCATCGCGGTAGGCAAGGACGTGGCAGAGGCACACCGGAAGGCTCACGCATGTGACCCGATTTCCGCTTACGGCGGCGTCATCGCCGTGAATCGCCCCGTCACCCTAGAACTGGCCAAGCAGATTAAACCGATCTTCACCGAGGTCGTCCTGGCTCCGTCCTTCGAAGAGGACGCGCTCGAACTACTGCGCACCAAGAAGAACCTGCGCATCCTGCAGGTCACCCCTCCAGAGCGGGGTGCAACTGAAATCAAGCAGATCACCGGCGGTCTGCTAGTTCAGGCCCGCGATGACGTGGATGCAAAGGGCGACCGGGCAGAAGACTGGGAACTGGCGGCAGGCGAGGCAGCCGACGAAGCCACCCTGGCCGACCTTGAATTCGCATGGCGTACCATCCGGGCAGTCCGCTCGAATGCGGTGCTGCTAGCCAAGGACGGTGCCACCGTCGGCGTTGGCATGGGGCAGGTAAACCGTGTCGATTCCGCAAAGCTCGCCATTGAACGAGCCAACACTTTGGGCGCCCGCTCCACCGGCGACGCCGCCAAGGTAGACAGTGCGGGCGGCGCCCGTGCAGACGAAGTACTGGCAGAAAAACCAGAAGAACGCGCTCGCGGATCGGTAGCCGCCTCTGACGCCTTCTTCCCGTTTGCCGACGGACTTCAGGTTCTAATCGACGCCGGCGTCAAAGCCGTCGTCCAGCCGGGCGGCTCCATCCGCGACGGCGAGGTAATCGAAGCAGCCAAGGCTGCCGGCATCACCATGTACTTCACCGGTACAAGGCACTTCGCACACTGAGGAAACTAGATTTGAGGCACGCAGCACGAAGCCGAGTTCGAACGGATCCAACCCCGCTCGAACCGGCCCACCGCACGTCCTCGTTCGTGATCCTAGGACTGGTCATTGCCGCCATTATCGCGGTGGTAGCAATGGCCCTCCTAGGACACGTGCTGCTGGCAGTTCGCATACTGGCTGGAGTGTGCGCAATAGGTGCGTTCTACCGCGGGATTTTCCCAGGGAGGTCCCGCTGGTTCGCCGCTAAGCGCGCCTGGGTAGACGTAGCGGTGCTTACCGTCTTCGCAGTGGGGCTGTGGCTACTAGCCCCATACGTTGAACTAGTTATATAGCCTCGCGCACCCACTGCAGGTCTGCTAGCCACGCCTGTGCGCTAGCATCTGAAGGCATCCGCCAATCCCCGCGCGGGCTCAGCGAACCACCTCCCATCACCTTCGGACCATTGGGCACACACGACCGCTTGAACTGATTCGCAAAGAAGCGTTTGATGAACAGCTCCTCCCAATCCAGGATGGTCTGCAAGTCGTACTGGCGCCGCTCCTCATTCGGGTAACCGGCAGGAAACTCGCCGCGCTCGCGGTCTGCCCACGCATTCCAACTCATGAAAGCCACCTTCGCGGGCAAGTAACCGCGCTTTGTCAGGTAGTACAGGTTGAAATCCTGCAGTTCGTACGGGCCGATCTTTGCCTGGGTCGACTGGATTTCTTCGCCCTCTTTGGCAGGAACCAATTCGGGGCTGATCTCGGTATTTAGAATCGAATCAAGTACCTTCGCCGCATCGGCACCGAAGATATCCTGCGCGATTACCCACCTAATGACGTGTTGGATCATGGTCTTAGGCAGTCCCGAGTTAATCACGTAGTGCGACATCTGGTCGCCTACGCCATAAGTGCACCATCCCAGTGCCAGTTCCGACATGTCGCCAGTGCCCAGCACAATGCCGCCCCGCTGGTTAGCAATGCGGAACAGGAAATCTGTGCGCAGGCCGGCCTGAACGTTTTCGAAGGTCACGTCGTAGACCTCTTCGCCGTCCCCGGCGGGGTGGCCCATGGCCTTCAACATTCCCAGGGCGGTTGGCCTAATATCTAGTTCCTCGAAAGTAACTCCCAGCGCCTTCCCCAGCGCGTAGGCGTTTGACTTGGTGTGATCCGAAGTGGCAAAGCCGGGCATGGTGAACGCAAGGATATCGGTGCGAGGGCGGCCCACAAGATCCATAGCCCGTGCGGCCACGATCAGTGCGTGCGTAGAATCCAAGCCGCCAGAAACGCCGATGACGATCTTTGGTGAGCCAATTGATTCCATTCGGCGCACGAGGGCGGAAACCTGGATGTTATAGGCCTCGAAACAATCCTGATCGAGCTGCTCCGGATCATCCGGAACGAACGGGAACCTATCTAGAGTCCGCTCCAGCGGAATTGTCTGCTGGGGGTCAAAGCCGAAAGTCCATTCGACTAGGACTGGTTCGAAGGCATCAAGCATGGGGGTGGCAGCGCGGCAGTCGTCGTAGCTAGACTGACGCATCCGAGCCGCAGCGAACCGGTCTAGATCGACATCGGCGAACGTGAGTACGTCCTCGCGGCTAAAGCGGGGGCCGCTGGCTAGTTGCGTTCCGGCCTCGTAAATCATGGTTTGCCCATCCCAGGCTAAGTCCGTAGAAGACTCGCCTAGGCCAGCGGCGGCGTAAACGTAGGCAACTTGGGCGCGGGCAGATTGGGAGGCTACCATCAACTCGCGATCTTTTGCCCGGCCCACGGTGATGGGGCTGCCAGACAGATTAGCTATCACGGTGGCGCCGCTGAGCGCGTCATAAGTAGAAGGTGGAAGAGGTACCCACACGTCCTCGCACACTTCGGGGGACACGGTAAAGCCAATGACGTCCAGGCAGTCGTAATGCACCCTGCCGAAGGGCACCAGGTCGTCCGCGATCTGCACGATTCCGTCCCCGCCCGCGCGGGCTCCTTCGGCAAAGTAGCGCTTCTCGTAGAACTCGCCGTAGGAGGCCAAATACATCTTTGGGGTGGCGGCAAGAATGCGTCCCCGCTGGATGCCCACGCAGCAGTTGTAAACCCGCCCTTCATAAAGCAGTGGTGCACCTACCAGCAGCAGCGCGCCCAGGTCGCGGGTTTTAGTGGCAATGGTTTCGAGGGCGGCGTCGACCTCGTCTAGAAGGCTTACCTGGTGGAACAGGTCGTCGAGCGCGTAGCCACTAACGCACAGCTCTGGGAACACCACCAGCGCGGCCCCGCCCTGGCAGGCCTTTTTGGCCATCTGCACTATCTGTTCGGCGTTTCGGGCCGGATCGGCCGCCCAGATTCTGGAAGTAACTGCGCACACTCGCGCGAATCCGTGGTTGTAAAGGTTGTTGAACTGCATGGAAATGTTGCTCACTACTCCATTTTGCCTAAGGAATGCTGGTGCTCGCACGTTTTCACGCACGGTGGCGCAAAGTTGTGCCTACTCCCGCAGCTACCAGGGCGCGTAATACCGGTTGTAGAATCTCCATCAGGTCCTCGCGTTTTATCGAGGCGATGGGTTCCATCTTTACTACGTAGCGCAGCAGGATTAGGCCGGCGCCGTAAGCGCCTACCACCTGCGCTATTAGCGCACCGTCACGCCCCGCGAACTCCTTGATCACGGGCACGATCTCGGTGGCAAAGTAATTGCGGAAGATGCGCTGGGTTTCCTCGTCGGTGACCAGCGCCGAAAAGAGGGCGGACAAGGTGCCGGCGGTGGCCGCTTGTTCCCATGCCTCTAGTGCCAGTTTCGATAGGTGCCTGCCCAGGTCTGCAGACTGCTGGCTAAGAATGTCGTGGATGATGCGGGCGGGGTCAGCGGGCAATGCCATGGCTTCGCGAAAAAGTCGTTGCTTGGTGCCGAAGTAGTAGTTGATCAGTCCGGGGTCGACTTCCGCCTCGGCAGCAATTTTGCGGACGGTCGCTTCCTGGTAGTGGTAGCGGACGAAGATCTTGTGGGCGGCGGCAAGAATGTCGGCGCGCACTTGCCCCCGAGGATGCTTTGGGCCGCGTTTTCCGCAGGGGGAGGGTTCGTAATTTAATTTCTTTGCCGTCATTGTGCTCCATCTCCTAAAATTGCTGTCATTGCAGGTGAGGCGCGTTAGCTTCGGACTAATTTCAACGTGGTGGAAATTACTTCGGAATCAGTTTAGTCTGCGAGAAGCACCAAAGGGGGAGCGAATGAGCAAGTTGGTTCG
Organism: Actinomyces sp. UMB0138; assembly: GCF_002849225.1. Classification (GTDB taxonomy): domain Bacteria; phylum Bacillota; class Negativicutes; order Veillonellales; family Veillonellaceae; genus Veillonella; species Veillonella parvula_H. The sequence continues at coordinate 30,964 of NZ_PKMC01000001.1, forward strand.
GGTGGGCGTCGACGTTGGATCCACTACTGTGAAGGCAGTTGTGCTAGACGAGGACGGCAAGCGGCTGTTTGCCGACTACCGCAGGCACAATGCTGACGTGCGCAACGAACTAGTGCGGTTGCTGGAAGACATCACTACTGATCTGCCGGGAGTCTCCGCACAGTTAGCGGTTACGGGTTCGGGCGGGTTAAGCGTTGCCGAAGCCATGAATGTTCCCTTCGTGCAAGAGGTCATTGCCGAAACTGAGGCAACGCGCCTAAACCATCCCGAAACAGACGTGATCATCGAACTTGGGGGCGAGGACGCCAAGCTCACCTACTTGCACCCCACCCCTGAACAGCGAATGAATGGCACGTGTGCGGGCGGAACGGGCGCGTTCATCGACCAGATGGCAACGCTCCTTGGAACTGACGCGGCGGGGCTGAACGAACTGGCCGGAGCCGCCAAAACTGAATATCCAATCGCTTCTAGGTGCGGGGTGTTTGCAAAAACTGATTTGCAGCCACTGCTCAATCAGGGCGCTGCCCATGCTGACCTGGCAGCCTCGGTGTTCACCGCGGTAGCCACGCAGACTATTGCTGGTCTTGCCTGCGGGCGGCCGATCCGGGGGCGCGTCATGATGCTGGGCGGCCCGCTGCACTTCATGCCTAACCTGCGTGAGGCCTACCGCAAGCTCTTGCCCGACGTGGAAGAATTCACTACTCCCGAGGACGCGCAGCTTTACGTGGCGCTCGGCTCTGCCCTGCTGGCAGCCGGAGGGCCCGCCAACCGCAACGTGGCATTGCCAGAGCCGCTCACTGATCTGATCGACCGACTAAAGAGCGCCCCGGTGGGCGGCGAGTCCGCCCTCATGCGGCCCCTGTTCAAAGACGAGGCAGAGCGGGCCGAATTTGCCGACCGCCACGGCCGTGAACGGATTGAATCTATCCCGACTGAGCAGGCCACGGGACGCTGCTGGCTGGGGATCGATGCCGGTTCAACCACGATAAAAGCTGTTGTGATCGATTCTTTAGATCGCATTGTTTTTACCCACTACGCTTCCAACGAGGGCGACCCGGTCAAAGCTGGAGTGCAGATCGTGCGCAACGTGCGAGCAGCACTGCCTGAAGGAGCCGTTATTGGGCGGGCCTGCTCTACGGGGTATGGCGAAGGACTGGTGAAGACCGCGCTCACTTTGGAAGAGGGTGAGGTCGAAACGATGGCGCACTTCAAGGCCGCCAACTACATCAACCCGGGCGTCACTTCGGTGGTGGACATCGGCGGCCAGGACATGAAATTCGTGAAGATTCGCGACGGGGTGGTGGATTCCATCTCGGTAAATGAGGCGTGCTCATCGGGGTGTGGCTCTTTCCTGCAGACCTTTGCAGCCACGATGGGCAAGGACGTGCGCGAATTTGCCGCTGCTGCAGTGGCCTCTAAGGCCCCGGTTGACCTGGGCACACGCTGCACCGTGTTTATGAATTCCTCAGTGAAGCAGGCCCAAAAAGAGGGCGCTGACGTGGGCGCCATTGCAGCCGGGCTGTCCTATTCGGTAGTGCGCAACGCGCTGTACAAAGTCATCAAGTTGAAGGACGCCGACGACCTCGGCCCCAAGGTGGTAGTGCAGGGAGGAACCTTCCTAAACGATGCCGTGCTGCGCGCCTTCGAACTGCTGACTGGGCGGGAAGTAATTCGCCCGAACATCGCCGGCCTCATGGGAGCTTATGGCGCCGCCCTCATTGCTAAAGAACACGATGATGGGCAGGGCGAATCTACTCTGGCGCAGGTGCGCGATCTGGAAGATTTTCAGGTCACTACTACCCGCAAGACCTGTCGGCTTTGCCAAAACCACTGCAACATGACCATCTCTACCTTCTCGAATGGGGAAAGGCACGTTTCGGGTAACCGGTGTGAGCGCGGTGCGTCCTTAGAAAAGCGGCCGAAGAAATCCGATCTGCCGAATCTGTATGAGTGGAAGTACAAGCGAATCTTTGGCTACCGCCGGCTGACCGAGAAGAAGGCGCACCGCGGCGATATTGGGATTCCCCGAGTACTAGGCATGTACGAGGACTACCCGCTGTGGTTTACCATCCTTACGTCGCTGGGGTTCAGAGTCATGATTTCGGGCCGGTCGAGCCACGACATGTTTGAGCGGGGCATGGATTCCATCCCGTCTGAAAACGTTTGCTACCCGGCCAAATTGACTCACGGGCACATCGAACAACTGCTCTCTAAGGGCATCAAGACGATCTTTTACCCCTGCGTCAACTACACCTCAGTGAAGGGCGATAGGGCAGACAACTCCTTCAACTGTCCCGTGGTGGCCACCTACCCGGAGGTGTTGCGCGGCAACATGGAGTCTCTTGAAGAGGACGGGGTGCGCTTCATAAGCCCGTTCGTAAATTTGCGTGACCCCGCCAAGGTGGAGCAGATGCTGGTCGACACGTTCGCTGATTGGAACGTGAGCCTGGCCGAAGCGAAGGCGGCAGTGGCCGCTGGTTTCGAAGAGCTTGAGGCGGTGCGCGAGGAGGTGCGCAACAAGGGGGCAGAGACCCTGGAGTGGATGCGGGAGCACTCGGTGCGCGGCATCGTCTTGGCGGGCCGGCCCTACCACCTGGACCCAGAGATTAACCACGGTATTCCCGAGGTTATTAACGGTCTAGGCATGGCCGTGCTGACCGAGGATTCGGTTGCTGACGCTCGGCTAGAACGTCCCCTTCGGGTGGTCGACCAATGGTCCTATCACTCTCGTCTATACGAGGCCGGTGCGCGCGTCGGAGATGAGCCTGACCTGCAGCTCGTGCAGCTAACCAGCTTTGGGTGTGGGTTGGATGCGATCACCTCAGAACAGGTCCAAGAGATCCTGGAAGGACGCGGTGACGTTTACACCCAGCTGAAGATCGATGAGGTCTCGAACCTGGGCGCCGCGAAGATCCGCTTGCGGTCGCTAGATGCCGCCTCGAAGGAGCGGGCAGACAGGTCGGCCTCGGTAGAGACTTTCCACCACAAGAAGGCCGGGCATGTGCACCAGAACGCGGTGTTCACAAAAGAGATGCGCGAAGCGGGCTACCAGATTCTGGTACCCCAGATGGCGCCGATCCAGTTCCGTCTAGCCGAACCGGTACTGCAGCGCGCAGGGCTGAATGTGAAACTGTTGGAACATACTGACACGGACACTATCGAGACCGGCCTCAAGTACGTGAACAACGACTCGTGCTATCCGGCAATGGTGGTCATTGGCCAGCTTATTGACCAGTTTGTTTCCGGCAAAGTGGATCCGGACAAGACCGTGGTGGCCATCTCGCAGACAGGGGGTATGTGTAGGGCCACCAACTATGCTGCGCTGCTGCGCAAGGGGCTGCGCGATGCAGGATTCGCACAGGTACCCGTGCTCGCCGCCTCGCTGCAAGAGGTCGAAACCCACCCGGGCTTCGAACTGGGCAAGAAGACCCTGCACCGGGTTATTCAGGCGATCACCTTGGGTGATGCCATCCAGAAGATGCTGCTACGCGTGCGTCCTTACGAGAAGCGCCCCGGCAGTGCCATGGAACTGTACCGCCACTGGGATAAATTAGCCCGCCAATGGTTCGCCACTTCGCGGGCAGATGGGTTGGGCAAATGCTCTTTCCGAAAGCTAGTGAGCGAGTGCGTGCGGGCCTTCGACAATCTGCCTTTGGCCGACATTCCGCGCAAACCCAGGGTGGGGATTGTTGGCGAGATCTTGGTGAAGTTCCACCCGGATGCTAACAACCATGCGGTGCGCGTGATCGAGGACGAAGGGTGCGAGGCCGTGCTGCCTGGCTTGCTGCAGTTCTTTGAGTACGCCGCCGCTGACTACGATTGGAAGCGCCAGGTGATGGGCGATTCTCTGAAGAGTACCTGGGGTAAGCAGTTGGCGCTCAAGGTGCTTGCGCTCTATCAGGCACCGGTTCGGAAAGCCTTTGCACGCACGGGTGGAAAATTTAGCGCTCCCACGCCAATTATGCAGATGGCAGCCCGCTCAACCGATATTGCTTCCAAGGGGAATCAAGCAGGTGAGGGCTGGTACCTAGTTTCTGAAATGGTCGACATGATCGAACACGGATGCCCGAACATCATCTGTGTACAGCCTTTCGCATGCCTTCCCAACCACGTCGTAGGCAAGGGCATGTTTAGGCCGCTGCGCAAACGCTACCCGGAGGCAAACTTGGTGGGGATCGATTATGACCCGGGTGCATCTGCGGTCAATCAGCTAAACCGCATCAAGCTGATGATCGCGGCGGCGCATATGGCTGACGGCTCCCTGGACTTTTCCGGGGTGCCACAAGACGAGGTACCGGCAGCGCCTTCCTGCGGTGCATGCGCCGGAGGCGCGCCGAGGCGGGGGCCGGTCGCCCTAGGAATGCCCAAGGTTCGCAGCTAAAACATACACAGGTGTTGACACCCTCCCGGTTGTATGGTTCATTAGTTAAGTAATGAACCGATAGGCAGGAGGGGTGAGGTTGAAGAGCTTTAGTGGCCCTGGCCCTATCTACCGGCAGATTGCGGATTCCATCAAAGATCAGATAGTTGCGCGCACCCTAACTGACGGGGACAAGCTGATGTCCACGACCGAGTATGCTGCCACCTACCGCATCAACCCGGCCACTGCTCAAAAGGCATTTGCCGAACTGACACGACAGGGGCTAGTCGAAAAGCGGCGGGGCATAGGCATGTTTGTTGCCAGTGGGGCTTACAAGAAGCTAGTGGGCAACCTTCGCACCGGTTATAAGGACGAGGTGCTGCTTCCTGCCCTTGAGCGAGGACGCAAGCTGGGATATTCCGATTCGCAATTGCTGGATCTTATCCGCACCTACTTGGGAGGCGAGAAATGACAGACAGCGTAGGCGCGACCTGCACGGGTCTGGGAAAGAAGTATAGAAGGGGCGATCCAGCCCTAACCGATGTCGACTTGCAGATCCATGCCGGAGAGATAACCGGTTTGCTGGGCCGAAACGGTTCTGGAAAAACAACACTTATGCGACTGCTCGGGGGCGAACTTTTCCCGTCCTCCGGGAAAGTACAGATAGATGGTCACCCCGCACATTCGCCCTCGGCGTGCGCAAACACCTGTCTAGTAGCAGATGGCGGGAACTGGGATAAGGGCACATCGGGGCGCATTCTAGTAGAGGTCGCCAGCCTGCGTCCGAGTTGGTCTGGCGCCCTATTTGAAGAATTGCTCGATTACTTCAGGATCGACGTGCCGCGCATTATTGGGCGGGCTTCAAAAGGCATGCAGTCCACGTTCGCCCTCTGCCTGGCGCTAGCGAGCGGGGCAGAACTTACCCTGCTGGACGAAATCCACCTAGGAATGGATCAGCCCACACGCGAAAAGATGTACGAGCAAATCGTTCGATTGAACGGCCAAACTGGACGCGGCTTCGTGCTGTCTTCACACCTTATATCGGAAATCGAGCAGGTGATAGGGCAAGTGGTTGTTCTGGAGCGGGGCCAGGTTCGCTTCGCTGGGGAAGTCGATGCCTTGCTGGACTCCTTCACTGAATTGCTAGGCCCTCGCGAAGCCGTGATGAAACTGCAAGAGGCGGGAATTCGGCTGCTAGAGCGCCAGCAGCAGGGCTCACTACTGAAGGCTACCGTAGACGGAGCGTTGCCAGAATCGTTGCGGCGCTACTGCGAGCAGGCAGGTATTCAGATGGAAGGTCTCGATCTGGCGCAAACTTTCCGGGTGCTAACCGAGGACAAGAGCAGGCCTGCAACACCAACTGAGCCGGCCTTGGGGGAGGAACACGATGCGAAATAGTATTCAGCTAGGTAACGCCCTAATGAAGCGGCGCGTGTCAGCTAAATTTTTGGCATGGCGAATCGGTGGGGCGGTGTTCTTCATCGTTCTGTGTCTGGTAATTGGTTTGCTGTCCCGCAGCATTGGCAAGTTGGAAGGATTCCCAACCTTTCTTATTGGGGGTGCCTCTTTTGCGGGAGTCATGATCGTGATTAGCGACGCCGTAGCTGTTGGCGAAAACGCGCAGCGGGCTTGGTCTATAGCTGGCGTATCCGGTTCGCAGGCGGGAAGAGCCACGCTCTGGATAAACCTCGTGGACACCCTAGCAATGACTGTAATGTGGACCATTTTTGTAGTGCTATATAGGCTGGCGCTTCCAGGGGCGGCGATCAGCGCTCTGCGGCTCTCCCTCAATGGTCAGCCGCTGCTGAGCGAACCTTTGCCCATACCGGTGTGCGGACTAATCATGCTCACATTCACGCTGATGTGCACCCAGCAGATCGCAATGTGCCTGATCTTCGGAAGAAGATCAAAGATTGCCTCCGGAGTGGCTGCCGTCCTAATTGCGTACGCCATAAGCCACTTTCTTGCCATGCTCGTCGGTTTATATTTCTCGGATGCGGGCTCCATGATTGGAGCTGGTTGGGGAGGCATCATTGTCTCGGCGGCATTTGCAGTGCTCGCCGCGCTTGCGTTCGGGATAAAGCAAGTAGCCCGCCCTCGAGTGTAGTTTCTTCCTTCTGCGCAGCTAGCCAGCGCGAAGTGTTGCTGGACCAATTTATGCGTGAAAACATAAAAGCGCATACATGTGTGAATTAGGTCAAGTTGCGTAGAAGGAAAGAAATGAGTTTTGAGAACAATAATTATGGGTTTGCGGTAGGAAAACACTGGGTGCAAGTAATTGGAAAAAATAAGTCATCCAAACCAACGTGGACCATACTGGTAGACGAAGAAGTAAAAGATACCAAAGAGGGAAGCGGCGAACTTCAACTGACAACGAAGCTCGACGGGCAAGTTCTGTCAGCCACGATAGAGCCGGCCCAAATGGGGGCTGTCGCAGCGGAAGTGAAGCTGGGGGACAAGGTGGTAAAGTCCTTCGACGGCTATCTGCTATAGCTTTCCGTTCTCGCTGCAAGGGCAGGGCGGGAGCGAACATTCCCTCATCATTATTTAAGGAAAGAAATGAACGATCTGGAGTTTTCCCATCTGTCGAAAACTTTCGGCCGTATCAAAGCCCTAGAGAACGTTAGCTTCACCGTTGCTGAGGGTGAACTATTCGGTTTCGTCGGCGCGAACGGTGCAGGTAAGACGACAACGATGCGGATTGCCATGGGCATCATTGACCCGGACCAGGGGCAGGTGTGCCTAGGCGGGAAACCGCTCACTCAGAAGGCGCGAACGCGGATAGGCTACATGCCAGAGGAGCGAGGGCTGTACCCGAAGATGAAGGTCGCCCCACAGCTGGAATATCTAGCCCGCTTGCACGGCATGAATTCCGCCGACGCTCGCGCAGCACAGCAGAAGTGGACGGAAAGGCTGGGAGTTGGCTCCCGTCGCGGCGACGAGGTCGAAAAACTCTCGTTGGGTAACCAGCAGCGGGTGCAGCTTGCTTCCGCCCTGCTATTCAACCCCCGAGCGCTGATCCTGGACGAGCCTTTCTCGGGCCTAGACCCCGTTGCGGTGGACGCGATGAGCCAAGCGATGCGCGAATACGCTGCCAGTGGCGTGCCTGTACTGTTCTCCTCGCACCAATTGGACCTGGTAGAACGCGTCTGTGACCGAATTGGCATCATCTCCTCAGGCAGGTTAGTGGCCACGGGAACCGTAGCGGAGCTGCGAGCCACCGCAGATCCGGCAACCAAGGTGCAGGCAAGCCCCGAGGCTTGGGCTGCAGCCAAGGAAGCCGGCGCCGGGCTGGAAATTACTGACCTGGATGGGGGCGGCACAATCAAGTTCACCGATTCCGCGCAGAAGCAACGGGTGCTGCGCGCCGCCCTCGCCGCCGGAGACGTGTACGGCTTCGCCGACGAGGTGCCCCCGCTAGCCGAGATTTTCCGCGACACTGTTTCTAAGAACCAGGAGGCCGACAAGTGAACCAGGTATGGCAGATCGCGAAACGCGAGATCATTCAGCGCGGCCTCAATAAGGCAACACTGGCAACGACCATCATCATGGCGCTAGTGCTAGGAGTGGGCGGAATTATTGCCGGCAACCTCCTTTCCTCAGAGAGTGAGCCAGACACGATTGCGGTTACTGCGGACACCCAGCAGATGGGAACCGCCCTGAAGGCCGTATCCAAGCAGATGCAAGAAGCCGGTGTTGGCGCGATGGCCGATGAGACCGTAACCAAGCGAGTAGCCAGCAACGAGGAAGCCAAAAAGCTGGTGCAAAAGGGAGACGTCGACTACGCCATCGTGAAGGCCGGCGAAGAAACACAACTGCTTTCGGATGGTCCCGCCCCGATGTCTCTATCCACCACGGTAAGGCAGATAGCCTCCTCGGCCGCCGTAACGAAATACATCCAAGATGTTGGCGGCAATGTTCAGGAACTGAACAAACAGGTAAATGACGTTAAGTTCAAGGCCGTGAACGTGTCGCCAAAGGACGAAAAGGATAAGGACTCTGACGACTCCCAGCTCAATGACATGGCCAACTACATCATCTCGCTAGTGGCGCTACTGCTCATGTTCATGATCATTATGACCGCGGGGCAAGTAGTCGCCCTCGGCGTAGTAGAAGAGAAGTCTTCGCGAATTGTTGAAGTATTGCTCGGTGCTGTCAGCCCAACCAGACTCCTTCTTGGAAAGGTACTGGGAGTGGCAATCATGGCGCTTGCGCAACTGGCAATTATGGGCCTGGGCGCCTTCATTGGCGGGCGAGCCCTGGTGCAGGCGTTGGACATGCACGTTGACGCGGCTGGTATTTCCGGCTGGGTGCTGGTGTGGATGGTACTGGGCTTTTGCACCTACATCTTCCTGTACGCAGGCGTGGGAGCAATGGTCACCCGCACAGAAGACATGGGTACTGCGCTCATGCCGCTAGTGTTCTTGCAGATGGTGATCCTCTACGTTGCGCTGTTCGTAGCTATGAGAAACCCCGTCTCGTCAATCGTGCGCGTGCTCTCGTTCATCCCGGGAGCAAGCTGCTACGCAATGCCTGTGCGAATTGCCTGGTCAGTGGCTCCCACCTGGGAAATCCTGGTGGCTGTGGCCCTGAACCTGCTGGCATTACCTCTGCTCATCTGGCTAGGCGGCCGAGCATATCGCCGCGGCGTCATGAACACCGGCGGCAAATTGTCCTTCCGACAGGCCTTCGGCCGCTCTGTTGAAAAGGCCTAAGCGGCATTAACTAAAGAACCGGCCTCCCTACTTCCAATGCGGAAGTGAGGAGGCCGGACTTGTTAGAAGTGGTTACTTCTGGGCGATCTGCATTACCTGCTGCGCAATGGACAGTTCCTCGTTGGTGGGAACAACCATGACGGTGATCTTGGAGTTCGGGGTCGAGATGGTGCGCGGTTCGTCGCCGCGGATCTTGTTGACCTCTTCATCCAGTTCGATGCCCATGAATGCCAGGCGTTCGCACAGTTCCCGGCGAATGTCCACGTCGTTCTCGCCAACACCGGCGGTGAACGCAATAACGTCCAGGCCACCCATGACGGCGTAGTAACGGCCGACATAGGACACTAGGCGGTGCAGGTACACGTCGAGGGCGGCGCGGGCCTTTTCGTTGCCCTCGTCAGCCAGGTCGCGCACGGTACGCATGTCGTTGTCGCCGCACAGGCCGAGCAGGCCGGACTTCTTGTTGAACAGGGTGTCCAGCTCGTCGATGCTCATGTTGGCCTGACGGGCCAGGTGGAAGACAACCGCCGGGTCGATGTCGCCAGTACGGGTGCCCATTACCAGGCCCTCTAGGGGAGTGAGGCCCATGGAGGTGTCAACGGCCTCACCATTTACAACTGCCGAGGCCGAAGCGCCGTTGCCCAGGTGAAGGACAATCTGCTTCAGATCGGAGCGGTCAAGCAGCTCGGCGACGCGGCCCGAGACGAAGCGGTGGGAGGTGCCGTGGGCGCCGTAACGACGTACCTCGTACTTCCCGGCGATTTCCTGGTCGATGGCGTAAGTGGAAGCCTCGGCCGGAAGAGTCTGGAAGAACGCGGTGTCGAAAACTGCTACGTGGGGTACGTCCGGCAGCAGCTTCTTGGCTACGTCGATGCCGGATAGGTGAGCCGGGTTGTGCAGCGGAGCGAGCGGGCACAGCTCCTCGATCTTCTGGCGAACTTCGTCAGTGATCAGAGCTGGGCCGTCGAAGTACTTGCCGCCCTGCACGACGCGGTGGCCGACGCCGATCACGTTGGATTCGGCGATGGAGGGGCCAACCTCGTCAAACAGACGCAGAATTTCGGAAAGGCCGGCGCCGTGGTCGGCGATAGGCTCGTTTACCTCGGTGGTCTTGCCCTGGTACTTGTGGGCAATGTGGCCTTCCTTTTCGCCAATTCGCTCGCACAGGCCTTTGGCATGTACTTCGCCGGTGTCCGGATCTAGCAGCTGGTATTTGATCGAGGACGAACCGGAGTTAATAACTAGAACAGTGCGTGCCATTAAGCACTTCTCCTTTTTTAGAAATTAGCTTACTTTTCCTGCGCCTGAATGGCGGTTAGGACGATGGTGTTGACAATGTCGTCAACGGTGGCCCCACGCGAGAGGTCGTTGACTGGCTTCTTCATGCCCTGCAGCACCGGCCCAATAGCGGTAGCGCCGGCGGTGCGCTGAACTGCCTTGTAGGTGCAGTTACCCTGGTCGAGGTTGACGAACACGAAGACGTTGGCCTGGCCCGCAACCGGGGAGCCGGGACGCTTCTTGGCAGCGACGGTGGGATCAAAGGCCGCGTCGAACTGGAGCGGGCCGTCCACCACTAGTTCGGGGTGGGCTTCCTTGATCTTTGCCATTGCTTCCTTGACCTTGTCGACGGTCGGGCCCTTGCCCGAATCGCCGGTGGAGTAGGAGATGAGGGCGACCTTCGGGTCCATGCCGAAGCTCTTGGCAGTGTCAGCAGAGGCGGCGGCAATGTCGGCCAGCTGATCCGAGGTCGGATCGATGGTCACTGCGCAGTCGGCGTACAACTGGACGCGATCTTCGAGCAGGACGAAGAAAGACCCGGACACGGTAGAAGTGCCGGGCTTAGTCTTGATGATCTGCAGTGCGGGACGGATGGTCTCGGCAGTGGTATGGACGGCGCCGGAAACCATACCGTCGGCCTCGCCAGCAGCGATCATTAGGGTGCCGAAGTAGGAAACGTCGGCCAGCATAGCCTTGGCCTTCTCTAGGTCGACGCCCTTGTGCTTGCGGGCTTCGTACAGGATCTGGGCGTAGCGATCAATGCGCTCCGGATCCTTGGGGGAAACGATCTGGGCGGCCGAGATATCCAGGCCTTCCTTTTCTGCGGCAGCCTTGATTTCGGCCTCTTCGCCGAGTAGCACTAGGTTAGCGGTGCCCATTTCAAGGACGTTAGCGGCGGCCTGCAGCACTCGCAGGTCGTCAGGCTCGGGCAGAACAATGGTGCGCAGTTCGCTCTTGGCCTGCTTGATGAACCCGGCTTTGAAAGCACCGGGGGTGACAACGCCGGAACCGGAGGCCTTGGCGAGGCCGGCCAGTTCTTCTGCCAGCTCGTCGCTGATCTGCTCGTCAGCGGAGGTGAAGACCTTTACGCCCTCTACGGAGGCCTCTCCGCCAATGACGAGGACGGCGGACACAGCGGCGTGTGCGTCCTCGACAACCTTGGTGGCGGCTGCGATGGCCTGGTCGGCGTTAGCGGCCTCGTTTACTACCAGCAGAACGGTTGCTGAATCGTCAGCAGCTACTCCTGCCTGAACGCCAAGAAGGGAAAGGCCTGCGACTGGCGCGGTAACAGAGCCGTCGACAACCAGGGCATCCTGCAGTGCAGGGGTGGCCTTTGCGCGCAGCGCGGTTGCCTGCGTGTACCACTCGCCCTCGGCGTAAGGGCGGGCGGGGGTAGACTGCAGTTTCTGAGCGATCTTGTCAGCGATGGGGCTGACGGAGTAAGACGTGTCAACTGGTAGCACGTGGATCCGAGTCATGAACTTCTCCTCGTAGAGATTAGCTTCCAAGGTAACTGTAACTGTTTGCATAGGAGCCGGGAAAAATATGTGACGCGCCTTTGGTCACTTATTTTTCCTAATGTTTGCTTAAAATATGTGGCTTTTGCGGATTGATTAGGTAATCTAATTGTATTGACAAAGTGTTTTAGGAGCGGCAGTGCCCGACAAAGTTAGTTTGGTACACCACATACAGGACCTTAAAGAGTCCGTCCCAAAGCTGGGCAGACCCAAGGTAGTGGCACAGTTTGTGCTGGTCATGCTTACTGTGGGATGGATTATTGCGACCCTTGGCGCCTCTTTGCCGTTACTGGAACACATGAAAATAGCGGGTATATCAGTATTTGAGCGAGCAGCCTTGGTAGCGGTTGCCTTTCTAGCGGCCGCCCCCGGACTCTTCCTTGCCCAGCATCTAGACGAAATGAGTAAATCTTCGCGGCTCCTTACTACTGTCGCGATGGCTTTCGCAGCCGGGGCACTAGTGGCGGCCGCCTTTACCTCCGCCTTCCCTCTGCTGGGGGCAGCCGCGGTGGTAGGGGGAATGTCTTGCGGGGTCGCTGTCAGCTCCGGCGGCAAATATATACGTCAACTCATGCCTTCCCGGTTGCGCGGTCGGTTCTATGTAATAGGAGACCTGGCACTTATGTCCGGGATCCTGCTAGGACTCTCACTAACTGCAACCTGGGCTTGGCTGTACGAACTCGAAACGATCTCACTTCCCAGCTATCTGTCGGGCCCTGCCCTCCTATTCCTCCTTCCTACTATTCCCGCGCTCGCGGCTGCCTGGCTGACCTGGCGAAGCCCCGAATCTCCTGTGCTGCTGCTTCGGCAGGGACGCGAGGAAGAAGCGATGGTCGCCCTCGTTCGTATCCGCACCGGGCAGGCAGCTAGGATCGCGCGCGAATATGGCCGCATGCAGATCTTGGCTTCCGTCACCGACGACACGATTGGGCGGCGCAAGGCGCAGTATTCCTCTCCTAGGCAAAAGATCATGACGAGGTCGGCAATCGCCGCCGCGATCGGGCTACATTCGACCGGGGTGAGCATCATCTTCCTCTTTGGAATTGTGATTTGCTCTTGGACGGGCGCATCCATGACCGTGTCAGTCATTGTGGGAATGGCGGCGGTAGCCTGCGCCCTGTTCGGGTTGATCGCCAGGGTTTACGGTTTCTTGCCCCCGGCATTTTCGTTCATGACCTCCCGCCGGTCTTCACTGCTGGTGGGGGGTGGCACCTCGGCGCTTTGTCTAGCTGGACTGGCAGCTACTTTTTTCCTTGTGGTGCCGCACGCGGCCGGAGCGTGGACGCTGGTCGCAGCCATCTTCTTGATCCATGCCCTAACCGTGATCATGGTTATGTTCCCAGCCGCCAATTCGTTGACGAGGGCGCATACGCCCGGGCCGGTGCGCACTCGCGCTAACGCCGCTTCGCTGGTGGTGGCGGGCGTGTCCATGGCGTTGTTCTTGCTGGTTGCAGACCGCTTGGGGGCTGCGGGCGCGTTCTTGGCTATGGCCTTGGTCGACTGCGGGGCGACTTTGCTCGTGGCGCGGGTTGTGCCCCTACCTCCGCGGCTTCCTTCTAAGACGGCACATTAGTAAAGGTAGACTGGACCTATGCAGCCCACCCAACAAGATGTTGCCGACCTGGCAGGTGTTTCTAGACAGTTAGTGTCCCTAGTAGTGCGCGGGGATAAGCATGTCTCGCCGACAAAACGCCGGGCGGTACAAGAGGCTATGGCTAGCTTGGGATACCGTCCTAATGCGGCGGCAAGGGCATTGGTGGAGCGCCGCACCCGCACTATTGGGCTAGTAACCCCTGGATTTTCAAACCCCTTCTTTGGCGATCTTGCCGATGCGATCAGGGTGGCAGCCTCTGAACGGAACTTGACGCCCCTGATCGGTTCTTCGGCCTCGGTACTTGAAGTAGAACGGTCGGTAATTGATCGTTTTATAGAGATGGGAGTAGATGGGCTGATCCTAACTGGCTCTTTGCTTTCCCCGGAGACGATCGCCAAGATCGGCGAGCAGGTGCCTGTCTGCATGCTCAATCGGCCCCCTGCTAAAGGAGTAGTGGATGCGGTCTTGTGCGACGACGCGCGCGGGCAGCAGCTGGCTACCGAACACGCGGTCGAGGCGGGCTACAAGCACATTGTGTTCCTTGAGGACGAGGATGCCGACATTCCGCAGACTTCCGCCCACCGCAGGCAGACTGGGTTCTTGGCGGCAATGGAGGCCATGGGGCGGGCCGACGAAGCTGTCACAATCACCGTGACGGGCCGGGTCTCGGAAGCGGTCTTGCAGGCCTTCGACATTTTCAATTCCACCGATGTGGCGTTTATCTGTCACAACGACCAGATTGCGTTCGAGGCGGCTGTCGAGATCATGTCTCGCGGCATGTCCCTGGGGGTAGACGTGGGGGTCACGGGCTACGACAACACGGCGTTGGCTTCGTTTTATTCTCTGGAGCTGACCTCTATTGATCAGGGCTTGGCGCGGATGGCGCGCGGTGCGGTTGCAATGATCGAATCGCGCCAGCACGGGCACCACGAGGCCGGGAGGACCCAGATGATTGACCCTACGCTGGTCACTCGCCGCTCCACTCGGCGGCGGGTATGGAAAAAGTAACGATATAGCAATGGTGCACTTGGGGGCCTGCCAAGCTACGATGTACCTGTGACTTCAAGTATTACCGAACGCCCCGTCCTGGTGGTTGATTTTGGTGCGCAGTACGCCCAGCTGATCGCTCGGCGCGTGCGCGAGGCTCGCGTCTATTCCGAAATCGTGCCACACACGATGGCTGCCCAGCAGATGCTGGATAAGAATCCTGCAGCGATCATTCTTTCTGGTGGCCCCTCCTCGGTTTATGCCGAGGGCGCGCCCAGTATTGATCCTGAAATTTTCAGCGCCGGAGTTCCCGTCTTGGGAATTTGCTATGGCTTCCAGACAATGGCCGCGAAACTTGGCGGCAAGGTTGGCAAGACCGGCACCCGCGAATACGGTCACACCGAGGTAAACCTGCAGGCCGGTGGTGGTCTGCTACTTTCAGATACCCCGGAAAAGCAGGCGGTGTGGATGAGCCATGGCGATGCGGTCCAGCAGGCTCCCGAAGGATTTATCGTCACCGCGTCCACTGCCGAGACGCCGGTAGCCGCTTTTGAGGACAAGGAACGCGGCTTGTACGGCGTGCAGTGGCACCCCGAAGTGCACCACAGCGAATTCGGGCAGAAGGCGCTGGAACACTTCCTCTACGAGGGTGCTGGCCTGAAGGGGGATTGGACGTCTGATTCCATCATCGATACCCAGGTGCAGAAGATCCGCGAACAGGTGGGCGATGCCCAGGTTATTTGTGGCCTGTCTGGTGGGGTGGACTCCTCGGTGGCCGCCGCTCTCGTCCATAAGGCGATTGGCGACCAGTTGACCTGTATCTTTGTTGACCACGGGCTGCTGCGTGCAGGCGAGCGGGAACAGGTCGAAACTGACTACGCCGCTTCTACCGGCATCAAGATCGTTACCGTTGACGAGTCGGAACGGTTCCTAACGGCCCTGGAAGGGGTGTCGGATCCGGAAACGAAGCGCAAGATCATCGGCCGCGAATTCATTCGTTCCTTCGAAGCTGCCCAGCTAGACCTGGTGCGGCAGGCAGGTGCCGAGGGCACCCAGATCAAGTTCTTGGTACAGGGCACCCTGTACCCGGACGTGGTTGAATCTGGCGGAGGCGAAGGTGCGGCCAATATCAAGTCCCACCACAACGTCGGGGGGCTACCCGAGGACCTGGACTTCGAACTGATTGAGCCGCTGCGTACCCTGTTCAAAGACGAGGTGCGGCAGATCGGGTTGGCCCTTGGGGTACCCGAGAACATTGTGTGGCGTCAGCCCTTCCCTGGGCCCGGCCTAGGTATCCGCATCATTGGCGAGGTCACCCGCGATCGTCTGGAAATTCTGCGGGCCGCTGACCTGATCGCCCGCGAGGAACTGACCAAGGCAGGGCTAGACCGCGAGATTTGGCAGTGCCCGGTGGTGCTGTTGGCAGACGTGCATTCGGTGGGCGTGCAGGGTGATGGCCGTACTTACGGGCATCCGATCGTGCTCCGCCCGGTCTCTTCCGAGGATGCGATGACTGCTGATTGGACTCGGTTGCCATACGACGTGCTGGCACGCATCAGCACGCGCATCACTAATACTGTTCCCGAGGTTAACCGCGTGGTCTTGGATTGCACTTCCAAGCCACCGGGAACCATCGAGTGGGAGTAAACAAAATGCCCTGCCGGCTGGCAGGGCATTTTTGTATCCGCTTTATGCAACTAGATTTTCTTCGTCCTCTTGCACAGTAGGTAGGCGAGCAGGGCCAACGCGGCAATGGCGGTCACTGCCCAGTACAGGCCGCGGTATCCAAAGGCGGGCACCATCCAGCCCAGTACTAGGGGGCACACGCCGATCGCGGCATCCATGAACACGAAGTAGGTCGAGTTTGCTACGTCTAGGTGTCCCTTGGGCGAGTTCTTGATTGCTAATGCCAACCCGGCTGGCTGGGTAGCGCCGATGCCGGCACCTAGTAGGGCAGCAGAAAGGAGCAGGGTGAAGGAGTTGGAAGCAAAGGCGAGTACTGCCAGTGCGACCGCTACGGCGGCGTAGCCGGGGACCATGACTACCGTGTCTCCGCGTTCGTCGAAGAGCCTGCCAGTAAAAGGCCTGATGATAAACATGACCACTGCGTAAACGATGAAGAAGGCGCCGGCGGCCTTCACTAGGTCCAGCTCGGTGGCGTAGGAATTCAGATAAGTCAGAACTGTGCCGTAGCCGAAGTAGATCAGGGCCGTGACCAGCGAGATGGGTAGTGCGCCCGGTTCAATGAAGGTGGATAGCGAAATTTTCTTCTTCGGTTCTTCTATGTGTTCTGCCAGCTTCGGTTCGGCCCCCATGGCAAAGGCGAACAGGAGCGCTGCGGCAGAGATGCCGGCGCAAATCAAAAACAGTGTCTGGAAGCTGAGGAGGTTCATCGAAGCGGTGCCGATGAAGGGGCCGATTGCCGAACCGACGGTGATCGACAGCATGAAGTAGCCGATACCTTCGCCGTGGTGGGCAATGGGAATCCTAGAGGTAACTAGCGAGGTGATAGCTGTCTGCGAGATCCCGTAGGCAAAGCCATGCAGGGCGCGCAGGACCAGCAGAGTTGGTAAGGAATTGGATACTAGGTAGGCCAGGCACAGTGCCACGATCAGGGCGAGGCCGGAAAGCATTGTGCGTCTGCGTCCCAGCGCTTTCATAACTATTGGGCTGAGGAAGCGGGCTACCAGGGCGCCAAGAATGAATACGGAGGCTGCGAAGCCTGCGCTCGAGATGGAGGCGCCGTAGGAGTCTTTGGCGAAGGTAGTAATTGTAACGATTAGTACGTAGTACTGGATGTAGACGAAGAAGTTGGCGAAGGTGCCAGCTAGAAAATGTTTGCTAAATATTTTTGCGTCAGTCACTGGGGTCCCATCTTGATATTTGCGGTCTAATCGTGCCTTACGCGGCAGTTATAATGGAAGAGCTAATCTGGCTAAGCGGTTATAACAAAATGTCACAACAAGTGGTTTGGAGACGTGGTGGTAGCGGATTCTACGAAGTATCTAGCGTTTCTTGCTGCAGCCGAGGGCGGCTCGCTGTCTGCGGCGGGACAGGAACTTGGCTACACTCCTTCGGGAGTGATTCGCCTGGTCAACTCCCTAGAGAGCGAGCTGGGGCTAACCTTGCTCAAGCGTTCTGCCAGGGGAGTGCGCCCCACCAGCGAGGGGCAGCGGCTGCTTCCATTGGCACGCCAAATTGTAAGCGCGCACGCCCGGGCGGCACAGCTTGCTGGGCGATTAAAAGGCGTTGACGAGGGCAAGCTCACAGTGGGAACGAAGCATTCGATGGCCGCGATCTGGCTGCCGCACATCGCTGTGGCGTTCCGCAAGAAGCATCCGAATGTGGACATGCGCGTTGAAGAGGGCGGCACCTCGCAGATACTGAATCTGTTGGAAGAGGGGCGAGTAGATTGTGCCCTCCTTACTTCCAAGGCCCCCGGTTATAACTGGTTGCCGCTGCAAAAAGTGGCGCTGGTGGCCTGGCTGCCGCCGCAGCACCCCTATGCGGATGCGGCGAAGGTGCCCGTGCAGGCCTTTGCCGGGGCTCCGTTCGTGCGCACGCACCTAGAGACGATGATGGATTCGGACCGCTACCTGCACGCCCACAAGGTGACTCCTGATGTGAAGCTGACTTCGGCCGATTCTTTTACTACCTATGCCATGGTCGAGGCCGGTCTGGGCGCCTCGTTAAATGTGGAGCCGATGACCCGGTCGTGGACGGGCAATGTGGCAGTGGTGCCGGTAGACCCGCCCTACTCGCTCGAATTTGGGGTGGCGTATGCCGACGAGGGCCTCTCGCCGGCGGCAGCCGAGTTTATCGCCCTCGCCAAAGATTTGAAGAAGCGTTGGTTAGGATAGGCCCATGGGTAAATCTAGGCGTAAGCGAGGCTGGGCGGCCGCTCCACTGCCGCTGCCGGGCAAGGTCATTGACAATCACACGCACCTTCCGCTGCACGAGGGCGAGATTCCTTGCGTAGAGCAGAAGCGCATCCTGCGCGAGGAGCAGGTGCGCCTTGCTCACCAGGTTGGGGTTGCCGGGATGATTACCTCCGGATGTGAGCTGCCCGAGTTGGAACCAACCGTGGCGTTGCTCGAGGACGGGCAGTGGGCTGCCCTTGCGATTCA
The DNA here is from genome assembly GCF_002849225.1 of Actinomyces sp. UMB0138. Classification (GTDB taxonomy): domain Bacteria; phylum Bacillota; class Negativicutes; order Veillonellales; family Veillonellaceae; genus Veillonella; species Veillonella parvula_H. The sequence continues at coordinate 49,542 of NZ_PKMC01000001.1, forward strand.
CCCCAATGAAGCACCGCTACATGCCGGCTTTGTAGAGAAGTCTCCCGATGGGCTTACCCATGAGACGGAGGAGCGTCACAAGGTGCCCCTAGAAGATGCCATTGCAAAGGTGGCCGACCTGGCTAGGGATCCGAAAGTGGTGGCGATTGGCGAGACGGGACTCGACTACTTCCGTACCTCGCAGGCGGGTAAGGAATACCAACTTCGTTCCTTTAGGGAGCACATCGCCCTCGCCAAGGAACTGAACCTGCCGCTGCAGATTCACGACCGCGAGGCCCACGAGGACACTATTGCGACGCTGCTCTCGCAAGGAGCTCCCGAAAAAACCGTATTCCACTGCTACAGCGGCGATGCCGAGATGGCGAAAGTGCTTGCAGACAACGGTTGGTATGCCTCTTTTAGCGGCACCCTCACCTATCCGGCAAATAAGCATCTGCGCGAATCCTTGCTGGCATTGCCGCGTGAGCTGGTCCTGGTCGAGACGGACGCGCCCTACCTCACTGCCCAGGCCCACCGCGGCCAGCCCAACGCGTCTTATCTGATGCCCTTCACCGTGCGGCGAATTGCAGCGCTATGGGCAATTGCAGACGGGGTGGCGCCGACGGATGATGACGATGCTCTGGGGAAGGCGATGGAGAAGTCCGCCGAGGTGTTGCCGGACTATTTGGCGCAAACCTGCGCGAAGTTAGCCGGTACAACCAGCGAAGTTTATTCGGTTTCTGTGGACTAAAAGCCCAGGTGGAAACCCTGTAGAGGGCGGGATCACGCTAGCAGTTATTAGATTCACGTAGACGTAATGTCACGAAATGGTTACGATCGTATACGTTCGATAAACTTTTGTCGTCGATCTAAGGAACCTATGACTGACTCCAAACTCTTCAAGCGTGCAGCTGCTAGCGCGGCGGTAGCTTCTCTGGCCGTTGTCGGTACTGCTGCTACGGCAGTAGCGGTGGGCCACAAGCAGGTATCGGTAGCAGTAGACGGGGTAACTCGTCCTGTGTCCACCTGGGGGAGCAACGTCCACGAAGTGCTGGCAGACGCGGGAGTGCAGGTAGGCAGTGCCGATGCAGTCAGCCCTGCTCGGCCGAGCCAGGTTGCAAACGGCACTCAGATTCAGGTGCGCCGGGCCAAGAACTTCACTGTAGATAAAGGGCAAGGCCGTCAGCAGGTAAAGTCGGCGGCTAGCTCTATCGCGCAGGTGTCGGCAGATCAGTCCAATGGTGCTGTCAGCGCCAAGCGTCCTTCCAATACCTCTGAGCCGCTGCCCGTTTCTGCCCAGGACACTCGCGTCAGTATCCAGGATGGACACGCCAAGAAGCAGGTGGCTGTCAAGGCCGGCCAGACTGTTGACCAGGTGCTTGCGGCCGCCAAGGTGAAGGTGTCTCCGCTAGATAAGACTCAGGTCAAGGCTGGCGAGGACGGTCCGACCAATACCGTCACTCGCGTCAAGCGGGGTACCGTGGCCGAGGACAAGGTAACTAAGAAGCACACGATCAAGAAGGTCGAAGATCCGAACCTGCCGAAGGGCGAAACGAAGGTGGCCCAGGAAGGCAAGGACGAGGTCACTCAGAAAACTACCTACCGGATCACCGAAAACGGCAAGGTTGTACACGAAACTCCGCTAGGTAAAAAGAAGACTCAGGAAATGGTCGAAGAGGTGGTGCACGTCGGCACCAAGGAAAAGCCTGCTAAAGACAAGACCGAAGATACTGATGAGGGCACCGATTCCGATTCGAAGGACCAGGAATCTTCTGCTCGTCCGGGTAGGGGCACCGGTTCCGCTCCCGCTGGAGTATGGGCACAGCTAGCTCAGTGTGAATCCGGCGGTAACCCGGCTACTAACACCGGAAATGGCTTCTACGGGCTGTACCAGTTCACCGCACAGACGTGGCAGGCTATGGGTGGAAGCGGACTTCCCTCCGATGCTTCTGCCGCGGAACAGACTATGAGGGCGCAGAAACTACAGCAGCAGGCTGGCTGGGGACAGTGGCCCGGCTGCGCCGCATCCTTGGGATTAAGGTAGGAAAAATTGGGTAAGCACGCCGCGAAGGCTTCACGGTCCGAGGTATTCTTTGGCAAATCAGCCCCCTCGGTACGCACTCCCGCGCTGGTAGCATCTGCTGCCGCCCTCGCTATGATCGCGACGGCAGGGACTGCTGTAGCCTCCAGCTACCGCAACGTCTACGTGTCTGTCGACGGAGTGAAACGCCCAGTGGCGATGTATTCCCAATCCGTAACCGATGCTTTGCGCGTGGCGGGGGTAAAGACATCCCGCTACGACAAGGTGAGTCCCGCCAGGGGAGCATCTTTGGGCGAGGGCGAGATCGTTTCTGTAACCTCGGCCCGCCCGGTTTCGTACTCTCGCGCTGCGGACCCGACGCCGAAGCAGGCGATGGTGGCTGCGCCCTCGACAGGGGATGCGGCGAAGGCACTGGCGGCCACCGACAAAAAGGTGCGGGTGGCAGTATCGCGTTCTTCCGAGAGCGCTAAAGCGATGCCGCTAGTATCTGAAGAACAGGCAGTGACCATTGCCGTGGACGGGCAAACTAAAGCGGTCGAGGCTCCTTCTGGGGCGGATGCTTCCGCGGTCTTGGAACAGGCCGGGGTCAAGGTGTCCCCGCTAGACCAGGTGCAGGCCGAATACGCAGACGGCAAGGTCACTATTGCGGTCACGCGGGTAGAGCGTGGCACTCGCGTCGAAAATAAGGCGATCGACTTCCAGACTGAAGAAAAGCCCGACCCCGAAGCCTACGTGGGCACGAAGAAAGTTGTGCAGAAGGGGAAGAAGGGCAACATTGCCACTTCGATCTACTTCGAAAAGCACAATGGCAAGGAAGTTCATTCCGCCAAGCTGGCAGAAGAAAAGACTGCCGATCCGGTGAAGGAAATCGTGCAGGTAGGCACCAAGCCAGCACCTGAAGGTGTGGACGAGGACGTGCTGAAGCGCGCGGGAGAGGGGCAGGCTACCCCCGAAGACGCGCAGCGTATCGCCGCTTCAATGGTTGCTGAGCGAGGCTGGGGTGCAGATCAGACCGCCTGCCTCATTAACCTTTGGAACAAGGAATCGCACTGGGACGTCAATGCCGAAAATGCGTCCTCGGGCGCATACGGTATTCCGCAGTCGCTGCCCGGTTCTAAGATGGCTGCTGCTGGCGAAGACTGGCAGACTAACCCGGCAACCCAGATCAAGTGGGGGCTTGGTTATATTGCCGGGCGCTACGGTAACCCGTGCGGGGCGTGGAGCCACTCCCAGGCAGTGAACTGGTACTAAAGATCCGCCGGAGCTAGCGCAGGCACGGCCAGTGCGCTCAGTTGCTTAGTAGGCCCGGCGGTGGGGTGTTCGTCGGGTCCAAACAGGGATTCGGAAAGTTTTTCGCCCTCGCGTAACCCGGTGTACTCAACCGGCACCGAACGGCCCAGGTAATCCATAAGTTTTTGGGCCAAAGTCAACACTGGGACCTGCTTGCCCATATCCATCACTAGCACTTGCCCGTTGCGGCCTCGCCCTCCGGCTTCAAGCATTAGGTTGCAGGCCTGTGGCAGGGACATGAAGAAGCGTTCTACTTTTGGATCGGTGATTGTAACCGGGCCACCTTGCATGATCTGGTAGTACAGCGAATGCACTACCGAACCTCGGGAGGCAAGAAGGTTGCCAAAACGCACCGACGCGTAGGCTTTTCCTTTGCCGTAGTGTGCAGTGAGTCGTTCCGCTAGCTGCTTTGAGCAGCCTAGCGCGGAGGTGGGCTGGGCCGCCTTGTCAGTCGAGATGTTTACGAATCGTTCGGCCCCTTGCGCCGCCTCCAGCACGTTGGCGGTGCCCAGCGTGTTCGTTTTGTAGGCTTCGGCCGGGAATTTTTGCAGTAGGGGAAGGTGTTTGAGGGCGGCGGCGTGAAAGACGACTTGAGGGCGGTGCGCGGCAAATACCTGGTGGAGTGCCTCCCTGTCGCGGATGGAACAAAGGGCCAGCTCGTCGCTGGTAAGGAGGGCTCGCCCGTGCAGGGCCAGTTGCAGTGAATGCAGGGCAGATTCGTCCCTGTCTAGCATCACCAATTCGGCCAGGGGCAGCGGCGCTAGCTGGCGAACTAGTTCGGCGCCGATCGATCCGCCGGCCCCGGTCACCAGTACTCTTTTGCCGCACAAATAAGAGGTATCTGCCCTCTTTGCTGCCGCGCGCCCGGTCATTTCGGTAAGCTGGTTATTCAACCAGGTCTTAACTTCATCGGGCAGCGGCAGTTGGTGCATAGCACCGATCATACCCAATGGGTGTCTGCCTGTAGCCACGGAAAGCTTGGAGGGTGAATTGCAGCTGGCTAACTTTTTGGGGGCGCACCCGCGTGCCCTCAGCCTGCATAACACCGTCTACGCCCCCAAAACGGGGCTGGGCCCCTTCAGCTACCTGTGCTCGCGGCTGCAAGCCAGCGTCCGGGTGAACGAGGCCGGCGAAGGCATAGTAAGTGGGCAGTTACTGGTCCCCGATAGCCAGCGCGTCTTCCTGACAGTACCTGCCGGGAAAGAAATGGCGCTGCTACCTGCCGCAGAGTCCACGTTTACTGCCAAGTTTTCGTGCCCAGACAAGGCCGGCCACAACGTGCAGGTGACCTTTGTGAACAAGGGAGGGCGGGCGCCCTCGTTCCTGCGCCTGGACGGGCAGAACCAGAAGGTTGATGTGTTCGGTTCGTGCGTAAGTCGGGACGCCTTTGAATACTCGGGAGCCCTATCGCTGGGTAACTATTACGCCCGCTCGTCCGTCGCGTCCGCCTTCGACCTGGAACCTAGCGGACTGGCGGGCACAGACCTGGCGGCCAACCCGTCGCAATTTCAGCGGCGCGTGGCACACGATGACTTGGCGCGTTCCGCGGCGGGGGTGCTCGCCAATTCGCATGCTGCCTGCCTGCTTGTAGATTTTGTAGACGAACGCTTTCCCCTGCTCAAAGGCGAGGGCGGATACTTTACGTATTCGAATGAACTGCAACGGGCCGGCCTCGATGCGGCCAAATACGACCGAGTGAATTGGGATTCCAAGAGGTACTGGGCGGCATTTGAACCGGCCTGGAAACGGCTTGTCGCGGCTGCCCCAGGCGGTAAAGTCATTGTAAATCGCGCCTATTGGGCTACCACGGACTCTGCCGGGAAAAACCTTGCGAATGGAAAAACGATCCGGTGGGCAAATTCTGTGCTAAGACGCACCTACGCCCGGGTAAGACGGCTGACGCCCTCGGTGCAATTCATTGACTACGATGCCTCCATGCTGGTGGCTGATCCGGAGCACAAGTGGGGGCGGGGACCCTACCACTATGTACCCGAATTCTATAGGCAGCTCAACCGCTCGCTACGGCGTCTACTTGCGCTTCCGCCAACGCTTTAGAAGGTAAGTGTTGTTGTTCACGGCATGGTCGACGGCGCGCAGATAACTCCGTGCTTGCGCCATGGGAGAAGCGTGCTCGGCAATCCACTTGCGACCAGCCCCATCCACCTGCAGACGGTGCGGATGGTGTAATAGATCGCGCCAGAGGGCGGCCAGTGCTTGCGGATCGTTGGCGGGGGCTGCCGCTCCGGCGCTCGCGGCGGTAACGATCGCTGCTGGTTCACCATCTGCGCTGACAGTTAGGTGAATGCCGCGGTGAAGTCCGTCGAAGAGTTTCGAGGGAATGGTGGTGCGGAGCGGTTTCCAGTCTCGTAGAGTCACTAGTGCCGTGTGCGCCCATTCGAAATGCTCTCCCAGTTCTTCGCGGGAAATTCTGCGCACGAATTCTACGGGCAGGTTCGCCTGTTTGGCCCTGCGTCGCAGGGTGGGGAGGTGGGCGCCGCCGCCAATAAGGCGCAGGCGGACGTGTTCGCCTTGGTGTTGCAGGACTCGCAGCGCGTCGAGGGCGGTTCCTAGCCCCTGGGCGCGACCAATGTTTCCCGCATACAGTACGTGCAGCTCGTCGTGGGGCAGGTTGGTGTGCTGCAGTACCTGTGTGGGCAGGTCGAGCGTGTTGTAGACGACTAGTACTTTGGCTTTGGTGCGGGAGGCGAGCTGGTTGCCGTATTCGGCTGACGTGACCGTAATGGCGCCGGCGCCTTTGATGCACCATCCCATTGCTACCTTGGTGATTTCGCCGAGCGCTGTCATTACCTTGGCGCGCAGTTTTGCCGCCACAGTCGTGGGGGTGTTTCCTTCCCCCAAGTAGTCCAGTAGGTCGGGCCAGGCATCGCGCAGGTCTATGAGTGTGGGGATTTTGAAGAGGTCGGCCAGGAGGCGTTGCACGAAGAGGTTGGGAATGGGAGGGGCGGTGGAAATTAGCAGGTCATAGTGGTGTTTGCGGCAGAGGCCGAGCGCTATTTTCAATGCTGACGCTAGGAATACTGCCTGGTCGGCGATCCGTGAGGGCAACGAGAAGTCGTGTTCGCGAAATGCGCTCCGGTAAATGCGGTAGTGGGCGCTCACCTGTTCAAAAGCGTGGGGTTGGTGCACGGGAGCCGAAGAAAGGAGCTTGCCCCCGGGGTAGTGGGGCGGGGAGGCCACCACTGTGACGTCGTGACCCGCCTCTAGAAGGGTCTGGGTTAGTTTGTTGGCGCGCCTTTGCGAGATCCCTTCTTCGGGATCCCAGAGTTGAGAAAGAACTAAGATTTGCATTGGCGCTCTGATCGATGGGGCGGGGAAATAACTACCTTTACGAGTGTATCTAATGCAGTCCGAATTACTATATTCTGGACGCAAGTATACGGTTGCTGGGTGCAAGCCGAAACAGGAGGGACTATGCCAACTTCGCATGGGGTAAACACTTCGAAGCCTCACCGGATCCTGAGGGTGCTGGCGGTGGTGGCACTGGTCATCCTTCTTGCATGCGTGGGCCTATTTTTCTGGCTGTCTCACTCGGTTACCGGGAATATGCAACATGTGAAGGTAAAAGCCCCCTCTATTTCGAAGTCCGCAGCCGAGGGCGCTACTAACTTCTTAGTGTTGGGCTCTGACGTGCGCCTGGACGCTTCGAATCAGGACAGCTGGGCGCTGGGGGGAGCCCGGACCGATGCGATGATGCTGGTGCAGTTCTCGCGCCGGCACAACACGGTCACGGTGATGTCAATACCGCGTGATTCCTGGGTGGATATTCCGGGCCACGGCAAGGCCAAAATCAATGCTGCTTTTGCGTACGGGGGTCCGTCGCTCGCCATTGATACGGTGCAGCGGTTGACGGGCGTGCCTATTGACCACTTCGCTATCGTGAACTTTCAGACCTTCTCGGCTCTGACCGACGCCCTGGGCACAGTGACTATCGAAACTACTCAGGGGCCCCAGCAGATGAATGGCGAAGAGGCGCTTGCTTTCGTACGGGAACGCAAGTCTTTGCCGGGTGGCGACTTTGACCGGGTGAAGCGGCAGCAGGCGTGGATGAGGGCGATCATGTCTGGAATTTTCTCCGAGGACGTGCTCTCTTCGCCCTCGAAATCGCTGCAACTAATCCAAACGGCCTCTAAAGATATGACGGTAGACGATGGGCTTGGCACCACGGAACTGCTCTCGCTGGCGAAGGATGCCAGGGGCGTTCGCCCTAAGAACGTCACCTTCATTACGGCTCCATTTACCGGTACTGGGATGTCCGAGGACGGGCAATCCATAGTCAATCTAGACATGGAGGCACTGGAGCCGCTGACCAAGGCGTGGGCTCAAGACCGGCTTCCGGATTATCTGAAAAATGCTGGAGCGGGGATTCCTACCCTCTCTAAGAGGGTGAACTAATGGCTCTTAGCGAGTTTAGAAAAGAACTTTGGCACCTGCGTCACGGCGGGATTGCTCAGCTGAAGGAACACCGGCGCCGCCAACGTGCCATCAACATAAAGCCGGCTCCCAAGAGCGCTCCTAGCGACAAGAGCGCTGGTGGGAAGACAGTGAGCTTTGGTTCCTGGCCTATCCCTACCCCTGGGGCAGTGCGCCACCAGGTAACTGCGGCGGTAATCCTAGACGAGTTTTCCGATCTGGCCCTGCGTTTTGAATGGAACCAGATCCCAGTCAGCCCCGGCGGCTTCCGCGAGCAGCTGGAAGGGAAGAAGATTGACTTGCTGTTTGTCGAATCTGCCTGGCACGGCAATTCAGACAAATGGCGCTTCATGGTGGTGGGCACCAAGACCCCCACTAACAGACTGAAGGAACTGGTTTCCTACTGCAGGGAGCGGTCCATTCCAACAGTGTTCTGGAATAAAGAGGACCCGGCTCACTACCACGAGGCAATCGCCACGGCCCGCCTCTTTGACTATGTCTTCACTACCGACCAGACGCTCCTAGAGCAATACCGGGCCGATCTAGGCCACGAGCGTGTGGGAGTGCTGCCCTTTGCCGCTCAACCGTCAGTGCATAACCCAATCCGGTTGTCCTCGGGGGGAAAAGTACCACCGCGGCGCGATGTTGCCTTTGCCGGCATGTATTTTGCCCACAAGTTCCCCGAACGGCGGGCCCAGATGGAGATGCTGCTGGGGGCCGCCGACGAAGTATCCCCGCGGATGAACAGCGGGCTCGACATCTTCAGCCGCTACCTGGGCGGAGACCCCCGCTACCAGTTTCCAACCCCGCTGGACAAGCGCGTAGTCGGCTCTCTTGCCTACCCGCAGATGCTTACCGCCTACCGCGGTTATAAGGCGTTTTTGAACGTCAACTCGGTAGTGACCTCGCCCTCCATGTGTGCGCGAAGGATCTTCGAAATATCGGCTTGTGGCACCCCAATTGTTTCTGCGCCCTCGCCCGCCATCGACAACTTTTTCACCCCGGACGAGGTCGTGCAGGTGGGCAACTCGCAAGAGGCGGGCTACGCGTTGCGGGCACTGGTTGGCAACGAGGAGTTGCGCTCGCGGATGACGCACCTGGCACAGCGGCGCATCTGGCAGGAACACGCCTATGCGCACCGAGTAAACCAGGTGTTGCAGGTGATAGGGCTCGAGGGCGCGCAGTGGCATCTGCCCACAGTGACCCCAATGATCTCCACGAATAGGCCGGGGCAGGTGGCACATGTGCTCGACTACCTACATGCGCAAGTTGGGGTAAAGATGGATCCGGTCATCCTGACTCACGGTTTTACTCCGTCCCAAGCCGAGGTAGCGAAGGCAAAAGCGTTGGGGTTGGACGTGACTTGGCTGCATGCGCCTGCAAACGAGTCGCTGGGGCAGTGCTACAACCGCATCCTGCAGGTAGCCCAGGGTGATTGGGTGGCGAAGATGGATGACGACGATCTGTATTCGCCCTACTACCTTCTAGAACAGTTGGCTGCTACCGATTACTCCGGGGCAGACTTGGTGGGCAAGCATGCGCACTACATGTATCTGGCCTCTAAAGACGTCACGGTGTTGCGCTTTACTCCGTGGGAGCATCGCTTCACCAGCTTCGTATCCGGTCCGACCATCGTCGGGCGGCGGGATCTGCTCCAGGAAGTGGGCTTTGCTGATCGCACCACTGGCGAAGACAGTGCCCTGCTCAAGTCTGTAAGCGCCAGCGGCGGCAAGATCTTCTCTACCTCCCGTTTTGGCTTCGTGCAGATGCGCGGGGCGCAAAAACATACCTGGGCGGTGTCAGACTTCGAAGTGCTGGCCAATTCGAGGCTGAGCCACTACGGGCAGCCAAACAAGACCGAGCTGCCCTAATCCTTCTTTAGCTCCACTGTGGTTGGCCCTTCCTCGACCTCGGGGATGGGCTTCTTCAGCAGCTTGCGGATAGCCATTAGCGATAGGGAAGCGGCATGGCCATCGCCGAAGGGGTTCTTGGCCTGGGCCATTTCCTGGTATTTCTTGGGATGGTCTACTAGCCGCATGACCTCGCGGACGATGTTTTTGGTATTCGTGCCAATCAGCCGCACGGTGCCAGATTGGACCGCTTCCGGACGCTCGGTGTTTTCGCGTAGAACCAAGACGGGTTTGCCGAGGGCGGGAGCCTCCTCTTGGACGCCGCCGGAGTCCGACAGAATGATCCGGGCCCGCTGTTGCATATGAGAGAACTCGTTGTAGTTGAGCGGGTCGCAGATAAATACGTTCTGGTCATCCTTCAGGTGCGGGCCAATTGTTGCGCGCACAGTCGGGTTGGCGTGCGCCGGGAAGACAATCTGCCAGTTGGGAAGCAGCTCGGCTAGCTGGTGAACAGCCCGGCCTACCTGATCCATGGGCTTGCCCCAGTTTTCCCTTCGGTGGCAGGTAAGTAACAGTACGGGAGCTTCCGATTCGTAGATGCGTTGCAGCTCCGGCTCGCCAAAGGAAACGGGCTTTTTCAGAACGTGGAACAGGGCGTCGATTACCGTGTTTCCCACAACGGCAACCGTGTCTGGGTTTACGCCCTCGCGCAGCAGGTTGTTGCGCGATACTTCGGTGGGGGCCAGGTTGAGCGAGGACACCTGCGTCGTAATTTTCCTGTTGGCCTCTTCGGGGAATGGCGAGAACATGTCGCCAGAACGCAGCCCCGCCTCTAGGTGGATAACTGGGATCTGCATGTTGAAGGAGGCAAGGGCCGCAATCGCCACCGTGGTGGTATCGCCCTGCACCAACACCGCGTCGGGCTCGGCCTCGGCCAGGATGGGGCTCAGTCGCTTAAAGATCTTTGCCGACAGCTTGTTCAGGGACTGCCCCTTCTCGAACGCCCTCAGGTCGTAGTCTGGTTCGATCTCGAAAAGCTTGTTCACTGCATCCAACATCTCTTTGTGTTGGCCCGTAGAAACAGTAATTGCTTCAAAATCTGGGGAAGTGCGAAGTAGGCGAATGATGGGGGCAACTTTGATATCTTCGGGCCTTGTCCCGTAAACCACCAGAATGCGGTGTTTCCTAGGCATTTGTGTTCTTTCCGAGGGGACGCCAAGTCCAAATTATACTAACATGTCCGACAGGAGCGCATGTGTTTGTTCCCCTTAAAATCATGTTGGATAAAGTCGCGGTTCGGAAGGTAAAAGTATGTGTGAGCAAGGCTCTCTTGCGGTAATTGGACTTGGATATATCGGGCTGCCTACAGCAGTTGTTTTGGCTCAAAATGGCTGGAAGGTAACGGGCGTAGATGTTTCCGACCGTACCCTCGAATTCGTAAATGCGGGCAAGCTGCCCTTCGTTGAAGAGGGACTAGAGAGCGCGCTAAAAGAGGTAGTTGATTCCGGCGCCTTAGTGGCTCAAAAGGAGACTCCGGCCTCGGATGTGTACATCATTTCCGTCCCCACCCCGTTCAAGGGAGACCACGAAGCGGACCTGTCATACATTGACGCCGCCATCGACAAGATTATTCCGCAATTGCAGGGCGATGAGCTGGTGGTGCTGGAATCTACTTCGCCGCCGCTGACTACCGAGCGCATGGCAGAGCGGGTTTTCGCTGCTCGCCCCGACCTGAAGCGCGAGGGCGAAGGGCATGTCATGTTCGCCCATGCCCCGGAACGAGTCCTGCCAGGGCGCATCATGATCGAGATGACGGCCAACGACCGCATTATCGGTGGGCTCACTCCCGAAGCAACGCAGAGGGCGAAGGAAGTTTATGACACGTTCTGCGCCGGGCACGTTCACACTACCGATGCGAAGACGGCCGAGCTTGCCAAGCTGGTGGAAAACTCTTTTAGGGATGTAAACATTGCCTTTGCTAACGAGCTCTCGCTTATTGCTCAGGATCTAGGCATTGACGTGTGGGAGCTAATCGAACTGGCAAACAAGCACCCCCGGGTCAACATTCTGCGACCCGGGCCTGGTGTGGGGGGACACTGCATTGCGGTGGATCCGTGGTTCATCGTGTCGGCTGATCGGAAGAACTCGCGGTTGATCAATACTGCCCGCCAGGTCAATGATGCGAAACCAAAGTGGGTGCTTGGTCAGGTGCGTGCGGCTCTGGAAGGAAAGCAGGCGCCGAAGGTGGCTATTCTAGGCTTAGCCTTCAAACCGAATATCGACGACCTGCGCGAATCGCCTGCGCTTCGTATTGCCAGGGAGCTAGTAGAGGGCGGCAACGGACAGTTCGATATTTACGAGCCGAGCATCTCGCAACTGCCAGATGCGCTCTGCAAGGAGGGGGCAACCCTCAAAGATACTGCCAATCCTGGTAAGGGATACGACCTGGCCCTAGTGTTGGTTGGTCACGACCAGTTCACCCCGGATTTCTTGTCCGGGCTGCAGGCAGAGCAGACCTTCAACTACATCGGTAAGTGATTATGAGCGAGAGCATTCTGGCGGCGGACAAGGACACAACCGTCATGTTGGAGCAGCTGCCGGCTCCGCAATTGGCACAGTTGCGCCTGCCAGCGGGGGCGCGGATAGCACTGCTGGGGCAGACTGAGCTGCCAGAATCTACTCCTAAAGCCCAGGTAGTCATAGTTTCTTCGGATCCGGCTGCCATTCCCAAGCTGACCGAGTGGGCCCAGGGCGGTGGCGCAGGCTTCGTTCTGCTGCGAAAGCCGGCTGAACTGCGAAACCGGTGGGTAGTGGCATGGATGCAGCTGTTGGAGGAAAGTGGTGTTTGTAGCTACGAACCGGTAGGTGATGGGTGGCTATTTAGAATCGGTCGAAAGACAGATTGCAATGCCATAAACGAGTGGGCAAAAGATGCATTTTTGCTGGCTAGCGGCGGCAAAGACGGAGCCGAACAAGAAGCCTCAGGTAGCTACTTGGCGCTGCTAAAGTACATCCGCCGCCATCGCAATGGATCTGTAGCTGCTAGTCCAGTAGAGGATACTGAGCAAAGCAGGCATCTGGTGGCAAAGGTGAAGAACCTGCAGAATGAAAACGACAGGATAAAAGCCCGCTATAAGGCACTCGCCAATTCGAAACTCGGATCGCTCACCCTAAAGTGGTGGGAGCGCGGAGGACACAAGTGAAAGACGAATACCTATCCGAGGAACTCCGCCAGATTCTGCTGGACGATGAGCAACTGGATCGTGAAATAAAGCGGGTTGAAGATGCTCTGGCCGGGCCAGAGCAAGAGGCCCAACAGCAGGTGAGCCAGCAGCCACAGTGCCTCGTTAGCGTTATTGTGCCGGCATATCGGTCGGGCTCGACCTTGGAGCGTACGCTGCAGTCGCTGGAAGTGCAGTCCATGGTGAACGACCTCTACGAGGTAGTGGTGGTTCTAAACGGCCCCGACGATGGCATGGCGCAGCTACTTGCAGCTTTGACTCAGAAGCCGCAGTATTCCAACCTGCGCTGGGTGCAAGCGGCGCAAACGGGTGCCGGACACGCACGCAATATTGGGCTGTCGCTGGCCCGAGGCGAATTTGTCACCTTCGTTGACGCGGACGATGCGGTAGAGCCGCGTTTTTTGGAACAGTTAGTGGACCAGGTCGGCCCCGGAATCATTCCGGTTGCCCCGATTTTGAACTACCGGGGGGCCGAATTAGTCGAGCAGAATTCCCTTGCAGATCGGATCTTGCAAAATGCCGGCAAATCTGTCCCGGTCGATTCGGTGCCGTGGATGCTTGGCTTTAATGCCTGCAAACTAGTACCGCTCGAATTAGCCCGCCAGGTTTGCTACAGGGAAGACCTGACTTCTGGCGAGGACGTCGTCTACTTTGCCACCGCCTTGGCGGGCAAGAAACTGCACTTCCATTTCCCAACCCAGGAAGAATGCGCATACCGCCGCTACCTCACAGCCGAATCCGTGTCCAGGCAGCAAAGTTCTTACGAGTTCAATGTGGTGGACCGACTCGATTGCGTCGCCGCATTGCAAGAAGTGAAGACCCCGGCTAACCAGGGCGCCCTCGATTCACTTATCAGCTCTCAATATGGTTTTGCGGCGCGTTACCTGCAGGAACATCCGGAGCTAGCCGCCAAGCTGGAGCAGGATTTGGCGACGCGCTCCCTGTTCGATTTCCCCTGGCAGACGGTTAACAAGGGTAAGGCAACCAACCTGGTATTTGCCTACTGCTTCTCGCCATTTTCGGATACCTCCGCAACCGTGGCTGCGAAGGTTGTTGCCGATATGGGCCGTATCTCGGATGTGGTCAGTAACGACATGGCAAAACTGCGCCATAAAGATCCCTCCTTGAACACCATTTCGAACCGGTGGATAGCAAATAGGCACGTAGTGACCGCTCCCGTATCGTTTTCCGGATGGGACCCGACGGTGTCCTTTGCGCGGCAGGGCGTAGCGGTTGCCGAACGGGCGGCAGCGGCCGGAGAAGGATACGAAACCATGTATTCGAGGGCGCTCTGGGCGGCCTCGCACGTAGCCGCCTTCCTGTACAAGCGCAGGCATCCCCAAGTGCGTTGGAGCGCAGAATTTTCTGATCCGCTGCGCCGGGATGTTACCGGAAACCTGCGCGTAGGTACCTTCGGCAAGGACGACCTATCGGACTTGATGCTTCGCTACCTAAAGAAGCATGGCATCGAGCTGATGGTGGAAGATTCCTACTTCGAGCTCATCGAACTTACTACGTTCCTTGCCGCAGACGAACTGATCTTCACCAATGACAACCAGCTCGAATACATGCTCATGGACTACCCGCCGCAGCTGCAACAGCTGGTGCGGGCCAAGGCCACAGTCAGGCACCATCCCACGCCGCCCGCTACCGCCTACGACGCAGTACCAGCCAGGTACCAGATGCCCGAGGGCGAAATAAACATCGCCTACTTTGGTGCTTTTTATAAGAACCGCGGCCTGGACGATGTCTTTGTTGCCCTGCGAAATCTATCGCGGGAGGAACAGCGGAAGGTTCGCTTCCACGTGTTCTGCAACAAGCCCAAAGAAGTCAGCGAGCTGGTGACTGCCTACGGCATTGACCTGGTTACCTACGTGAATGGCTACCTGCCGTACTTGGAATTTTTGAATGTGTGTAAGGGCTGCGACGTGCTTTTGCTAAATGACGCCATCTGCCTGGACACTATGCCAATAAACCCGTTCTTGCCGTCCAAGTATGCCGACTACCTGGGCGCCGGGCGCGACATTTGGGCCCTAGTGGAACCTGGCTCGTCTTTAGATAAGGCACCGGTTGCCTACAAGTCGGAGGCAGGCAACTCGGCAGATACCTTGCGCCAGCTGAAGCGGATCATTAGCCAAAAAGGCTAGCGGCTGTACTTTTGCAGTAGCTCCAAAGTGCGGTGGTATTCCTGCCAATCCTTCTGGGTGTACGGCAGGATGCCGAAGCTGGCTAGGCGCGCAATCAGGCCTGCCCTATATTGGGCAGGTACTTTTTGTAGGAAATTGGAATTGTAACGTTCGAAGAAGGTCAGGTCGGCGCCCTCTATAAAATCGTTGACTTCTTCGGGCATCTGCGCCACGAAAATGTCTCGGACCTGCGTTCCTAGCTTCTTCTGCATGTAAAAAGACAAAAGGTGCGAAATGAACGAGGTCCCAAATGGGACCCGATGCTGCGGGTACGGCTTTCGGGGCTCTGCAGCTTGCAGCGGCGATCCCGTGAATAGTTCAGCCAGCTTCAATAGCACCCATTTGCGGTAGAGCTTTTCGGTTCCCGGTTCGGCCAGTGACTTCAAGGAATCGTCCAGCAAGTCGGGAATAGCCTGGGCAGCAATGATAGCGCTGCCAACCTCTGTAATGCCGAGGGCGGGGCTGTACCAATCCAGCCCTAAGAATTCGAAAACGGGAAAATTGGTGGTGTCCATGTCTGGACCTGCCGAGGTCATATTTTGTTGGCTGGCTTCCAAGATTGACCCGAACGAGAGAACGCCCAGTCCCAGGGTAGGGGAGGCCAAGATAGCGCCTAGGGCCATAAATGCCCAACTGTGGAGGTGAAAATTCTCGGTGACCAAGTTAGTTCGTACCGTGAGCGTGGGGAAGTTTTTAAAAAAGACTGCTTCGCGGGCAAATCTACCCCCAAAATCCATTGAAATAAGAATGGTTTTGTCTGGGTCGAGTAGTTCCTTGGCCGCTATGGAATCAAAGCCCCCAGAGAAACAGAGGCCGATATTGCCGCCTCTAACAGTAGGAACCTCACTGGTAATGGAGCGGGCCGCTGAGCCGACAGACAGCTGGCATTGGCAAAATTGGCTTAGGAAGTCGACGCACTGGGCAGGCAGCGGATGGTCGACGCTCATCTGGTCGAAAGACTTCCCCGAAATAATAGCTAGCGTTGCGGTGAGCGTCTTTGCGGTGATGACTATTGGGCGCGAGAATTCGAAGAAACAGCGAAAATTATTTTCTTCGCTACGCACGTCAAAGCTAAGACGAGTGTTATTTGTTAGTTCAAAGTTGGCGTACGAAACTGCGACCATGGAGTCCTCGATTCAAAATCAATCTGTAGACAAAAGCATTGCACGAACCGGTCCTAGGCGCCATGGCGCCTATTAGTCCCTTCCATATTGGAAAGCTCCACCAAATCTGGTTCCTCGAACTGCTCGAGCGTTTCAGCAAAAATCTGCTGCGCCTGTTCGTGCTGATTCTTAGCCAACAGCCACGACCATTTGCGGTAGTTACGCGCCACCGTGTAGGCATCCCCGTCCTGGATCACGCGTCCCTTATGAATCCAGATTGCTCTGGTGCACATCTCTTCTACCGTCTGCGCGGCGTGAGAAACCAAGAACATCGTGCCAGCGTTTTGGCGCATCTTAGTCATGGCGTCCTCGGAACGTTCCCGAAAAGCGGCATCGCCGGTGTTGAGCGCCTCATCTATCAGCAAGATATCCGGCCGGGAAGCAGTTGCAATAGCAAAACGCAGCCTAGAGCCCATACCCGAAGAATAAGTACGCATAGGACGGTAAAGAGCGTCTCCAATATCGGCAAGTGCCGCCACGCGGGGGATTGCCTCCTGCACCTGCGCCGGCTCCATGCCCATGGCCAAACACCCCAGTTTTATATTCCGGTACCCGGACAGATCTGGGCTAAGTGCCGCAGACACTCCCAACAAAACGGGTTG
This sequence comes from Actinomyces sp. UMB0138, assembly GCF_002849225.1. Lineage (GTDB taxonomy): Bacteria > Bacillota > Negativicutes > Veillonellales > Veillonellaceae > Veillonella > Veillonella parvula_H. Next base: position 66,326 of record NZ_PKMC01000001.1, read on the forward strand.
CGAAGAAGCCTTCACCACTCCGGAAGTCGGAGTTTCTACGCCAGCAATAATGCGGAGCAAAGTGGATTTACCCGAACCATTTAGCCCTACCAATCCCACAGCTTCGCCAGACCGGACGGCAAAAGAAACGTCCCGAAGTGCATGCACTTCGCGGCGCGGATTGCGACCGAGCACCCGCATCAGCGCCCTCGTGGGAAGCGAATGCCGCCGCCGCGCACGTTCGTCATTTACCTCGCTCTTGTAGGTAACAGAAATGTTGTTCACCAACACTGATATGGCACCAAGTGGAACCTCCACCCCGGTCTTAACGTTCTCGGCCATATTCGACCTCCCGCTGCCAGAAGAAAACAAACCCAAAGACGAACACGCCGATGCTCCACGCCGCAATGGTGGCGAACAACGAGGGCGCAGGTACCCTGCCGTACAGCAGGCACTCGCGGTAGGCGGTAAGGAATTGATAGGCAGGATTCCACTCCATCAGCGTCACGGCGATCGGGATGTGTTCAAAGCGCTCGACCGAGAAGAAAATGCCCGACCCATAAAACCAGAACCGCGAAAGTAGGTTGATCAGTGCCCCCAGGTCAGGCACCATGTGGCAAAGTTTGCCGCCGATCAGAATGAGGCCGGTGCAAAACAGCTGTTGCAGGGCAAGCAGGGGAATCAGGAAGAACCACGTGGGCCTTACAGCCGCCGTGCCGTACCCAATAGCCAGACAGATCAACAACGTGGCAATGGTGGGGAGGGAATCGACGAAGTTGCGCACTGCCAACGAGAACGCCAGCGCCGCCCTCGGAAAAGCGAATGCGCGAATCAGGTTTCTCCCGCCCCGGATCAGGTTCGACCCGCCGTTGAGCGCGGAGGTGAAGAACGCGAAGAAGATAACGCCAATGGCAAGGTAACCGACGAAACGCGGTACGCCCCGCGAAGTTTTTAAAAGGAGGCCGAACATCAGCCCGTAAATGCCAATGTCCAGCAGGGGATGCAGGATCAGCCAGGCATGCCCCAAAAGCATATTTTTAGATTTGCCGAAGGCCCTTGCCCGAGCGTTCTGCCAGATGAAGTGGCGCCGTCCCCACAGCTGACTGATGTAGGTGCGCAGGGGAGGCCTGCCCACCACCGGTTTCAGATTCCAGTCGGCCAGATAAGTGATGCCGTAGGGGGAGGTGTCGATCGTTATTTCCGAAAGCCAACTGTTCAAATCCTCGTTCACGCCACCCTCGCCTCCGACGTTGCGAGGGCGGGTAGGAGGGTTGGCAACGATGTCTGCGTGCGCCTCGTTTTTCTTCCGTTTGCCAGACATCAGATCCCCCGCACTTTCTTGTAGATTTGATCGTATATTTGCGCATTGTCGGCCCACGTCCGCAGCGGCGGCGCGGCGACAGGAACAGGATGGTTCAAGACTCTTGCGATGGCGTCCGCCCAGGCGCTTACGTTGGCAGCCTCAACCAGAGTGCCGGCTGGGGCCGGTGGCGTGATCTCGGCTAACGCGGGCAAATTGGAACAGATGAGGGGCGTGCCCGCCGCTACCGCCTCCATGCCTTTAATGGGCGTGACAGTTCTGGTTACCGGCTCATCGCGCCTAGGGATCACAAAACAATCCAGCGCCTTGTACCACAGGCGAGCCCGTTCGGGGGATACCCGGCCTACGAAACTGACCCGGTTCGCTACCTGACATTTGGCCGCCAGCGCCTTTAGCGCGGGGACTGATTCGCCAGAACCGACGAGTGCAAGATGGACGTCCTCGCCGCGCTGGCGCAGCTGTGCCAGGGCATAGATAGCCGTTTCCAGGCCTTCGTAGGCGACGATGGAAGAAATGGAGCCGAAGAGCTTGCGGTCAGTCGGAATGCCCAGCTTGGCGCGCGCCTCGATGCGGCTGCACTGGGCGGGAGGAGACAGCGGCAGATTGGGCACTACGAAGATCTTGTGCGCGTCCACCCCACGGGCGCACAACCGTTGTTTGTGCACGGCAGAGAGGACGACAACGGCATCTGCCATGGCTGCCATCTGCGCTTCCTTGCGGGCCAGATGCCGGTAGTGCCAGCTGGTTTCGCCGCTCGCCCGATATTCTTCCGGCAGTTTGGATAGCCAGGTACTTTCGAGCTCACCGCGCATCTCGTAAACCCAGGGGAGGTCGAAACGCTTGGCCAGAGCGGCCGTCACCAGGGCATTCTTAAAGTCGGTGGTGGTGTGTAAGACATTTGGGGCAAAAGAGTTGGCGGCGTTGGCGGCCTCTTTTGCGGACCGGGCAAGTCGGGCAGGCCACGACTTGGGCCAGGTAGCGGGCAGCATCCGGGCGTAGTCGACGCCGTCTATTTGCTGCCTGTCGGAAGTGGCAACCTTGCCGATTATCAGGGGGTATCCAAGGCGGGTCAGGGCGCGCACTGAGATACCGGCCTGTGCCTGCGCCAGCAGCACCTGGTGAGTGCGCAGGGAATAGCCAGATTGGGTAAAGGGCAGGGAATTGGTAAGAATGTGCAAAGCGCGGTGGCGGCCCTGCGGCACCTGGTAGGTGCGAGCCGGTAGATCCGCTGTAGGCAGGGAAAAGCTCTCCGTTTCAATGGCGGCGTTTGCTATTAGGCGGGATCGCAGCGACGGGGGAGCGGCATCGATTGCCTCCGGAATTCTTCCAATTCGCTGCAGAAAACGAGCATAGGCCCGCCCGTATTTTCTTGGCGGGCACATTCCCGCCAGCGCCCACACCGCTGCCTCAAAACCATTGCGAGGGCGAGGCCGTGCTGTCTGCGCCGCCCTCTGTAAATCCCGCTGCAGCAGGGCAGCAATTGTCTGCCCCGAAGGAAGTACTCGCGTGAGTGGGCTTAGGGCATTTGCCACCGGCAGGGGGAGGCGGCGACAAACTTGCAGGGCAAGCAGAGCTGGGTCGTCCGCAAGCATTGTCTGGAATGCCGACAGGCCGGCCCGCAATTGCCGAAGCAAAGGGGCAAGGGGCATAAGCATTCCAATCCGGGGAGCAGTTCTTCGACTGCCAATTTTATCGGAATATTGCCAACTGTGACTGGCTGGGCAGGGCGCCCTCTGCGAAAAGCCCCATGACCTTGTGAAACTGCCTACAATGAAAAGGGTAAGTATAGACACCTGGTAACAAAAAAGCTAATCTAATAGTTCGCGTGTTCTGTGTCCGAGGTGAGCTGGAAGTCCCGCATTTAAATGAGCGCAAAGTGCGGTTGAACCCAGTATCAGTTAGGGGCCAGTTCGACGCCGTGCGCAACCATCCATTTAGGAAGGGACACCTTTGGCTGCCTTGAGCACCTCAGACGCACCGGTGGCACGCCACCGAATCTCATTCAACCAAATTCAAGAACCAATGCAGCTGCCCAACCTGCTGGGCCTGCAGATGCAGTCCTTCGATTGGCTGCTTGGAAACGAAGCATGGAAGGAAAGGGTCGAAGAATCTCAGGCATCCGGTTCTAACGAACTGCCTGCGATGTCCGGCCTCGAAGAAGTATTCGCCGAAATCAGCCCTATTCGCGATTTTGGCGAGACGATGTCGCTGTCGTTCCGGGAATACTACTTCGACCAGCCCAAGTACTCCATCGACGAATGCAAAGAGAAGGACTACACCTACTCTGCTCCGCTGTTCGTCACCGCCGAGTTCGTAAACGAAAACACTGGCGAAATTAAGTCGCAGACCGTGTTCATGGGCGACTTCCCGCTCATGACTCCGCGCGGCACCTTCATCATCAACGGCACTGAGCGTGTCGTTGTCTCCCAGCTGGTTCGTAGCCCCGGCGTTTACTTCGAACGCACTGCCGACAAGACCTCCGACAAGGACATCTTCGGCTGCCGCTTCATCCCCTCCAGGGGTGCTTGGCTCGAGATGGAGATCGACAAGCGCGAGAACGTTGGCGTTCGCATCGACCGTAAGCGCAAGCAGTCCGCCACCATCTTCCTGCGCGCCCTCGGCATGACCCCCGAGGAAATCCGCACGGAATTCAAGGACTACCCGGTAATGCTGGAAACCCTCGAGAAGGATCCGGAAGCGATCCGCACTACCGAGGACGCCCAGACCGACATTTACAGGAAGATCCGCCCGGGCGAACCGGCTTCTGCTGAAGCTGGCCGGTCGCTGCTAGAGGGCTTCTACTTCAACGACAAGCGCTACGATCTGGCAAAGGTTGGTCGCTACAAGATCAACAAGAAGCTGGGAATCGAAACTTCTCTGGACGAATCCACCCTGCGCATTGAAGACATCATCACCGCCTTCAAGTACCTGCTAGCGATTCACGCCGGCCAGCGTACCTTCCCCGGCATGCGCAAGGGCCAGGAAGTCGAGATGCGCGTCGAGACCGACGACATCGATCACTTCGGCAACCGTCGTATCCGCGCCGTCGGCGAACTGATCCAGGTGCAGGTGCGCACCGGTATGTCCCGTATGGAAAGGGTCGTGCGCGAACGCATGACCACTCAGGACGTTGAAGCGATCACCCCGCAGACCCTGATCAACATTCGCCCAGTGGTTGCGGCAATCAAGGAATTCTTCGGCACTTCGCAGCTGTCGCAGTTCATGGACCAGAACAACCCGCTTGCTGGACTTACCCACAAGCGCCGTCTATCCGCCCTCGGCCCCGGTGGTCTATCCCGTGACCGTGCAGGCATGGAAGTCCGCGACGTTCACCCGTCCCACTACGGCCGCATGTGCCCGATTGAAACCCCTGAAGGCCCGAACATTGGTCTGATTGGTTCGCTGGCATCCTACGCGCGCATCAACCCCTTCGGTTTCGTGGAAACCCCGTACCGTCGCGTTGTCGACGGCAAGGTCACCGACGAACTGGAATATCTAACTGCAGACGACGAGAACGGCCGCTACATTGCGCAGGCGTCCACCCCGATGGACGACGAAGGCAACATTCTTGGTGAAGAAGTTGTCTGCCGTATCGCAGGCGGCGACCCCGCACTGGTACCCGTCGAGGACGTCGACTACATTGACGTGTCCGCACGTCAGATGTGCTCGGTTGCAACCGCACTGATTCCGTTCCTGGAACACGACGACGCAAACCGCGCACTAATGGGCGCGAACATGCAGCGTCAGGCTGTGCCGCTACTGAAGACCGAGGCCCCGATGGTGGGCACCGGCATGGAGCGCCGCTGCGCTATTGACGCCGGCGATTCCGTCGTAGCCGCCAAGGCTGGCGTCGTTGAAGAACTGGACGCGGACGCGATCTCGGTTCTAAATGACGACGGCACCCACCAGGTTTACAAGCTGGAAAAGTTCGAGCGCTCGAACCCCGGCAACTGCTCTAACCAGCACGTTGCTGTAGAGGTAGGCCAGCGCGTCGAAAAGGGCGACCTGCTGGCCGACGGTCCTGCGACCGACGGTGGCGAACTCGCCCTCGGCAAGAACCTGCTAGTTGCCTACATGTCTTGGGAAGGCCTGAACTACGAGGACGCGATCATCCTTTCGCGTCGCGTGGTGCAGGACGACGTCCTCACTTCGATCCACATCGAAGAGCACGAAATTGATGCTCGCGAAACCAAGCTGGGTCTTGAGGAAATTACCCGTGACATCCCGAACGTTGGCGAGGACGCCCTGGCCAACCTAGACGAGCGCGGCATCATCCGCATTGGCGCCGAGGTCACTTCCGGCGACATCCTGGTCGGCAAGGTCACCCCTAAGGGCGAAACCGAACTGACTTCGGAAGAGCGTCTGCTGCGCGCCATCTTCGGCGAGAAGGCACGCGAGGTGCGCGACACCTCGATGCGTGTTCCTCACGGCGAATCCGGCATCGTCATTGGCGTACGCGAATTCAATGACGAAGAGGACGAACTACCCCCGGGCGTAAAGCACATGGTGCGCGTCTACGTTGCGCAGCGCCGCAAGATTACCGTTGGCGACAAGATGTCTGGTCGTCACGGTAACAAGGGTGTTGTTTCGAAGATTCTGCCGGTCGAGGACATGCCGTTCATGGAAGATGGCACCCCGGTTGACATCATCCTGAACCCGCTGGGCGTGCCCGGCCGTATGAACGTCGGCCAGGTACTAGAGATGCACCTTGGGTGGATCGCATCGCAGGGCTGGGACGCTACCGAGGCCCTGAAGAACAACGAAGAATGGACCAAGCTACTGCCGAAGGACGGCCTGAAGGCCCCGGCACGTTCGCTGCTGGCCACCCCGGTGTTCGACGGCGTGCAGCAGGAAGAACTCAACGGCCTGCTCACCTGCACTCTGCCTAACCGCGACGGCGTGCGCATGGTCAACGACCTGGGTAAGGCTCAGCTGTTCGACGGCCGCTCCGGCGAACCGTTCCCGTACCGCATCGCGGTCGGTTACAAGTACATGCTGAAGCTACACCACTTGGTTGACGACAAGATCCACGCCCGTTCGACCGGCCCGTACTCGATGATTACCCAGCAGCCGCTGGGTGGTAAGGCGCAGTTCGGCGGCCAGCGTTTCGGCGAAATGGAAGTTTGGGCAATGGAGGCATACGGTGCCGCCTACGCCTTGCAGGAACTGCTAACCGTGAAGTCTGACGACATCGTCGGGCGCGTGAAGGTTTACGAGGCGATCGTAAAGGGTGACGACATTCCGGAACCGGGTATCCCCGAATCGTTCCGCGTGCTCATCCAGGAAATGCGTTCTCTGTGCCTGAACGTTGAGGCACTTGACGCAGAAGGCACAGCGGTTTCGCTGCGCGACGAAGAGGACGATGCTGGCCGTGCAACCGAGGAGCTGGGGATCAACCTTGGCGCCAGGCCGAACGCTGCATCTTCCACGCTGGATGAGATTTAAGGAGTCGGTATGGACGCAAAGGCATTTGAAAAACTACACATTGGTCTTGCTACTGCAGAAGATATTCGCGGCTGGTCTCACGGCGAGGTAAAGAAGCCCGAGACCATCAACTACCGTACTCTGAAGCCCGAAAAGGACGGCCTGTTCTGCGAGCGGATCTTCGGACCCACCCGCGACTGGGAATGTGCTTGTGGCAAGTACAAGCGCGTGCGGTACAAGGGCATCATCTGTGAACGCTGTGGTGTAGAGGTAACCAAGTCGAACGTGCGCCGTGAGCGCATGGGCCACATTGAACTGGCCGCCCCGGTTACCCACATCTGGTACTTCAAGGGTGTGCCTTCCCGCCTCGGCTACCTGCTGAATCTGGCTCCGAAGGACCTCGAGAAGGTTATCTACTTCGCTGCCTACATGATCACCGAGGTAGACGAAGAGGCCAGGCATGCAGATCTGCCGTCGCTGCGCAACGAGCTGGATGTTGAAATCAAGCGCGTTTCAGAGGGCGTTGACTCTGCTATCAACCGCAGAGCTGAGAAGCTCGAGAAGGATCTGGCCACGCTGGAGGCCGAAGGCAAGCCCACCAAGGCTCAGCTGGACAAGCTGAAGAAGGCCGCCGAAAAGGAAATGGGGCAGATCCGCCGCAAGGCAGAGCAGACCCTGAAGCGCCTTGACGACATGTGGGACAAGTTCGTAAACCTGAAGGTCGGAGACCTAGAGGGCGACGAACTGATGTACCGCGAGCTGGATTCGCGCTATGGCATCTACTTCAAGGGTTCGAAGGGTGCGGCTGCCGTGCAGAAGCGCCTCGAAAACTTCGACCTCGAGGGCGAAGCAGAAGCACTGCGCGAAACCATCGCTACCAACACCGGCCAGCGGAAGACCCGCGCTCTGAAGCGTCTGAAGGTAGTAAACGCCTTCCTGCGCACTGGCAACTCGCCGCAGGGCATGGTGCTGGATTGCATCCCGGTCATCCCGCCGGATCTGCGCCCAATGGTGCAGCTGGACGGTGGCCGTTTTGCGACCTCGGACCTGAACGATCTGTACCGTCGCGTGATCAACCGCAACAACCGTCTGAAGCGACTGCTTGATCTGGGCGCTCCCGAGATCATCATCAACAACGAAAAGCGCATGTTGCAGGAGTCGGTCGACGCCCTGTTCGACAACGGTCGTCGTGGCCGCCCGGTTTCGGGCCCCGGCAACCGCCCGCTGAAGTCCCTTTCGGACATGCTGAAGGGTAAGCAGGGTCGTTTCCGTCAGAACCTGCTGGGCAAGCGCGTGGACTACTCGGGCCGTTCAGTCATCGTGGTTGGTCCGCAGCTGCACCTGCACCAGTGTGGCCTGCCCAAGCAGATGGCCCTGGAACTGTTCAAGCCCTTCGTAATGAAGCGTCTGGTCGACCACAACTACGCCCAGAACGTGAAGGCTGCAAAGCGCATGGTGGAACGCCAGCGCTCGCAAGTGTGGGATGTGCTGGACGAAGTCATTCGCGAGCACCCCGTGCTGCTGAACCGTGCACCTACGCTGCACCGTCTAGGCATTCAGGCGTTCGAACCGGTACTGGTTGAAGGTAAGGCTATTCAGCTGCACCCGCTGGTATGTGGTGCGTTCAACGCCGACTTCGACGGTGACCAGATGGCAGTCCACTTGCCGCTGGGTGCTGAGGCGCAGGCTGAAGCCCGCATCTTGATGCTGTCCGCAAACAACATCCTGAAGCCGTCTGACGGCCGTCCGGTTACCATGCCTTCGCAGGATATGATCATCGGCCTGTTCCACCTGTCCTCTGAGCCCGACCCGGCAGTCGAGGTAAAGAAGGACGAGGACGGCAACCCGGTTGTGCGTTACTTCTCCTCTGTAGCCGAAGCCATCATGGCCTTCGATCTGGGCGAACTGGATCTGAATGCCAAGGCTCGCATCCGCTTTGAGGACATTGTCCCGCCGGTCGATTGGCAGGCTCCGGAAGGCTGGCAGGACGGGGATCCCGTCGTGCTGGAGACTTCCCTCGGGCGCGCCATTTTGAACGAGACCTTGCCTGTGGATTACCCGTTCGTAGACAAGGTCGTTGACAAGAAGGTGCTCGGCACCATCGTCAACACCCTGGCAGAGCGGTACCCGAAGGTTGTCACCGCAGCCTCCTTGGATGCGCTGAAGGCAGCCGGTTTCCACTGGTCTACCTGGTCTGGTATTTCCATCGCGTTCAGCGACGTTGTCAGCCCCGAGGTCAAGAAGGAAATTCTGGCCGACTACGAGAAGCGGGCAGCAGACGTGCAGTCGAACTACGACCTCGGTCTGATTACCGACGACGATCGTTACCGCGAAGTTGTGGCGATTTGGACCGAATGCACTGCGAAGGTTGCAGAGGCAATGCGCGCGAACTTCCCGGTTCGCAACACCGTGTTCCGCATGGTCTCCTCTGGCGCCCGTGGTAACTGGGACCAGATCCGCCAGATCGCCGGTATGCGTGGCCTGGTGTCGGACCCGAAGCAGAAGCTGATCGAGCGTCCTATCAAGTCCAACTACCGCGAAGGCCTAACGGTTCTGGAATACTTCACCGCAACCCACGGCGCCCGTAAGGGTCTGGCTGACACGGCGCTGCGTACCGCAGACTCCGGTTACCTAACCCGTCGTCTGGTTGACGTGTCTCAGGACGTCATCGTTCGCGAAGAAGACTGTGGCACCCGCCGCGGCCTGACCATGAACATTGGTTCCATTGGCGAGGACGGCAAGGCAGTGCGTTCCGACATCGTCGAGACCACCGCATTTGCGCGTACCCTGCTGAAGGATGCCGTGGACGCGGATGGCAACGTTGTTGCCGAGGCCGGCGCAGACGTGGGCGACGCGCTGATCGACAAGCTGATCGACGCTGGAATCACCGCCATAAAGGTGCGTTCCGTGCTGACTTGCGAGTCCTCGGTTGGTACCTGTGCTGCTTGCTACGGGCGTTCGCTCGCCACCGGCAAGCGCGTGGACATCGGTGAGGCCGTAGGCATTATCGCCGCCCAGTCCATTGGTGAGCCCGGTACTCAGCTGACCATGCGTACGTTCCACACCGGTGGTGCTGCTGGTGCTTCGGACATTACCCAGGGTCTGCCCCGTGTGCAGGAGCTCTTCGAAGCTCGTACCCCGAAGGGTGAAGCTGCGATCACCGAGGCCGCTGGCCGCGTGAAGATCGTCGACGAAGCAGACGGCCCGCGCGTGGTTACCATTACCCGCGACGACGGTGAAGCCGACCTCGAGATCGAGGTTTCGCGCCGCCAGAAGCTGCTGGTAAAGGACGGCGACCACGTGGGCGTCGGACAGCAGTTGGTCGAAGGCCGTGTAGACCCCAAGAAGGTGCTGCGCGTCCTCGGCGTGAACGCCACCCAGAAGCAGTTGGTTGACGAAGTGCAGGAAGTGTACCGTTCCCAGGGCGTGGATATTCACGCCAAGCACGTCGAAGTCATTGTGCGCCAGATGCTGCGCCGCGTGACCGTGCTGGATTCGGGCGACACCAAGTTGCTGCCCGGCGAACTGGTAGACACCATGCGTTTCCGCGACGAGAACAGGCGGACCGTGTCCGAGGGCGGTAAGCCCGCTGCGGGCCGTCCTGAGCTGATGGGTATCACCAAGGCGTCGCTGGCAACGGATTCCTGGCTATCTGCAGCATCCTTCCAGGAGACCACCAAGGTCCTGACGGAAGCTGCTATGAACGGCAAGGACGATCCGCTGCTCGGCCTCAAGGAAAACGTCATCCTTGGTAAGTTGATCCCGGCCGGTACCGGCCTGAGCAACTACCAGCACGTGAGCGTGGAGCCCACCGCCGAGGCGATGGCTAACGTCGGCTGGTCCGAAGATGACTTCCGCGTAGGCGAGGTAGACGATGATTTCTTGGCAGGAATCAACTTCGAAACCGCCTTCCGCAACGGTCTGTAAATAGCTGCGAAGGCCCGGAACCCCAGATGGGGCTCCGGGCCTTTTGCTTTTAAAAACAAGGAGGCCAGTGGTAGCGTCAGGTTGCTCACACAAGGGCAAGGAACCTTTGACGCACCAGGCCTATTGTCGTAATCTTGACGCTGGTACCCGATGCGTCGGGTTACCGCTTTACGCCGCAGCAAGCGGCATCGGGCTTCTACCGTTGAGGCTCCGGACGTTCCAGTACAGCCAGTCTGGGCGGGCCGGCCCCTGGCGGTGAACGCTGCCCTGGGGCGGTAATCAAAAGTTAGGGATTTCCCAAGGACGCCGGAGCTAAACTTAATCATTTCATTTTCTAAACAACGGAGACGTAGTGCCTACTATTCAGCAGTTGGTGCGCAAGGGTCGTCAGTCCAGGCGTAGCAAGGTGTCCACACCTGCGCTTAAGGGCTCCCCGCAGCGCCGTGGCGTGTGCACCCGCGTGTACACCACCACCCCGAAGAAGCCGAACTCCGCTCTGCGTAAGGTTGCCCGTGTGCGCCTTTCGTCTGGCATCGAAGTTTCGGCGTACATTCCCGGCGAAGGCCACAACCTTCAGGAACACTCCATCGTGCTGGTGCGCGGTGGCCGTGTGAAGGACCTTCCCGGTGTCCGCTACCGTATTGTCCGCGGCTCGCTAGACACCCAGGGTGTACGCGACCGCAAGCAGGCTCGTTCCCGCTACGGCGCAAAGAAGGAGAAGTAGTAAATGCCTCGTAAAGGTCCCGCTCCCAAGCGCCCTCTGGCCGTTGACCCGGTCTACGGCTCGACCATCGTCACTCAGCTGGTTAACCGCGTTCTTCTTGATGGCAAGAAGTCGCTGGCTGAGCGCATCGTTTACAACGCCCTCGAAGGCGTTCGCGGCAAGACGGATCAGGATCCGGTTGCCGTTCTGAAGCGCGCGCTTGACAACATCCGTCCGTCCCTCGAAGTTCGCTCTCGCCGCGTCGGTGGCGCCACCTACCAGGTGCCTGTCGAGGTAAAGCCGAACCGTGCAACTACTCTAGCGTTGCGTTGGTTGGTAGACTTTTCTCGCAAGCGCCGTGAAGGCACCATGACTGATCGTCTGATGAACGAAATCCTGGATGCGTCTAATGGCCTTGGTGCTTCTGTGAAGAAGCGCGAGGACATGCACAAGATGGCCGAATCCAACAAGGCTTTCGCTCACTACCGCTGGTGATCCGCCGGGTTAAGCCGACGGCCACCGGATTCTTTATCCGTTTCGTCAACAAGTTAGGACAACACCAGTGGCACTAGACGTGCTTACCGACCTTACTAAGGTCCGCAACATTGGCATCATGGCTCACATCGATGCCGGCAAGACCACCGTGACCGAGCGCATCCTGTTCTACACAGGCATCAATTACAAGATTGGTGAAACCCACGATGGCGCAGGCACCATGGACTGGATGGACCAGGAAAAGGAACGCGGCATTACCATTACTTCTGCTGCGACCACCTGCTTCTGGAAAGAAAACCAGATCAACATCATCGACACCCCCGGCCACGTTGACTTCACTGTCGAGGTAGAGCGCTCCCTGCGTGTTCTCGACGGTGCTGTTGCCGTGTTCGACGGTAAGGAAGGCGTTGAGCCTCAGTCCGAGACCGTGTGGCGTCAGGCTGACAAGTACAACGTCCCCCGTATCTGCTTCGTCAACAAGATGGACAAGCTGGGTGCGGACTTCGATTACTCCGTGGGTACCATTCGCGAGCGTCTGCACGCTACCCCCGTCGTCATCACCTTCCCGATCGGCGCAGAGCACGATTTCGAGGGCGTCGTTGACGTCCTGCGTATGAAGGCCCTGCACTTCCCCGAAAAGGATGCCGATGGCAACGACACCTTCGGTTCGGTTGTCGAAGAATCCGAGATTCCCGCAGAGCTAGCCGACAAGGCTGCTTCCTTGCGTGAAGAGGCCGTCGAGATCGCAGCTGAGTCTTCTGAAGAACTCATGGAGACCTACCTCGAGACCGGTGAGCTGACCAACGAGCAGATCATTGCTGGTCTGCGTCAGCGTACTATCGCTTCCGAGGTCTACCCGGTATTCGCGGGTTCCGCATTCAAGAACAAGGGTGTCCAGCCGATGCTGGACGGCGTGCTGGCCTTCCTGCCCTCGCCGCTCGATGTTCCTCCGGTGCACGGCTTCGAGCCGCGTCACGAGGACGAGGAACTGATCCGTAAGCCTGACGAGAACGAGCCCTTCGCGGCGCTGGCGTTCAAGGTTGCGGTTCACCCCTTCTATGGCAAGCTGACCTACGTCCGCGTCTACTCCGGTAAGATCAACGCCGGCGACCAGGTTGCTAACTCCACCAAGGAAAAGCGCGAGCGCATTGGCAAGATCTTCCAGATGCACTCCAACCACGAGAACCAGGTGGACGAGGCGCACGCAGGTCACATTTACGCTTTCATCGGTCTGAAGGAAACCACCACTGGTGACACCCTTTCTGACCAGCAGAAGCAGATCATTCTTGAGTCGATGTCGTTCCCGGATCCGGTTATCCACGTCGCTATCGAGCCGAAGTCGAAGGCTGACCAGGAAAAGCTGGGTACTGCTATCCAGAAGCTGGCAGAAGAAGACCCGACCTTCACTGTGCGCCTAGACGAAGAAACCGGCCAGACCGTTATTGGTGGTATGGGCGAGCTTCACCTGGACGTCCTCGTCGACCGCATGCGTCGCGAGTTCAAGGTTGAAGCAAACGTCGGTGCTCCGATGGTTGCTTACCGCGAAACCATCAAGAAGGCAGTCGAAAAGGTCGACTACACTCACAAGAAGCAGACTGGTGGTTCCGGCCAGTTCGCAAAGGTGCAGGTTTCCTTCGAGCCCCTACCGCTCGATGGCGAAGAAACTTACATCTTCGAAGACAAGATCACCGGTGGTCGTGTTCCGCGCGAATACATTCCGTCGGTTGACGCCGGTATTCAGGATGCAATGGAGTCCGGTATTCTTGCTGGATACCCGCTCGTCGGTGTGAAGGCCACCCTGGTTGATGGCGCATACCACGACGTGGACTCCTCTGAAATGGCGTTCAAGATCGCTGGCTCCATGGTCTTCAAGGAGGGCGCTCGCAAGGCAAACCCGGTTCTGCTCGAGCCGGTTATGGCCGTCGAGGTCCGTACCCCCGAGGAATACATGGGCGATGTGATTGGCGATCTGAACTCTCGCCGTGGCAGTATTTCTGCTATGGAGGATGCGCACGGCATTAAGATCGTGCGTGCAACCGTGCCTCTATCGGAAATGTTCGGTTATGTCGGAGACCTTCGGTCGAAGACGCAGGGCCGAGCAGTATACTCGATGGAGTTCGACAGCTACGCCGAGGTTCCTCGCAACGTTGCTGACGAAATCATTGCAAAGACCCGGGGCGAGTAGGACCCGCGGGTTTGATCCTGCACACAAAATTAAAAACAAACCCGTAGTGGTCTCATTCGCCTGTTAGGCTTATAATCAGCCAAAGGCTTATTTGAGAGTAACTACCCGAGTCCCAGGAGGACAAAAGTGGCTAAGGCCCAGTACGACAAGTCCAAGCCGCACGTAAACGTCGGCACCATCGGTCACGTTGACCATGGTAAAACCACTACCACTGCAGCTATCACCAAGGTGCTGCACGACAAGTACCCCGATCTGAACGAGTTCACCCCGTTCGACGAGGTCGACAACGCTCCTGAAGAGCGCGATCGTGGTATTACCATTAACGTCTCCCACGTCGAGTACCAGACCGAGAAGCGTCACTACGCTCACGTAGATGCTCCCGGCCACGCCGACTACATCAAGAACATGATTACCGGTGCGGCTCAGATGGACGGCGCAATCCTAGTTGTAGCCGCCACCGATGGCCCGATGGCTCAGACTCGCGAGCACGTTCTGCTCGCCCGTCAGGTCGGTGTGCCCGTAATCCTCGTCGCCCTGAACAAGGCCGACATGGTTGATGACGAAGAAATGCTGGAACTGGTCGAGGAAGAAGTTCGCGACCTGCTGAACTCCCAGGATTTCGATGGCGACAACGCTCCTGTAATCCGCATCTCCGCTCTGAAGGCCCTCGAAGGCGATCCGGAATGGGTTGCTCAGATTGAGAAGCTGATGGACGCAGTCGACGAGTACATCCCGACTCCGGAGCGCGACCTCGACAAGCCGTTCCTGATGCCGATCGAAGACGTCTTCACCATTACCGGCCGTGGCACCGTTGTGACCGGTCGTGCAGAGCGCGGCAAGCTCGCTCTGAACTCTGAAGTCGAAATCGTTGGTATTCGCGAAACCCAGAAGACCACCGTCACCGGCATCGAAATGTTCCACAAGACCATGGACGAAGCCTGGGCAGGCGAAAACTGTGGTCTGCTGCTGCGTGGCACCAAGCGCGAAGATGTTGAGCGTGGCCAGGTTGTCTGCCAGCCCGGCTCGATCACTCCTCACACCCAGTTCAAGGGTCAGGTCTACATCCTGAAGAAGGAAGAAGGCGGACGCCACAAGTCCTTCTACTCGAACTACCGCCCGCAGTTCTACTTCCGTACCACTGACGTGACCGGTATCATCCAGCTGCCCGAGGGCAAGGAAATGGTCATGCCTGGCGACACCACCGAGATCGAGGTTGAACTGATTCACCCGATCGCTATGGAAGTTGGCCTCGGCTTCGCTATCCGTGAGGGTGGCCGCACCGTTGGCTCCGGTCGTGTGACCGAAATCGAGAAGTAAGCTTTTCGATTAGCGAATAGCTCTAGTGGGCCCGCCTGCATTGCAGGTGGGCCCACTTTTTGTGTAAGGGTAAGGAGATGCAGTGGGTAGAAGTCGCATTGAGGTGGATTTGCCGCTCCAGCTGGATCGGGCGGATTCGGCTTCGTTGCCCTCGCAGATCGTCGGTGAGCTGCGGAAGGCGATCGGCAGGGGAGTGCTCATTGCTGGGGATACTATGCCTTCCTCGCGGGCGCTGGCCAAATCTTTGCGTCTCTCCCGCGGCTCAGTTGTTGCCGCGTACGAACAACTGGCAGCCGAGGGATATTTGGAAGCCACGCGCGGTGGGGGTACACGGGTTAGTACGCAGTTGGAGGATTTGCACCCAACATTAGCCCAGGCCAAGCCGGAAAAACGGCCTCAGCAAAAGGTGGGGGGCTCGCCTTCGCTTTCGTTGCTTCCCGGTATACCCTTTGAGTCGTCGTTACAAGAGGCGCCTTGGCGAGCGGCGTGGCGAAGCGGAGCGAAACTACTGGACGAGCTCGACCTGCCAGAGGTGCTGGCTGAGCATCTGCGTCATCTGCGTTCGGTGGTGGTTTCGCCGCAAAATATCATGGTTACTTCCGGGGCTAGAGACGGCCTAGCCACGGTGCTGCATACGTTTCGATACTTGAAGGGACGCCCCGCCAAAGTGGGCTTTGAATCTCCGGGTAACCGCCATTTGCGCACGGTGGTGCGACTGCTTGGCCACGAGGTGGTGGCCGTGCCTATTGACGACGAAGGTGTCATGGTTCGGGCTCTGGAGGGACTGGATCTGGACCTGTTGGTGGTTACCCCCTCGCATCAGTATCCGGCAGGGGCATCCATGTCCGCCTCTAGGCGCTTTGCGGTCCTGGAGTGGGCCCGCACCAGAAGGGTAGTGGTGGTAGAGGACGACTACGACTCGCTGCTGAGGCACGTTTCGGCTCCCTTGCCGGCGCTGGCATCGCTAGATGACCCTGCCGACCCGCATGTGATCTTGCTGGGGACGTTCTCTACTTTGCTGACTCCGCGCATGTCTGCGGGGTGGTTGAGTGCTCCTAAGCCGCTGTTCCAGAAGATGGCAAAAGTACGGTCGGGATTAGGAAATCCGGTTAGTTCCATCACGGCGCAGGCATTGGCGGCATACGTTTCGTCCGGAGAACTTGCTAGGCATACGCGAAGGATGCGCCGTCTGTACAAAGCTCGCTCTAAGACATTGCGGGAGTCTCTGGAGAGGGTGCCGGGGGTACGGATTTTGGCCCAGGCCTCTGGCTTGAACGCTGCGCTTACGACGTCGTCCTACCCCGAGGGCGCCCTGGTGTCGCGCTGCGAAGAAGCGGGGTTGCGGGTGCGCGGGCTGCACGATTATTGGGGAGAGGCATCCTGGCATGTGGGCCTGATGGTAGGAGTGGGAGCGCTGAAAGAAGAAGAATTCCAGATAGCCGTTGATCGGCTAGTCCAGGCCTGTTCTCCCAGGCCAAAATAGGGGAGCGCTCCGCTCAATCGCCCCCGCGCGACACGCCCGAGTACGGGTAGCGGTACAACTCACACAGAAACCGCCTTTTATGCGAGGGCGAAGACTGTTATTGTAGATAACCGGTCTTCCGAAATGGCGCATTCGTGCGCCCGCTTTGGAAAACCGGCAGTCATAACTGCTCGAAAGAGCAGACGAGGCTGTTAGATAAGGAGAAACCACAAACTCGGCGCCGCAGAACATATGCGACACGCCCGAGTGCGTGGGTCGGCAAAATACGACATCAAAGATAGAGGTATGACGGCATGGCGGGACAGAAAATCCGCATCCGGCTGAAGTCCTATGACCACGAGGTCATCGACTCTTCGGCCCGCAAGATCGTCGACACGGTCACGCGCGCCGGCGCCACCGTGGTGGGCCCAGTGCCCCTGCCGACCGAAAAGAACGTGTTCTGCGTTATTCGGTCGCCGCACAAGTACAAGGACAGCCGTGAGCATTTTGAAATGCGCACGCACAAGCGTCTAATCGACATCATTGACCCGACGCCCACGGCAGTAGATTCGCTCATGCGACTCGATCTGCCCGCTGACGTCAACATTGAGATCAAACTCTGAGGAACTCTGCCATGAGCACGCTAAAGCAGACTGCGCCCGCAGTGCCCGTGAAGGCACTTCTCGGCCGCAAGCTAGGCATGACTCAGGTGTGGGATCAGGACAAGAAACTAGTCCCCATCACAGTCGTGCAGGTTGAAAAGAACGTGGTGAGCCAGATCCGTAACAACGAGACGGATGGTTACGAGGCAATTCAGCTAGCCTTCGGCGAGCTGGACCCCCGTAAGGTCACCAAGCCCCTAAAGGGACATTTTGAGAAGGCTGGGGTAGCCCCCCGCCGTCACATTGTGGAAATCCGTACCCCCGATGCTGGCGAATACGAACTCGGCCAGGAACTGGCTGCCGACGTCTTCGAGGCCGGCACCAAGGTCGACGTCACTGGCAAGACCAAGGGTAAGGGCTTCGCAGGCGTCATGAAGCGTCACGGCTTCGGTGGCGGCCCCGCAAGCCACGGTGCCCACCGTATCCACCGCAAGCCCGGTTCTATCGGCGCTTGTGCAACTCCAGGCCGCATTTTCAAGGGCCTGCGTATGGCCGGCCGCATGGGCTCCGCCCGCCGGACCATCCAGAATCTGACGGTCCACGCAGTTGACGCCGAAAAGGGCATCCTGCTCATCACCGGCGCCATCCCCGGTCCCAAGAACGGGATCGTTGTGGTCCGCACTGCCGTGAAGGGTGCGTGAACATGTCTGAGAAACTGACTATCGACATTGTGGATGCCGAAGGCAAGGCCACCGGCACTTATGAACTTCCGGCCGAAATCTTCGACCGCGAACTCAACATTCCGCTGATTCACCAGGTCGTCGTCGCCCAGTTGGCTGCTGCCCGTCAGGGCACCCACGCCACCAAGACCCGTGGCAACGTCCGCGGTGGCGGCAAGAAGCCTTGGAAGCAGAAGGGCACCGGTCGTGCTCGTCAGGGATCCATCCGCTCCCCGCAGTGGGTTGGCGGCGGTGTCTCTCACGGCCCTCAGCCTCGCGACTACTCCCAGCGGACCCCCAAGAAGATGAAGCTTGGCGCTCTGTACTCGGCTCTTTCGGATCGCTTCCGCAAGGACCGTATGCACGTCGTCTCCAAGTTCATGGATGTGGATGCCACTCCGAAGACCAAGGCTGCTAAGGCTGTTGTTGAGGCTCTGGTTGCAGAGCGTCACCCGCTAGTAGTCCTGGATCGCGAAGAGCTGTCCACCGCGTCCTCGCTGTCGAACCTGCAGGAAGTTACCTTCCTCTGGGCAGACCAGCTGAACACCTACGACGTAGTTGACGCTGACGATGTCATCTTCACCACCGCCGCCCTCGACAAGTTCCTGGGCAAAGGCAAGGAGGAAGACAAGTGAGCCTCGAAAAGCATAGGAATCCACGCGACATCATCATCGCGCCGATCGTTTCCGAAAAGGCCTACAGCCTGATGGATCAGGGCAAGTACACCTTCGAGGTGGAAAAGTCCGCGAAGAAGCCGGCTATCAAGGCCGCTATTGAATCCATCTTCGGCGTCAAGGTTGCCTCGGTGAACACGATCAACCGCCAGGGCAAGCGCGTTCGCACCCGCACCGGCTATGGCAAGCGCAAGGACACCAAGCGCGCGATTGTCACGCTGCGCGAAGGCACCATCGACATCTTTGGCGATTCGGTTGCCTGAGCCGGGGGAAATAGAGGAATAACATGGGAATCCGCAAATACAAGCCGACGACCCCGGGTCGCCGCTTCTCCTCGGTGTCTGACTTTTCGGAACTTACCAGGTCGACACCCGAGAAGTCGCTTCTCCGTCCGCTAACTAAGACTGGTGGCCGTAACTCTTACGGTCGCGTGACTGCTCGCCGTCGCGGCGGCGGCCACAAGCGCCAGTATCGCGTGATCGACTTCCGTCGTCACGATAAGGACGGCATCCCGGCTAAGGTCGCACACATTGAATACGATCCGAACCGCACGGCCAACATTGCTCTTCTGCACTTCGCAGATGGCGCAAAGCGTTACATCCTGCACCCCGCAGGTGTGAAGCAGGGCGACCAGATCGAGCAAGGCCCAAGCGCTGATATCAAGCCCGGCAACTGCCTGCCGCTTCGCAACATTCCGCTAGGTACTGTTGTGCACGCTGTAGAGCTGAAGCCCGGCGGCGGCGCCAAGATTGCCCGCTCCGCTGGCTCCTCCGTGCAGCTAGTAGCTAAGGAAGGCCGCTTCGCTCAGCTGCGTATGCCCTCCGGCGAAATCCGCAACGTTGAGGCCGATTGCCGCGCTACCGTTGGTCAGGTTGGCAACGCCGAGCAGATCAACATCAACTGGGGCAAGGCCGGTCGTCTGCGTTGGAAGGGACGCCGCCCGAAGGTTCGCGGTGTCGCTATGAACCCGATCGATCACCCGCACGGTGGTGGCGAAGGCCGCACTTCCGGTGGCCGTCACCCAGTGTCGCCTTGGGGCAAGCCCGAAGGCCGCACCCGCCGTCCGAACAAGCCCAGCGACAAGCTCATTGTGCGTCGTCGCCGGACCGGCAAGAAGCGCTGATTAGGAGTTAGACGATGCCACGTAGTTTGAAGAAGGGCCCCTTCGTCGACGATCACCTAATGAAAAAGGTCGATGCCGCCGTCGAATCTGGCTCCAAGAATGTAATCAAAACCTGGTCGCGCCGCAGCGTCATCACCCCCGATTTCATCGGGCTGACTTTCGCTGTGCACGACGGTCGTAAGCACGTTCCTGTTTACGTGACCGAAGCAATGGTCGGGCACAAGTTGGGCGAATTCGCCCCCACCCGTACCTTCAGGGGTCACGACAAGGACGACCGCAAGGGTCGCCTTCGCTAGGCAACCCATCTACTGGAAGAATTGAGGCAAAACGATGGAAGCCAAGGCGCAAGCGCGATTCGTGCGCTCCACGCCGATGAAGGCACGTCGCGTCGTGAACGAGATTCGCGGTAAGCGTGCCCTACAGGCCTACGACGTGCTGCGTTATGCACCCCAGGCGGTCGCCGAAGACGTCCGCAAGGTGCTACACAGCGCAATTTTCAACGCAAAGTACCAGGCCGAAGAAAACGGCCAGAACCTAAAGCTTGAGGATCTGGTTGTTCGCGCCGCTTGGGTAGACGAAGGGCCAACCATGAAACGGTTCCAGCCCCGCGCCCAGGGCCGCGCAGGCCGCATTTTGAAGCGCACCTCCCACATCACCGTGGTAGTTGGCGCTGACGACAAGAAGGAAGAGGTCCGATAAATGGGTCAGAAGGTTAACCCCACAGGGTTCCGTCTCGGCATCACGACGGACCACCGCTCCCGCTGGTTCGCCGATTCGACCAAGCCGGGTCAGCGTTACTCTGACTTCGTCAAGGAAGATGTTGCCATCCGTCGCATGATGGAGGGCGAACTCGAACGTGCAGGCATTTCGAAGATCGACATCGAGCGCACCCGCGATCGTGTCCGCATCGACTTGCACACTGCTCGTCCGGGCATTGTTATTGGACGCCGCGGCCTAGAGGCCGATCG
The DNA here is from genome assembly GCF_002849225.1 of Actinomyces sp. UMB0138. GTDB lineage: Bacteria > Bacillota > Negativicutes > Veillonellales > Veillonellaceae > Veillonella > Veillonella parvula_H. The sequence continues at coordinate 87,225 of NZ_PKMC01000001.1, forward strand.
TCTGCGCGATCAGCTCGAGAAGCTGACCGGCAAGCGCGTCCAGCTCAACATCTTGGAAGTAAAGTCCCCCGAGATCGACGCTCAGCTGGTTGCTCAGGGCATTGCCGAGCAGCTTTCCGCTCGTGTGTCGTTCCGTCGTGCGATGCGCAAGGGCATGCAGTCCGCCATGCGTTCTGGCGCCAAGGGCATTCGTGTCCAGTGCTCCGGTCGTCTGGGCGGCGCAGAAATGTCCCGTAGCGAGTTCTACCGTGAAGGTCGCGTTCCGCTACACACCCTTCGCGCCAACATCGATTACGGCTTCTACGAAGCCCGCACAACCTTCGGCCGCATTGGTGTGAAGGTTTGGATCTACAAGGGCGATATGACCGAACGCGAATTCGCGCGTCAGCAGGCTGAGGCCGCTCCGCGTGGTCGCCGTGGCGATCGCCGTGGCCAGCGCCGCGGACGCGGTGGCAACCGCCAGCAGAACGCTTCGAAGCAGCAGGCTCCGAAGCAGGACGCCAAGGCGCAAGCAGCTGAGGCCCCCAAGGCTGAAGCTCCGGCTACCGAGAAAAAAGAAACGGAGGCCTGAGCCGTGCTCATCCCTCGACGTGTTAAGTTCCGTAAGCAGCATCGCCCCAATCGGCGCGGTGTAGCCAAGGGCGGTACCCAGATCAGCTTCGGCGATTTCGGTATCCAGGCACTCGAGCACCACTATGTGACCAACCGTCAGATTGAGGCTGCCCGTATTGCCATGACCCGCTACATCAAGCGTGGCGGTAAGGTTTGGATCAACATTTTCCCGGACCGTCCGCTAACCAAGAAGCCCGCTGAAACCCGCATGGGTTCCGGTAAGGGCGCACCCGAATGGTGGGTTGCAAACGTAAAGCCCGGCCGCATCATGTTCGAACTGGCTGGTGTTTCCGAAGACGTGGCTCGCGAGGCCCTCCGTCGTGCGCAGCACAAGCTGCCGATGCGGACTCGCTTCGTCACTCGTGAAGGTGGTGACCGCTAATGCCTAAAGGATCGAAGGGTCTAACTGCAGCCGACCTCGACATGATGGACGAGGCGCAGCTGGCTGAAGAGCTCGATAAGGCTAAGGCCGAGCTGTTCAACCTGCGCTTCCAGATTGCGACCGGTTCCGGTGCCGACAATGGCCGGGTCCGCGCACTGCGCCGCGACATCGCCCGTATTTACACAATTGCGCGTGAGCGGGAGCTTGGCATCCGCACCGCGCCCGAGGCAGGTAAGTGAGCAATATGAGCGAGACTGTAAACGAAGAGCGTAACCAGCGCAAGGTTCGCCGCGGCTACGTCGTCTCCGACAAAATGGAGAAGACCGTTGTGGTCGAACTGGAGGAGCGTTCTAAGCACGCTCTGTACGGCAAGGTCGTTACCAAGACCAAGAAGGTCAAGGCACACGACGAAAACAATGAGGCCGGAATCGGCGATTACGTCCTCATCATGGAGACCCGCCCGCTTTCCAAGACAAAGCGCTGGCGCGTCGCCGAAATCCTAGAGCGCGCTAAGTAAGCTGCTCTAATGTTGTGGCCCGGGAGCTCTCCCGGGCCACAACTATTTAATTGGTGCGCGGGCTGAAAAGGCGAGTTTGCCGACCTTTGTTTGGGACTTAGGTGGGTGGGGTAATACCATCGACATATGGCAACGAATGGAAAAAGACGTGTGGTAGCGCCCCGCTGCCCCCTGCGTCCGGGGGAGCCCTGTACGCTTTGTCAGGCATTCGTTACGGGGCCCGAGGACTGCCAGACAGTGAAGCTGGTAATGCAGGATCCCGAGCTACGAGAGCTGCTAGCTGAGCGTCGCCGCGAATACAACGCTCAGCGTAAAGCTCAGAAGATTACGCCCGTCTCCTAATCACCAGGTAGCCCGCCGCTACTAGACCGGCGGCTACCAAGAGTAATCCGCCCACGTAGGTACCGGTGTTTTGCAGGCTTTGCCCCTGCTTATGTTTTTTTGCTGGGCTAGGGCGGCTAGTAACAGGAGTGGCAGGCTCGCCCTTTGGCTTGGCAGAAGTTGTGGGCCTTCCCTTAGATGTGCTGCCCACCGGGGTAGGACAGGGGACCTCAGCGGCTTGCTTGCCAAGCAGGGTCGCATTTGTCATGCCGGTAAGGAAATATGTTTCCCCGGTGGCATCCTTTAATCCGTCGTTGTCGGTGATTGCGTAGACATCGCAGGTAGAGGTCATTGCCAAACCTTCAAACTTTTCCTGCATCCACCCGGCGTAGCCCATAGCCACCTCCCGTAGATCCTGCCCGCTGCCGAGCTTTTGAACGGGGATCGGTTGTTCCTTTCCGCCCTTGTTCGGGAGGCGAATGGCCTGAGCTTTCTTGATGCGGGCGGCCGGGCCATTCAACTTATCGCGTTCGATTACGGCCAAGGTATCTGGTCCCAGCACGGTGATGTCGGAAAGGCCCATCCAATCGCCCTCGGTAGAAGTGGCAGTTAGCGGGTAGGAGTACCAGGTCCAGCTCTTTGCGGCCACCTGGTAGCGTCCGATGCGAGCACTATTACCTTCCAAGGCGGCAAGCGGTTTAGCCTTGGGATCTTTCCAAAGAGGGCGCTGTACGGCCACATACAGCACCTCGTCTTTGCCGGTTCCCGTTGCGGCTACGCCTTCCAAGCCCCACTTGCCGATGTGCTCAGTAACTGACGTAGGCAGTGACACCCGTTCTTGGATAGCCCCGTTAGCGTCGGTCCTGTAGAGGGCGTTTTGTGCCCCGCTCTTGCCCTCATGGGCGAGCCAGAAACCGCCCTCGGTGCGAGCAGCTACGCCCTCCAAGTCAAGTGAAGCAGGCAACCCAGAATCGGTTACCGTGATGCGCTCATCAATGACCGGAGAATTTTCCGCAATGTTGCCGATGCGGTAGATATAGGACTCTGCAAGGGCATCGTCCGAAACAGCATAGAGGTGGGTTGGGTCAGTCGGGTCGGGGCTGAGGCCGCTCATGGCCGTCCAACCGATGGGCGCACCGTCTTTTTCAGCCGACGTCAGGTGCATGGGGGAGTGAGCACCCTGCTTGTAAAGGTTCACGCTCGCGCGTACGCCAGCGTCGGCCTCATCGGTTTCAGAAGAGACAGCCAATATGCCCTTGGCTGGGATGGGCAGAATCCCTTCTGGGCCGTTTGTTGTAAACAGTAGCTGTTTGAAAACTGGCGTGGCGGGATCTGAAACGTCGTAAACGGCAACGAAGTTAGACCGTTCTGTAGCAACGAAGGCATAGGGAACACCGGCAAAGGTAGCGACCGCTAACCCTTCCGGCTCCGGTCCCTTCTTTTCCGCGCGCTTCTCGTTGTGCAACCCGTACTTGATGGCCAGATTTTCAATTTCGTTGCCAGAATCGTAGACCACCTTTCCGGAGGTGTCGAAAATGCTCCACCCCCGGGAGCCGCCCTTCCAATCACCCTCATTGGCAGTGGCCACGTAGTTGTTGCCGACCCACGCGATAGCATCGGGCTCGCGGGGCACCCCCTGCAAAGATCCCGTCGGATTGATCAAACCGTCATTCTTTACGTCGATACCTTTGAGGTCGACCTTGCCGGTCGAGAACGCGGAGGTGATCGACTTAGAAGGTAGATCGATGATCGCCACTCCATTATTTTCCTGGACAGTGACTGCCAGCTGGTTGGCCTCATTGATGCTGACATATTCGGGTTCAGGGTCGGTAGGGCTATCCCAGCCCGCAGCGGCGATTTTGGGGTCGGGATTTCCCTTCTTGTCCACGAAATAGACGGGCGTAGCCTTCCATGAACTCGGATTGGAATTCAGCTCGATCGTCTGCACGAAGCCGGCTGGTAGCTGAGGCAGGCCTCCGTCGCCCCTGTCCTCGTCGCGCTGATTCTCGATTGCGATCGCGGCATACTTCCCGTCTGGCGAGATGGCGATGGAATCGGGCTGTCCCTTCAGGTCGATAGATGCGACTTTTTCCCGGTCGGCGATTCTTACTACGTCTACGCGCCCAGAAGGGGAATCGTAATTCTTACCAGTCTGATCTACGACTACTAGCAGGTAGTCGCCACAGGCAGCTACCGAGGTGGGTTGATCGTCCGCATCGCCCTCCTTAGCAAGATCAAATGAGCCGAGTCCTCTTGGAGCGGAAGGATCAGAAATATCCAGGAAACCAATCCGCTTTCCCGCAGCATCCGTATAGATCAGGGTGTTGCCGTCTTGCGAAACAGTCGAGATTTCGGCGTTGGTCTGGGCATTTCGGTCGGTGCCGGCAGGAACGTTTAGATACACCGGATAGGTGCTTACCCGGCCGAATGGTGCTTGGTCTGCCTCGGTGGGGGAGCCGAGGGCGGAAAGTGGGAGGCCGGCAAGCATGCTGAGCACGGCGGTTCCCGCTAAAGTGCGACGCAGAGTGTGCATAAGAATCCTTTCTAGACGGCTTAATAAAACCGCGAAAGGGTGAACTAGCTCTCTTGCTTAGGTAAAGGAATGGTGAACTTGCGCACGTATTTGTAAATGACTGCTCAGCAATTCTTCTTAGAAATATATTAAGTGCCTGGTGAAAGAAAAGATAGACAATATGTTCCACCATGAGTGTGATGCAGATATCAAAAAGATTACAAAATTTAGGTAAGGAAGAATGAATATAAAAATCTGGGGGCGGAATTATCCGCCCCCAGATTTATTGCAGGTTACTAGGCAGTTATCTGTTCTTGCTGCTTGGATTCATCGGTTTCGACGTCATAGACAAACGGGTGCTTGCCATCAAGCGTCTCTGCCACCCGTTGCTTGTCAATGGTGTGCGTCCAGGTGGCCACGATCAGGGTTGCTACAGCGTTGCCGATGTAGTTGGTCAGGGTACGGGCCTCGTCCATCAGACGGTCAATGCCAACGATGAGCGAGACGCCGTCCACGAGCTCGGGCCGGTATGTTTCCAGACCAGCGGCCAGGGTGGCTAGCCCAGCGCCCGTGACGCCCGCGATGCCCTTGGACGCAATGATCAAGAAGACCAGTAGTCCGATCTGTTCTCCGAGGCCCATGGGCTTGTTCATCGCATCGGAGATGAAGATCGCGCACATGGTTACGTACATCGACGAGCCGTCCAGATTGAACGAGTAACCCGTAGGAATTACCAGGCCGACGGTAGCCTTGTCGACCCCCATGTGCTCTAGCTTCTGCATCAGGTGAGGCAAGCCGGTTTCAGAGGAGGAGGTTGCTAGCACGATGATGATTTCGTTTGCCAGGTACTTGAAGAGCTTGCCAATAGACAGGCCGGTGAAGATCTTCAGCATTACGCCCAGGACCAGGAAGATGAAGATTGCGCAGGTGGCGTAGTAGGTAAGGATCAGTTTCGCAAGGGCCAAAACTGCCTTCCAACCGGTGGTAGCCATGACGCCTGCCATTGCGCCAAATGCGCCGATCGGGGCCAGCCAAAGGATCCAGCCCATGATCTTGAAGACGATCTTCTGCACGGACTCGACCAGGGTCAACACGGGTTCGCCGGCCTTGCCCATGCCAAGGAGAGCGAAGCCCACCAACAGCGCCACGATTAGCACCTGGAGCACGTTGTGCGAGGTTAGGGGCGAGAAGACGGACTCGGGGATCAGCCCCTGGATGAAACCGACAACGCCGCCCGGGCCGTCAGCTTTCTTCTGGACTTCGTAGTGCAGGTTCTGCAAATTCAGTCCGGAGCCAGCCTTCACAAAGTTGCCTACTGCCAGACCGATCCCCAATGCGAAGGTGGTCATCGTGATGAAGTAGGCCAGCGCTATGCCGCCGATTTTGCCTACTGTTGCGGCGGCCTTGACCGAACCTACGCCCTGCACGATCGTGCAGAAGATGATGGCGGGAACCATCATCTTGATCAGCCCGACGAAGGCTGACCCAAGGAAGGCAAGGCCTGCGACTCGTTCGCCGAAGATGGAGCCGACCACTATACCGGCGACAACCCCGACGATCACGGCAACAAACAGCCATTTCATTTTGCTGTTAGAGGGCTCCTTCTTTTTTGCGGCTGCGGTTACAGCCTGCCCAGAGGAGGAGCCTTTTTGCTCTGATTTCATTCGTAACTCCGAAATTCTTAGATGGGTTTAGTTGGCGTCGTACAGCTCGCCAGAGTAGTGCGGATGCATAAGGTTTTCCGGGGATAAGATTTCGTCGATCTTATCTTCTGGTAGCAACCCCTTTTCTAGGATTACTTCCTTCACCGACTTGCCAGTAGCAGCGCACTCCTTACCGATCTGGTCGCCAGCAGCGTGCCCAATTACATCGTTAAAATAGGTGACTATGCCGATGGAGTTCATAACGTAGTCGTAGCAGCGTTCGCGATTTGCGGTGATACCTTCGATGCAGCGTTCACGCAGCGTCCTGCAGGCGTTGGTAAGTAACTGTAGTGATTCGAACACGGAGGCTGCCAAGGCTGGTTCCATGACATTTAGTTCCAATTGTCCTGCTTCTGCGGCGAACATAACCGTGGTGTTGTTGCCGAAGACTTTGAAGCAAGCTTGGTTTACGACCTCGGGAATAACGGGATTTACTTTTGCCGGCATAATCGAAGAACCAGCCTGCAGTTCAGGAAGGTTGATCTCTTTTAGACCGGCGCGAGGCCCCGAGGCCAGGAGGCGAAGATCGTTGCAGATCTTCGACAGTTTCATGGCAAGCCTATTGAGGGCGGCGTGCACCATCACGTAGGCGCCGTTGTCGTAGGTGGCCTCGATTAGGTCGGGCGAGGATACCACGTCGTATCCCGTCACCTCGCCAAGCTTGGCAGCTGCGGCCTTGGCGTATCCCGGAGGAGTGTTTACGCCGGTACCGATTGCGGTAGCGCCGAGGTTCACCTGCAGTAGCAGCTGTGTGCAAAATTCGATGGTCTTTAGATCTTCGGTTAGGTTGTGCTCATAACCGTGAAACTCTTGGCCCAATGTCATGGGGACGGCATCCTGCAACTGGGTGCGACCCATCTTCAGCACATCTTCGAACTCGGTGCCCTTTTTCCCGAAGGCGCCAATGAGGGCTTCCAATTCTTCAGTTAGCTTTTGCTTGAGGGCGTAAACGGCCATGCGGAAACCGGTTGGGTAGGCGTCATTTGTTGATTGCGATTTGTTCACGTGGTCGTTGGGGTGTACAACGTCGTAACGCCCCTTCTCAAGCCCTAGGGTTTCTAGGGCCAGATTGGCAATGACCTCGTTTGTATTCATGTTTACCGATGTCCCGGCGCCCCCTTGGAACACGTCAATGGGGAACTGATCCATGCAGCGACCTTCGTCTAGGATCAGGTCACAGGCCTTGACGATGGCCTCACCAATTTTGGTGGGCAGTGCGTGGCAGGCCATGTTTGCCAGCGCGCAAGCCTTCTTTACTTGCACCATTGCGCGCACAAACTCCGGGACATCTTGGATCTTTTTCCCAGAGATTTGGAAGTTCTCGATTGCCCTGGCTGTGTGGACTCCGTAAAAGTTCTGATCTGCAATTTCTTTTGTGCCAATCAGGTCCTCTTCGACGCGAGACATATTTACCTCTACTAGTTCGTAGTTATCGCTTATGGGGCGATTGCCGCTCAATTACGGTCTGGCCCAAGTGTAAACTACCTGCCAAGCATCGGCGGTGCCTTGAGTCCCAAAACTAAAATATTAATTGTTTTTAATAGTTAGATGAGTTTTAAATACTCAAATGCATTCTTAATCCCATCCTCATCTACTGAGGTGGTGGTCCATTTGGAGATTTCTTTTATTTCGTCGATAGCATTTCCCATAGCGATGGATGTTCCTACTGTTTTCATCATCGGGCCATCGTTCGCACTGTCGCCAATGCCGATCGTTTGCTCTAGGGGAATGTCTAAATGCATAACCACCTGCCGCACTCCGCTGGCTTTGGAGATGTTTGCCGGTACCAACTCGCCGCCCTCGGTGCCTTCTGCTGTAACAGAGCCAGCAACGATGGTGAAGCGGTCGCCGAAGTGTTCAATGACGTCCTCTAGGGAGGCGCTCGCCGTCGGTGGCAGAGTGAACGTACACTTCCCGCAGCTGGTAGGAGTACCGGTCTTTAGGTACGGAGCGACCTGGTGTAGGTACGGTGTCCAGTCCCCTGCGATCCGATCGGCGCCCGCGCCGGAGTAGGAGTCAAGGAATTCCTTAGAGGGCATGATTCGATCCGGCCCCTGCCAAATCCAATATCCGCCAACCGAATTGATGAAATTCGAGATCTCGATAATGTCCTCGTCTGAAATGCGCTCGTCGAAGATTACCTCGTCCTCGCAGGTAACGTAGGTGCCGTTTGCTCCCACAAGCCCAGAAATGCCAAGGTCCCACAGCCATGGGTACACCTCCGGGTAAGAGCGGCCGGTGCACATGAATAGCTTGTGGCCATTTTGCGCTGCTCTCTGACAGGCTTCCACGGCAGATCGTGGAGCCTGCTGGGAAGAATTGATTAGGGTGCCATCTACATCAAGGAACACGAGTTTCTGCATGCCTGTATCGTCTCATACGCTCCCGCACCGGTCTACGTAGCAGAAGGGAAAAAGAGCTTTCCAGCCTGGGAGCTTGGTGAGCAAAGGCACAGGGGTGAATCAAGGGAGACTGGTTTCATTTGTAAGCCTAAATAGGTAGGCTTGTTGAGTTGCGTGTCTACTAGTCTACCTAGTGGGAGTGCCGGACTGCCAATAGTTCAGCCACTCGGGAGCAGCCTACGACGTGGGTTTTGCAGAGACCTGGCACATGTTGTGCCCGAGTCTGCGACTCACCTCTCAGGCGCCGGAGTACGCAATGGTACAGATACGTTCGGCTAGGCTCACGGGCTTTACCCAAAGAGAACCGGCACGACGACAGGAGATTACTCAATGATTCAGCAGGAGTCGCGACTGAAGGTCGCCGACAACACTGGTGCAAAGGAGCTTCTTTGCATCCGTGTACTCGGTGGCTCGGGTCGGCGCTACGCCGGTATCGGCGACATGATCGTCGCTACCGTCAAAGACGCCATCCCCGGCGGCAACGTGAAGAAGGGCGAGGTCGTAAAGGCCGTAGTCGTTCGCACGAAGAAGGAACGCCGCCGCCCCGATGGTTCCTACATTCGATTTGATGAAAATGCTGCCGTGATCTTGAAGAACACGGACGGAGAACCCCGCGGGACGCGTATTTTTGGCCCGATTGGCCGTGAACTTCGCGACAAGAAGTTCATGCGCATCATCTCGCTGGCACCGGAGGTGTTGTAAATGGGAGCCAAGATCAAGAAAGGTGACCTAGTACAGGTCATTGCAGGCCGCGCGTCCGATCCTAAGGATGCTCGCCTAGTAGCCCGCAACAAGCGTCGCGAAGCCGAAGGGCTCGAGCCGCTAGCACCGGGCGACAAGGGCAAGCAGGGACGCGTGCTCAAAGTATTCCCTAAAGAAAACCGTGCACTGGTCGAGGGCGTAAACGTTCGCACTCACCACGTCCGTCAGGGTCAGAACGCCCAGGGGCAGGTAACCGGAGGCATCGAGAAGCGCGAAGCGCCCGTCGATCTTTCCAAGCTGGTCCTGGTCGATCCTTCCACCAAGAAGCCTGCCAAGGTTGGCTTCCGTGAAGAAGAGGTCGAGCGCGATGGCCGCACTCGCACTGTGCGTGTTCGTTACAACAAGGCGACCGGAAAGGATATCTGAGAATGACTGAAACTCAGACCCCGCGCCTGAAAGCGCGCTACCGCGAGGAAATCATTCCCGCCCTCGAAAAGAAGTTCAACGTAGCCAACCCAATGCAGATTCCCGGTCTGACCAAGATCGTTGTGAACATGGGTGTTGGTGAAGCTGCACATGACTCTAAGCTCATGGACGGCGCAATTCGCGACCTGGCGGCCATCACGGGCCAGAAGCCGGCCGTGACCAAGGCCAAGAAGTCCATCGCACAGTTCAAGCTGCGTGAAGGCCAGGCCATTGGCGCACATGTCACCCTTCGTGGCGACCGCATGTGGGAATTCCTGGACAGGCTGCTCTCCACTGCTCTGCCCCGTATCCGCGACTTCCGCGGACTCTCGGCCAAGCAGTTCGATGGCAACGGTAACTACACCTTCGGTCTGACCGAACAGTCCATGTTCCACGAAATTGATCCGGATAACATTGACCGCGTTCGCGGCATGGATATCACCGTCGTCACTACGGCGAAGACCGACGAGCACGGCCGCGAGCTGCTGCGTCAGCTCGGCTTCCCGTTCAAGGAGGACTGACAAATGGCGAAGACCGCACTAAAGAACAAGGCTGCCGGCAAGCAGAAGTTTGCTGTTCGCGCCTACACCCGGTGCAACCGTTGCGGGCGTCCCCGCTCCGTGTACCGCAAGTTCGGCCTGTGCCGCATCTGCCTACGCGAGATGGCCCACGCGGGTCAGCTCCCTGGCGTAACCAAGAGCAGCTGGTAAAACGACTACTTCGCAGGTCCCCCGCCTAACTGGCGGAGAGGAAACCGCGAAGAGGAAGGGCTGAAGCCCAAAAATATGACTATGACAGACCCAATCGCAGATATGCTAACGCGTCTGCGTAACGCTAACTCGGCGCACCACCAGTCGGTGTCCATGCCTTACTCGAAGCTGAAGTTCGCTATTGCGGGCATCCTAGAGCGCGAAGGCTACATCGCCGGCAGTGAAGTTGCCGACGCCAGGGTTGGTAAGACCCTGACTCTTAACCTGAAGTACGGTCCGAAGCGTGAGCGCTCCATTGAAGGTCTGCGCCGCGTTTCCAAGCCGGGCCTGCGTGTATACGCAAAGTCCAACAACCTCCCCGAGGTTCTGGGCGGCCTGGGTGTGGCAATCCTGTCCACGTCCTCCGGCTTGATGACTGACCGTGAAGCTAACGACAAGGGTGTAGGTGGGGAAGTCCTCGCCTACGTCTGGTAAGGAAAGGGGGAAAGTAACATGTCACGTATTGGTAAGCTTCCCATTTCCATCCCCGCAGGTGTAGACGTCACCGTGTCGGGCCAGAACGTAAAGGTGAAGGGCCCCAAGGGCGAGCTCGCATTGGATGTGCGCGAACCCATTTCCGTGAAGGTCGAAGACGGATCGATCAAGTTGGAGCGTCCGGACGATTCTCGTACCGCCCGCTCGCTACACGGCCTGTACCGCACCTTGGTTGCCAACATGATCGAGGGCGTAACCAACGGTTACAAGAAGCAGCTCGAGATTGTTGGTACCGGTTACCGTGTCGTTGCCAAGGGCAAGAACCTAGAGTTCGCCCTCGGCCTGTCCCACCCGGTCGTAATCGAACCGCGTGAGGGCATTGAGTTCACTGTGGAGGCGGCGAATAAGTTCACCGTCTCTGGTATCAGCAAGGAGCTCGTCGGCGAAGTTGCAGCTAACATTCGTAAGCTGCGCGCGCCTGAACCCTACAAGGGCAAGGGCATCCGCTATGCGGGTGAACACGTACGCCGCAAGGCCGGAAAGGCAGGTAAGTAATGTCTTACTCTGTAAAAGGCAAAGGTAAGGTAGCCGCTCGTAAGCGCCGTCATCTGCGCGTTCGTAAGCGCGTATTCGGCACCACCGAGCGTCCGCGTCTGGCAGTATTCCGCTCGAACCGTCACATGGTTGCGCAGGTTATTGATGACCAGAACGGTCGTACCTTGGCCGCAGCATCCACTTTGGAAGCGGAACTGCGCTCCGAGGGCGATTCCAAGACCGAAGCAGCTCGCAAGGTTGGCCAGGCTGTGGCCGAGCGCGCGAAGGCTGCCGGAATTGAAGCCGTGGTCTTCGACCGCGGTGGCAACAAGTACCATGGCCGCATCGCCGCTGTCGCCGAAGGCGCACGCGAAGCTGGCCTGAGCCTCTGACCGAAAGAAAGGAAAAGCTGATGGCTCCTCAGAATAGCCGCCGGCAGGGCGGTCAGGGTTCCGCGGAATCGCAGGATACGGATCGTCGCGAACGCCGCGGCCGCAACAATGAGCGCAAGGACAACCGTCGCGGTGGTCGCAACAACGACCGCAACGAGTTCGTCGAGCGCGTTATCACTATCAACCGTGTTTCCAAGGTCGTGAAGGGTGGCCGTCGCTTCAGCTTCACCGCTCTAGTAGTGGTTGGCGATGGCGAAGGCACCGTCGGCGTTGGCTACGGCAAGGCTAAGGAAGTACCCCAGGCCATCTCCAAGGGCGTTGAAGAAGCAAAGAAGAACTTCTTCCGCGTTCCCATGGTTGGCCGCACCATCACCCACGTGGTTCAGGGCGAAGATGCAGCAGGCATCGTTCTGCTCCGCCCCGCCTCCTCTGGTACTGGTGTAATCGCGGGTGGTCCTGTCCGCGCCGTCCTCGAATGCGCTGGCATTCACGACGTCCTAACCAAGTCTCTCGGCTCGTCGAACGCACTCAACATCGTTCGCGCAACGGTCGCAGCTCTGAAGCAGCTGCACCAGCCCGAGGCAGTAGCAGCCCGCCGTGGCCTGTCTTTGGAACGCGTTGCTCCCGCAGCCATGCTGCGTGCACGCGCCGAAGCAGATGCCGAAAAGCGTGCAGCTGCTGAAAAGAAGGAAGCCGATAAGGCTGCCGCAGGGGTGAGTGCGTAATGTCGAAACTGAAAGTTACCCAGGTTCGTTCCAAGGCTGGAGCAACTCCGAAGCAGCGCGCTACTTTGGCTGCTCTTGGCCTGCGTAAGATGCACCAGGTTGTGACCCACGAAGATCGTCCGTCTGTACGCGGGCAGATCAACGTCGTGAGCCACATGGTGACCGTCGAGGAGGTCGACTGACAATGGCGAACACTGCTAAGAAGCTGGGCGACAAGCCCGTAAAGCTACACCACCTGAAGCCAGCTCCGGGTGCCAAGAAGGCCAAGATCCGCGTGGGTCGTGGTGAGGGTTCGAAGGGTAAAACTTCGGGTCGTGGCACCAAGGGTACCGGCGCACGTAAGAACGTGCCGGCAGGATTTGAGGGCGGCCAGATGCCGGCCCACATGCGTCTGCCGAAGCTGCGCGGGTTCAAGAACCCGTTCCGCGTCGAGTACCAGGTTGTGAACCTTGACGCACTCTCGGAGGCATTCCCCGAGGGAGGCAAGATCGAGGTTGCTGACCTAGTTGCTAAGTCGCTGGTTCGCAAGAACAAGCCCGTCAAGGTGCTTGGTTCTGGCGAAGCTGCTGCTAAGTTCGACCTCGTGGTCGACAAGTGGTCTGAGTCCGCAAAGCAGAAGATTGAAGCTGCTGGCGGTTCTCTAACAGCTCGGTAATAAGCCGTGAAGGACGGGCGGTTCGGCCCTAGGCCGGATCGCCCGTTTTTCGTTTCAGAAAAAGGCGATACCATAGAACCCGGTTTTGAAAACTCGTGGTATCCCCATGAATATCATTGGAGAAAAGTTTGTTAGCTGCATTTGCACAGGCGTTCCGAACCCCGGATCTGCGTAAGAAGCTACTATTCACGGCTTTCATCATGCTGCTGTTTAGGGCTGGTTCATTCATACCTACTCCGGGCGTGTCATTTTCGAACGTCCAGAAGTGTCTAGCCAACAACTCCCAGTCCGGTCTATTGGACTTGGTAAACCTGTTCAGCGGTGGCGCAATGCTGCAGCTGTCGGTATTTGCTCTGGGCATCATGCCGTACATTACTGCCTCGATTATTACGCAGTTGCTGCGCGTGGTTATCCCGCGTTTCGAGGATCTGCACAAGGAAGGCCAGGCCGGCCAGGCGAAGATGACGCAGTACACCCGTTACCTGACCATCGCCCTCGGCGTGCTGCAGTCTACGACAATCATCTCTCTAGCTCGGTCGGGAAGGCTACTGCCTAATTGCTCCGCGGCAGACCCGATCATCCCGAATGATTCGGTTATCAACTACATTCTTATGATCATCACCATGACCGCTGGTACTGGTCTGATCATGTGGCTCGGCGAATTGATCACCGAGCACGGCATCGGCAACGGTATGTCGCTGCTAATCTTTACTTCTATTACCGCGAACCTGCCGGCTCACCTGTGGTCCATCGCTAAGGCCAACGGTGGCGTTGCAAAGGTGCTTGTCGTGATCGCCCTCATCCTGGTTGTCACGCTCGCGATCGTGTTTGTGGAACAGGCGCAACGTCGCGTCCCAGTGCAATATGCAAAGCGGATGGTTGGGCGTCGACTCTTCGGCGGCTCCACCACCTACATTCCAATGAAGATCAACATGTCGGGCGTTATTCCCGTCATCTTCGCCGCCTCGATCCTGGCGATGCCCACAATGATTGCTCAGTTTGGCGATCCGAAGCAGCATTGGGTGCAGTGGATCCAGCGCAACTTCTCGCAGCAGACCCCGTTCTACCTGATCTGCTACGGCATCCTGGTACTGTTCTTCGCCTTCTTCTACACCGCGATCACCTTCAACCCTGAAGAGATCGCCGACAACATGAAGAAGTACGGCGGGTTCATCCCCGGCGTGCGCGCCGGGCACCCAACTGCCGACTATTTGCGCTACGTCATCAACCGCATTACCACCGGCGGCGCATTCTATCTACTGATTGTGGCGATGGTGCCCACCATCGTAATGATCGCCCTCGGCATTACACAGATGCCGTTCGGCGGTACCACCTTGCTGATTGTTGTGGGCGTCGGCCTGCAGACCGTTCAGCAAATCAACTCGCAACTACAGAAACACCACTACGAAGGATTCTTGGCATCATGACAATGAAACGAGTCGTCATCCTGGGCGCTCCGGGCGCCGGGAAAGGCACGCAGGCAAAAAAGATTGCCGAATATCTAGGGATCCCGCACATGTCCACGGGCGCTATGCTGCGTTCGCAGATCGATAACGGGACCGAGCTCGGCAACAAGGCCAAGGAATACATGGTTGCCGGCAATCTAGTTCCTGACGAGGTCGTGAACGACATTGTGGCCACCTCGCTGAAGGAAGCAGTCCGCGATGGCGGCTTCTTGCTGGATGGCTACCCGCGCAACCTGGATCAGGTGCACAACCTGGGCTACATTCTGCATGACCTAGGAGTCGAGATCGACGGCGTCCTCGAGCTGAAGGTCAACTTCGACGAGGTCGTTGAGCGCATCAAGAAGCGTGCCCAGATTGAGGGACGAGCCGACGATTCTGACGAGACGGTACGCAACCGGCTCGAAGTGTACAAGCGGGAAACCGCCCCGATCACGGCGTTCTACCAGACCGCTGGCAAACTCACGGTAATCGACGGCATGGGCACCGTCGACGAGGTGTGGGAGCGCGTGAAGGCGGCCGTTGACGCTGCATGAGGCGCGGTATTGAACTAAAGAGCATCGACCAGGTTCGGCACATGCGACGTGCGGACCTGGTCGTTGCCGATATTCACAAGGCTCTTCGGGAGGCAGCTAAGCCCGGCGTCACCACCGAAGAACTAGACACGGTCAGCGCCCTCGTCATAGAGAAGGCCGGAGCGAAACCGAATTTCCTGGGTTACTACGGGTACCCGGCGACTGCCTGCATGTCTGTAAATGACACGGTTGTTCATGGCATCCCTGACGACTATGTGTTGCAAGAGGGCGACATGGTCTCCTTTGATTGCGGCGCCTACGTCGAGGCGGATGGCAAGCAGTGGCACGGCGATTCCTGCTTCACCATGATTGTGGGCGGAGACGACAAGGCTCGCGGCGATGACCTGACTCTGTCCCGTATTACTGAAGAGGCAATGTGGGCCGGGATTGCTTCGCTGGCGTCGAAGAAGCGGGGACTGACTATCGCCTGCGTAGGCGACGCAGTTGAACAGGTGGTAGCGGATGCCGCTGACAAGTACGGCTGGGAGGCCGACATTGTCGAAGAGTTCATCGGGCACGGTATTGGGACGCAAATGCACCAGGCACCGGATGTGCTGAACTATTCGGTGCGAGGACGCCAGCCGAAGGTTGTTCCTGGAATGGTTGTTTGCGTGGAACCGATTCTGACTCGTGGCTCTGCCCAAGTGTTCACATTGGATGACGAGTGGACTGTCAAGACTCACGACCATTCACATGCTGCCCACTGGGAGCACTCAGTGGCCATCTTGGAAGACGGCATCTCGGTACTATCCGCGCCGGACTTTGGTAAAGCCGGTCTGGCAAAGTACGGGATCGAACCCATAGAGCTGTAAGAAACCAATAAGGAATCCCCGGAAGGTATCCTTCCGGGGATTCTCTATGCCTAGATGTTGGGGCCTGGTGGGTTACAGGCCCAGCCATGCTTTCAGGTAGGGGAGGGTTTGCTGGCACTGGAAGTAGCCGGCGTCGTAGTTGGCCTGGAGTTTTTGTACTGACCGCTCCA
This sequence comes from Actinomyces sp. UMB0138, assembly GCF_002849225.1. Lineage (GTDB taxonomy): Bacteria > Bacillota > Negativicutes > Veillonellales > Veillonellaceae > Veillonella > Veillonella parvula_H. Next base: position 103,351 of record NZ_PKMC01000001.1, read on the forward strand.
ACCCCGTAACCTGCATGTGCCAGGGGTAGTAGACGTATGCTCTGCCTTGCCGTTCGAGCTGCAGCAGCCGGCGCCGGGTTGCCTGATATTTTTTGTGGCGTTGCAGTAGGGCCTTGACTAAGTGCGGGTATTTCCTAAAAGCCCGTTTATAGAGGGCGGGATTCTTAGGTGTTTTCTTCACATAATCTCGGGGCCGGGTAAGGACCACAACGAAGTTCCTGTACCCGTCCATCTCGGCTGCCTCTAACGGAATGCCTCCGGACGGGCCTAGAGCACCGTCGGCGTAGAGCTCGCCGTCGATCTGCACGTAGTTCATGAGTCCCGGCATGGTGGAGGCGGCTCGCACCTTTCGCATCAGATCGGCCTCATCCCGGATATCAGCGCGGCTCCAGTAGACGGGTTTGCCGTCCCGAACCCTAAACGAGCTGATCCGCAACTGTGCAGGATTATTCCAAAACGCTTCGAAGTCGAAGGGGAGCGGTGCATCCTGTAGCCCCGCCTCCTCATAAATGTACTTGGCATTGAAGTATCCATCCCCGCGCAGGAAGGAACCAATGGAACCAATGTTGGGATCGGCAATGAAATCTACGAAGGAACGCTTTGCTCGGTCAGCGTCCCTGGACAAATAGTTGACAGCGTTCGAGGCTCCGGCCGAAATCCCAGAGACGTGTGGGAAGAAGATTTCGTTCTCAAGTAACGTCACTACAAAAGGCGCGGTACCGGATGCGCGCATCGCGCCGCCCTCGAAAATTAGGGCTGTGTTTTCCAGTGTTGGCATATCAATCCTTCCGATCCCAGTGTAGGAAACTGGCTACAAAGCTGCACAGCACGCTCAAAGCTACAGCAGGATTGCAAGTCTGTTTAGGCCGGGTGGGAAAGAAAGTGTAGGCCGGGTACCCTGCGCGTGAGGGCGAGCAAGAGTGCATGTAAGATCCAATTGGATAGGAGCAACAGTGGCAAAGTTTCTTTTCTACCCGGGGATTGTAATAGCAGTTATCGCATTCGTGATTTCGTTATGGGAACTCTTTGGCACCCTTCCTTACAAGCTCCAAAACGCAACAATCCCCCTTGTAATTCTTGCCTTAGCTATGGTGAAGGGTGCCGAGATGCTGCGGAAGAAGAACAGTCAGGATGACGGCGACACCCAAACAGGGGAAGCAGCTGACAGATAAAGCAGACCTCCGTAGGCGCGAGGTGAGCGTTGCACGCGCGAAAGGCTGCTAGTAGCCTGGCATGGGAATAGGGGAGGTCGCCTTGGAAACTCTGTCAGTAATCCTAAAAGTGGGTATTGCAGCGTGCGCAGGAGCACTGGTTTACGCCCTCTTGCAGGACTCGACCCCGTCGTGGTTCTGGACTGTGGCCATTGCTATGTTGGTGGTATGTGGTGCTGAACTATTCCTGATCCACCTGATTCACAAAGATGACTCTGCAGAGGGCGGCGAAACGAGACACATGCAGGCAGGTGACACGCCTCTTTTCGAGGACGAAAATTAGGGCTAAGATTCTTTTCGGAGAGCCACAAGGGGCTAGCGAAATTAGTGTCCAACCTCACGTGAGGTATCAAACAGCCTAACTCCCTTTACCTGCTGGGCAATGTCGCCTATTCTTGATAGTCGGGTGTCCGTGCATACAGCTATGCCCGGATCTTGTCCACAAGATCTGTGGGCGCCCAGTAATTTACAGACAAGGTAGACGGAAGGTTATGGCGAAAAAAGAAGGCGTCATTGAAGTAAAGGGAACAGTCGTCGAGGCTCTTCCTAACGCAATGTTCCGCGTCAAGCTAGAAAATGACCACATCGTGTTGGCTCACATTTCCGGCAAGATGCGTCAGCACTACATCCGCATCCTCCCCGAGGACACGGTTGTAGTAGAAATGTCCCCTTACGACCTTTCCCGTGGCCGTATCGTTTACCGCTACAAATAATCTAGACCGCGGCTTAGCCGCAGAGGTGAAACCATGAAGGTCAAGCCCAGTGTCAAGAAAATCTGTGACAAGTGCAAGGTGATTCGTCGCCATGGCATTGTCATGGTTATTTGCGACAACCCAAGGCATAAGCAGCGTCAAGGCTAACTTGGCGTCGGCCTCCTAGGCCGAAAGCGCTCGCTAAACGATCAAAGGATCGACCCCTGGTGACGGAGGCCAGGGCCGCAAAACTGGTGCGGAAAGCGAAGCGACGACCTCCGATCAAGATGGAGAAAACCAGATGGCACGTATTGCCGGAGTCGACCTCCCCCGCGAAAAGCGGATGGAAGTCGCACTAACTTACATTTACGGCGTTGGCCGCACGCTATCGCAGAAGGCTCTAAAAGAGACTGGCGTTAGCCCGGACCTGCGCGTGAAGGACGCCACCGAGGACGACCTCGTAAAGCTTCGTTCCTTCATTGAGGGTAACTACAAGGTTGAGGGCGATCTGCGCCGCGAGGTGCAGGCCGACATTCGCCGCAAGATTGAAATTGGTTCTTACCAGGGTCTGCGCCACCGCTTCGGACTTCCTGTCCATGGCCAGCGCACCAAGACGAACGCTCGTACCCGCAAGGGCCCGAAGCGCACCGTCGCTGGCAAGAAGAAAGCAACTAAGTAGCAGCGCTAGTCGCTGACCGACGACCTCAGAAGAAGGAAAAATGGCCGCAAACCGCAGCTTCAAGTCGCGCCGCAGCGCGCGCAAGAACGTCACTCACGGACACGCGTACATCAAGTCGACGTTCAACAACACCATCGTTTCAATTACCGATCCGACCGGCGCCGTCATTTCTTGGGCATCTTCCGGTCAGGTTGGATTCAAGGGCTCCCGTAAGTCCACCCCGTTCGCAGCTCAGATGGCCGCCGAGGCCGCTGCTCGCCGCGCACAGGATTCCGGCATGAAGAAAGTTGATGTTTTCGTCAAGGGCCCGGGCTCTGGCCGCGAAACCGCGATCCGCTCGCTTCAGGCAACTGGCCTAGAGGTTGGCTCCATTCAGGACGTCACCCCGCAGGCACACAACGGCTGCCGTCCCCCGAAGCGTCGCCGCGTCTAATCCGTCCGGCCTGGTTCTTCGGAACATTGGCCTAACGCTGAAACAGGGAATAATCCCGCACTCGTTTCACAACAAAAGAAAAGCCGGCCCCCCGGGGTCGGACGGAATCCTGGCTGACGTCATATAGCGGGCGTCGGAAAGAAAGGACAGATAGTGCTTATTGCACAGCGACCGAATTTGACCGAAGAGGTAGTAAGCGAACAGCGTTCGAGGTTCACCCTTGAACCGCTAGAGCCTGGTTTCGGTTACACGCTGGGCAACTCCCTGCGTCGTACCCTACTTTCGTCCATTCCTGGTGCGGCGGTTACATCCATCCGCATCGATGGAGTGCCGCACGAGTTCTCAACGATTGCTGGCGTTAAGGAAGATGTTGCCGAAATCATCCTGAACATCAAGCAGATCGTGCTTTCGTCTGAAAATGACGAGCCCGTAGTGATGTACCTTCGCAAGGCTGGCGAGGGCGTTGTTACCGCCGGTGATATTACGCCTCCTGCCGGTGTGCAGATCCACAACCCGGACCTTCACATCGCCACCCTGAACGAGAAGGGCAAGCTAGAGGTCGAGCTGACCGTCGAGCGTGGCCGCGGCTACGTTTCTGCCGATCAGAACAAGGACCCGGATGCAGAAATTTCTCGCATTCCGGTGGATTCGATCTACAGCCCCGTCCTGAAGGTCACCTACAAGGTTGAGGCTACTCGTGTTGAGCAGCGTACCGACTTCGACCGCCTGATCGTAGATGTCGAGACCAAGCCGGCTATTAGCCCGCGCGATGCTCTGGCTTCTGCTGGTAAGACCCTGGTCGAACTATTCGGGCTTGCCCGTGACCTCAACATTGAGGCCGAAGGCATTGAGATTGGTCCTACCCAGACCGACGCCGAACTGGCTGCCGATCTGGCAATGACCATCGAGGATCTGGACCTGCAGTCCCGTTCCTACAATGCCCTGAAGAGGGAAGGCATTCACACTGTTGGCGAACTGGTTGCTCGCAGTGAAGCCGACCTGCTTGACATCCGTAACTTCGGTGCGAAGTCTATCGAGGAAATCAAGGCGAAGCTGGCTGAACTGGGCATGGTCCTGAAGGACTCGCCTATGCCTGCCGGCGGTTTTGACGGAGAAAACGCAGGATCCATCCAGTTCAGTGACGAGTAGATTCGGCCTAGCCGACAAGCTTTGATCTAAAAATTTATTACCTAGGAGTACTAAGATGCCTAAGCCCACTAAGGGCCCCCGCCTGGGAGGCAGCCCCGCTCACGAGCGCATCATCATCACCAACCTGTGCCGCGAGCTCATTGTCAACCGTTCCATCGTCACCACCGAGGCCAAGGCCAAGCGTGTTCAGCCGGTTATCGAAAAGCTGATCACCAAGGCTAAGCAGGGCACCGATCACGCCCGTCGCCAGGTGTACTCGAAGCTGCGCAGCCAGACTGCAAAGCGCAGCGCCAGCTATGTGGATTACACCTACGAGCTGTTCGACGTAATCGCCAAGGAAATTGATCCGGAGCGCGAGGGCGGCTACACCCGCATCGTGAAGCTGCCGGCTCGTCGCGGCGACAACACTCCGATGGCCCAGATTTCTATCATCACCGAAAAGGTGCAGAAGAAGGCCGTCGTAAAGGACGCCACCAAGACTGCTGAAAACGCAGCCAAGGAAGAAGAAGCAGCCAAGGAAGAGGCAACTGAGGCAAAGGCCGAAGAAGCCACTACCGAGGAAAAGGTTGAGGAAGCTAAGGCCGAGGCCGAAGCTGGCTCCACCGCTGCTGAGGCTGACGAGAAGTAGCCTTTAGATTTCCCGTATTAGGGCCGGTACCGAAAGGTGCCGGCCCTAAACGTTTTTGGAGCGGCGTGCCGACCTGGCCGTTATAGGGTAGGCGTATGAGTTTGCGAAATTCTGGGCCGGTTACGCTCACTATCGATTGCGGTGGGGGTGGGATCAAGGCTACTGCTCTGGACAGCCGGGGAACGGCTTTAGCTACGCCTGTGCGCACCCCAACCCCTTATCCCTTGCCGCCGGAGTTGATGACCAAGACGGTGGCTGATCTGGCGGCGGCATTGCCTAAGGCGGACCGGATCACCATGGGTATGCCCGGGATGATCCGGCACGGGGTAGTGGTGGCCACCCCGCATTACGTCTGCAAATCCGGACCGCGCACGCGCGTACTACCCGAGCTGGTGGAGCAGTGGCACTTCTTCGATATGGCACGGGCACTGCGCGATGCGTTAGATATGCCCGCTCTGGTACTAAACGATGCGGAAGTGGCCGGCTATGGGGCTATCACCGGCAAGGGACACGAAGTCATTTTGACGCTGGGCACTGGCCTGGGCAGCGCCATATTTGATGGCGGAACACTTGCGCCCCACATAGAATTCTCGCAACTGCCGGTCAAATGGGGCCTTACTTATGATGATTACCTTGGCGAGCACGAGCGGCTACGCCTGGGGGAGGTGCATTGGTCCAGACGGGTACGCAGGGCGGTAGAATCGCTGCGGGCCGCGATTATGTGGGACCGGCTGTATATAGGCGGCGGCAACGGTGCTCACATTACCGACAGGCAGAGGGGGCTAATTGGCTCCGAAGTGGTCATTGTTCCGAACGATGCCGGGGTCTTCGGTGGAGTACGCGCGTGGGAGTTCCAAGATGAGTAGACGACTGCGCTTGGATATTGCCTATGACGGAAGCGATTATTCCGGATGGGCTAAGCAGCCTGGGCTTCGCACGGTACAGGGCGAGGTCGAAGACGTGCTTGCGATGATCTTTCGCATCCCGTGCCAGCTGACCGTGGCAGGCCGAACAGATAAGGGCGTGCACGCGTTAGGGCAGGTGGCTCATGTAGATGTCCCCGCCGAGGCTTTTGAGAGGCTGGGTCGAACCGGAATAGAGCGCCTGGCTAACCGGATGAATAAGATTCTGACTTCTAAGTCACCGGATGGAAAACCAGCACAGACGGTTATTAAGGGGGTCAGTGCGGTTAGCGATGACTTTGACGCGCGTTTTTCGGCCACTTATCGCCGCTACATTTACCGGATTGCCCCTACGGTGTCATCTTGGATCCCAACTAGGACGGATCTGTGGCGGCTTGGGGCAGCGTTGGATCTTGCGGCTATGGGCCAGGCAGCTGCTGGGCTACTGGGCGAACATGATTTTCTGTCTTTTTGTAAGCCGCGTGAAGGGGCTACAACCATCCGGACGCTTCGAAATATCTACATCAGCCAGGTGGGTCGGATCGTAGAGATTGAGCTAGTTGCTGATGCCTTCTGTCACTCGATGGTGCGGTCTATCGTGGGGGCTCTGGTGGCTGTTGGCACTGGCAAGCACGGACCAGATTGGCCCGCAGTGCGACTGGCTGAAAAATGTCGGGGTTCTGAACCGCAACTCGCCCCCGCCGCGGGCCTTACTTTGGAAGAAGTAGGGTACCCGGACGAGGGCGAATGGGCAGTTCAGAGCCTAAGGACTAGGCGGGTGCGATCGCTAGACTAGCGACCTTCGTGGCGCTTTTTGCGTTGCTTCAGATACCCCGACAGGCCTAGCTGGGCAAGGGAGTCCAACACTAGTGCTGTACCAATCCCAGCTCCGGCTTTTAGCCAACCGGATTTGCGACCTTTTGAACGGAAGGCAGTAACTAGTAGTGCGGTACCTGCCGTTGCCTCTATCCCGGCCCATGCTCTAACAATCCAGGGCTTGTCTAGGGCTGCAGTGTGGTAGGCGCTCCACAGTTTAGAACCGGATTCCTCGGGCTTATCTAGCATGATGTCTACTGAGCTCCCTAGGGCGGAGCCCCAGGAAGAGGCTTCGAAGACGGCCACGTCGGGAAGGTCGGCAACCTGGACGTCCCCATCTAGGTAGTCGCCCAAAAAGTCTGGCAGGCCTAGCGCAGCGACCATCTTCTTGAATCCCTCGGTCCCTGAGGTGGCCAGCGCCCGATCCACGTCGTCACGATCTGCTAGCGGGTTTATCTCTGCTAGGCGGGCGGCCATCTGGTCTTCTCCGAAGTGTGCCCGGACAGCGGCTAGGAGACCGGCGGGGGCCTGGTCGTTCCAGCTGCCTACAACAAGGGTGGTATTCATTTGCCACGAATGGAGGAGCAGGGATTCTGACGGAATGTGGTCCCGCTGCTCTGTAGGGGCCTCTACTCCTGCTAGCCGGTGGTCGTCGTTGGAAGCATACAGCGCGATGGCGGGTAGCTCGGAGACCATTACGCCCGAGACCACGTCCTCTTCTGTACCCGCGTAAATAACGGCGCGCATACCTTCACCAAGCTCGACGCTGCCCACGTCGAGGCCCTCGGCGGCGGCAATGAAGGGTACCGAGGCGGCGGGCATCTTCGTTATTTCGACTACCCGTACTTCACCTTGCTTGGATTTTTCTGGATCCGGGAAAGAGGTGCCTTCGGGAACCTTGTCGGCGCTGGTGTTTCCGATCCACACCTCGGCGTGGAATTGCTCTGCCAGCTTTTCCGTGACCTCGGCTAGGTCCATTCCCGCCTGCAGCGAGGTCTGCTGCTCGCCCACGACGGCGACCTTTTCATTTTCATCAATGAGGACGGTAAGGCCTAGCAGGTGCGCCGTGTTGGGGTACCAGTCTAGTTCGGCAACAACACCCATATCGGCTAGCGATTTGGCAACGTTTTGCGGATTTAGTGAAGCGGCAACCAGTGCGCCCTCTTCGGGAATCCAATTAACAGTCATGGCACTCCTTATGGTTTTGCATACAGTTTAGCGGTTTTCCATCAGCGCGGGGGTTAGCGGATTCACAGGTGGGGTGGAACAATAGTTTTTATGGCAGAAAGTATCGAGATCACCGCGGCGGCGGTAGACCCCGCCCTTCTTGATTTGCCATGGGAGATTCCCCTGGCAGAATGGCCCTCTGAAATTCTGGCGGCGTTGCCCAGAGGCATTTCCAGACACGTGGTCCGATTCGTCAATCTGTCCGGGCGCATTATCGCCGTAAAAGAAATAAACAAGGACATTGCCTATCGCGAATATGGGCTGTTGCGGGATCTGCACCGGATGGGGCAGCCCGCGGTGGCTCCGACAGCAGTGGTAACGGGTCGTGAAACCATGCGCGGCAAGCCGCTCACCTCGGCGCTAGTCACTGAGCATCTGCAGTACTCGTTGCCTTACCGCGCCCTGTTTAGCCAGACCGTCCGCCCTGACACCACCTGGAGACTGATCGATTCGTTGGCGGTGCTGCTGGTTCGCCTGCATCTGGCAGGTTTCTACTGGGGGGACGTGTCACTTTCCAACACGCTGTTTAGACGCGACGCAGGTGCCTTTGCGGCCTACCTAGTGGACGCCGAGACAGGTGCCTTGCATGGATCTTTGACGGCCGGGCAACGATCCTATGACCTAGATCTGGCGCGCACTAACATCATCGGCGAGTTCATGGATTTACAGGCCGGCGCGTATTTCGATGAATCCTTGGATGTGGTGCAGATCGGTGAACGGCTGGTAGACCGATACGAATCGCTGTGGACGGAGCTAACTGCCGAGGAATCTTTCGACCGGGAGGAACGCTGGCGCGTGGAAGGGCGCATTTCGCGTTTGAATGACCTTGGCTTTGACGTTGGGGAACTGTCCATGACTCGAAGCGTGGACGGGCAGAAGCTGACGATCCAACCAAAGGTGGTGGACGCAGGCCACTATCACCGCCAAGTTATGCGTCTTACCGGGATGGACGTAGGGGAGCGGCAAGGTCAACGGATCTTGAACGACATGAAGACGTTCCGGGCGATGAATGACATGGAGGATCAGCCTCCAGAACTGGTAGCCCACGTATGGATAGACAAGGTGTTCAACCCTGTCATCAACGCTATCCCGCCCGAATACAGGTCGAAGCTGGAACCGGCGGAAATATTCCACGAGGTGCTGGAGCACCGGTGGTTCATGTCCGAACGCGTAGGCCATGACGTTCCCATGGACGAGGTCGTGGATTCCTACATTTCCGAGGTGCTAGCTAATCGCCCGGACGAAAAGGCGGTCATGGGCTTTGTGGTAGATGGCAGCGAAACTCTAGATGAACCGGATGCGGACAGACGCGACGTGACAGACATCCACGCCCTCGCTAGTGACGAGGACGATTACGAAGAGGAGTTCGTGCCCACCTACCGCCTATTTGGGCCGCCCCCAGAAGAGGAAGAGGAATGATGCGAAAGTTCGCAATGCGGGGAAGGAGCGCTCTGGCTCCCGAGAATACGATTGCAGCCTTTGATGCAGCGGTAACTAGAGGGGAAGGATTCAGCTTTGATCTGCGCATGCTTGCAGACGGCACCCTGGTTGCCATGGCTGATAACACCTTCGACCGCACTACCAATATTTCCGGACCACTCAGTAGCGGATCCTACGCAGACGTGCGCAGGGCGGACGCGGGGGCCTGGTTTGCGCCTACTTTCCGTTTCGAACGCATCCCCGAACTGGCCGACATTATCGCTTTTATGAACAGGTGCTCTGGGAACGGGCTTGCCTTGGTGCATCCCGATGGGGACAAGATTGTCCCTGCCATTGCCGCCGCAGTTGAAGAATTGAAGGCAGGTCGGCTTGTACTGTCGAGCTATTCGCCCTCGCTAATTGCCGAAATTGATCGGGCGCATCTTTCCATTCCGCTCGCTCTTTGGGCCGGTCCTGATTGGAAAGAGGGCGTGGCCGAGTGCGGGGGAGTGCTACAGAGTGGAGGCGCCCTATCTGCCGTGATCTTGCCCGCGGAGGTGCTACGGGAAGAAGACGCCCATGAAATCGAGGCAATGGGATTAGAGCTGTACCTGGTCGGGGATGACACACAAAAAGCGGAAAAACTTGGCGCAAAGGGAATAGTAAGCGAGTAGAAAAAGCATCTACTAAATAGGATAAGGCAGAGTTTTTAAATATCGTTTAGGAACTAAAATCCGCGCATCTGCCACTTAACTTAGGCTTGCATTAGTGAGGAAAACCTATTCAGCCTACAAAATAAAAGCCCAGGTCAGAGGCGTAAAAATGGCGATGGATTGCTCCGAAAAGCATTCGCTTGTGCAGAAAAAATAATTGTCGCATTTGTGGGCATACTGAAGGCGTCAAGAACTTCTGAAAGGAAATTGAAATGTCCGCTCCTACAATTGCTTCCTGCGCCGCCACTGACTGCTCCTTTAACCGCGGTGGTTGCGCTGCCCCTATGGTCACCATGGGAACCAAGGCCTGCGTTACTTTCATCGACCTGGACAAGAAGGGTGGGCTTCCCACCATGAGCTCCACAGTCGGTGCATGTAAGCGCGCCGACTGTGTGCATAACCAGGATCTTGTTTGTGACGCCTCTGGCGTAAAGGTTTCTTCTGATGAAACTTGTCTAACCTTCGAGGCTCGCTAAAACCTCCCTCGAATTTCCGCCCTCCCTGGCCGGCTGGCTGGGGAGGGCGTTTTTGTGTCCTGACTAGCCATGTTAGCCTCTGGGCAGGATTTGTTGCCGCATAAAAAATGCGGATTTAGCGGCGGCAGAGCTGTGAGCAGCGCGAGTGAATCCTTCAGGGTTGGCTAAAGGGTGGCAAATACGTTAGGGTTGCCTTGCCTAATTGATCTGAGGAAGGATTGAGATGCGTAAAATCGCAACCGCGGTAGTTGCCTTTGCAGCTGCAGCCGCAATGATGACGGGCTGCTCCAGCAATAACTCCGCAGAAGAGGCAAAGGACGCCTCGCCTAGTACGCACAGTGCTTTCCCCACCACGGTGAAGCATTCTTCGGGAGAAACAAAGATCGAGAAGCAGCCTGAGCGCATTATCGCCCTCGACATGGCTGCCCTGGACACTGTTGACGCTTTGGGAGCGGGGGACAAGGTAGTAGGTACCGTAACCAAGTCTGTGCCTAGCTGGTTGAAGGATAAGTACAAGGATGTTGCCTCGGTAGGTTCATTGAAGGAACCAGATGTGGAGGCTATTGCCAAGCTCAAGCCGGATCTGCTGTTGATCGGTGCGCGTACTGCTTCCATGTACGGCGACTTGTCGAAGAACTTCACCACGGTGAACGCGGATGTGGACTGGGAAAAGCCGAACTACTCGAAGCAGGTTGAGGACCAGGTCCGCCAGATCGGGCAGGCCGTTGGCAAGACAGATCAGGCCGAAAAACTGGTTCAGCAGATCCAGAAGAAGGTAGATGACTACAAGGACACTGCAAAAGATAAGGGTACCGCGCTCGTCCTGATGGCTAACGAGGGCGAATTGTCCGTGCACGGGCCACAGTCACGCTGGGCCCCGATCTACGACGTGTTTGGTTTCAAGGAAGCCACTACTGACTACAAGCCCGACGAAGGGCACAAGTCCAAGAAGATTTCCTTCGAGGCCGTAAAGCAACTCGATCCCGATTACATCTTTGTTGTCGACCGTGCGAAGGCCATCGGTAAAACCGAAGGATCGACGCCTGCCGAACAGTTGATGGACAACGAACTAATCAACTCGACCAAGGCCGCAAAGAACAAGCACATTGTCTACTTGACGCCAGAACGCTGGTACATCGTCATGTACGGTGCCACTAACTACCCGGCGGAACTGGACGAGATTGCAGACGTGATCAAATAGTGGCTGTATTGCAAGATAGAAACCCCACCGAGCCGCATTACGCATTGTGGCTCGGTGGAGCCGTCTTAGCTGTACTAATACTGACGGGCGTTTCGGTAATTACCGGTGCTGCGGACATGTCCATAGCAGACGTGCTTACTGGGCAGGCCGACGTTGACGAACTGATGGTCCTTACCGTCTCGCGTCTGCCGCGCACCCTCGCACTGCTGCTTGCTGGCTCGGCAATGTCTGTTGCCGGCCTGGTGATGCAACTGATGGTGCAAAACCGATACGTTGAACCGGCAACCACAGGGGTTACTGAATCGGCCGGCCTGGGCATCCTTGTTGCCGTACTGTTCTTCCCCGGACTGCCACTTTGGGCCAGAATGCTGGTAGCCGTTGGGTTCGCTCTACTTGGCACCGTACTACTCATGTGGCTCGTATCGTCATTGCGGTACCGCGACCCCATTGTGGTTCCTCTCTTGGGCATCGTCTTGTCGGGGATAATCGGAGCGGCTTCCACCTTCTTGGCATGGCAATTCGAAATGCAAGGAATGCTGAACCTGTGGTTGACCGGCGACTTCTCTGGAATTATCAAGGGTCGATACGAGCTCTTATGGCTAGTGCTTGCCATGTGCGCCCTCGCCTATATCTTTGCCGATACCTTTACGGTGGTGGGACTTGGAAAGTACTTTTCGAAATCCCTAGGCGTGAACCACCGCCTAATAACCGCCCTCGGACTAGCGATCGTAGCAACCGTTGCAGGCGTGTGTACCGTAGTTTCTGGCACGCTGCCGTTCCTGGGCCTGATAGTGCCCAACCTGACCTCACTAATACTTGGTGACTACATGCGCCGCTGTCTGCCCCTGGTTGCACTTGGGGGAGCCTTCTTCGTGCTAATTTCCGACATCATCGGCCGCACCCTCATTGCCCCAGCAGAGATCCCCGTCGGCGTAGTCATGGGTGTAATAGGGGCCGCGATCTTCATCGCCTTCCTTCTGAAAACGGTGAAACGGTGAATAAACGCTACGAGAAAACAAAAAAGCGCATCGCGATCTCCTGCGTCGGCGCGGTAGCTGCCTGCATCTTTTTCGCCCTCTACGGGGCCATTGGCTTCTGGAGCATTATCGGGCCGCTCCGCCTAGTGCGCCTTGGAGCGCTTCTGACGGTTGCGGTAGCGCTGGCAACCTCTACTGTTGTATTCCAGGCGATCACCCAAAATCGCATTCTTTCGCCAGGTGTAATGGGCTTTGATTCAATGTACGCACTGACGCTAACTGCGGGGACCCTTGCGCTCGGGGCAGCGACACTAAACCGGATCCCCGCACCTGCTTTATTTGTCGGGAACGCCTTCATCATGATGGTGGCAGCAACAGCCATGTTCATGGCACTGATATCGAAACAATCACGGTCACTACACCTACTAGTTCTTGTGGGCATCGTGATGGGCACCCTGTTCCGCTCCCTGTCAGCCATGATCGGATTCATCATGGACCCGAACGAACTGCTCTCGGTGCAGGTTCGCACCACCGCGTCGTTTGCGTTGGTAAACCAAGAATCCTTGGCGCTGGCGGCCCCCATTACCGCCCTCACATGCATATACATCTGGCGCAAGAGCCCCACCTGGGATGTGCTTGCCTTGGGCCGCGACATTGCCGTGGAACTAGGCGTGCCCTACCAGGCAGAAATGCGGAAGGCGCTCGCGGCCTCCGCTCTGCTGGTTGCCTGTGCTACCGCCTTAGTTGGGCCGCTGATGTTCTTTGGACTGCTGGTCGTAAATATCGCCGTGTTCCTGGTGCGCTCGGACAAGATCAAGCACCTGATTATTGCCTCCTCCGCCCTCGGAATCGTGATTCTGGTGGGTGGGCAGGCACTCCTTGAACACGTGCTCAATTACGGTACAGTGCTGCCGGTGCTCATCGAGCTGGTTGGCGGCCTAGTCCTGCTAACTCTTATATATAAGGAGAGCCAATGATCGAAATCGATTCGCTCACCCTCTCGTACGGGGCCAAACCGGTAGTGGAAGACCTAACACTTACGCTTGCCGAGGGCGGCATCACGGCCCTCATAGGCCCAAACGGAGCAGGAAAATCCACTCTGCTAGCGGCCGTTGGACGCCTGCACCCCATAGAGAAGGGGACCGTCGCCATTGATGGGCGAGAGCTGGGGCAGTGGCCCACCGGGCAGCTGGCCAAAGTGCTCGCCATATTGCGGCAAGAAAACCATCTTGCAGTGCGCTTGACCGTGGAAGAGCTGGTCATGCTGGGGCGGCATCCGCACAACGGCGGCAGGCCCCGGCCAGAGGACCACGATAAGGTGGCGCAGGCTCTGCAAACAGTGCAAATGACCGATTTGGCGAATAGGTTCCTCGACGAACTATCTGGCGGCCAACGCCAGCGATCCTTCGTAGCCATGGCCCTAGCCCAAGAAACCAAATATCTACTTCTAGATGAGCCCCTATCGGCGCTAGATATGCACTACAGCCGGGAAATGATGCGACACCTGCAACGTGTGTGCAAGGCTCGCGACCTGGCCGTTGTTGTCGTAATTCACGACATAAACACGGCCGCTACCTACGCGGACCAAATGGTCGCCCTCAAAGAGGGAAAAGTATGCGCACAGGGGACCCCAACGCAGGTCATGACCGCCTCAACCCTAGAAGACATCTACGACGTGCAGGTAGAAGTGACAACCATGTCGGGAAGACCCGTGGCAATGCCCATACCATAAGAATTCCTTATTGCATGCTCCTTTCGCTAATATGGCTGGGTAGAAAAAGCAGTAGAAGGAATGGCGATGGCTGAGAGAACCCAACTGGAACGCCGTCTCACCAGCCCGCAAGTGGCAATGATTGGCCTCTCGGGTGCACTTGGTACCGGCTTATTCCTGGGATCAGGATCCACTATTGCGCTCGCGGGCCCCGCCACTGTTATCAGCTATGTGATCGCTGGAGCATTGGCGTTAGAGATCGTGTGGGCGCTGGCCGAGATGGTATCTGTCCACCCGGTCCCCGGCGGGCATGGAGCGGTAGCTGGTGCCTATCTGGGGCGTATGGGTGGGTATATCGCGCGGTGGAACTTCGCCATCCAGTCCTTCATTGCGGTGGGGGCCGAGGTCGTAGCCACCGCAACGTATCTGCAGCACTGGTTTCCGGGGCTAAACCTAGGGGTAGCTACCGTGTGCTGTTCGGCCTTTGTGGTCGGGTTGAACTTGGCCACCGTGCGATTGTATGGGGCTAGCGAATACTGGTTCTCGATGATCAAAGTGGTGGCAATCAGCGTATTTATCCTGCTTGGGCTTTCGCTAATCCTATTTGGGTGGCCCTCGCACAATCCGCCCACCGGCCTGTCCCACCTAACCCAGCACGGTGGTTTTGCGCCCGCAGGCATTAGTGGCATTCTTCTTGCGGCCTCCACTGCCGTCTTTAGTTTCGGGGGAATCGAAAACGTATCTACCTCGGCGGCAGAGTCGGAACATCCGGAAAAGGACATTCCTAGAGCAGCTGGGACAATGATATGGCGGTTACTGCTGTTCTACGTGCTGGCCGTAGGAGTCGTTGTGGCGCTGCAACCGTGGACGGCCACGGCAGCCAGCGACGGCACAGTGGAATCCTCCCCGTTCGTACATGCTCTGGATAATGCTGGCGTGGCCGCTGCCGGACACATCATGAACGGCGTTCTGATCGTGGCGGCGCTGTCCGCTGCAAACGGGTGCCTGTATGCGTCCTCGCGCATGTTCCACTCGTTGGCCTTGGATGGGATGGCCCCCGCCTTCGCAAAGAAGACTTCGCCCTCTGGATCGCCGCGCGGAGCCGTATTGCTGGCTTCCACCGGCATGGTGCTTGCCTCCTTGCTGGCCATTTTCGCCTCTGCTGAGGCCTTCAACTACCTTATGGGATGCGCAATCCTAGCAATCTTGGTCACCTGGGTGATTATCCTGGCAACCCACCTCAAGTTCCGCAAGAAGAGGGCGGGGAAGCCGTCCGGTCCGGCGCGGCTGTGGGGCGCGCCGTACACGAATTGGATTGGCATCGCCACCTGCGTAGCGATCTTCATTGCCTTGCACTGGCAGATGCCGGTGGTGTGGATTGCCGGTATTCCGTATCTGGCCCTGCTGTGCGGGTCCTACTTTGTGCTGCGATCTTTCCGCTATATTCCCAAGCCTGCCAAATTGCCGGAGGGACACTAGCGAAGAAGGCGAAGGCTAGCCTGCGCAAATAGGTCGTCCAGGGCCTGTGGCTGTCCATGGCCCATGCCTTCTACAAGCTGCAGATTCGCGGTGGGAATAAGGTGGTGCAGACGTTTCCCCTCTGCCGGGGAAACCACCACGTCGGCAGTGCCGTGAATGATTTCGGTGGGCACCCCAATCTTGGAAAGATCCTGCGCCCAGGGTGCCTGGACTGCCATGGCTTGGCGTTGGCGTTCCATCCCTTGCCAGCTAACGCCGCGCCGCCAGTTTTCCCTTGTGAGGGCGTCGAGCTCGCCCTCGTCCCACGGATAGGCGCTGCCCGCGATTGCCCGCAGGTTCGGTTTGTACCAGGCGCGGTAAGTGGCTTCGTCGGAAAAAGGGGCCGGAAGTGGGGCGCCCAAAGGGCGGGGTGAACTGAAAGTGTAGAACAGCCCCAGGCCGCTAACATCGGCGGGGTAGTGCAGGGCCAGCAGTTGGGAGATGGCTCCCCCCATAGAACGGCCGGTAACTACCGCGGGCGAACCGAAATAGTTGATGAGGGCGTGCACGTCGCGCACCATATCCATCAGCGGGTAGTTTTTGCTCATCCGAGTAGACCGGCCCACGTCGCGGTTGTCGAATCGCACGACGTGGGTACCCGCCTTCGCGAGCCTTGCGCAGTAGCTGGCTGGGGTAGAGATGAGCTGGGCTCCATGGCCCTCAATATTTACTATGAGCGGATCCCCGGGAGTTCCGAAGCTATCCACGCATAGGGTGACCTCACCCAGCGGCAGCAACTGCTCCATTTAGTCACCTAGGCAGGTGCCGACGTGCCTTGCGGCACTAACCCACGGGTGATCCTTTGGAACTGTCTTCAGATTTCCGGCCACGTCCTTCAGCGGCACCGCCTTGGCAGACTGACCCTTCGCGGCAACGGTAATGCCGTACTTGCCCTCAGCCACAAAGTCAGCGCCAGCGCCACCCAGAAGTGTGCCCAGCAGCCGATCCTCTGCATTTGGCGTACCGCCGCGCTGTACGTAGCCGAGGACGGTGACTCGAGCTTCCAAGCCGGTAGCTGCCTCCAGCTGCTCGGCGAGCTTCAGCGCATTGCCGCGGTGGGCCGCCTCCAACATCGAGCGGTGCTTCTTGGCAGCCGCCTTAGCATCCGCATTGGAGGCGCCGTCGATCAGTGCTTGCGCTGCAGCGTAGTCCGCCGCATCGGAAATTTCGCGGGCGCCCTCGGCAATGGCTACTACCGAGAACGGGTGTCCGCCCTTTGCGCGCTTCGAGATGGAAGCTGCCACGGAGTCAATGGAGTAGGGAATCTCGGGCAACAAAATAATATCGGCTCCGCCCGCAATACCCGATCCGAGTGCAAGCCAGCCTGCCTTGTGACCCATAATCTCGACAACAATGATGCGGTGGTGGCTGTGCGCGGTGGAGTGCAGTCGGTCGATGGCGTCAGTGGCAATGCCCAGCGCGGTAGAAAAACCAAACGACGTGTCTGTGTGAGCGATGTCGTTATCAATAGTCTTGGGCAGGTGAATTACGTTTAGACCCGCCTTCGACAGGCGGTTGGCGTTCTTCGCTGTGCCGCCGCCGCCAATCATGACCACACCATCGAGTCCGTTCGCCTCGCAGTTTTTCAAAATGGTGGGAATCATGTCCTCTTTGCCGTTGCCCACGTCCATCTTGTGCGGCTTGTCCCTAGAGGTGCCGAGGATTGTGCCTCCGACAGTCAAAATTCCAGAAAGTGTTGCCGAATCGATTGGAACCGTCTGATTCAGCGCCATGCCGCGAATGCCTTCGCGAAAGCCCACCAGTTCCATGTTGTGGTGCCCGATGGCTGCTTTGCCAAAACCGCGGATTGCCGCGTTTAGTCCCGGCGAGTCCCCACCGGCAGTAAGAATTCCGATGCGCTTTTTCTTGGACATGCTCTTCCCCTTCGATGGACCAGGTTAACCCTACCGTACGGAAAAGATTGGTGGTGGGCGCAAAAGTGGCCCGAGAAAGCAAAGTTGCGTCCTTCTCAGGCAGGAAAATACGGTCTTGTTCTGCCCAAATGGTACTCAAGATTCGCTCCTGACTGAAGGTAAGGTTTAGAGTGCAAGAGTGATGACTAATACTGTTCCCGCATGGATGCTCATCCCCTTCGTGGCGATGCTGCTATCCATCGCTATATTGCCCCTTATCCCAGCTACAGCAAAACTCTGGGAAGACTGGCGGTTCCAGCTAGCCATCGCCCTAGTACTAGGTGTTCCAGTTGCGATCTACATGGCCATCCACTTTGGCATGGTGGCGGTCGCCGACACTGCTTTCGAGTACTTCCAATTTATTGCGCTGCTGTTCGCCCTCTTCGTGGTGTCCGGCAGTATCTTCTTGGAGGGCGATATTCGTGCTACGCCAAAGAACAACTCCATCTTCTTAGCTGTTGGCGGCGTGATCGCTTCCTTCATTGGCACTACCGGTGCAGCAATGCTGCTGATTCGGCCGTTGCTGAACGTGAACTCGGAGCGCAAGCACAAAGCACAAACCGTAATTTTTACAATTCTGATCGTTGCGAACAACGGTGGGTTACTGACCCCACTCGGTGATCCGCCACTATTCTTGGGATTCCTGCGTGGGGTGCCCTTTACTTGGACCTTCCACCTGATTCCCGAATGGTTCTGCATCAACGCACTGCTGCTGATCACCTACTTTGCGCTAGACACCCGGGCTTACGCTAAAGAATCCCCCGAAGACCTGCGGATGGACGATACGAACATCACGCCTATTAGGCTTCGTGGTGCCATCAACTTCATTTTCTTTGCCATGATCATTGTGGCCGTTGCGGTTGTGCCTTCCATGAATCTGGAAGCTATCCAGGACGGAAGCGCCGCCTGGCACGAATATCTGCCGCTCCGAGAAATCGTCTTCTTGATAGCGGTTATTGGTTCGTTTGTATTCGGCACTAAAGAGATCCGGTACAAGCTCAACGAATTCACATGGGCCCCGATTGTCGAGGTCGCAGTCCTGTTCATTGGCATCTTCCTAACCATGATGCCGGCACTAAAGTACCTGGCACAGATTGCACCTAAGCTACCGTTGAACGAGATCACCTTCTACGTATTTACCGGCGGGCTGTCCTCGTTCCTAGACAATGCTCCTACCTACCTAACCTTCTTCGAGATGGCATCCCAGCTCGATGGAGGAGCCAAGGTAGCGGGCGTACCAGAGGCTTACTTGGTTGCTATTTCACTAGGCGCCGTAACTTGTGGGGCTATGACCTACATTGGCAACGGGCCGAACTTTATGGTCAAGTCCGTGGCTGAAGAGCAGGGCGTGAAGATGCCTTCCTTCGGCGGCTACATCGGTTGGTCACTGCGCTACCTGGCACCGGTCCTGGCAGCAATGGTGCTCGTGTCCATTGCCGAGGGAGTCGTAACTACAATCATCGGCTTGCTATTAGTTATAGCCGTGCTAGGAGAAGCCACGTGGATTATTGCCCACTCGCGCAAGAGTGAAAATCACCAGTTGCTGCGTGAAGGCAAATTGTAAACAGAAAATAATAGTTGTGGGATCTGCCCTCCGGCAGATCCCACAACTATTTAAAGGTGCGCAGTTAGCTGTCCTTGCGTCGCCGCAAAGCGAAGCCGGCGCCTATCGACACCAATGCGCCCGTCACCAGGGCGGCGGGGGCCACGCCTGTACGAGCTAGAACTCCCGGTTGGCTCACCAGGGCATGCCGTGCTGGAGTAGCAGAAGCGGAGGAAACAGCTTTTGTCTTGGCAGTTGCCTTTACCGTGGCACGCTTCCCGCTCTTGTCAATGGCCTTGCTCTTACTCGGGGTAGTGACGATGTTGCCACCGGTCTTGCCCGGGTTGGTGCCGGCTTTGTATCCAGCGGAGTGACGGGGCCTCTCAGACTTCTTCGTATTGCCTTCAGGTGCCTTGGGGAAGTTCTTCCCGTTTTCTTCGTCCTGCGGAGCTGAGGGCGCGGGTGCAGGCGTGGGCGTGGTTGAGGAAGCCAGTTGAAACCGTAGTTTCAGATACTGCAGGTGGGCCTGGGCTCTTTCAATCTTTGCCGGCAGCTCTTCTTTGATGGAGGCCAGTGAGGCTACCTTCTCTTGGATCACTGTAAGCGCCTCTTCAGCTGCTTTCAGCTTGGCCTGAGCTGCCTGTGGGGTGTTGGCTGCCAGGCCCGTCAGCTTCTGTTTGGCGGAGACTACTGCCAGGAGAGTCTTTTCCAGCTTGGTTTGGGCTTCCTTTAGCTTCTGGGTGTTTTGCGCCAGATCTACTGCCGCCTTGTTTGCTTCTCCGATTGCTGCTTCGGCGACCGAACTGGCCTGGGCCAACGCTGCCTCAGCTCGCCCCTTGGCTTCGCTGGCTCGCGCAAAAGCTTCTTGCGCGCGGGCAAGTTCTGCCTGGGCCTGCTCGTAGTCTTTCAGTGCTTGGAGGCTTTCAGCTAGCTTTGCTTTGGCATCCTGGAGCTCTTGTTGGGCGCTATCGACCCCTTGGGAGGCAAATGCTGCAGCTTGGTCCTTCTGCGCCTTGCCGGCTTTAGCTGTTTCGAGCTTTTCCTGCGCGGCAGTTGCTGCAGTAGCTGCTCCAGTCTGGGTTGCGCGTGTGTCGGCTAGATCTGCTTCCTTCTTTTGCAGGTCAATGGCTGCCTCTTTGGCTCGCACATCCGCTTCAGTTGCCGCATGAGTCAGGGCCTCGACCTCCTTGGCCTTTGCGGCGAACGCATCCTGACTGGTCTTTAGTGCCTCTGCAGCCTTTAGAGCTTCCTGATGTGCGGACTCGTAGAGCGATTCAGCTTCTGTGGGGGTGTTCGCCCTGTCTGCCTCGGCCTGGGCCTGCTCGACCTCTGCGGCGGCATCGTTGAAGTCCTTGCAGTCCTTCTTATACTTCTGGTCTGCCTGTTCCGCGCTTTGTACAGCTTTAGTGTGGGCGGCAGAAGCAGCACTATCGGCAGCCTGCAGCCTGGCCAAAGACTCGGTCGCCTTCCCATAGGCAGGCTGAAGGGCAGCAAGGCGTGCTGCTAGAGCATCTGCCGCCTTCGCAGCTTCGATTTGGGTAGCGGCAGCGGCTTCGACCTCGCGGTGTTTAGCATCGGCTGCGGCTGCTGCCTCATTGAACTTGCGCTGTGCGTCAGCTAGCGCTTCTTTGTCGGTCGGGTTAGTCGCGTCCAAGCGTGCCTTTGCGTCGGCCTGTTTGGCGTTTAGCTCATTCGCTTCGTCTTCGAGTGCGCTAACGTGAGAGAGTTGCGTTGCCGCATTCTGCTTCGCCTGCTCGTGCTGGGACTTTAGCGAGTCGTGACTGGCAATAGTATCCTGTATTTCTGCCAGAGCCTGCGCCGCGGACTCCTTTTGCGCGCTAGTAGATGTAAGCTCTTTGCGGGCTTCTTCGAGGCGGCTGCGGGAGGCCATTTCAGCCTGGCGTGCTGCTTCTAGGTTCTGCTGCTTTTCCTTCAAATTTGCGGTAGCTAGCTCCACCGCCTTCTCGCGGGCTTTGCGAGCTGCGTCGGCCCCAGCGCTTGCCGCCTCTTCCTTCTGCTTGGCTTCCTTGGCTGTCTTCTCTAGCTGCGCAGTCTTACCTTCTTCTGTCTGCGCTTCAGCCTTGCCCTGCGCTAGAGCTGCCTCTTTTTCAGCCTTATCGGCCTTGGCTGCCTTATCCTCGGCGGCGGCTGCCGTCTTGCGGGCTTCGGCACGGGCTAGTTCTTCGTTCTGCTTTTCCAACTCGGCTTTCGTCGTGGAAACGGCCGCTTCTGCATCTTTGAGGGCGGTTGCCGCCTTGTCTGCCTCAGCTTTGGCACGATCATTTGCCTTGGTAGCTTCAGCGAGGGCATTGTCCTTCTTGGCTACTTCGCTGCTGGCCGCTGCCTTGTCGCCTTCGAACTTTGCCAAGTCCTTGTCCGCGAGCTTCCCTTCTGCCTGCTTTAGCGAGTCGGAAGCCTGCGACTGCGCGCGGTCGGCTTCGTCTCGGTCGTTCACAGCTTTGGCAACGTTAGTGGCCGCCGCAGCTACCTTCTTCTGGCTATCGGCTGCCGCATCCTTATAGGCCTTGGCTGCCTGTTTGAGGGCCTCTACTTGCAAGTTGGCCTGGTGAGCCTCTTGCATTGCCTGCTGTAGGGCTGCCTGCGCCTGCTGCAGGTCCTTTTCGGTGGCAGCGGGCTTATCTAGTTCTTGCTTTGCGAGGGCGACCGCCTGGTTGCGCTGTTCGAGTTCTTTCTGTGCATCCTTTAGCTGGGCTTCGTTGTCTTCCTGAGCTTTGCGCAAGGAGGCCAGGTTTGCTTCGGCCTTTTCAACTTGTTCGCGCAGTTCTGTTGCGGTGTTTGCGTCCTCGGATGCAGTATCTGCCTTTGGTGGGGCCGGCTGCGGTGAGGGATCCGCCAGGGCAGTGGGGCTAAGGAGCGATAAAGATGCTCCCACTGCCAGGGCGGGCACCACGAGTTTCGAGGGGTTCATTATGAGCCTTCCGGTTAAAACCTGCTATTACAAGATAAAAAGATTACAAGGATCGCGTTTGACAGGTAACCCCTTTTAGCTGCAAATACAGTTTTCATGGAAAAGTCATAGGAAACTGACCTGCAACTGACGAAAAGCCGTTAAAACAGCTGTGACCAGCAATAATAGAAGAAAAGAAAAATACGCGCAAAATTCACATAAGAATGATGCGCGTATTTTCTATATTTGGCCACTATTTTTCATGCATTGCCAAATGTTGTCTAGGGGTTATATTCCCAGCGGTATTGCTATTAGGAGTACGCATAGCAAACCGACCACTGACAAGATGGTCTCCATAAGCGACCAGGTCTTGAAGGTTTCACCCACGGTCATCCCGAAGTATTCCTTTACCAACCAGAAGCCCGCATCGTTTACGTGCGAGAGGAAGACCGAGCCTGCACCGATAGCCAACACTAGGAGGGCGGTGCCGGCGGGGGAGAGGTGGGCGGCCATCGGGGCCATGATTCCGCTGGCGGTAATGGTGGCAACCGTTGCCGACCCGGTAGCGAGTCGGACTGCAACCGCCACGATCCACCCGGCGACCAGCACGGGCATGCCGATGTTTTGGATCCACTGGGCAATCACTTCGGCGATGCCGGATTCAACCAGGGTCTCCTTGAAACCGCCGCCTGCACCCACGATCAATAGGATCGATGCGATGGGGGCCAGGGACGAGCCGACGATGGAATTGACCTGACCAGCGCTGCGCCCGGTAGCTCTGCCCAGCACGAGCATTGCATATAGAACGGTCACTAGCAGGGCAACCACGGGTTCGCCCAAGAATTCGAACACTTTGTAGAAAATAGAGCCATCGGCGTTGGGCATTACCATTTCCACTACGGTCCTTGCCAGCATCAACACGACTGGCAGTAGCACGACTGAGAGGGCGACCCCGAAGGAGGGACGGTCGTGCTCAGTTTCCGTTTTCTGCCCGTCGCCTAAGAGCGCGCCAGCCTGCCGGGGTACCCAGCGAACCATGAGCCGGGCGGCTAGCGGACCCGAGATGATGACGGTAGGAACTGCCACTAGCAGTCCCAAGCCCAGTGTCAGGCCGATGTTTGCTTTGAAAGCGTCGATCGCAATTAGCGGCCCGGGGTGTGGGGGAACCAGGCCGTGCAGGGCGGATAGGCCTGCCAGTGCGGGGATGCCTACGGCGATCACAGGCATCCTCGCCCTGCGCGCCACCAGCATGACTACCGGGATCAGCAGTACGATACCGACCTCGAAGAAGAGAGGGATACCGATCACGAATGCCACAAAAGCCATCGCCCACGGCAAGGCATTAGTGGACGTGCGGTCCAATACCGTGTCGACGATCTGGTCAGCGCCGCCGGAATCTATCAGTAGCTTCCCAATAATTGCGCCGAACGCAATCAGTACGCCCACCCCGCCCACAGTAGAGCCAAGCCCCTTAGTGAAGGCAGTAAACGTATCAGTGAGCGGAATCGCTGCGATCAGCGCAAGAACAACGCTTCCGAGCGTCAGTGCCAGGAAGGGGTGCATCTTCCGCCAAACAATCAACACTACGATCGTGGCGATACCCGCCAATGCCGCGATGATCAGCTGGGGAACATTGCTAGTATGTGCAACCGTGTCGCCAGCGGCAAAGAGTAACGTATTCATTTGTAAAACTTTCTAATTCAGCTAGATTAAGCCGCGCTCGCTTAGCCCGTCTTCAACGGCCTGCAAGGTTTCTTCTTTTGTACCGAGGGCGGACACGGTAAAGCCATCTTCGCCCTCTTCAAGGTCTTCAAGCGTGTCGAACTGGGAGCCGAGCATGCCCGGCCTCATGAAGTGGTCCCGCTTTGCCATGCGTTCTTCGATGACCTCCGCCGGGGCCTGCATGTGCACAAAGCAGACCCTTCCGGGGCCATTGCGGAGTAGATCGCGGTAGGAGCGCTTCAACGCGGAGCAAGTAACGATGGTGGAAGAATTCTGCTCAGAATTCTTGTCCATCCAGGCGCGCAGCTTACGCAACCACGGCCACCTATCCTCGTCAGTGAGTGGATGACCAGAGCTCATCTTCTCGATATTTGCGGCTGGGTGAAAATCGTCGGCCTCAGCCTCGGGCCACCCCAGTTTTGCCGCAAGGCCTTCGGCGGCAGTTGTTTTCCCAGAGCCTGCTACGCCCATAAAAACTAGATGGATAGGATCCATGTATTCCTCCTCGAATAGTTAGCCCTGCAGCACAATTTACTATCTTCTGCCCAAAAGATTAAAAAAGCGTGGCTTCTACCGCGGTATCAATCCGGGCAATAACGCTCTCTGCCGCAGCCGCCATCACCTCTGGCTGCAGCAAAAGCGAAATGCTTAAAAACCCGGCCGTGGGCATGTCAAAGAAATACCCCGGTTGGGCACTAATAGCCGCGTCCCTAATCAAAGAAGTGACTAGTTCGTCCTCGTCAATCCACGCTGGGAAACGCAACAGCGCACTCCAGCCTCCCTCCGGCTCATAAAGATCCATAACCCCAGTACGCGAAGCCGCAACACAACTGCGCAACCGCTGCAAATTCTTGCGAAGACGATCCCGCACCGTCTCAATCTGGGAGCCGATAGCATCCAACAAACTAGGCAGCTGAGCCGTAATCAGGTCACTCATAGGCAGATAGGCGTCGGCTATCTGATCCAACTTCTCCTGCGCCTGCCGAACCAGCTCATCCGGGCCAGATACCTCCAGCCAAGCAACCTTCGCATGGGGTGCCGCAAGATTCTTCGACAACCCGTCGAGGGCGAAAGTGAGCACGCGCTCTTCGCCGGCCAAACGCTCGCGGAAAACATTCGAGAGGGCGTAGTCAAAAAAGACCTCGTCGGCAATTAGCGGCACGGAGAAGTCGTGGCACAGTTGGACCATGCCCGCCCGTTCGTCGGGGCGAAGATAGGAGCCAGTAGGGTTATTCGGATTGATCACTACCAGTGCGCTTGGGGTGCTGGTCTGGAGGTGTTGGCGCAGTTGCCCCACGTCAGTCAGCCAGGCGCCGTCCCAAGACAAAAAGTAGTTGTCCACTTCGACCGCTTCTAACATAGCCAATTGGTCGACCATGGGGTAGCCGGGGCGAGGCGTCAGCACGTAGTCGCCCGGATCGCAGAAGAGCTTGAGCAGCCACGCGTAGCCCTGGGAGGTGGAACTGAGCAGGTAGAGGCGATCGGGATCGACCTCGCGACCGTCGCGTTTGGACAAAAAATCGGCAAGCTGTTGGCGCGCCTGCGCGCTTCCGCGCGGATCTGCTTGGTAGGTGGTTGGCAGAAGCGCGGGAGCTAGCCCGTGGCGGGTGGGGTTGGAGTCAGAGAGGTTAGTGACGGGTCCGGTTGCCGCTCGCAGTGCCAAGGTGATCAAATTCGGTTGCGATGCGCCTACCCGCGTGGAAAACTTCATGAGCCAATATTAGACGCGACTTAGATACAATCCTGAATCGCCTTGGCTAGGACATGCGCGTGAGAGGTCGCCACGTTCCGAGTTGCAACCAGCAGTGTAAGGGCGCCGCGGGAGGCTTTCTGCGCGAGCTCCGCAAGCTTTGGGTTGCCATCTAATTCGGCGTGGTAATTGGCGGCAAAGCCGGTGTCAGTGATGCGGCCCGAATGCCAATCCTTGCGCAGGGAGGACGTGGGCGTTACATCCTTAGCCCACTCATCCATTTTGAGAGCGTCTTTGCGTACCCCGCGCGGCCAAAGCCTATCTACTAAGACTCGGTATCCGTCCTCGGGGGAGGCGTCTTCGTAGACGCGTTTTATCCGAATACTCACCGATTTTCTTCCTAACTGGTTTGCTTGCCCTCGCCGCAATACCTCATATACAGCAGTGGGAATGGGCGGCCGTCCTCGTCTAATTCGCTACGCTTGTAAACGCGAAATCCGTGGTGGCAGTAGAATCTGCTCGCATCTGGGTTCTGCTCATTCACCGTCAACTCGGTGACGCCAAAGTCCGCCATTGCCAGTTTCAGTAGCCTCGTGCCTATTCCCTTGCCGCGCGCAGGAGCCGCAAGGAAAAGCATCTCCAGGCGGTTGCCCTGTACGCCCATGAAGCCGACTACTCTTCCGTCAAGGGAAGTAGCAAGCACTAAGTGTTCTAGAGCAGTAAACGCCTGCGGCAGAACAAGCCTGATTTGGGTGATGTCGGCCTCGGTAAGGAACAGGTGGCTAGCGCGAACAGAGGATTCCCACACCTCGGTTAGCTCGGCGATAAGTTCCTCGGTTCTTTCTGCCGCTGGCACTTGGACCACTGCTACTTCTTCCATGCCCTCAGCGTAGTGGGGCAGGTCCGGTGGGACAATTGCGGCAGCTGCCCTATAGAGAGGGCGAGCAAGGTCCGGAAATGGCTGGCGCGGATTAGCCTCTCTTTCTTTGGAGGAGCACTAGGCCACCTGTGCTGAGAGCGGTTGCCAACGTAGCAGCTGCGAACAGGGAGATGCCTGTACCAGCGAGTTCTTTTGCGCCTGCATCCCTCTTCTTAGCTTTCCTATGCTGGGTCGGCCTACTGGAGACAGATGCAGGTTGATCGGCGTGGTCGGCGGGGGAAGGCGGCGTTGGCTTCGAAGCTGCCTGCACGTAGAGAGGGTAGGTGACTTTATTGACACCAAATTGCAGCTCCAGCGGGTAGTAGCCGCTCTTTTTCACCTGGGGCACAGTGAAGCTCACCCGCGAGCGCCCTGTTTCGTCCAGGCTTTGCACAACCCGGTTGTCGATCGGGGCAGCGGCCACCTGCTTGCCCTGAAATTGGACAGTAACCGTGTCCGCGTTTGGTTCGTCAGTAGTCCACGAGAGCGAGGAGAGGCCCAGCGTAACTTTCTGGCCGGCTTTGAGGTTGCGCGGCCCAGTAATGCCAACCGAGCCTTGCGACTGGGAGACGGCGTAACCGGGGTGGGCAGCCAGGAAGTGATTGAAAGCGCCCAGGTCATTGATGCCGGGCAATTGGGCGAAGTTAGTGCCTTCTTTCATGACCGTGTAGCCGTCCCCGCCGTTGAGCAGGAACGTTCCACCTGCTACCCGCAGCTTCGAGGTGGTGTCGCCTCGGTCAAGTTTCTTCTTGTCTATATAAATATCGATTACTTTGGACCCTAAGTTTGGGCTTGGGTCGTAGGTGTAGAAGAAGTTGTTAGAGAAGGCCAGTTTCAGCATTGGGCGGGAGGCGCCCTCGGGCTTCCACTGCTGTTCTACGAGCTTGTAGACTTGTGCTGGAGTTAGGTCGATGGTGCCCATGTCCCCGTTGAATGGCTGTACGTTGTAGGACTCTTCGACCGTTACGATGCCGTCGGAATTCGCATCTAATGAGGGCGTGCGTAGGCCGCCCGCATTCATGATCGCGAACGAGGGAGTGGCGCCCTCGCCTTTGGCGTACTGATAGAAACCCTCTGCGATTAGATTGCCCAGGGTGGACTCGGCGCCGCGATTTTCAGTTCCTTCCGGATCACCTTGGACACCACGTTTCGCGGCGTTGGCTATGGTTCCAACCTTTTCTTTGCCTAGTTCTTTTGCCTGCGCGGTGGCCTGCTGCACCATGGGCAGAATTGTCGCGTCGGAAGGGACAGAGGGATCCTTCGTGGCATCTTTGATGGTGCGCATCTTTGAATTGGCAGCGATGACCTTCCTGGTGCTGGCATCTACAGACAGCTCAATGTCTGCAAGGAGTCGTCCGAAGCAATCGGGCTGCACAACGGGGGCCCCGGAGGCTGTTTGCGTGGTCTTATTGGTGTGAGTATGTCCTGCTACCGCTGCGTCCACGTTGGCGCCCAATCGGGCTGCAGCGGTGTAGTCCTCGTGTAGTAGTGCAACTACAACGTCTGCCTCGCCATTGGCATCATCGCCATCCTTCAAGGCCGCAGCGGAATTGTTGAGGGCGGTGACCGGGTCGCTAATTGCAAGCCCCTCTAGTCCTGCTGGGTTAACCAGGTTCGGCAGATCGGCGGTGGTCGCGCCGATGAAGCCTACTCGGATGCCTTCCTTGGTTGTTTTGATCTTGTAGGGGAGGACCTTTGAGGTATCGACCCCGGAAATATTGGAGCCAACGAAGTCCCAGCCCACCTGACCTAACTGCCGACTTACTATGTCTGAATACCCGGCATCGAATTCGTGGTTGCCGAGCGCAGAAACTTCCAATCCCAGCTTCGTCAGGATTTTCATGGTCGGTTCGTCCTTAGCAATAGAGGAAACGTAGGTAGATCCTCCAACTGAGTCGCCGGTGGAGACAAGGAACGTGTTGGGGTTCTGAGCGCGCATACGTGTGACCTGCTCGGACAGGTTAGGAGCCATCTCGATGTGACCGTGAAAATCGGTGATAGCTGCAATGCTAATTTCTACTTGGGCTGCCGCACGAGCCTGCGGGGCAGAGAGTGTAAACAGCGAGACCGCCATTGCGAACAGTATTGGTAGGTAGGATGCCCTGTGCTTTGGCCGAAGCATAGCCCTCTCCTATGACGTTGATGGAAGCAATAAAGACTGCTGCCAATGTAATGAGAGAACGTAAATAGGCGGTGAAGTAAGGTTTATCTGTGGGCTAAGCAGGCACAAATTTTTGCATTGCTGCAGACCGCATTGTTGGATGAAAACTGCATCAAGTGGGCCAACCTGAAAGCCGCCTAGCGATTTTGTCAGAGGAAGCCGCAGCCCAGTTTTCCCGTGCTGCGCAACCCGCCACCAAGGACGGTGGCACGACCAAAGGAGTAGAAACACCGAAGTTTCAAAAGATTGTAAAAATGACGACTGCCAGCTTATGTGTGCTATGCGTACCACTGTCGGCAGCAGGGGTGGCGTGCGCAGAAGATCTTAGCGACTTGCGTTCAGCATCAGCCGCTCCCTCACAGTTAACTCTCCGCACTTCTAATTTCAATACCACAAGGCGGGACGATTCACTTACGGAAGCTGAAATTGAGGAATTCGCCGGTGCCGCAGCGGATAGTTTTGTGGTTCTATTTCGTGATGTCATCAAACATGATGGAGCGAAGTTCGTTGTAGATGAAAGACTGGCTGCTGAATATGGTTTCGGAGGAAGTTCTGAGCAGCTTGCTCTTATCGTTAACTCACTAAATGGAGCTGCCGACAATCCGTATGTTGATGCGCAGTCGGATCGTAGCTGGGGCTCTTTCGGGTCATGCGTAGTGACGGGAGTCCTTGGTTTTTCGCCCTTCCAAATCGACTACAACCTATTGGGAAAATACATTTACGAAAAGTCTTGGAAAAAAGTTGCTGATTTACTTAAGCGGTACGCCAAGAAAGAAATCGCCAAAAAGAGTGGCAATATTGTTCTTAAACAAATCATTAAGTCAACTCCAGCGGGGTTTGCTGCATGGTTAGGTGTTTACGCTGTTGGATGCGCCGCAAAAGAGGCGTGGAATTGGTGGGAAGTATAATGCCGCGTACTATGCGCGAACTGGGGGTCAGCTTACTAATTTTTACGCTGGTGGTTTGCCTATTTTCTTTGTCGATGCTAATGTTTTTCCCTTTACGTACGGTACTGAGTATAGTTGTTCCATCACTGTTGCTTGGTGTGTCAGTTTTAGGTGTTGGGTATTTTCGTCGGAAAAAAGGAATTGATGAATAACTCCATTTCGGAGCGGCTCAGCCGTGACTAAGATCGGAAACGCTGCAAGTTTCGGCAGGTGACGCAACTCCTGTAATAAACATCCCTTCACCGTCTTCTACATACGCGGCAGAAGGTTAAATCCTTAGTGCTCTAGGGGGCGCGATGCCGAATGAGCCTAGATTTGCCTGGGCGCAGTAATTAGAATTCTAACACATAAGCCGGTATGTGAGGTGGCGGAGGCATTTTTATAACACCACGTTCCCAAATTGTTTGAAACTTAAGCGCAGGAAAGCTGGAAAGGGGTGGCTTTTAACTAGATCAACGACATTACTGCTATAGCTGGAGAGGCTGAGGAGTTTATATCCTCTGGTCGTTTTGTAGATAGAATTACTGAAATAATTGAGGATGATCCATGGTCACAACCCACGCTGGATAGACGCGAATCTTTTTCCTTAAACACGTCAATGATTTTGACGATCAGTTAAAGTTTGAGTACGTACTGTTTATAGGTGACGGCTTGCATCGTTGTTTTAATAGGTAGTGGAAGCCACAAACGTTTCCTACAGGCGGTAGCAGCCCCCGTAGTCGGATGTTTACCGAGCAGCTCGAATTTGGAGATGGCTTGCTCGCACTGCACATAACGAGCGAAGGCCTGCGCATAAGCCTCAATCAGCCGTTTGGAGACAAAGCGGGTGCAACCGCGTTTATCAAGCCACCGCCAGGTCTCCCGGTAAACGATGTCCGCACCCAGCGGTTTACCATCACGCTGAACCGCAGATAGATACTCAGAAGGTTCCGGCATGACCTCGCCGGCAAGTACCGCACCCTCACCGATATCAGAGCCGTCGAAATCAAAAGGAGTCGCTAGTTGGTGCTCCGGGCGCGTGGCAGGCAGGCCTTTCGCCAGTTTTTCGTTGAGTGGGTCGGGTTTCGCGCCAGCCCGCACCCGGCGGCCACCGCGATTGGTGCCATCTTTCGCCATGCTTTACTCCTGATTGTTGTGGCCAAATAGGAATGTGGAACGGGCGAAATTATTGCTGCAAGAGGCCTTAACTTCGCTGGAGAGGTGTTTGTCTCCTAGCGGCTTCCAGTTGCTGAAACTTGGGCTACTTTTCTCCACGCTGGCGACTATAAACGCGTGGATAAACGCAAACCATCAAGAGATTTTTATTGAGTCTGGCAACGACATTGGGGCATTGAGAACATATATGTGGTTCTTCCTAGTCCTGCTATCCCTTGCGGGAGTGTTTAATTTGGTGGACTAGGCCGTACTTGCGAACCTCAAGTTTTTCACCACACTTAAATTGCCCGTCGTCCTGTTCTTGACTGTGCTAACTACAGGGGCAAGCACAGGTCCTGTCTTGGATGGTCGTATCATGTATTACCTTCATGAAGGCAGCATCATTTACTTGCTGTATCCCATTGTCGTGTCAGTCGCAGCTGTCCTCTTGAGATATTTCTTGCTAAGGAGGAAGGGGCAGTTGGATGTGGCAGAAGAATAGCTCCTCGACCACACCCGACTATGCCTTGTGCTTAGCGCGAGTGAGCCAGTAGGTAGCCTGCCAAGGCATTGCAACAGGCTCGGCGATCTTCATCGCTCGAATCCCCAGCAAGTTCGGCTAATCCAACGCACCACAGGCCTGTGCCGATGCTGTTCATGGTATTCCAAATGCTTGCCGCTAACGCCTTTTGGGAGGAGTAATCCAAGCCATCTGCTTCAAAGGCTGTATAGCGATTCTGAACAATAATCTCGGCGTAAAGCGAGTTCATCGTGGCAGAAAGGGCATGCAGATTATTTGGTGGATTATCCTGCAGTATCTTACTTAGCAAGATTGCGTCAGCATCATCACACATATCTGTGAGGTTGCATCTTACCTGCAATTTCTTCGCGTTAACTCCGTGGCTCGTGAGGTACTTATCGACAACACTTAGCTCAGACCCGATCAGCGCATTAGCAGTATGTTGATGCTTTCCTGTTCCAGCGCTGGTAGAACGACTCATACAACCCGCCCAGCTGATTCCACTTAAAACCAGGTGCCGGAGTAATTACTTCTTTGTCTGCTTGCTCGTCTTTTTCCCAGCCGAGCAGTAGCTCCATCCAGCCCACCTGGTAGGCGATCATCTGCCGGGGTGTGCGGTCAACACCATCAATCAGCCGATCCCACCCATCGTCGGGAACATCAGTGAACTCGCCAATAAACAGACTCCCACGTTTAGTGATCTCTGCCTGAAACTCGGTGCCAGATTCATACGATCTCATCACACACCTCCTTGTGTAACGGCCTTGAAATTATTGTCCGTTAGCGGGTTCAATGAAAAAACAGCATTTTACAAGGGGAAACACGATACGCGCTAACGCAAAATCCCAACCCGCTAACGCAGCCGAAAATTCACGCCCCTTTGGGGGATACTCGCTAACGCAAACGCCTACTTATCAAATCCAGCGTCTATGTGGATATTAAGACGTCGGATTTGATAAGCGTTGCGGTTGTTTGATCAGGGATTTTAAGTAGAAGGCAGGCTATCGACGTGCTGAACCTGCACCCGCGAGGCACGCTATCCTGTAACCATCACAAATGATGTCTGCGAAATAGTAACGTACCCGCGTTTAGGGGGGTCTCCATCAAAGTTCCGTTGGCGTGTTCAAAACTAAATGACGCCGTGTACATAAACCCTGATCTATGCCCGCGGCTAGCTCTCTCTGGTTGTGTCAGCTTAGCTATTTGGACGTGTTAAAGAAAGATAAGAGACGCTTACAAATCCGTTTTACCGAAAGACCATAGTCGGAATACCGGCGCTAAAATGGTGAGGCACACTATCACCTAATATAGTTCACCAAAAACGAATCCTAGCGATCTGGCAATCTGGCGCTTTTTGCTGTAGGCAAGCTACTTGATCGGTTTTTCACGCTTCTACAAGACCCACTATATGGTGCTATTCAGGATAGCATTAATCGTTCAGATCCGAGGTTATATGCCCTCCGTGTCCAATCTGGGAAGCTATCAAATAAATTCTGGAACTCGGCAAGCGCATGATTGGCAGCTGCGGGCGGTACAAGCAGAAGTGAAGAATAAAATCTCGCAAGCATACTGTTCTTCGACAGCCTTCCCGTAAGCGAGTCTTTCAACAGGAGTTGCTCTGCGAATGAAAGATCGTTGCTTGCAGGGAGATTTGATTCAATAAGAGGACTGTTATAGCCTTCCACAATTTTCAAAAGGTGCAGAGAATCTGTTTTCGCCGACATGTAAATATCACTGTATCCTAGTGGGAAACGTTCTTGAAATTTTGCTAGGCTCAAGACCTCATTGTCGGTCTTGTCATTCTCGTTCTCTGACATCTCAATCGATTCACGGAGCCACGACTTTAGACTTACCCAGGACGGGCCGATCCGCAAAAGTGTCGAAAAAAGAAAGCCTCTAATTCGCAATTCCGCTTCTATACAAACTAATACATTGTCAAGTTGGCGGGCTTGCTCCGATTGCATTTCTGTCAAGCGAGCGAGACAAAACTCAAGCCACTCAACAGACGCTGCAAGTTGGAGGGCTTTACCCCGTTTTGTGTCTACTGAAATATGCCGTTGTTTGAGAAACTCTTCTACAGTGCGGGCCGATAGCATTTGTCTAGCTCAAATCTGTAAATAAGTTCGGTATTCCGGACAACTATCTATCAGTTCCGCATGTGTGCCGGTCGCAACGACACAGCCATCGCCGAATACGACTATGCTGTCCATCTGTTTTGCTACAGTAAGTCGATGTGTAACGAGAAGGATTGTTGTTCTGGGGCAACGGTCTCTTAGATGTCTGATGATCTTCAATTCTGTGGCTTCATCTATTTGTGATGTAGCCTCATCTAGAAGAAGAATCGGGCCACTTCTAAGGAGCACCCGCGCGAGCGCCACTCGCTGTCGTTCCCCACCTGATACATTCATACCATGTTCTTTAAGATCTACATCCAAGCCTCCACGCGACTCGACTTCGTTAGCAAGTGAAACTACGTCAAGCGCTTGCCACAATTTTGCGTCGGGCACTGCGGAGGATCCGAATTCCAGATTATATCGTACGGTTCCCGGAAAGACTGGCGAGTCCTGTTCTTGGTAACGAAGTAACTGCCGTGTCTCGTCAATGGAAAGATCCTTTATAGCCGATCCACCTATATAAACCTCGCCGGAGTCAGGTGTGTAAAAGCGCTCCAAAATGCCAAGACATGACGTCTTCCCACACCCTGATGGCCCCACTAGTGCCACGGCATTACCACCGGGTACTGAAAACGAGACGTTGTTTAGGACTTCACGCTCATCAATTGTTAGAGACACGTTGACAAATCTAACAGACAGGGACTCCTCGTAAGCGTTTGTGTTGTATGCGATACACTTTGGCGACGCATAAGCACTGGAATCTAAACGTCTCTCGCATTCCTCTTCAACGTTGGATATTACCTCTTCAAGGCGGACAAGGGCTCCTGCTCCGGTGCGTAACGCAAGCAGAACAGAGGTGAGGGTACTCAAAGGCGTTGCCACGATGAATACTAGCATTGCGAAAGATACTAGTGCGCCGATCGAAATCTCATGAATGCTCACTCGGTACGCCCCGAAGAGTAGCACTGTCATGAAGGCAGCATACACAAGGACGCGACTCAGTGGAGCTAGCACTGCCACGACCTTACCAATTTTGATTGCAGTCTTTTTAACTTCTTGTGCTGAAGCCACTGTTGCTGCTATCGCTTGGCTTTCGGCGCGTAAAGCTTTTACAGTTTTAATGCCACTAAGGGAGTTCTCGAAACTGCTACACAATATGCCCACACTTCTTTGGGCCTGCTCGGTAAGGGACTCCACTCTCGCTGATGCGTAAAAAAGAGCAATGCAAACAAGGGTAAGAATGATCATTACAATCGCCAACATGGTGAAATCGATAACCGCCATCATTGCAATGGCTCCGATCAGTAACGTAACGGTACCGGCAAAATCAAGAATTCCGGATGAGAATACGGATTGAATTTTTCCGACATCTGCAGTGACTCTTGATATCAGGTCTCCGCGAGACATTTTTGCGATATCTACTATAGGTGCAGACATGACTTTCGATATCACGCGTGAACGAAGCAGAAATGCATTATGTTCAGAGACTCTCGTTACTACGTACTGCTTAATCGAGTCAACGATTCCACCGAGTATCACGGAAATGACAATAAGCAAGATCCAGAATGTGCAAATCTGACCACTAGACATTGACTCCACGAGTTTTTCTGTGAGCCACGGAAGTAATAACGCAAGGAAAGACGAAATTACTGCTAATAGACTTGTGGCTACTATTGGCGCCTTTTTATCGAGTACTAGTCGAGCTAATCGCTGTATCGAGTCTTGCCTATAATCCGCATCTTCTTTGGGAAAGCTCGATTCGAGTTTATTTTCCATCTATATCGCAAGTGTCAAACGCGACCGCTCTTAATGTTCCTACACTTTCATTTGCTCGATCTTCTATAGGGGTTAGGTCAGTGTTCCCCTCAACACTGTTGAGTGCGTACTCTTTTCCGTCAGGCAACGTCGCTCTCAAAATAACGTCGTCACCGTCCTTCTTACAGGAAACAGTAACCTCTGCAACATCGTCAAACGGCCAAGAATGTCCAAGGTCTTGTTTAGTCACTTTCATTGGGTTTGCGGTTGCCTTGAAAGAGGGGCCATCTTTCGGAAAGTCCTTCTGATGGAATGCACCACAAGCTGAAAGTGTGAGGACGACCGTGCCGCACAGGCACGTCACTAGGAGGTTCCGTAACGGTTTCATGATATGTTTCCCTTCATTTTGAGCAGATATGCATCGTCCAAGCTCGGTTCGACCTCAATGAAACCAGGCGCGGGTCTGTGTGTACTGACTACGCGGTAGCGAGTCCCATCAACACCAGGCTCCTCCGCTACGATCTCAAAGTCTGAGTCGATACCCGCCAACGATACCATAGGTGGACTGACCCAAACATGTCCCGTTGCCGATTTTACCACGTCTGAGAGTGTTCCGCTGTGTATAATTGACCCAGAACGCATGAAAAGAATGTAGTTACAGGTACTAGATACGTCATCCAGTATATGGGTTGATAATAGGACGGTACGATCCTTGGCAAACCTGGATAGTAGACGACGGAATCGCATCCGTTCTTCTGGATCCAATCCTGCCGTTGGTTCATCTACGATCAAGAATTCTGGGTCGCCGATCAGGGCTTGGGCGA
Organism: Actinomyces sp. UMB0138; assembly: GCF_002849225.1. Taxonomy (GTDB): domain Bacteria; phylum Bacillota; class Negativicutes; order Veillonellales; family Veillonellaceae; genus Veillonella; species Veillonella parvula_H. The sequence continues at coordinate 139,253 of NZ_PKMC01000001.1, forward strand.
TGCCAAGCCTTCGCGTCATGCCGCCGGAGAGGGAACCTGCCCGTTGATTCTTTGATTCGAGTAGCGAGACCTCCTCCAGAAGAGACTCGAGGTAGGACTTTGACGTAGCAAGATCGTTGCGCTTCTTCAGATAGCAAATATACTTTAAAGCTTCGAGAACCGTCAATTGCCGGCTGAATCCTATGTTTTGAGGGAGGTATCCCAATTTGGATTTGAAACGAGCACTCCCTCGTCTGTCATCGATACGCTCATTTCCGTGTGTGATATAGCCTGAGGTGGGCTTATAAATACCACATAGCAACCGCATGAGCGTAGTTTTTCCTGCGCCGTTGGGTCCAAGGAGACCGACTATCCCGTGGGGAATTGCCTCGCTGATATTGCAAATAACTTCTCCGCGCCCCGGAAAACTTTTCGATACTTCGTGGAGGGTGACCGAGGTATTCGTCTGCTTGTTATCTTCTTCGCTCATTTCAAAATCCTTCTTTTCATGTGTGCTGTGCTGATTCCAAATAGCAAAAAATGAACTATTGCGGTAACCACTACTATTAACGAGGTAACCGATAGTGAGCCATTTGAATGCGCGACTTCAAATATGGGTGTTGCTCCAAATAGGTACTCACAATACTGGTCACCCAATAGGCTAAAGTAAGTTCCATTGAGCGTCGGAAGTGGAACCGAGCCAGGCGTGAATACCATAATTCCCCACAGTGCAATGCTTGCAACGATGCCAAGAGTGCCGGTTACAAAAGAGGTTAGAAAAAACGCCACTAACACAGCTGAAATCAAGCCAGATCCGCCAATTAGAAAAATGGATCCGACAGTGACACTGACTTCCGCGCTTCCTTCGAAAATCTGCCAGGTTGTTATCACCAATGAAATAATAAACGGCCAAAAAATAACGCTAATTACGGTAGAAGCTACTCGGGTAGCTACGGTCAAATAATACGATAGGGGTGAAGCAAGCTCAATTTCTGAAGAGCTGACTTCTGAGCCTAATTTCGATAAGGATGAGCCGCTAACGATGGCTAAGAACCCACCTAGCATAACGTAGGCTTGAAAAAAACGTAAGATGAATCTCGCGTCGGTGATCGGATACGAGCGCGGGGAGACCAGCGCAACTGCGAAAGCGATAATAGCAGCGACCAAGAAGCAGGTAATGAGTATTCTTTGGCGGCTATTTTTCTTTAGCTCAATTAAGAGGAGCATGCTGAAACTGCGCATCATTTACTCCTGCCCTTCCATCGCCATTAGTATCTTCCCGTCCTCCACGCGTCTGAACGCAGCTATAGATAGACAAAGTAGTATCGATAGTGGGATTAGGCGGGCGATTAGGAAAGATTGAAAGTAGGGATCAATTAGAAATGTCAACCCTATCCACACTATAACAACCGTAAGAATTGCTACTTTTGGAGTGGACCCTAAAAGCATGGTGAACATCCCGCTAAGAGCAACTATAACCACGCCTGACGAGAACTGAATCAGTGTATCGATCCCCCGGTCTCGTGGCCATCCGCTCGATAAAGACAATGAGAAATACAGAACGACTACGAAGACAATGGAGTTCGCAAGAAGAATGATAAAACGCTTTATCAACTCGTCTTTCAAGCCCATTACACTAGCTGCCACTATCTCAGGCGTATCCAGATTGGCGGTACCGGACACTGCAAGTACGCCCAGAGTAAGCGGAAGAAAAGATACGAGCGCGAGCGTTATCATGAATGCAATGGTTCGCGGGGCTGTATAGTAGGCTAAGACGGACAGAAGACCGCATGACATAACTACAGCGATTTCTATAGCCAATGTACTCCGAATGGAATTTACATGTTGCAGAATTGCGATCATTTGACCCCTTTCATTTTTCTGTCAGATGCAATGCGAAGTAGTTCCCTGGACAACAATACAGCAGCAAGACACTGATGGTATATGTTTGGGTCAAGATCGTTATCTGAATCCTGCCGAGCTCGTTGACATTTCTCTTCGTTAAGTTTTAATGAAGCCAAGTTATGAACCCGAGTGTCGTTTAATTTCGGACTCCCAATGGTATTTGCTAAATATAGATAACTCGCCAACAATTCCAAAAGTAAATCCAGTGAGGCATCAAGCTCCCGAGCATCAATACAACGGCAGATAAAATCAAATAACTCTTCGCACGAATGCTGCGACAATCTAGCATTGCTACTGAAAAATCTCGTGCTATATAGAACGACATGCGTGGCAGTATATCCCGATAGGTCAGACTTGATCGATTTACTTATGAGCTGATCAACTACTTTATTGTAGCCCGCGATTGCCATTTTCGTGTCTAACTCCTGAACGAAAAATAATCTATCCAGGGTTGGGCTCGGCAGTTTGAATGACATAAGTTTTTGTTGTAGCGCATGTTTCTCCCCGGTCTTCTCAGAGAGATAAATATGAGCGAGCGTTGAGTATGGTTGTGTTGTTAGATAGTTTGGGGTAGCACAGTGGAGCTCGGTCAACCCGGATAGTAGCTTCCTGTATGTCGGCTCAAATGCCATCTCCGACCGCAGCCCTGCAAGGACATATGAGGCCTCATTGAGAGGACCGTCAGGAAATGCTGCTCGTGTCGAACCGTTTTTCCACACTCGTGGAGAGAATAAATAAACATGCTTGTTCATCCACTCGATACGCTCGACGAGATTTGCTTCGCGCTGAGGTATACGCTCAACTACTTCAACATTGATCAACATCAGCCTCTCCTTTGAATGACAAATAAAGAGACGTTAATATATCGGTCGTTGTTGCCATTGATATTTCTTGTTTGATCTTGCGACTGGCGCCTTCGTACGCCTTGCTGCGATGGGGCTGAACCACTATGTGACCATCGGTAATTAGTGTCGACACATTTCGCTGCACCGGTGGAGCAGACCACATCCTCGAGTTCATTGCGGGTGCGATAATGACAGGTGGCGTCATAGCCAGGTGAAGTAATTCAAGACTGTTTCCAGCAGCGCCTATCGCTGCCTGGGATAAGAAGTGTGCCGTTGCAGGCGCCACCACAAGACGATCGTAGTCACGCACAATTTGCACATGGTTCCGATCAGGTGTTATCTGATTTATCACCTCATCTGCAACACATGATAGAGAATACTCTGATGTCATCTTCGCAGCGGTTGGAGTCAGTGCAACCCCGATCTTGGCGACACCAATTTCTTTAAATGCGAATATCAAATCCGGTAACGAAAGACACTGCAGAGCCCCTGATGCGCCCAGTAGGAGACGTTTGCCACGAATTATTTCAAGATCAGTCTGTTCCAAAGCAGCTCCTCCATATTCCCTCACTGATAGAGCCAGTTACGGATTCGTAAAGGAGCGCTATTCCCGAACTTCCTTCTAGCAAACCGACAGAGTTAATTTTCCGGTAGCTCTGGGCGTCTCTCCAACCATTTTTGCTATCTGGCATCCAATGTCGGAATCCAAAAGGCGAATCCGTTTCATAAAATTGTTCCCATAAAATGTTGATAGCCTTGTCACGTTGTGACCTAAAGACATTGTTATTAGTCCACTTCCAAAATCGGTCTAGAACCATAGCGAGTCCACCATAACCGTGACATAAAGTTGGTCCGTCTAGATTGTAAGCGTCTCGTGGTGCGCTTAGATGGGATAGCAGGAGCGTTTCCGCACTGGCCGATAAATCCATTCGGTTAACGACCCTGCCTACTTGGTAGATTGCGCAAGATACCCCCGGAGTCCCGTAGCACCAGGCTGCTCTGGTGTCTTTTGATTTTTCAAGCTGGATCGCGTTGTCGTCGCCTATGTATAACCTAGCGGGAAACGCTCTATAGGTATCCCTGGGGGTAGCAGACTCTATCGTTATTTCGTAAGACCTGAGCATGTCGGCCACGCGGAGCATGTGATCTATAAACTCTGAGCCTGATCTGAGCTCGTTGAACTCCACGTAGTGAGCCAAATAAGCCAAGACGCCAGCAATTCCATGCGCCATGCCAAGATTTGCATCTCCATAGGGATACATTTGTTTATCTAGCTCGGTTGGCTCATTCTCGGGTGGAATTGACCAACTAGGTCGAGCTAATAAATCCTTGCTTGGGACACACACACGGGAAGTTAAGTACCGAGCTATAGCCTGGGCAACTTTTGCTGCTTCCTGGTCACGGCATTTAAGCAGTTGCATAGCTACGCTGCTAAGTCCGTTCATTATATCGTAAGACTCCCAAGACAAAGAGCTAGGATCTCTTTCACATAACTGAAGTAGTCTAAAGCTGTCAGAAACCAGCTTAGTTATGATGTTCTCTCTTAAAGTTTTATATCCTCTGACGCCCGCGCCCTGAGCCACATTTAGAACGTATAGGACACCACTGAGCCCGCTCATCGTGCCGATTCCAGCAAAACTCTTTGCTTCGATCGCCTCAACGAGATACTTGTGAGCGTAGTTGATTAGAGATTTGTCCTGATGAGAAAGAGCAAACAAAACTGTCGAAGCCCCGAGCAGTCCATTAGCCAAAGAAGACGGTTGCCACATGGAATATTCGAACACCGGATCCCTATTTGCACTGTCTGCACACAATCTCTTAGTGTTCGCGATATCAGTTAGAGATGTGAGGTACCTGTCTAGATATGTGTCAAAATTCGGAAAAGTCATGATTTCTGCCTTTCGAAGGCAAGCTGACGTCCTACTGCTGCTTTCAACGATGAAACTAGATCTGCAAGACTTCTCGATTCATCATCTGGAGATATCCCGATAATCCTGTTGTGGCACATGTGAAGGTAGCTCGCGACTATGCGCGTCAGTGGGACATTTGATGTCATAGTCGTTGCTAAGTGATGACCGGCAGTGACGTAAGCTGTCGTCTTTTGAGCACTAAAACTTACAAATGTTGTATCCGCCAACGCTAATGCTCTAGATGTCCATTCTTTACGATCTTCACGATAGTGGGCGGAATTTGGACCTCCGATTTTAATGGCTTCAAGCAGTTCAAGACTTGACTTACACAACTCAAGTTCCGTGGGAAAGCCACCTCGCAGCCCCCAAAGGAGACCGAACAAGCAATTTAGGTATTCTTCATGAAGAAATTCGAAGCGACGCTTTAAAGGCACTAGTGCCGCTTCGAGGGCGATGCGTGATTGTCGGTCAAAACAATCGTGAAGTAGGTCCTCTCTCGCGACGCAACCGTACCGTTCGAGTTCTGGTCGATATGGGGCTAATACATACTCTTTTATCTTTCCCTGTTCAATTAAGTCCCGCATAAAGTCAGTGGCAAGCCCTTCCAGCATGTGCTCGCGTCCGGCCGTAGCGTGCATCCGTAATCTAAGATGAGATCCCTTTATATCCGAATATCGCGTAAAGAATGAGTACTTCAGTAATCCGTCGTTGCTTAACTTGCTGATAAAGCGTGCGATATCTTTGCTAAGCAACGAATCCATAACTTGCTTTTCACAATATATGTGAAAAGTCTGCCATTCTTCGCCGGGTAAATACTCCTTCACGCTGCCGGTAGCGGTCTCGTTTACCGCTGTGATTTTCGGTTTTGCTACCGTTGATGCCGACGCTTCGAACACAATTTCATTTGTGAAGAAATTAGAATCATCATCACGCAGCCAACCGAAGCATTCTACAGGATCATGCGCTCCGTTAGGGAGTTCCTGCAGAACTAAGGATGGATCTCGGTCGATTTCCCGAGCTAGTATCTCGAGCCAGGTATCAATTTCGGTATCTATAAGAAATCGCATGTCCCGCGATACGGCGAAACAAAACCGGGGAACATTCCACTCTTGAATCCAGCTGCGTAAGTCTTCAATTTTGAGTTTCGACGACAGGTCTCTTAGCCTATCGAGCTCCCAAGTCATGGGCGAGAAGATTATACGCCCCAACCTAACACGCGGATATCTACAAAATCCCTCAATTCCACTCCAATTCCAAGGCTCCCAAAGTCTGGAATGCTCAAGCGATAGCTCCAAAAGAAACCGGGCTATATTAGATCCTTGATAGGCGAGGTTCACCGAATTAAATGACGTAAAGGACAGGGGTTCCTTAGTCCGTCTATGAAGGGCGTAGAAACCTGTCATGTCAGCGCCAATCAAGATGTCATTCACGGAGATAGTGTCGTTATCAGATTCATCCACCTTATCAAGATGGAGAGTTAGTGGATACGGTGATGGGCTATTTGTCAGGTTTCGTGCAGAGTTTGACCGAACTAAATGCCTGACGTCCACCAAACTGCCCTTAAAGTCGGAGTTGCACATCTCATGAACGCGTGTCTTGATGTCGTCAGGCATCTGTGAGAAAAAGCGCCCTACGGAGGAGAAACGCATATGGTTACCCGGATTAAATCCACAGCTTAATGTGAAATGTCCTTCACAAATGTCGTCCATCGTTTCGGCGTTCAACGACATAAATAATTCAGCGCCAATTTGGCAGGCGGGAGCGCCTTTGCCAAAGTTGGATCCATCAAGGACCGTTCCACTCAGTTCCACTTCATCATCCTGGTTTCGCCACGCCGCTTCCAAAAGTTGAACGATATGCTTGTGATTCTCACTCTTTGGAGCATCCGTCTGTTTACTATCCGCAACCATAGTGCTAGGAGGACAAAGGTAGTGTTCAGGAGCACCAATTCCTAAGTTTGAGTCAAGCATCTCCTTTACAGGAATGAGGCGGTCTACACCGTATTTTTCGAGAAATGCCAAATGCAATTTCCGCAGGGATCTCATTCCTGTCGACGCTGTTCTCCAGCTCTGCATTACTCTTAGAGCAGTCTCGGCTTCTTTCCGTATAGAGTCCGGTAGCCGGTATGACGTCTCATCTACATATTGAACGTTAAGTACCGGATCTGTTATTTTTTCAGCCTCGACAAAATCACAGAGCTTATCTAACGATTTGACATCAAGGTTATCAAAACCTGTGATATCACGAGCGACGTCGCTGATAGTCTTGAGCGCATCAACATAACGTAACGCCTTTTTACTCTTAGGGGTGCCAAGCTTGTCAATAACGTAACGTGCTGGGTCTTGTCCGCCCGCATCGCAATCAAGATCGGTGCGCAATAGCGTGACATTTAAAAGTTGCTCAATATACCTTTCGGCTTCGGCAGTGGAACACTTCGCCTCTCTCACACATAGGCACACTAAATCGGATAAGGTTTGACGCCCACCAGAGATGAAATCATTACAGATCGAAGAGAGTAGTGGGGTTAGCGTTATAGATATTCGTTCTACAGCACCGCTAGACGAATTCGTCTTAACGATATGTATTGTACGGTTCAAAATAATTGCTTCAGGGTTTATGCTCACTCCGAGACCGGGAAAGTGTCGAACTAACTCTGCATTAGTAGGCATCATATTTTCAAGGCATCTGTAGTCGGTTTGCGCAACAATGCGCGCCCGACCGATCGACGGGTTAAACGTAGCGCCTTCACAGAAAACACCGGTGCCTACAAGACCGAAGGCTCCGTAAGGCGTAGGTCGAGAGCAATAACGTGAATAATAGCGCAGAAGAGCATGCACAAGCTTCTTTGTGGACCTCAAGCTAGCACCATGTAAGACGGTGTCATTTGCATTTTTCCAAGCTTGAGGAGCCGCATGTTTCAACGCAGCTTCAAACTGTCGATCCTCAAGAAGGTCACTAATCAACTGTCTATGTGCATCCAGGTCTAAACCAAGATGCTGCAACCGTTGGCGACGAAATTCTGTTAGGCTGCCGGAAGACCGACGTATGAAGAAGAATGGCGCAACAGTGAGTGAAGACTTCATGAGAGAATCCGGAAACTTACTGCGGCACCCCTAGGAACAGCCAATCAACTACCCAAGGGCGCCGCAGCAAGTTGCAACCAATGCTAACAGCACCAGCTGCAGAGGCTTCCGCCACCTTTGCTGGTACAACCTGCGGTGCAGAGAATAAAGCTTGTGATAAGAGCCTCATCATCCGCTGTGACCAGGTCGTCAGTAGAGATATCAATGTCAAGTTCAAGTGCGGTCTCCATTGTCCTTCTCCTTTCAGTACTGAAGATGTAGGGTCTACCCTCCCTTGTGGAGGTTAGTGATTCTCCCCCGATTTCAGGGTAGTTCAGCGCGATACGGGAGTCAAGGGTTACATGTTGGGCAGATCACTCCGTGAGCGAGGTGCCAGATTCTGCATGACCATCCGTTTAGCTTGTAGCTCTGTTGCCAACATCAGGATTGCTGCTGGCGAAATAGTGGCAGTGACAATCTCCATTGTCCCTGCACCTTGACCTGCACAACGTATGCATTCGATAGCCTTACGGTGGGCTGACATTCTTTACTATGCTGTACATGTACATGCCGCGTGTGCGACACCTTCCCGGGATAAGCAACACTCTCAGACCGGTCGTCGAACCCTAACCCCTGATCCAAGACGAGACGCGTAACCAGCATATTCCCATCCAAGGCTAGAACATCAGGTAGCTCGGCAGGTCTTTGTTGATTGCTATGACCTCAGATTAGCACCAAAACATTGAAGCCGACTCCTAACTACTATAGCGAAAATCCAAAAGATCGTGTCAACAAATATTCGTTACGAGATGAGTCTAAAACCTAACCGCCAGTAGTCCACTACGTTTAGCGATCCCGCGCTCAACCGCCTCGGATTCAATGAGCTTCGCGGCGGTCAAGCCCCATAAAAGCATCAGTAGATCAACTTTTTTATAAACCTGCTGCTTAACAAGTGCTCTCCTTCTCTGCTTGAGAAAAGCTAGGCCAGTTATACAGCCCAACATCAACTGCAACTTATTTTAACTAGGTTCGTGCAGAAGCAAAGCATGGGAGAACGCCTTTGGTTGTGTTGTCGCGCTTTCGTATGGCGTAGGTGACGTGACAAGATGCTCGTGATGCCTATGGCCGGGTAACTGGTCGATTATTGCTCAAGTAGATAATTGAATATTGGTTTTATTGGTTCGATCCGCAGAACCGCTAGACGGGCATGGATCACGTATTACCTCTTTTTGTGGTGCGTGATCCTGCCCGTCTTTTTGTTTCTACGGACGGGCGGACTCTTGCGGATCCCTATTCCGACAGGAGAACGCCAATGCGAAATCGCAAGACAGGGCAAAGCCCACACAATTCAAGCCCATCACTGACCATCCGCTTCAAGCATGAATCCGACCGTGGTGGTAACAAGTCCGAAACTGAAACCTACATCCTCAACCCGGACGACTTCGCGCTCATGATCGAAAATGATCGCCGCGAACGCGCCCAGCAGGCTGGGAAATCTATCGAGGACATCAAGCCGCGCGATCCACAGGAAATCGTTGATGAACTGTGGAATGCCGAAGAGAAGGTGAATCACGAGTTCCATCGCGGCGACCGAGGACCTGGTGCGAACAAATGCACCTGTGGCGCGGGCTGCGGTGAGCGTCGTGGATGCCGTCTTCCCTCAACTCACCCTTGGTCGCTGGATCAGATGCTCGAAATCGATAGTGATCCTACCACCTCAGGGCACACTCCAGAAGACGCCCTGATTGCCGCAGAGGAGTCTCGCAACCGTGCAGCTGATCTGGCGGCCATGTGGGCAGCTATCGCACAGCTAGGTGACCGGCATCAGCTTGTCGCTGAACTGATGGTTGAGCAGGGCATGAGCCAAGCCGATGTGGCCAGGCATCTGAATCTGTCGCGGGCTCGGGTTTCGCAATTGTTTCGCGAGGTAAAGACCGCAGTGATCGAGGCAGTTGAACAGTCGCGGCTTAACACTCCTGCGGTTCTCGGCAGTGGAGTGAGAGGGCCAGCCGATGAGGCAGGTCCCCAACCCAAGAAAGGCAGGTAACGGAGATGACCCAGCACAGGCTCAAGCTCCACATCGCCAAAGATATCCCGACCGATCCGGGAATCGTTGGCACCAAAATCGTAAAAATACGCGAACGAATAGCACGAGTTTTATTTGGCGCTCCGCGCAGGATGATGATCATCGTCCCTGGCGACAGTGTTGACGAGATTAATATTAGTGAAAAACCCGATGACTCTTTGATGGCGTTAGCTGAAGCTGTCGGTGTGGTTAAAGGCGGTGAAGCGAAGTGAACATCACGCAAGCAAACAACGTTATTGCTGGCCTTAATCGTGTTGCCGAGCTGGTTACTAGCCTAGCGGCTGATGTGGAATCGGCTGCCTGGAAAGGCATCGAAGATCATGCCGGCATGCCAGGTGCGCGCCCTATTGCTGCTGCCCAGCTCGCTCAGCCATCCCTTGAGGCTGCAGCAGCTGAACATAACCAGGCGCAAGCAGAAGATTCGGCTCAGGTTAAAACTCCAGATTTAGCGCTTTCACTTGCGGATGTACGCGCGGTTCTTTCTGATCTTTCCAGTCAAGGACTGACCAAGCAGGTACGTCAGCTGATTGTGGATGCGGGGGCTGATCGTCTCTCGGATGTAGATCCAGCTAATTATGGATGGTTGCTTACGCGGGCGAAGGGACTTGCTGATGCCTGATCAACATGCCCTCTTATCGGCTTCTGGTGCGCACCGGTGGCTGAATTGCCCGCCATCAGCCCTAGTGGAGGCCAGCTTGCCGGATTCTACTTCGGCTGCTGCCGAACAAGGCACCATCGCTCACGCGCTGGCGGAGTGGAAGTTACGTCGCGCCTTACACCTTTCACCAACCATGAAACCAGAGTCCACCTGGATTGATAGCGAGATGGAGGCTCTCACCGACGATTATCTTGCTTTTGTCCAAGAGCGCCTGCGTGAGGCGCGCAAGACGTGCAAGGATCCCGTGACGCTCATCGAGCAACGTCTTGATTACTCGCATCTCGTTCCTGGCGGGTTTGGCACCGGGGACTGCGTGATTATTGCCGAACCTTTGTTGCAGATTATTGATTTCAAGTACGGGCAAGGCGTACTGGTTGAGGCCGAGAAAAATCCGCAATTGATGTTGTATGCTCTCGGCGCGCTTCATGCTTTCGATACTCTTTACGAGATTAGCGAGGTTGCGGTGACGATTTTCCAGCCCAGACGATCCAACGTAGCGACCTGGCATGTCAGCGTGACAGATCTTCAAACCTGGGCTGAAGAGGTTGTTCGACCAACAGCGAAGCTGGCCGGGAAAGGCGAAGGCTCTTTTGCCGCAGGTAGCTGGTGTCGTTTCTGCAAAATAGCCCCTACCTGCCGCACCAGAGCCGAAAAGAATCTGGAGCTAGCCAAACGCGAGTTCGCTCCCCCACCCCAACTCTCCGATGCAGAGATTGCCCAGGTGCTCACGAAACTACCTGAGCTAAAGAGATGGGCATCCGATGTAGAGTCCTACGCACTGTCCCTTGCGGTCAATCAAGGCAAGACCTGGGCCGGTTTCAAACTCGTCGAAGGCAGAAGTATCCGCAAATATGCCGACGAAACCAAAGTCGTGGAGACAGCCCAGGCTGCCGGGATTAACGACATTTTCGAGCGCAAGCTCAAGACGATTACGGCGTTAGAGAAACAGCTGGGTAAGCGGCGCTTTGGCGAACTCCTTGGAGATTTGGTTATCAAGCCGCCCGGTAAACCTGCACTGGTACCTGAAACCGATAAACGACCCGCGATAGCACTCAGCGCGGCTGAAGAATTTAAAAAATAAAACCAAGAAAAATACAGAAAGTAGGTAAATAACCATGTCAGTAAAGAATCCAACTCGAGTCATCACCGGCGAAGTACGTCTTTCGTACGCGAATCTTTTCGAGGCAAAATCCATCCAAGGATCAAAACCGAAATACTCCGTAAGCCTGATCATCCCGAAGTCTGACAAAGTGACGCTAGCGAAGATTGAGGCCGCTATCGACGCAGCCATTGAAGCAGGCACAGCCAAGTTCGGCGGTAAGCGACCTAACAAGGCTGCACTGAAGTTACCGTTGCGCGACGGGGATACAGAACGCGATGACGAAGCCTACGCGAACTCGATGTTTGTCAACGCTAACTCCACTACCCCACCTCAAGTGGTAGACGAGTCGCTCGCCCCAATCTTGGATCGCTCCCAGGTCTACTCAGGGTGCTACGCCCGCGCGAGCATTACCTTCTATGCCTTCAACACCAATGGCAATAAGGGAATCGCCTGCGGACTGGGCAACATCCAAAAAATTCGGGATGGTGAACCGCTCGGTGGCGGACACGTCAGCGCTGAGGAAGACTTCGCTGCGTTTTCCACTGCTAACGAGGACTTCCTTAACTAGCAGGTAAGTACATATTAGTGGTGGGCAGTAGCTGCATGGTTGCTGCCCACCACACCTAATTTTGAAGGATAAAACCTTGAAATATCTAAGTATTGATCTGGAAACTTACAGCCCCCTCAATCTCTCCAAGACCGGGGTCTACCCCTACGCTGCCCACCCAGACTTCCAGATCCTCCTGTTCGGCTACGCCATAGACGAGCAGCCAGTGCAGGTGGTTGACCTGGCGAGCGGAGAAAAACTACCCAACGAAATACTTGCGGCTCTGGTGAACCCCGGGGTGGTTAAGTGGGCGTTCAACGCGTCCTTCGAACGCATCTGCCTCTCATCTTGGTTACACCACTACCACCCAGAACTATTACCTCAAGAAAGTTTCCTGGATCCTGCTCAGTGGCGCTGCTCCATGATCTGGGCTGCATATCTTGGGATGCCAATGAGCCTAGACCAAGTAGCAAAAGTACTGAATTTACCAGTAAAGAAAGATGCAGCTGGTAAGAAACTGATCCGCCAGTTTTGCACCCCAGCGACCCCAAACCTGATTAACAAGGGCGCGCGCCGCAATCTCCCTACCTTGGATCCGGAAGGCTGGCGGGCGTTTATCGAATACAACCGCCGTGATGTGGAGGTTGAACAAGCCATCCACACCCGCCTGGCAAAGTTTCCCGTACCAGAGGCCGAATGGGAAGCCTATGCCTTGGATCAGCGCATTAACGATGCTGGGATCAAGCTCGATGCGACCCTGGTCGATGCCGCTGTAACTCTTGACGATAAACATCGCGAGGCTACTCTTGCTCGTGCCCGAGAGTTGACTGGTTTGGAGAATCCCAACTCGCCGATCCAGCTGAAAGAATGGCTCTCCACCCGTGGCTGCCATTTGGAGTCACTCGCAAAGGCTGAAGTCGAGACTGCCTTGGAGACCGCTACAGGGGTGGTGAAAGAAGTACTCGAGCTTCGCGGAGACCTAGCCAGGTCTTCGGTGAAGAAATATCAGGCGATGCAAAACGTAGCCGGCAACGATGGGCGGGCACGTGGGCTACTCCAGTTCTATGGTGCAGGACGAACCGGACGCTTCGCAGGACGACTCGTCCAAGTGCAGAATTTGCCACGCAATTATCTACCTGACCTCGATGAAGCTCGCGTTCTCGTGAGGTCCGGGAACCTGGAAGCGCTCGAGCTGCTCTACGAATCAGTACCCGACACGCTTTCCCAGCTGATCCGCACCGCCTTCATACCCAGCCCCGGCCACCGATTCATAGTGGCTGATTACAGCGCTATCGAAGCTCGCGTGATCGCCTGGCTCGCAGGTGAAGAATCCACCCTCGACGCGTTCCGTGAAGGTAAAGATCTATATTGCGAGACTGCTAGCCGAATGTTCGGGGTGCCGGTCGAAAAACACGGGATTAATGCTGGGCTGCGGCAGAAAGGGAAGATCGCAGTTTTGGCTTGCGGTTACGGTGGCTCTGTCGGCGCGCTCAAAGCAATGGGCGCGTTGCGCATGGGGCTAGCCGAGGACGAGCTCAAACCCATCGTGGACGCGTGGCGGGCAGCCAACCCGAACATTGTGTGGCTGTGGCAGGAAGTAGAAGAAGCAGCACTCGAAGCCCTTACCACTCGCAGACCAGTGCGGCTGCGCAACCTCACCTTTACTCTTGAGTCTGGGATCTTGTTCATCACCTTGCCGTCTGGGCGCAGACTGGCGTATGTGAAACCGGGTCTTGGCGAGAATCGTTTTGGTGGCACCTCGATCACCTACTGGGGTATCACCACGGGGCGCAGGTGGGGACGCCTGGAAACCTACGGTGGCAAACTCGTCGAGAATATCGTCCAGGCAGTCGCCCGCGACCTGCTTGTCAACGGTATGCAAATTATCGCCGGCCAGGGGCATCAGATCGTGATGCATGTCCACGACGAGGTCATCATCGACGAACCACTAAATTCCGGCTTCACCATCGAAGATGCCTGCCGACTCATGTCTAAGCTGCCGGTCTGGGCTGGCGGTTTGCCGCTCACGGCTGATGGATATGAATGCGACTACTACCGCAAAGATTAAACGTCCGGGTTATTCCATAAAGACAACTGCTGCCAGCCCCCAGGCATGCCCATTTCTACTGTTGATCGAGATTCAAGGGGAAGGTATTCGGCCTCGATGAGATGACGGATTTTGTTCGGCCAACTGGTTCCCGGAGAAATCTGGCGCAACAGGAAAGACATGACCAGGATTGCACCGAAAAGACGGTCGCTTTGGCCTTTAGGAAGAGAGAAAAGATCGGTGATTGTACGCAACGCGTTCGTTGATGCAGGAGTGAGATACCTGTTCCATAACCTGCCATGGTGGGCACATATATTACGTAGCACCGTAAGCTGTTCACACCAGCGAGCCAAAGGATCTTGCCTATAGTAGCTGCCCTTCTGCTTAGCGGTGAGCCTATCTGGATCCACGACCAGCCCTAGCGATTCAGAGATGGCGCGTTGATCGTCAAGCACCATCCCGTCAAAGAGCTGCGAAATATCCGAAAAATCGAGTGCTTCGACTAAAACCCAAATCGGATATTCACCATACTTGCTGGCATAGTGTTTTATCGCGGTATCACGTTTCTTTGCTCTTTCGACTCGGGCAAGCGCCGTATTACACCATGCGCTGTGTTCAAATTCCGGGCGGAAAACTGCAGGATCAAGGTAAGACAGCGCCCCTATGGAAGCTAACCGGTCACTGATTCTGGCGCGTAACGCCACTTCGATGCGCTCCATACCATCGTGAATGAGGGTTCGAAGTTTGCGATCAAACTCATACAATCTCGCAATGTCACTAAACGATGTTTGCTGCTGGAATTTATCAAGACGGTGAGGGTTCTTCGGATCAGCATCTGCGGGTAGCACACGGTAGGCATACCAGTAGCCAGAGAGCCGATAATACGACACGCTCGCCAGCCACTGGCGGGCAAGCGGCTCATCAACACTCATCCCGCGCTCACGCAAAATCTCAATCTGCTGATCAATGCTCGTTGCCGGTTTCAGAGCGCTCACCTGCAGCCTCCTTTAGCAAAAAGAAATCCAGCCCGTCTGCGACCAAAAGTCACAGCGGGCTGAACGATTGATATCAGCGTACCACACGAACCCTGCGGGCGCCTAGCCGCTGAAAGACCGTTCCTTTGGGCTACCAGCGAAGCTGACAGAATTTAACACTTTTGGGTTCGTCGGCAGTCGTGTAGGAGCCCTTACTCTACTGCGCCGCCGGCGCACCACTTTTCCTCTACCTGGGGCTCTCAGGAAGGAAGCCCTATGGGTAACCAACTACAGGTATTCACCAACGAGACATTCGGCACGATCCGCACTATCCAAGAGGAAGAACGAATCCTGTTCTGCGGACGCGATATCGCGGCGGCACTTGGGTATGAGAATCCTGGTAAAGCGGTGCGGGATCATACTCGCCAGGATGGGGGTCCAAAACGTTACCCCATCATCGACGCCCTCGGACGCAGGCAAGAAGCCGTATTCATCACCGAAGGTGACGTCTACAGGCTTATCGTTTCCTCGAAACTGCCCGCAGCCCAACAGTTCGAGAGGTGGGTGTTCGATGAGGTGCTGCCTACTATTCGCCGCCACGGGGTTTACGCCATTGACCAGCTGTTAGATGACGACGAGTTTCTTGAGCAGGCACTGGCGCATTTGCGTGCTGAGCGCACTAAACGCCTGATCGCCGAACAGCGGCTAGCCGAGGCAACACCGAAGATCTCCTACTACGACATTGTGCTGCAATCCGAATCACTATTGAGTACTACGGAGATCGCGAAAGACTACGGGCTGTCAGCCAAGTGTCTCAACCAAATCCTGCGTGATGAAAAGATCCAGTTCCACCGCTCAGGCCGCTGGTTCCTCTACGCAGGCTACGCCCAGCGTGGCTATGCCCAATCCAAGACCCATGAATACGCGCCGGGCAAAACCCGCACACACACATGTACTGGACCCAAACCGGGCGCCTGTTCATCTACGACCTGCTGAAAAACCGCTTCGGGATCCTGCCGGTCATCGAACGCGAAGACCGGGAGAACTAGCGATGTCGGCTACTACAGATCAAGTCTTAGGTCTTTCGCGCAGAAACGCTCGCGGCTATGCCGACCCCACCAGCTACAAGGTTTTAAAGCAACTGCAGCAGACTGAGAATATGGCACGCCCGCTGACATATATCTGCTCACCCTATTCAGGCGACGTGAAAGCAAATATGGCATTAACGCGCCAGTTTTGTGGCTTCGCGGTCTCTGCCGGGCAGATACCACTTGCACCGCATTTACTTTTTTCGCAGTTCATGAATGATCACGACCTCGATGAGCGCGAACTGGCGATGTGCTTCAACAAGGTGCTGCTTTCTCGCTGCGATGAGGTGTGGGTCTACACCGGCCGAGTCAGTAGGGGTATGCGTGCGGAGATCGAGTGGGCCCGCGAACTAGAACTACCAATCCGCTATTTCAACGCTGGCTTCCAGGAGGTTACCTACTGATGCGCGCCTTCACGCTTCACACCGCCGACGTTATTGGCCGGCAAACAAACAGCCTCTACCCAAACCGCCGCGATATCACCAGCAACGAGGATTTGGTAACATCCGCTGCGTTCGATCATGTAGCGGCCACCTATAAGAACAATCATCGCTCGAACGAGAATTTCCTGGTTTCGGATTGTGTGGTGATGGATATCGACAACGACCACACCGAAAACCCCGAAGAATGGATCACGCCCGATTCGTTGTCTGAGCTGATGGCGGGTGTGGCGTTCATGACCGCCACAAGCCGTAACCACATGAAAACCAAAGGTACGGAGTCTGCACGGCCGCGTTTCCACGTCTACTACCCGATAACCAAGATCAGCGATGCTAGCGAGTACGCAGGGCTCAAGAAGCGTTTGGCTGCACGCTTCAGCTTTTTTGATGCGAATGCTTTGGATGCTGGCCGGTTCATCTACGGAAATCCGGCTCCAGAGGTCGCCGTATTCGAAGGTGTGCAGTTGTTGGATGAGTGGCTTGCGTCGTCGGATGAGCAGGATATGTTCGCAGTCTTCGATGCCTCCACCCAGGCAATTGGTGAGGGCTCCCGAAATGCGACATTGTCTAGGTTCGCGGGTCGGGTGTTGATCCGTTACGGAAACACCACGCAGGCCCGAGAGTTGTTCGACCGTAAAGCAGCCCTTTGTGATCCGCCGCTACCAGCCGGTGAGCTTGCCCTGATTTGGGATAGTGCTGGTAAGTTCGCTGCCAAGGTTGCCGCCCAGCCGGATTATGTGTCGCCGGAGGTTTATCGGGTGTTGTCGGGTTTGCGGCCTGGAGATTTTTCCGATGTCGGCCAAGCGGACCTGCTTGCGGCCGAGTACGCGAATAAAATCCGGTACTCGCCGTCAACGAAATGGCTGGTCTACAACGGTAGATTCTGGGAAGAAAACGAGCTCACCGCTCGCGGTGTGGCCCAAGAGCTAACAACCCGCCAGCTCGAAGAAGCCAAAACCCTACTATCTAAAGCCGGACAGCAGATGAGCGATAGCGGTGCCGAAGATGTTATGGCTGAGGCAACATCGAAAAAGAAAGGCCTAGCCCAATTAGAGGCCAGCCAGCTGGATGCCCTGGATCAGTTGGAGGCTGCACAGGCCTACCGAAATTTCGTGACCACTAGGCGAACATCGAAAAACATTAGTGCCACATTGAAAGAAGCAGCACCTATATTGCAGGTCGCGGTTAGCGAGCTGGATGCTGATGCGTACCTGCTCAACACCCCCGATGGCAGCTACGACCTAAGAACAGGCGCGAGAAAAAACCACGATCCAGCTGATTTGCTGACAAAGCAAACCACACTCGCCCCAACCCAGGAAGATGCCCGGATCTGGTTGGAGGCGCTGGATGTATTTTTCCAGGCCAACCCAGAACTGATCGGGTACGTGCAGCGTATTTGTGGCCTGGCGGTGATCGGGCGGGTGATGGTTGAGGCCCTCGTGATCGCTTACGGGGATGGCCGTAACGGCAAATCCACGTTTTGGAATACCATAGCCCGCGTGCTCGGCACCTACGCGGGCACTATCTCCGCCGATGCACTCACCGTTGGGGTGCGCCGCAACGTTAAACCCGAACTAGCCGAAGCCAGAGGCAAACGCCTACTGATCGCAGCCGAAACAGAAGAAGGCATGCGCCTTTCAACCTCGAACGTCAAACAGCTCGCTTCTACCGACCAGATCACTGCGGAGAAAAAATATAAGGATCCGTTCGCATTCACGCCCTCCCACACTCTGGTGTTGTATACGAATCACCTGCCCAGGGTTGGGGCGATGGATACAGGTATTTGGCGTCGCCTGATCGTGATCCCTTTCGAAGCAAAAATCGAAGGAAACGCAGATATCAAAAACTATGCCGACTATCTCTACGAGCATGCCGGTGGTGCGGTGCTGGCGTGGGTGATGGAAGGCGCGCGAGCGATCCACGCCGATGACTACCACCTGGACCCACCCCGCCAAGTCATCGAAGCATCGAACGCTTACCGCGACGATAATGACTGGTTTTCCCAATTCCTCGAAGACCAATGCGAAACCGGCGAGGGCCTATCTGAGCGGGCAGGTGACCTCTACCAGACATATCGGGCGTGGGCGCAAGCCACCAGCGGGTGGGCTCGACCCATGATCGACTTCAACGCCGCCACCGAACAAGCCGGCTACGTGCGTAAGAAAACTAAAACCGGGATCCGCGTCTTCGGATTAGCCATCAAAAACGAATTCTGTGCCTAAAACCAGCCGAGGGTGCAGACCGGTGCAGACCGTATAGCAACTTTCTCTATAGGGAAAAATTTTAATAAAAATAGCTATAGGGAAAGTATGGATTGACCCTGCACCGGTCTGCACCTCCAACCACAAGAGGTGAAGACCAATGAGAGAAAAATACCTAGAACAAGCCCTCAAAACCGCCATTGAAAACCTGGGCGGGATCTGCTGGAAACTCGTATCCCCAGGAACAACTGGCGTACCGGATCGTATCTGCCTCAAAGCCGGACGAGTTGTTTTCGTCGAAGTAAAAGCACAAGGAGCCAAACCTAGGCCAATCCAGAACCGTCGGATGGCTCAACTGCGTGATCAAGGCTTCCAAGTCTTTGTGGTAGACAGCCCAGGTGATATTGCGGAGGTGAGTGATGCGCTACAAGCCGCATAACTACCAACGCCTAGCAACCGACTTCATTACCTGCCATGACCAGGCCGCAATATTCCTGGGAATGGGCCTAGGCAAGAGCGTCATCGCACTATCGGCTATCTGGCAGCTCGTCCTCGACTACTTCCTCGTAACCCGAGTCCTCATCATCGCGCCACTGCGCGTAGCCCGCGATACCTGGCCAGCCGAAGCAGTCAAGTGGGATCACCTTGAAGGCATGTCGCTGGCGGTAGCCGTAGGCAGCAAAGCCGAGCGCCTCGACGCCCTGGCGAAGAACTCGATGGTGACGGTGATCAACCGCGAAAATATCCCGTGGCTGGTCGCCCACTACGGTAAGGCTTGGCCGTTCGACATGGTCGTCATTGACGAACTGTCCAGTTTTAAGAATCACCGGGCCAAGCGGTTTAGCGCACTGGTGAAGATGCGGCCCTTTGTGTCCCGCTGGGTTGGGCTGACTGGAACACCAGCCTCCAACGGGCTGATGGATTTATGGGCGCAGTTCCGGCTGCTAGATGGCGGCACCAGACTGGGACGCTATATCACTAGGTTTCGGGATCGCTGGTTCGTCCCCGATAAACGGGGTGGCATGCAGGTGTTTACATATAAGCCGCGCGCTGGTGCTGAGGACGAGATCTATGAGGCAATCTCAGACATCACCTTGTCCATGAAAACCACCGACCACCTGAAGCTGCCGGAACTGACGGTAACAACCAAGCAAGTGAAACTCGCTAGCAAGGAACGGGCGGTATATGAGCGACTCAAGCAAGACCTTGTCATCGAGCTAGATGGACAAACTGTGGATGCAGCGAACGCGGCCGCGCTTTCGGGCAAACTCTTGCAGCTGGCCTCCGGAGCCATCTACAACGAGCAAAGCCAGGCAATTGCTGTTCATAGCGCAAAACTAGATGCTCTCGAGGATCTCCTCGAGGCCGCCAACGGGCAGAACCTTTTGGTGGCCTACTGGTACAAACACGACCTGAAAAGAATCACCGAACGCTTTCCACAAGCCCGAGTCCTAAAGACTGCCGAGGATATTACAGCGTGGAACACGGGCGAGATACCTCTCGGCCTGATCCATCCAGCCTCCGCAGGCCACGGCCTCAACCTGCAGGCCGGTGGGCACCTGCTCATCTGGTTCTCGCTGACCTGGAGCCTGGAGTTATATCAACAAACCAACGCAAGGCTTTACCGGCAAGGACAAACCGAGCCAGTAACCATCACCCACCTGGCGGCTGAAGGCACTCTCGACGAAGCCGTCCTCAAAGCACTCGAAGCTAAGAACACGACGCAGACCGCACTGATCGAAGCGGTCAAAACCCAACTAACAACCACTAACAGGAAGGAGCCGTCATGCATGTGATGACGAAATACCTAGATACCCGCAAAGCCGCGATCTGCGCACTAGAGGATTACCCGCTGATGGAACAAGCAGCTGGTCAAGACACCAGCGCTGAGGCCAACCAACTAAGAGCCGACCTGACCAGCCCTTCGAGCGTAAAGCTAACTGGCCTACCGCACGCGAAGGACCCACATGCAGGTGAACGCCGCATCGCCGCAACCCTCGACAAGATCGACCTGCTGGCCGCCCGCAAACAAGAAGCCCAAGACTACCTCGACTGGTTCCTACCAGCCTGGGGATCTTTAGCTGAGGATGACAGGTTCGTGTTGGAGAACTTCTTCTTGGGTGTAGGTGGTCAGGAAGATCGCGTGGCGATGATTGGCGACCACTTCTACATTCAACGCGACAGCGTATACCGACGTAAAAACCGGGCCCTCGACCGCCTCGCAGTAGCTTTGTATGGCAGGCACTAACTTGCACCCATGCGTTAGCGAGTATCCGAACCCTGCTATGGAAAACGCGGTTAAAGCCTGAAATACTGTAAGTGGATAAAAATAAAGAAAGACGAAACCCTCCGGAACAAACAGCACTGAACTGCTGGCCGGAGGGTTTCGTCTTGGCCAGCAAAGGACGGTGAGGCTGGTGCCAAGCAAACCAAAACGTCCCTGCTCGGCACCCGGCTGTCCCGAACTAACCCGCGAAAGATTCTGCCAGCTCCACGCCAAAAAGGCAGACAAGAACTACCGTAAGTTTCAACGTGACCCGAGAATCAACAAGCGTTACGGTGCGCGCTGGCGCCGCATCCGTGCCGCATACATTTCCCAGCATCCTTTGTGCGAAGACTGCCTGGACAAAGGAGTGACCACCCCAGTTCAGGAAGTCCACCACGTCCTACCCTTAGACCATGGCGGCAGTCACGACTTTTCTAACCTGCGCAGCCTGTGCAAACCCTGCCACTCCAGGCAGAGCGCGTTAGACGGTGACAGATGGAGGCAAGGCCCGCGTGTGTATTCGTATTAGCCCAGCCAGTCTTGGGTGTAGGCCAGCAAGCCAAGAACGGCTCCGATACCAGCACCAATAAACACCCAAAGATTGCTGGACGCCCAAGAGCGGGGCTTGTCGAGGTCTTGATTGTCTTCCATGACGTAATTATTGCAGAAAACCCCGCTCCTGCGCCACAGCTTACGTCGACCTCAAAGATGCTGGGCTGGCTCTTGTTCGTTGCTTGCGGTGCGACGTCGCGTGTCTGGTTTGGGGTTGGGGGCCTCGAATCTCTACAGCCTTGGCGAAGGTCAGCGGGCGGGGCCAACCGTACGCAAAAAGACCGAATCAAACAGGGTATTAACCTAGCGCATATTTGAAGGCCGTTTTTTCTGGCCACCGCAGGTCAGATAGGAGGCCGATAGCCGTGGCAAAAGACGGAACTAATCGCGGTGGGCACCGTGTGAGGGCTGGCGCGAAACCCGACCCGCTCAATGAGAAACTCGCTAAGGGTCTGCCTGCCACTCGCTTGGAAGATCCGCTAGCGACCCCTTTCGATTTCGAGGGCGCAGATGTTGGCGCGGGCGCGGTGCTTGCTGGTGAAGTGATGCCGGAGCCGTCTGAGTATCTGTCGGAGGTTCAGCGGGACGGTAAACCGCTGGGTGCTGATTTGGTGTATCGGGAGACGTGGCGCTGGTTGGATGAGCGTGGTTGCACGAGGTTTGTTTCTAAGCGTCTGATCGAGGCCTACGCCCAGGCTTTCGCCCGGTATGTGCAGTGTGAGCAGGCGATCTCCAAGTTCGGTTTGCTCGGCAAGCACCCGACCACGGGGGCTGCTATCGCTTCCCCGTTTGTTGCGATGAGCCAGTCTTTTGGTAAGCAAGCAAACGTGTATTGGTATGAGATTTTTGAGATTGTGCGGGCGAACTGCACTAGTGACTATTCGGGTGCGGCCCCGGGTGATGAGGTTATGGAGCAGTTGTTGAAAGCACGCTCGTAGATGCGTCCTAGTGTTTTTGAGTTTATTTGGGGCGTTTTCTTGCGGTCAAGCCTACCCCTAGCGCGATTCCAACTCCTGTGCCAATAGTTATCGCTAAGGCATTATCGTCCATAATGAACCGAAAGATTATGGCGGTCATTATCCCGGCAATCATTCCATAAGCCACGGCTTTACCATTGCCGCCGGAAGGTTCTGACGGATTAGGTTTACTCGTTTCGTCTTGCACGTATTCCAGTATCACACATGATTCGGGTTCGCCTGTCTATCTTTGCTCCCCACTCTTGGCTGTCATGGTGGGGAGTTTTTGTTTCTTTTGATTTTTCTACTGAAAGGGCATTCCTATGACTACGGTTCTAAGCGCTGAAGCAGTGTGTATCGGTCACCCCGATAAACTGTGCGATTTAATTGCTGATCAGATTCTCGACGAAATTCTCTACACTGATCGCAACGCCCGCGTCGCGGTAGAGGTCATGGCTACTGGGCGACGCATTATTGTCACTGGTGAAATCAGCACTAATGCTCGTGTGGACTTGCGTGATTGCGTACGCACAGCACTTACTGCAGCTGGCTATAAGCCGTGGAGATTTTTGGTATACGTGTGGGTGAGGCGTCAATCTAACGATATTAACGACGGCGTGAGCACATCTTTAGAGGCTCGCCATGGCGATGAGTCCGCTTATTGTCTTCAGGGTGCTGGTGATCAAGGCACGGTCTACGGCTATGCCTGCACTGATACACCACAGCGCTTACCATTGCCTCTTGTTTTAGCCCACGAGATTTGTAAGCGGCTAGATGACGCGCGCAAGCAAGGAACCATCACAGGGATCTTCTCAGATGGTAAAGCACAAGTTTCGGTGCGCTACAACGACGCAGGAAAACCGCTATCTATCGAAACCGTTGTGGTTTCCGTCCAGCACGATGAATCCAAGGATTTCGAGGTGTTGCGCCGTGAAATAACTTCGCTGATTGTTGGCCCAGCATGTCAGAGGTATCTACCGGTAGATGAGGACACGGTTGTGTTGATCAACCCGTCCGGGCGGTTCGTGGAGGGCGGCCCTAAAGCCGACACCGGACTCACCGGTAGGAAGTTGATGGTTGATACCTATGGCGGGCTGGCCGGACATGGTGGTGGAGCTTTCTGTGGTAAAGATCCTTCTAAGGTTGACCGCTCGGGTGCTTATATGGCACGGCTGATCGCGAAAACCGTGGTAGATGCGGATCTTGCATCCCGGTGCCAGGTGGCGATTAGTTACGCGATTGGCAAAGCCGACCCGGTTGCTTTCAGTGTTGACACGCTCGGCACCGGCCAATACAGCGACCAGATTCTCACGGCTGCGGCTCGAGATGTGTTCAATCTTCGGCCAGCAGCAATCATCGACCAGTTTGGGCTGCGAGCACCCGGCTATGTGCGCTATTCGACGTATGGGCATTTCGGGGATTACACACGCAAGTGGGAAGACACCTGGACTACTAGCCGCGAGCTTGTCAAGGCGGTGAAAAACCATGCGCATCAAGCAAATAGCGCTAACTGATCTCACCCCAGCTGACTACAACCCCCGCAAAGACCTACAACCCGGCGACGCGGACTACGACAAACTCAAACGCTCCCTGACGGAGTTTGGGTATGTGGAGCCAGTCATCTGGAACAAAACCACCGGAAATATTGTGGGTGGGCATCAGCGTCTGAAAGTACTCGCCAATCTGGGCTATAAAACCGTGGACTGCGTGGTCGTTGAGCTAGACGAAACCCGCGAAAAAGCGCTCAACGTTGCTCTAAACAAGATCAGTGGCGATTGGGATGATTCCAAACTCGCCCTACTCATAGCCGACCTGGATGCTTCCGATTTCGACGTTGAACTCACCGGTTTCGACGAATCCGAAATACAACAGTTAATAGGTTCTCTTGACGGCGACAGTATCGAGGACGATAACTTCGACCTGAACGCCGCTCTAGAAGCGGCAGCCTTTGTCGAAAAAGGCGATATCTGGAGGATTGGTAGGCATCGCCTAATGTGCGCGGACGCCACGAACCCGGCCGATGTCGAAACCTTGATGGATGGCAAACAGGCTAACCTGGTGGTCACAGACCCGCCTTACAACGTGGACTTCAAATCGAACAGCGGCCTGAAAATCGCAGGCGACAAACAAGACGCCAACACCTTCTACCAGTTCCTACTGGCTGCATTCACCAACATGGCGGCATCCCTAGCTAAGGGAGGGTCAGCCTATGTTTTCCACGCCGACACCGAAGGCCTCAACTTCCGTCGCGCTTTTCAAGACGCTGGCTTCTATCTATCGGGCTGTTGTATTTGGGTCAAAGACTCCCTCGTACTTGGTCGCTCCCCATATCAGTGGCAGCACGAACCAGTGCTGTATGGGTGGAAGAAAGACGGCTCTCACGCTTGGTATGCCGACCGCAAACAAACCACGGTGTGGAATTTTGCCAAACCCCGCAAAAACAGTGACCATCCCACTTCCAAGCCACTAGACCTGTTGGCTTATCCGATTCGTAACTCCACCCAAGCAGGCGCGATAGTGCTAGATACGTTTGCTGGCTCTGGTTCCACGCTAATGGCTGCACAAGCCACAGACCGCACTTGCTATTGCATGGAGCTAGATGAGAAATACGCTTCCGTGATTGTGCGCCGCTA
>NZ_PKMC01000001.1:164837-173872 GCF_002849225.1 Actinomyces sp. UMB0138
CGGCAGTCAGCTAGAGCCGGTGGATGTGGTCACGTTTGGTTCTCCTTGCCAAGACCTGTCGGTGGCAGGTAAAAGGGCAGGTTTAGCTGGCGAGCGTTCGGGTCTATTCCACCAAGCCGCCAGAGTCATCAAGGAAATGAGAAAGGCAAGTAGTGGACGGTATCCAAGATTCGCTGTTTGGGAAAACGTGCCCGGAGCTTTCTCCTCCAACAAAGGCAATGATTTCCATCAAGTCCTACGCGAACTCATCAGCGTCACGGACGAACAAGCAGCAGCTAACCTACCTCGAGTACAAAAGTGGCAAAAAGCCGGAGCGATCGTGGCAGACCAATGGAGCATTGCGTGGCGAGTATTGGACGCGCAATTTTTCGGCCTACCCCAACGACGCAAACGGATCTTCCTTATCGCAGATTTTGCAAGCGAGCGTGCCGGACACATACTCTTTGAGCCCACGCGCCTGCGCCGGAATACTCAGGCGGGCTGCGACCAGGGGCAAGCCGCTACCTCCAATCTTGCACAAGGCTCTCGCCCGGCAAGCAACGAACCCGAAAAAGATTCTCTAGCAGTCCCGGTTGCGCTAGGCATGAGGGGCGGGAAACCTGGTGGCGGTAAAGGCGCTCTTATCCAAACCGATATTTCTGGCAGGCTTGGTTGTAATAACGATCAGAGGATTTTTGAGCCGATTGCTTATGGTTTCAACGCTATACATACCAAGCGTAAAAGCCGGACTGGCAGGTACGGCTACGAAACCGAAGTCGCAAAAACTTTAGATACGAGCGGTATCTGCCCGACCTGTAATCAGGGCGGGATCGCGATAGTCGACACGGTAGTCTCGGCATCAAAGAGTGATTCCTTTTGCAAAGGCACCAACAACCTCACCGGGCCTCTACTAGCATCGGATTTTACTGATCCGCCTATTGTCACCGCGCCACAACCTAGCGGTTATAGGGTGCGCAGGCTTACGCCCACCGAGTGCGCCCGCCTACAAGGATTCCCTGACGATTGGACACGAGATTTAGCAATCAGCGACCCTACAGATTCACAGTTGGATTACTGGTGGCAGGTCTGGACCAGCTGGGGCAAGGCGCAAGGATTGAAAAAACCTAAAACCCGCAACCAAGTACGCTCCTGGCTGGCTAATCCTGGAACCGACCGGGCGTTATACAAGCTGTGGGGAAACGGGATAGCTCTGCCGTGCGCCAAACTCGTGCTCACTCAGATAGTCGCCGAGACCACTAAAACTCCCGGATTTTAAGGCGAAAATGACTGGATAAGTACGCGAACCTATGGCTGTATATACATGACCAAACAACCAGCAAGAAAGAAAGGGTTTGGTGATGATAGGACAGCTATACGCCGATCTAGAAGAAATCGAAAACCTCGGAGTCGACCTCACCGATATTGGTGCGGTATGGGATGCAGCCGAAGACCACGGCTACAAGCACGTAGAAATGATTGTCTCCAACTTCCCACACGACTTCATGCGCCTCATCCGCACATGGCTGGACGTTCAAAGCATCGAGTTTGATAGTGAGGAGGATGAGCAATGGTGAACACCAAAAAGGCTGAAAACTACGGGCTCGTAGTCACCCTGCCCGCCACGCTTGATGAGACTGAGCTGGCAAGGCTGCATGAACTTATCGCAGCCAAGAAAGACTTGATCGCTAAAGCGCTCGGCGCGAGCCAGCTTAGCACCACCACCAGTAGTGAAGGGCTGAGTTTCCCGTGGTGGGATAAGCTGCCCGAGTTCGAGAAGATCACTGCCTACACCGAGTTCTTAACGAAGCTGATCACCTACGCCAAACGGATCCACCGCACCGTAACCCGCAATACAAGCCAGGCAAGTAATGAGAAGTATGAACTGCGCTCCCTGCTTTACCGCATCGGACTTTCTGGTAAAGAAAATAAGGAAGTCCGCAAGATCTTACTTGCACCATTAAGCGGTGATTCTGCGTGGAAAACCCCGCCACAAATAAACACCAACCAAGAGATGTAAACCACTATTTATTAGGCAAAATAAACGGTGAAATGACTGGATAAATAGGCGGGTCTATGGCTGTATATACATACCGAAACGGTACACAACAGAAAGGCACCAGCCATGAACACCAAAGAAGCTGAATGCAGCGTCGAGGAAGAAAACACCGAACGCCTTATCGGACGTGCTAACCGGTTGGGATACACCATCACCAGCATTGAGATTGAACCTGGCCGGGTCGCGATTTCTATTGTTCCTTCCCCGCTGTTCCCCTACACCCCGGAGCTTGACCGGGATTTTGAAACCGATCAATGGCGGGTGCAAACCACCGCCTACGGAGCGTTGAACCTAGACAACATTGAGCAGGTCACCGAGGGATACGGGCGGGCAGCAGCGATGGTGCGTGAACTTGAGCATGCTACACCAGGAAACGTTGTCAACTACCACCTGACCCGTTAAAACTAAACACACAGGCAACCCCACCTGGCGTGGGGTTTTCCTTTATCGTGAAGCGTTATGACCTAGAGATGTACATCTCTAAGTTTTCTTGAAAATAGGCGGAAAATGACTGGATAAATAGGCGGGTCTATGGCTGTATATACATACCGAAACGGTACACAACAGAAAGGCACCAGCCATGAACAGCACAAAGGTCACCAGCGAAACCCTCCAGATGCGCGTTGATTCCTACGGGACGGTTCTTGCCTACGGGAACTACACGCTAGCAAGTTTTGCTACCTGGACCAAGACTGAAGGATTTGGCAATAACGCCCAAATCTACCGGTTGATGGAAGAACCCGTCAGCGGGTTCGGGCCTAACTCGAAAGGCCGTGGAGAATGCGAACTCGAACTCATCGCGAAGTCAGACCATCTTTTCGCTGACGCCGGACATGCGATCGCCTGGGCGTTAGCTAATCTGCCCGAAGCCTAGCCCGCCGGACATAAGGGCACCTGCTATCGCCGGTAGCAACTGACTTTTTAACCAATAGAAGGTAACTGATTCGTATGCGTCAGCTAGCTGAATATCAACCGACACGGTTCATGGCTGAAAGCTCGCGCTATGACAAGCGCCGAGCCGACTTTGCGGTCGCGTTCATCCAAGCCTTAAAGCATACGAAAGGACGGTGGGCAGGAAAACCTTTTAAGTTGATTGATTGGCAAGAACAAATCATTCGCGACCTTTTCGGGGTGGTCAAACCTGACGGGTTTCGCCAATTCACTACCGCCTACGTGGAGATCCCTAAAAAGCAAGGGAAATCTGAACTAGCCGCCGCCGTCGCACTCTTACTGTGTTGCGGCGATGGCGAGGAACGCGCTGAAGTTTATGGGTGTGCTGCCGATCGGCAACAAGCATCCATCGGGTTCGAAGTGGCAGCCGACATGGTGAGAATGTGTCCCCCACTAGCCAAACGGGTAAAGATCCTTAGAAGCCAAAAACGTATCATCTACTCCCCCACCAATTCCTTCTACCAGGTACTATCCGCCGAGGCCTATTCCAAACACGGATTCAATATTTCCGGAGTGGTATTCGATGAGCTACACACCCAACCCAACCGGGCGCTCTTCGACGTGATGACCAAAGGCAGTGGGGATGCTCGCACCCAGCCGCTGTACTTCCTGATAACAACCGCCGGCACCGACACCCACAGCATCTGCTACGAGCAACACCAAAAAGCCCAAGACATCCTGGATGGCGAAAAGATCGACCCCACCTTTTATCCAGTCATCTATGGGGCAGCGCAAGATGATGATTGGACCGATGAAGCCGTGTGGCATAAAGCCAACCCATCCTTGGACGTGACGGTGCCAATCCAGAAAGTTAGGGACGCTTGTAATAGTGCCAGGCAGAATCCGGCTGAAGAAAACACCTTCAGACAGTTGCGTTTGAACCAGTGGGTCAAACAGTCTGTGCGGTGGATGCCTATGAATACCTGGAACAAAAACGATGGCCCAGTCCACTTGGATGAGTTAGAAGGCCGTGTTTGTTACGGCGGGCTCGACCTGGCATCCACCACCGATATCACTGCTTTCGTTCTCGTATTCCCACCCACAGATGACGATGACAAATACACGGTCGCGCCCTGGTTTTGGATACCCGAAGACAATCTGAAACTGCGAGTCGCCCGCGATCACGTCCCATACGACCTATGGAACCAACAGGGATTCTTAGAAACCACCGAGGGCAATGTGGTGCACTACGGACACATCGAGGCCTTCATCCAAAAACTGGGCGAGCGCTTTGACATTAGGGAGATTGCGTTCGACCGGTGGGGCGCCGTCCAAATGTCACAGAACTTGGAGGATGCCGGGTTCACGGTGGTGCCTTTCGGGCAAGGCTTCAAAGACATGTCCCCACCATCCAAAGAACTCATGAAGTTGGCGTTAGAGGGCAAGCTCGCGCATGGTGGGCATCCTGTGCTTGCCTGGATGGTCGACAACATTCACGTGCGCACCGACCCGGCCGGAAACATCAAACCCGACAAACAAAAATCCACCGAGAAGATCGATGGAGTCGTCGCAACCATCATGGCCTTGGATCGGGCAATCAGGTGCGGTAACACCCCAGAGGCAAGCTCAGTTTATGATTCGCGCGGACTGTTGGTGCTATGAGGTGGCCAGGGAAGGATGCGGTTAACGCGGGCGGCGTAGCGGGTGTATTCGTCACCGAATTTGTTTTCTAGCCAGCGCTCTTCAGTGTGTTTCATCAAGACGCTCAGACCTACCCAATAAATCGCTGGTAGGGCTAGCAGCCACCAGTTTGCTTGCACGAGCAAGAGACCACAGTTCAACAGTAAAAAGGCTGCGTAAACGGGGTGGCGCACCCATGCGTAAATCCCGCTGGTCATTAGCTTGCCGGTCTTGACACTTTGAACCATGTGAGAGCCAAATACAGCCGCACACCACAAAATTACGGCCTCCGCAATCACGAGCAGGCCTGCCGCAATCATGAGTAGTCGTATCCACGCGTTAGCGATAGCGCCGCTTGATGCGGGACCTAAATAGCTGAGAACGCTCACCGTGACCGTGAGCGCGAAAATACCCGATACATAGATAGGTCCTACCCCTAGCACGGGAAGATGCGAAGTGGCGGCCTTGTTCATAGATATATTTTCGCATACCCAGAAAGGAACTTATATGGGTCTAAAAAACTGGTTACGCCCGAAAGCGCGCGAAGCTAAAAACCACCAGTTAACCTCGTCCTATTCGTTTCTATTTGGGTCGACATCTGCTGGCCGTCCGGTGACCGAACGTAGCGCGATGCAGATGACTGCCGTGTATTCGTGCGTGAGGATCCTGGCCGAAGCTATAGCCGGGCTACCACTGCACGTATACCGTTATAAGGACGGTGGCGGCAAGGAAAAAGCGGTTGATCATGGTTTGTATCGGCTGCTTCATGATGAGCCTAACCCCGAGATGACGTCCTTTGTTTTCCGGGAGACGTTGATGACGCATTTGTTGTTGTGGGGTAATGCGTTCGCTCAGGTAGTGCGCAACGGACTGGGCGAAGTCATCGGTTTGTATCCTTTGCAGCCGAATCGGATGAGCGTAGGCAGGGATCTGGACAGTAAGGCTTTGTATTACGAGTACCAAACCTCCTGGGACGAACCCGCAGGAGAGTACAAGACGATCCGTCTTACCCCTAATGATGTGCTTCATGTTCCAGGTCTTGGTTTTGATGGGTTGGTTGGTTATTCCCCGATTGCGATGGCAAAAAACGCTATCGGACTCGCGCAGGCTACCGAGGATTACGGGGCGTCGTTTTTTGCTAATGGTGCGGCTCCTGGCGGTGTACTCGAGCATCCAGGCACGATCAAAGATCCTTCTCGGGTGCGTGAGTCCTGGCAACAAACCTTCGGTGGGCCTGGTAACGGCAACAAAGTTGCGGTGCTTGAAGAGGGTATGAAATACACGCCGATTAGCGTGTCTCCGGAGCAGGCGCAGTTTCTTGAAACGAGAAAGTTTCAGCTCAATGAGATCGCCCGGATTTTCCGTATTCCGCCCCACATGATTGGTGACCTCGAAAAATCATCGTTTTCCAATATTGAACAGCAGTCTTTAGAGTTCGTGAAATACACCCTTGACCCGTGGGTAATCAGGTGGGAACAAGCCATCACGAAAACTCTGTTGAACCCGCGTGAAAAGCAGCAGTTGTTTGTGAAGTTCAATGTCGAGGGGCTGCTGCGCGGGGATTACCAGTCACGTATGGAGGGATACGCGGTAGCTCGTCAAAACGGGTGGATGAGCGCCAACGACATCCGCGAGCTAGAAAACCTTGACCGCATCGAGGTGGCCGATGGTGGGGATCTGTACCTGGTAAATGGGAACATGCTGCCGCTTCCTATGGCTGGGGCTTACAGCGACGCAGGCCGAGCGGTGCAAAGCCCGGGCTTTGATACCCGAGGCCAAGGAAGCTGTTGTAGAGAGGCGAAGCCGAACGAACACGCCGACTCCCAACAAGCCGATAAAGGCGAGTCTGGTGATGAAGTGCCTAAAGAACCTAGAGAGAACCAACTATTGAGGAGGAGAATGTGAAGCGTTTTTGGAACTGGCTACCCCCAGAAAAAACGGACCCGGACGATCAAGGAGATGTCCGGGTTTTGCGTATCAACGGGGCTATCGCCGAAGAATCCTGGCTCGACGACGACATCACCCCAGCTGTTTTCGCTAGCGAGTTGAATGCCGGCTCAGGACCAGTAACCATCTGGCTCAACAGCCCCGGCGGTGACGTAGTGGCAGCTGCTCGTATCTATAACATGCTGCTGGATTATCCCGGTAAAGTCACGGTGAATATTGACGGGATCGCGGCATCGGCGGCATCTGTGATTGCTATGGCGGCAAGCCGTGTGACAATGAGCCCAGTTTCGATACTCATGATCCATAATCCCGCCACGCTTGCTATGGGTGACAAAACCGAGCTATCTCGTGCCTTGGAGATGCTCGAGTCCGTAAAAGACAGCATCATCAACGCCTACCAACTGAAAACCGGGCTGAGTCGAGCGAAACTGTCCAAGCTCATGGATGCCGAGACATGGATGGACGCGACAGCTGCTATAGACCTAGGGTTTGCCGATGAGCTGCTGACTGACAAACGAGCAGCAACCCCAGACAAAGAGGACGAAGAATCTGACGAGCCGGGTGAATACGAACCGGAGGAGGATGATTCCGACGGGGATGACGAGCAAGGCTCTGCCCGTAAGAAGCCGCCGTTTACACCCAAAAACACAGGCACTGGTGTGGTGTTTTCCAGAAGGGTAAATGAGCAGCGCCTCGTTGCTCAATTAGCTCGTCATCGAAAAGAAGATGGCCTGTCTGGCTCACCGCCATCTTCGGATTCTCATTGTTCTTCGCAGCCCGCTGCCCCTTGTGGTCGGCGGGTTGTTGATTTATACGCCCATTTAACCAACCAACCCCATTAACTAAGAGAGGAAATATTCCATTATGACTACTGTTACTGATCTGTATACCCGCCGTGCCCAAACCTGGAATAAGGCTAAGAAGTTTCTAGATGAGCGGCGCGATAGTGAGACTGGCTGTCTAGACGCCGAGGATGACGCGGCCTATGCCAAAATGGAGGCCGAGATTGAGGCACTTAGCGGCGAGATTGCTCGATGTGAGCGAGCCGAACGCCTAGAAAACACTCTTGCCCAGGCGACCCGTGCACCCATCACCGCCACACCCGGCACTGACCTGGATGAGGATGGCAAGGTTAAGCCTGCCCGTGCTACAGCTTCCTATAAGCGGGCGTTTTGGGATGCGATGCGGCTTAACACCTCGCCGGTGGAAGTTAGGAATGCGCTAAGTGAGGGGGTGGATTCTGAGGGCGGATACCTAGTGCCTGACGAGTTCGAACGCACCCTAGTGCAGTCTTTAGCTGACCAAAACATCATGCGAAGCCTCGCCAAGGTTATTCAGACCACTAGCGGGGATCGCAAGATCCCTGTCGTGTCTACCCATGGCACCGCTACCTGGCTGGATGAAGGCAAGCCATATAGCGAATCCGATGAAGCTTTCACCCAAATCTCTCTGTCGGCGTTCAAGCTGGGTACCTTCCTCAAAATCAGCGAAGAACTGCTCAATGATGCAGCGTTTAACGTTGAACAATATCTAGCGAGCGAGTTTGCTCGCCGTATTGGAGCTGCTGAAGAAGAAGCGTTCCTGGTTGGTGATGGTAAAGGTAAACCCACCGGCATCTTCAACCCAACAGGCGGTGCGGAGACTGGCGTGACCAGCGCCAAGCCTACCGACATTAGTGCTGATGAACTCATCGATCTGCACTATAGTTTGCGTGCCCCGTACCGGGCGCGCGCGGTGTGGCTGATGAACGATGCAACCGTCAAAACCGTCCGGAAGTTGAAGGATGGTAATGGGCAGTACCTGTGGCAGCCAGCCCTGACTGCTGGGACTCCCGACATGATTCTTGGCCGACCCGTCTACACCAGTGTTTTTGCACCTGAGCTTAAAGCTGGGGCGCGCACAGTAGCGTTTGGTGACCTTGGTTTTTATTGGATTGCTGACCGGCAAGGCCGCTCCTTCAAACGCCTAAACGAGTTATTTGCAACTACTGGGCAGATCGGGTTCCTCGCCTCCCAACGCCTAGACGGCAAGCTCGTCTTGCCCGAAGCGATCAAGGTACTTACCCAAAAGACCGCCGGGTAAACCAGAAAAATAGTTAGGAGGTGGCAGCCATGAAAACAGACGAACTCATGGCCTTAGTCAAGCAGAATCTACTGGTCGACCATAGCGAGGATGATTCTTTGATTGCCTCGTTTGTTTTAGCTGCCATCTCCTATGCCACCGCTTACCAACATCTGCCCGAGGGCTACTACCAAACGGAGCCCATGTCGCAGGCAACCCGGCAAGGCATTATCATGCTCGCCACCCATTTCTACGAATCCAGAGATGGAGCAACCGCCGGGTTTTGGGCAGACAAAACCGATGCTGCCCGCGCCGTGTGGAACGCAGTTAACACCCTGCTTCGTCTGGATCGGGACTGGAAAATCTAAAGAAAGGCACGCCTTGTGGCAACGCTAGGAAAAATGAGCGAGCACATCGACCT
>NZ_PKMC01000001.1:173931-639587 GCF_002849225.1 Actinomyces sp. UMB0138
CCAGTGGTTACTAAAGACGCTGCCGGGTTCGCCACTACTGGTGACGAGGTTATTGCTTCGGTGCGCGCATATATGGAGATCCGGCACGCTTCACCGGCTTGGGTCAACCGCGCCGCCTACACCAAAGCAGACCTGTTATTTAGGATCCGAGCAATACCGGGCATAAAAATAACCGAGGCGATGCAAATCAGCTCCGCACGTGGCAGGTACGTTATTGATGCTGTTGAACCTATAGGCCGTTACCTGCAGATCCTCGCCCACCGCACCGAAGCAGAAGGAGCACCCTGATGGCTAGAGTACAAATCAAGCTTCCCAACGATTTCATTGACGCACTCGACTCAGCCAGCAGCCTCATTGATAACTCCGCTGAGCAAGTACTTAAAGCCGGGGCTAACATAGTGGAGCCACGTATGCGCTCTAACCTATCTGCAGCAATCGGCAGCTCAACGAAACAGCCCACCCGCTCTACCGGTCAGCTCGCCAAAGCGCTCGGAACCGCGCCAGTAAAAGTCAATAGCCGCGGCGACTACAACGTCAAAGTTGGTTTCGCCGAGAACCGAGACGATGGTAGAGCTAACGCACTAATCGCTAACGTTCTAGAACACGGGCGCTCCAACCAGCCCGCTAGACCCTTCCTAGCCCCCACGCGTTCACAAACCAGGCGAGCCGCAATAGACGCAATGAAACAAACCCTAGCCGCGCGAATCCAGCAGGTGAAACCATGAGCGGGCTTTTAGAAAACCTAAGCCAAATCGCTAAACAACTTGGGCTCGCCTATGCAGTCAGCTGCTACACCGATTCCCCAGCCCCAGACACGTATCTAGTCTTCACCCCGTTAACAGATTCTTTCGACATCTTCGCCGACAACCAGCCCGGTATTGAGGTCGAAGAAGTCCGCATCGCACTGTTCACGAAAACCAACTACCTGGGGCTGCGTAACCAGCTCACCCGAGCCCTAATTGATGAAGGGCTGACGGTTGCTGCTCGCCGCTATATCGGATACGAGGCGGATACCGGTTTTCACCACTATTCAATCGACATCGCCACCTACCATTCTTACAACCTATAAAGGAGAAACATCATGGCAACTATTGGTTTAGACAAGCTCTACTACGCGAGCATTAGTGAAGATTCCACCAGCGGTGAGGAAACCTATGCCACACCTAAACCGCTCGCTAAAGCGATATCTGCAGAATTGTCTGTGGAGGTGGCTGAGGCGATTTTGTATGCCGATGACGGGGCATCCGAGATTGTCAAGGAATTCAAATCTGGAACGCTCACTCTTGGGGTTGATGATCTCGGGGCTGAGGCTGCAGCTGCCTTAACTGGTGCGAGACTGGACGCGAACGGGGTACTTATCAGTACTTCTGAGGATGGTGGCGCACCCGTGGCTATTGGTTTTAGAGCTGCACGCTCTAACGGGAAGTACCAGTATTTTTGGCTTTACCGCGTCAAATTTGCTCTGCCGGGAACCACGCTGGCGACCAAAGCTGATTCGATCACGTTCTCTACCCCGAGTATTGAGGGAACGATCCTGCGCCGTAACAAACCAGACGCTACCGGCAAGCACCCGTGGAAAGCCGAAGTCACCGAAGGAGCCACCGGCGTGAAAGCTGAGACGATCTCCAGCTGGTACAGGCAGGTGTATGAGCCTGCCGCTACAACCAGCATTAAACCGACAAACAACTAGAACAGCAGGTAAGCCATGACAGCGAAAACCCAAACCAGCCCGGCCGGTAGCCCCTCTTTAAAAAGCGCGACAATCACTATCGCAGGTCAAGAATACGAACTCGTTCTGACTACCCGCGCGACCCGCCTGATAGCTCAACGTTACGGAGGGCTAGAACATTTAGGTCAAGCCCTGGAAACTAGCGAAGATATGGATAAGTCACTCGGTGAGGTAATCTGGCTCATCGCCCTGCTCGCTAACCAGTCCGTACAAATACACAACCTCACCCATCCAGACGATAAGCGCCCAGAGCTGACCGCAGAAGCAGTGGAGTTACTAACTGTGCCTGCAGATTTAGCTGACTATCGAGAGGCTATCGCCCAGGCACTCCAACGCGGCACCCGGCGAGCAATCATGACCGAGACCCCAGACCCAAAAGGGCAAACCAAGAAAAAGGACACCTAATAGATAGTGACGAGGCAATCTTTACCCGCCTAACCTATATCGGGCTCGCCCACCTGGGACTGACCCGCAGGCAAATCGACCTGACCATATTCGGTGAACTATTAGATCTGGTGGACTGCTGGCGCATCGAAACAGGCAGAGCCGTACCGAAACGCATCTGGTTTATCGACGATGTGATACCAGCAGGAGTTTAGAACAGTTAATCTTATCGCTGCTCTCTTTCAGAACGGACGAAGCCTGTTCTCTTCCTAGAAGTTCAGGTCGATGTCGTGCATGAGGGGCGACCACATCCCAGCCCAATTCCCGGTCTCTAAAGAACTTCGGACGCTTATTACGTTCGATCTTGAGTGCATCGTGACATAAGGATTCCAGTTTGTCGTCAGGAAGAACGTGGAGCGCTTCTGCGATCCATACAAGTGCTTCCGCATGTTTAATCCGATTATAAGCCTCGCGTGCTGACAAGTTGACCTTCCTGGGTGCAAGGTTCTTCCTATAGTGCACCTCGGGATAGAGCCTATCCATGAAGAAAAAGATCATGTGCTCGCGCTGAGATGCCCACCAATGTCCGTCCTTCTGCGGGTCAGCGTCTTCAAACCGCGACGCAATGGGCGTCCTAGCCGGCAGCTCCGTCAGCATTTCAGCAAATGCGCGCACATCGAAATCAATCTGATTCTTGATCGCTTCTGTCATTTTTCTCTCCTAAAAACTATATGCAACTCAATATTAAGGAATAGATCATGGCTGATTCGTCTTTTGGTTTGAAGATTGGCCTGGAGGGTGAGCGGGAGTTTAAGCGCGCGATCACGGATATTAACCGCGAGATGCGGGTACTCGGTTCGGAGATGAAGCTGGCTGCGTCAGCCTTTGATAAGAACGAGGTCTCGGTTTCGTCTTTGACGGCCAAAAATCAGGTGCTGGCCAAGGAGATTGAGGCGCAGCGCTCCAAAGTCGAAACTCTCAAGGCTGCGTTGGATAATGCTGCGGCTTCGTTTGGTGACAACGATTCTCGTACGAAGAATTGGCAGATTCAGCTCAATAACGCTCAGGCGACTTTGAATGGTCTTGAGGGCGAGCTTAAAGAGAATAATTGTGCTCTTTCCAAGTTTGGTGATGAGGCTGACGGTGCGGGTGATGATGCGAAAACTGCCGCTAAGGACACTGGACACCTAGAAAATGCTGTAGACGAGCTGGGCTCTCAGATGGATGGTACCAGTTCGAAGACCCGCATTTTTGGTGACGTGCTTAAAGCCAGCCTGGCAGCGGAAGCTGTTGTTGGTGGGGTTAAAGCTATCGGCCATGCTATTTCTTCTATTGGGCGGGGCATGGTCGGGGCTTTAAAGGATGGTCTGGACTATAACGCCCGGATGGAGCAATACACCACTTCGTTTACCACGATGCTGGGTGATCAAGCCAAGGCTCAGAAACTGGTTAATAACCTCAAGTTGGAAGCGGCTCGCACTCCCTTTGGGATGGAGGATCTAGCCAAGGCCACCCAAACGTTGATGGGGTTCGGCATGAGCGCTGAAGAATCCCAGGTACGCCTCAAACAGTTAGGTGATATCAGCCAGGGGGATGCTGGAAAGTTCGAATCCCTCACGTTGGCGTTTGCTCAAATGAGCTCTACTGGCAAGCTGACTGGTCAGGATTTGAACCAGATGATTAACGCCGGCTTCAACCCTTTAGAGGAGATTTCCCGTAAGACCGGTAAAAGTATCGGTGAGCTCAAAGAAGAAATGGCTAAGGGCGCGATCAGTGCGGATATGGTTGCGGATGCGTTTGCTAGTGCCACAAGTGAGGGTGGCCGGTTTTATGGGGCGATGGATGCCCAATCCAAAACCTTCTCTGGCCAACTCGCTACGCTAAAAGACGGGGTCGATAACCTTAAAGGCCTACTTGCTGGAGGTTTGACCACGGCTTTGGCTGGCACGGTGATGCCGATGGTTAATGGTTGGGTCGATGAACTCACCGAAGCGTTCGAGACCGGGGGCGCCCCGGCCTTTATCGACACCCTCGGACAAATCTTGAAGGAAGCCCTGGAGTTTATTTCTAGCCAGCTCCCGCAAGTGGTAGATACCGGGATGAGTATCCTCACCTCTTTGTTGGAGGGCATTATCGCTGTTCTACCTTCCCTGGCGAACACTGCCGTGACGTTGATTGTGGCATTGGTGGAAGCGATTATTGAGGCACTTCCGAGCCTGTTGGAGGCAGCGGTCCAGATTATCGCCACACTCGTTTCGGGTATTGGTGAGGCTCTACCGGAACTGATCCCGGCGGCGGTAGAAATGCTGATGACCATGATCCAGGGACTCATCGATAATTTGCCACTTATTTTGGATGCAGCCCTGCAGTTAATTATTGGTCTTGCCCAGGGTTTGATTGCGGCTATCCCGGTGCTTGTTGAGGCTTTGCCGCAGATTATTCAGGGGCTGGTGGATTTCCTGATAAGTGCTATTCCGCAGATCATTCAAACCGGCATCCAACTACTCACCTCTTTAGTGAGCGCTCTGCCTGAGATTATTACTGCGATTGTTATGGCTTTGCCACAGATTATTACGGCGGTAATTAACGGTGTGTTGGGTGCGATTCCACAGTTGATTCAAGCTGGTGTCCAGTTGTTTGTGGCTTTGATTGGTGCATTGCCACAAATCATTACAACGATCGTGGCCGCACTGCCGCAGATTATTTCTGCAGTGGTCTCGGCTATCGGTGGAGCCATACCGCAGTTAGTGCAAGCTGGCATCCAGCTACTGACGGCGCTTATTGGTGCGCTACCGCAAATTATTGGCACGATTGTCTCGGCTATCCCGCAAATTATTAGCGGTATCGTTAGCGCGGTGTTGGGTGGGGTTGGTCAGATGATCTCAGCTGGTGCGTCCCTGGTTTCTGGTTTGTGGCAGGGCATCCAATCACTGGCGGGTTGGTTGTGGAACAAGGTATCTGGCTGGGTATCTTCAATTTGGGATGGGATTCTCGGGTTCTTTGGTATCCACAGTCCTTCCAAACAAATGGCGTGGGTTGGTGACATGCTCGTAGCAGGCCTCGCCGGAGCGATCACATCCGAGGGGTACAAGGCAGCTGATGCAGCCGCAGACATGGCCGCCGACACGTTGAGCGCCATGGACGCGCTGGCAGAAGGCGTTGACGTGCCCGTCAGTATCAGTGACGCGGATTTGTCGCTACCGAGTATTAATCTCGAACCCGCCACCGCGCTTCGACCCAATAGTGCCGCGACACCAAACAGGCCCGCGCCGGTGGATGTTGAGGGAATCGTAGATGCTACAGCCCGCCGAATCCTCGGGTCTTTGGATGTTCAAGTAGTGCTCAATGACGGAACACTGGTAGGCAAACTCGCACCCCGCATCGACGCTCAACTCTCACGACTATCAAGGCGCAGTAACCTAATCACGGCAGGAGTGTAAAGCGATGTATAGGTTTACTCTCGACCACGAAACCTCCTCTCGGGATCTTGGTTTGCGGTTCACTGCTCCAGTTGAGATTCCAGCTGCTGCACGGCGGGTAGACGATATAGAAGTGAGTGGCAGATCAGGTTCTTTAACCTGGTTCACCGGCTGGAAAGACACGGAAATCAGCCTGCCGTTAGCTGTGCATGGAGGCGTGGAAGCTTATCGGCAAGCATGCCTTGCCTTGATGGAGGCTTCAACGATCTCGTTTAGTGGTGAGCCTGGTCTATTCCGATACATAAAACATGTAGAGGTTTCGCCGCTTGCCCAGGAGATGGCTGGCTGGGGCATGTTCCAAGCCAACCTCACCTGCCAGCCGTTCACCTATCTCGCCACAGGGCTAAAACCGATCACCCTCACCAGCACGGCAACGATCATCAACCCTGGCCTGCTGCCATCCGATCCAGAAATAACCTTGTTCGGCACTGGGCAGCTGGTGCTGACGATCAATGGACAGCGCTACAAAGTCTCCTCACCAGTAGATCAGATCACGCTCGATTCGGCTCGCATGATCACTCACGTTTGCGGAAAAACCCAAACCGACGCTTTAAGCGGGTTTTTTCCGCAGCTTGCCGTCGGTGAGAATCACATAGAACTCGGTGCGGGCCTAGCGAAGGTGGCGGTTAATGGGAACTGGCGCACCCTCTAGTAAGGAGTAAAACTTATGATTTCGGTTCACAACCGTGTTGCTAAAACCTTCACCACTAATGGTTTGGCTGTTCTTGACCGCGAGATCATTGACCCGGTCGTGAGCGAGGAACTAGGCAGCCACTTCATGTTGTCGTTTAGTTACCCAGCTGATGGTTCAGCAGCCAAGCACCTGCGTCTTGAGAACATCGTCGCAGCACCCGTACCTAGCGTGGAGGATCGTCAGGGTTTCCGCATTACTGAGGTGGTCACCACGCTCGATGGAATGCTCGAGGTGACAGCTCATCACGTGTTTTATGACCTAGAAGCAAACCTGATCGCCGACACCTACGTGGTCAACAAAACCGCCGCTGATGCACTCAAGCACTTACTCAATGCCGCCAACAACACACACGGCTTTACCGCCACTAGCTCCGATAATGTGTCGCGAGCTTCAGCTCGAATAGTGCGCCAACCACTAGCCGCCGCAATCCTCGACACCAAAGCAGACAACAGTTTTATCTCCCGTTGGGGCGGAGAGCTTACTTTCGATAACTGGCACATCCACCACACACCCAGGCGTGGCAACGATAACGGTGTGGTGATCAGAGATCGTAAAAACCTCACCGGCTACGAATCTGCACTGGACTACACAACCGTAGTTACCCGAATTTTGCCGGTTGGTTACGACGGTCTGCTCCTGCCTGAACTGTACGTGGATTCTCCGCGCATAGGTGATTATGTTGCGCCGCGTATCAAGGTCATCCGTTATGGGCAGGTCAAAGCCATTAAGGATGCGGACAAACCGCGTGAGGATGAGCTGCCACTTGCGCAGGCTCATGCGAGATTGCGTGAACTAGCGAAAGCTGAGTTCTCTAGTTGTCACGTCGATCAACCGCATTGCGCTTACAAGATCTCGTTTGTGGATCTGGCTTCGACGAAAGAATATGAGGGTTTTTGCGACCTAGAAACCGTGACCCTAGGCGACACAGTAACCGTCCGCCACGATGACCTCAACGTGGCACTCACCGCCAGGGTTGTTGCTTATGACTTCGACCCACTCGCAGGTGAATACATTTCGATTGAGCTAGGTAGCACCGCCTCAAAATTCACCGACATCACCCGCACCATCACCGCTGCTCGCGCCGAGGCTAGCCAAGCCCAGCAGGCAGCTAGTATTGCGCTAGCTAGCGCGGATGGGAAGAACACCAACCACTACGGCACCACCCAACCGGTATCAGCCAGGCTGGGGGATGTGTGGTTTAAAGACAACGGTGAGCAAGTAGGAATCTGGATCTACCGCGTTACTGATACTGGTCAGCCCGGATGGGTCAGTCTTGCCACCGACCTTAACCACGCGCTGGTGAGTGCTGAGTTAGAGAAAACAAAAACCGAGGTTGCCCAAGCTAAACAAGCCGCTAAACAAGCTGGCGATTTGGCTGGGCAAGCCCAAGCCAGCGTAGCGAAAGCAGCCAGTGATGTTGCGGCAGCGCGCAAACAAGCCGACCAGGCGGTCAAGACTGCTAGTCAAGCTAGTGAGGGCGTTGAGGGTTTGAAGATTACGCTGAGCGATAACCTGCAAAACGTGTGGGGCTCTATCGCCATGATGAGCAACAACATCAACCTGCGTGTGACTAAAGGCGATGTCATCAACCAAATCAACATTTCACCTGAAACCATCCTCATCGACGGCAAACGGGTGCATATCACTGGGCAGACCACTATCGACAACGGAATTATCGGCACGGCGATGATTGCTGATGCGGCGATCACAAACGCTAAAATCTCTCAGCTGTCAGCAGATAAAATAACCACCGGCACCCTAGCAGCAGCCAGGATCGCCGCCGGGAGCATCACTAGCGATAAGCTCACGATTGCTAACGGATTTATCCAAACAGTAATGATCCGTGATGCGGCTATAACCTCGGCGAAGCTTGCTTACATAGATGCCAGCAAGATCACCACTGGTCTGCTTGATGCCAACCGGATCGCTGCGGGTTCCATTACGGCAGACAAGCTTTCCGCTAATGCTATCCAGGTTGGATTGGCGGGGTGGAATCAGAATATTCGCATCAGCCCCACTCAAATCTCTTGGTATAACGGTTCCCGGTTGGAGGGAACAATTAGTTCTCGGGGTATGCAGTTTTGGTATGGCGAGCGTTACGTCGGTGAGCTGTCGCGTGGTGGCAAAAAGAACAACGAAAACATTCAAGGCATCTCTATGTCATTAGCCAACCAAGGCGACTACGTGGCATGGACATACCAAACACAAGCGAACGGTACCTTCTACACGTGTTTGACGTTGGATCCTAAAGGCAAGTTTTACGGTTCAGCCGGCATTCATTTAGGTTCTGATCTGCGCACAAACGGTTACAAGTTCTACACCAGCGCAAACCGCTATGTCACCTTGCAGGACGTGTCTTTGCAGGGGCGTGGTACGCATCCGGGCTGGGTGGGGCCAACCGCTTTGTCGAAGGTTGTGTTTCATACCTACGACGTCATGGTTGTTACCAACGGCTCGTTCTACAACATGACGAGATTATTCGACCGGGTTGGGGATTTGATGAACCGCGTTAACGGAATACTTGGGCTATTGAACCAAGGCTGGATTTCTAAAATCACCTCCCGCGCCGATGGCTCCATCTCTTGGACCTATTTCGACAACACCGGCTACCAGAAAATGTCCACCAATCTCGCATGAAAGGAAACCAACATGAAAATTCTTCTTCCCAATGATCAGCTCGCCGCGGTCACCGAACTGCTGGCTGGCATGTCGCTGAAGCCAGCCGCCTCACGTGCGCGTACCAAACTACTGCATCTGGTACGTGAAGCTTCTACGCGCTTCGGAGGCGACGAATACGAGCTAATCAGCCAATACGCGACCCTCGACGATGCTGGCAAGCCCATCATCAATACCGATGGAACATTCAGTCTCGCAACCCCGGAAAAGGCGCAAGAATTTTTTGCCCTGCGCCAGGAATTATTCGATAGTGCTGCCGAGGTTTCCGGGCCCACATACGGCCGTCACCTAGCCGATATTAAAGCTCTGCTTGATGGTTACGAGGATGAACTATCGGGAGCAGCGGCGGAGGCCTTCGACGTGCTTTACGACGCCGTCGCTGACGCACTAGCCAAGGAGACTGACGATGAGTGAAGAACCGATTGTTTCTATTCCATCTGATCCCACACCAGCACCACCAGCACAACCTACCGACGAGAAATCAGGCGAGACGGCCTGCCCGCGTGAAGCGCACCTCGATCTAAGAATGCCGATTTTAGAAGTGCTTACCAACCCCAACCTGCCAGACCTATAACCTCAAAGGTTATAGTCTCCAGCTACTTACGCCTGCCAGTTTTGGTGGGCATTTTTATGCGCCCTACACCCTGTGTCGGGCGTTTTTCTTTGTCTTTTGAAAGGAACCACTCGACATGTCCATTAAATCTATCTGGGTCACTATCCAAGGCGTCATCACCGCTATGGGTGCTTGGCTGGGAGCCTTCCTTGGCGGAACTGACTCCCTGCTATACGCGATAGTCGCATTCACTGTTATCGACTATCTAACCGGCGTGCTCGCCGCTATCAACGCCCACAAACTATCGAGCTCGGTAGGGTTTCGCGGTATCGCCCGCAAAATCCTAATCTTCACCCTCATCGGCCTCGCCCACTTATTGGACGTGCATGTTCTTGGCACCCCCGGAGTCTTGAGAACTGCGACGATTTTCTTCTACCTATCCAACGAAGGCATCTCCGTCCTCGAAAACGCAGGGCTGCTAGGTCTGCCGATCCCGGGCGGTTTGCGCCAGGCTTTGGACGTGATCAAGCAACGCGGCGAGACTCAGCCAGAGGAAAAAACTACTGGTGTTGCTGACAGTAAGTCTACTGATCCGGCAGGTAGCGCGACTCGCGTGAACTATCCGGTACCCACACCCCGCACCGACACCACCAAGCCAAATTACCAACCGCGTCGTGCCGAATCAGACGAGCTGGAGCATTCGTGAAACCCCGGCTGACTGCATTCGTCAAAGCGCTCATTCTTATCTGTGTATTAGCGCTTTTTA
This sequence comes from Actinomyces sp. UMB0138, assembly GCF_002849225.1. Lineage (GTDB taxonomy): Bacteria > Bacillota > Negativicutes > Veillonellales > Veillonellaceae > Veillonella > Veillonella parvula_H. Next base: position 184,213 of record NZ_PKMC01000001.1, read on the forward strand.
TTGCTGGGGTGTGGCTGCTACTTGGCCTCATCTTCTCTTGGATGTTGGCTCCGTTGATCTATCTGCTGGCACTCATCATTTACACAATTCCCTAAACAACAGAAAACTGGAGGAACCCCTTATGAAGAATTGGAACACCTTAGATGCTGACATCAACCTGCTACTCGACAAGCACTACTCGAAAGGCCGCCAAGGCCGCCAGATCGACAAGATCATCTTGCACCACAACGCCGGAAACCTCTCTGTGCGTGGCTGCTTCGACACCTGGCAAACCCGCCAAGCCAGCGCACACTACCAGGTAGAAAGTACCGGCATTATTGGGCAGCTCGTGTGGGATGGTGATACTGCCTGGCACGCTGGCAATTGGGACGCCAACCTCACCAGCATCGGTATCGAACACGCAGACGCCTCCAATAGCCCGTGGCGGATATCAGACGTGTGTTTAGAAAACGGTGCACACTTGGTCGCAGCACTCTGCGTCTACTACAAGCTCGGGCGACCCGAATGGGGTAAGAACATCTTCGGGCACAGTCATTTCAGCCCGACCGAGTGCCCAGCATCCATCGCCGGTTCTCAGCGAACAGCCTACATGGCACGAGCTGGGTACTGGTATGACCAAATGACCGGAAACAAGCCCGTAGCGATACCAACTCCTGCGGCTACTGCACAGAACATTGACGCATTGGCTGATGCGGTGATTCGAGGTGAATATGGTAACGGGGATACTCGCCGTGCTCGCCTCGGTGGTTTATATGACGCTGTCCAGCGCAGGGTGAATGAAAAGCTAGGTGCAGGATCTAGCTTTGGCCTGAATATTGATGCTCTGGCTGACGCAGTGATCCGTGGCGAATACGGCAACGGCGACGAGCGCCGTCGCAGACTCGGCAGTCTCTACGATGCTGTTCAGGCCCGTGTGAACCAGAAACTCAGCTAACAGCATCTGCGATTTTTCCTTTTGGCCCCGCTGCCGTCTCCCTGTTTGGGAGGTGGTGGCGGGGCCTTTTTTGTTTTATGGCTGACTTGGATTTAACAGATGCTCCTTGGTCGGCAGTTGGTTGAGAGGATGGTGAGTTTCTTTGAACCAACTAGACCAACTACGCATCACTAATCTGCGCGCCAACGGGTGGGGGTATAAGAAGATCGCAGACTTCTGTGGCATGTCTCGCGACCAGGTGCGCGCCTACTGCACCAAACACAACCTGTCGGCTGAGGGTGAGACTCAGGAGCGGGTGTGCGGATGGTGTGGACGAGAACTAACGAGTGTTGATCCTCGTGCGAGATTCTGTAGTAGCGCGTGTCGGCATCAATCCTGGAGGGCAGGCCTACACCGTCCGAAAACTTGCCAAGCCTGCGGGCAAACTTTCAACGCTGTTGATAAGCCTGGTCAGCAGTATTGCTCGCACGCTTGCTATGTACGTTCACGTTTTGGCACCAGAGGCGGACGCAAATGACCCCGCCCGCTGCTTTTGTTGATCAGTTGGCAGACGGCGCGGTATTTACTCGTGAGCTCGGGTTTATCCAGGATGTCGACATGCTTGCCGCCCTTGCGACGAGCGGGGTGATTACTGCTAGCGAGCACGAGGCTTTCTACACCCGGTTGGCGGAGATGTGCAGGCCGGTTTATCAGCGGCGAAAATTATCGGTTTTGACTGGATAAATGGCGCGTTTAGAGCGTGTATAGACACAAGCACTAGTCAGCTTATAAGTGAGGAGGGACAGTGACGAAGATCGAGCAGGTAACACCGGTAAGGCCGGTCAGAGTGAAGCTCGTGAATGTCGCGGCATACACTCGGGTTTCCACAGCTAGTGAGCGGCAACTATCCTCTATCGCTACCCAGGTGTCTTATTATTCGCGTCTCATTCAGTCCACTCCCGGCTGGACCTACGCTGGCGTGTTCACCGATGAGGGAATCACCGGCACTAAAACCAGCGGCCGTCAAGGCTTGAGTGATCTGATGAACCTAGCCAGGAATGGCGGGGTGGATATTGTTTTGTGCAAGTCGATCTCCAGGCTCGCCCGCAACACTGTCGATCTGCTGCGTATCGTGCGCGAACTAAAAAACTTGGGTGTTTCCATCCGGTTCGAGCGTGAACATATCGACACTGCCAGCGCTGATGGCGAGCTACTGTTGACGCTGCTGGCATCGTTCGCCCAAGAAGAATCCGCCTCACTGTCAGCGAATGTGAAGTGGGCTATCAGGCAAGGCTTCAAACAAGGCAAAACGAACTCATTCGTGCTCTACGGCTACCGCTGGGACGGACAACGCTTCCATATCCACGAGCGTGAGGCCGAAGCCATCCGGCGCATCTATACCGGCTTCCTAGCAGGGACGTCACCTGAGAAAATCGTGGACCAACTCAATGCTGAAGGGTTCCGTTCCCTAACAGGTAAGCCTCTGGAGCCGAATCTTGCCCGCCGCATCCTCAAAAACGAACGCTACACCGGCAACCAGATGCTACAAAAAACCTTCATCCCACAAATCGGCACCAACCGGGAAGTAAAGAACACTGGCGAGTTGGAGCGCTACTGGGTTGAAGACAGCCACCCGGCCATCATCGATATGGAAACCTTTCAACAAGTGCAAGCAGAGTTAGCGCGTCGCCGCAGGCTTGGTCTTGCTGCCACGCCGTCGCTTACCACGGGCTGTTTTACTTCCAGGATCAAGTGTGCGTCGTGTGGCAAAAATTATCAGCGTAAAACCCGCTACCGAAAGGCTGGTGCTTACAAGATTTGGCGTTGCTGGGGAGCCTGCCTCGGGAAAGGTAATACTTGCGGGCCAGACCTCAAAGAAACCCACCTTAAACAAGCAGTCATCAAGATCCTCGCGCTGGCTAAGTGGGATGAGGAAGAAATCATGTCCCGCCTATCTTGTATCACCGTCACAAAAGACAAGCTGACACTCACCCACGACAATCACCGCCAGACAGTCATTGCGCTGGCCCGACTGGACGGAGAATAACAGTGGCTACGATTACCGCAATACCAGCAACCAAGACACGCATCCATGACAGCGCGCTTTCAGGTTTTAGCCCCAAGCGTCGGGTGGCGGCCTACGCAAGGGTGTCCACCGATATGGAAGAACAAGCTAGCAGCTATCAGACCCAAATCGACTACTACACCACCTACATCCAATCGCGTGCTGATTGGGTGTTTGCTGGCATGTATGCCGACGAAGGCATTAGCGGTACTTCCACCAAACACCGTGAAGGTTTCCAGTCCATGATCGCCGACGCGTTGGCTGGCAAAATCGACCTGATCCTCACCAAGTCTGTGTCACGGTTTGCCCGTAACACTGTCGACTCGCTGACCACCGTGCGCCAGCTAAAAGAAGCCGGTGTAGAGGTGTATTTCGAGAAAGAAAACATTTGGACCTTGGATTCTAAAGGCGAACTACTCATCACCATCATGTCCAGCCTCGCCCAGGAAGAATCCCGCTCCATCAGCGAGAACGTCACCTGGGGACACCGCAAACGCTTTCAAAACGGAAAAGTCATGGTGCCATACTCCTCACTACTGGGATACAAGAAAGGCACCGAAGGTAACCTAGCTATTGATGAGACCCAAGCTCCGACCGTGCGTTTGATCTACCAGCTGTTTCTAGACGGCTCGTCGATTACCGAGATCCGTGCCGAGCTACAGCGTCGCGGTATTTTGACTCCGCGAGGTAAAACCAACTGGTCCACCTCAACCGTGCGCTCGATCTTGTCCAACGAGAAATACAAAGGCGACGCTTTGCTTCAGAAGACGTTCACCGCTGACTTTCTAACCAAACGCATTGAAGTCAATGAAGGTGAAGTCCCGCAGTATTACGTCACCGGCAATCACGAGCCGATCATTGACCCAGCCGTGTGGGACCAGGTCCAATACGAACTCGCCACCCGCCACGCCACCAACACCGCCAAAATCGGACTATTCGCCAGCCGCCTAAAATGCGCAGATTGCGGATCCTGGTACGGACGCAAAACCTGGGCATCAAACACTAAATACAAACACACCATCTGGAGATGCAACCAAAAATACGATCACGCCCAGCCATGCCAGACCACCACCTTGCGTGACGAACAAATCCAGACTGCGTTCCTCGCCGCGCTAAACCAGCTGGCTGAACAATATCGCGGACAAAGCCACCTACTTGAGGTTATCGAGGCCATGTTCAACACCGACCAACTTGAGGCAGAATCTGCGAGATTAGACAAGAAGATTCGTGCTCTTGCCAGCGAGATTGAAGCATTGGTTGCAGAAAATCAGCGGGTAGCGCAAGACCAAGACCAATACCTCGCCAAATACACCCAGTTAGAAGCTAAATACCAGAAAACGCTAGGGCACAAACAAGCCATTGATGCCGACATCGCAGCCAAACAGGCCAAAGCCACCGCGATCAAAACCGCCTACACCCAGCTAGCCGACAAACCCATCGAGCACTTCCAGTCCGGTCAATGGAACGCCCTGATCGACCACGCCATCATCAGCGCAAACCAGATCCGGTTCATTTTCAGAACCGGGAAAGAAATCAACGTCAATCTCTAATCCCACGCCCTAACCACGGATAGAGCGCCAGAGTCGAACCGCCACCACTTACCCACCGTCAACTCCGGGTCAGATAGGCACATTTTTCATCTCCGTTAGCGAGTTAAACCCTGAAATCCTACCTGAAAAGGGAAAACACGATAGTAGGTGACACATAAGGGCACTTCTCTGACTTGACGTCCTAGCGAAAAAGTAGTTGCTCTCTTTTAGACACGCGGTAGTATGTTATGCAAGGAACATGGTTAAGCAAGGAGGGGCTGGTGTCTGAGTCACAGTTACGCAAGGGCGCTGTTGAACTGGTTGTCCTTGGATTGCTTTCGTCTCGTCCTTCTTACGGGGGGCAGCTTGTAGAGCGTTTTCGTGAGGAAGCGGGGTTGGAGATTTCGACGGGTACGCTATATCCGCTGCTTGCGCGGCTACGTAAATCAGGGTTGGTCGTTACGGCTTGGGAGGAGTCTCCGATAGGGCCGCCGAGGAAGATTTATAAGCTCGCAAAATCTGGGAAGAATCGCTTATTGCAGATGCGCCGTGAGTGGGAGGCGCTTGATTGTGCTGTGAAGCGAACAACGCAGAAAGGAATACAGTAATGAAGTGGTTCGGTAAGGACGCAGAAGGGCAGGCGCGAGTTTTGGGGATACCTGTCTCCGGGCTATGGTTAGGGCGCTCTGATGCTGCGTTGGATGGTTTTGAACCAGAGAATCCGCGCTTGTTCATTCCTCGAAAATACGGACTGGGTTGGGACATTAATCTGGGTGCTGTTGGTGTGAAGTTGGGGTTGATTCGCCCCGATGATTCTCTCCCAGATTTGGCGCAGTACGTCCCGGCATCGTTGAAGCGAGGCGTACGGCTGGTCACTATTGCTGGTGGGGTTAGTGTCGTGGCATGTGCGTTGGCTTTGAGTCGCAAAAGCCAGGTTCCTGTGCGGTGGTCAACAACGGAGGCATCTCAAAAGTTTGCTTCAGGCAAGCTGCTTGCCCTGCCCCCGGTGGTATTGACGGGTGTCGCAACGCTGGCACCACGGGTTTTGCGGCGTGATGAGCCAGAATCTGGTGAAGCGGCTCGTTTAGCCAGTCAAGCTGATTTGCTGGGTGTAGAAGCTATGTCTTTAGCCTGGCTGATAGCGATGTGCCGCGCCACTGATAAGTCCCCAATTAGCCGCTGGCTCACGGGAGCCTGCGTAATCCTGTGGCCCTTGGTTTCTGGTGGCACTGGACTTGCTTATGTGAAAACCGCGTTAGGGCAGTTAGAAGCCAAGCTGCATGAGTCAAAGGAGAACAGGTAAATGGGGATTAATGGGGTAGATAAATTGCTGGAGTTACCCACGCCAGCATTCATCGGAGTTTGCGTACTTATTGGTGTGCATTTGGTGGCGATGGTATGGGCTTTGCTTCGTTTATCGCGCGATAAACGAAGCCAAATAGCTGGACTAAATCGCCTGGCTTGGCTTTGCGTGATTGTTTTTGGCCAAGCGATTGGTCCAATCACCTTTTTGGTGATGAATGCTCGCGAGCGTAAGCAGCTTAAGTTGCAGCGCGAGTACGAACAAGAATCCAGTCTTGAGCATCGTGAAGTTGATGTGACTTCCGTGGTGTCCAATCTCTATAAAGAGCAAAAGGAGTAGTTGAGTATGGATTTAGCGGTTGCCACCAGGGATTTGTCGAAATCTTTTGGTAAACATCGAGTGTTAAACAGCATCAATCTGCAGGTTCCGAAAGGGTCTTGCTATGGGTTTGTGGGAGCGAACGGGGCTGGCAAAACCACCACCATGAGGATCCTTGCAGGACTGGCCGGAGCCAGTAGTGGCAGCGCCACCGTGCTGGGAGTTAGCCGGGGCAAACTTCCGGTCAAACCGATCCCTGGCGTGTCTTACTTGACTGATGTCCCCCAGATTAGCCCCTGGCTTAGAGCCAAGGATGCGCTCATCACTCTCGCCCGCCTGGGTGGAATCTCCCCAGACCTTGCAGCCGAAAGAAGCGACGAACTACTCAATCTGGTTAACCTCGACAAAGCCCCCGGAAGAATCGGCTCCTTTTCTAGAGGCATGAAGCAACGGATGGGAATAGCCGCAGCACTCGTTACTGCCCCGAAACTACTACTGATAGACGAACCAACCAGCGCTCTTGACCCAATCGGGCGAGCAGATGTCCTGGGGCTACTACGCGAGTTAACCGGGCAGGTAACGATAGTATTTTCCTCCCACATCCTCAGCGATGTTGCAAAGGTCTCTACCCACGTAGGGATCTTGCATCGCGGTAGCCTGCTCGCTCAAGGCCAGTTAGGCGAGCTGGTCAATCAGCAAACTAAACACGTTACCCTTGATGTCACGGTGCGTTCAGACGTTGCCACCGCCGTGGCTAAGGCTATCTATAGCCTCGATTCTGCCGCAAAGATTCACCCCACCTTTACCGGCTTAGATGAACTTTTCACCAAACTAACTAAGGACGGCGGTAAAAAATCGTGAATACCTCAAGTTTCAGATTGATCTGGCGCTATCAAGCTGTCTGGCTCCTACGCTCCCATGGGACATGGATTATAGGTGGGGTATTCGTTATCCTTGCTCTCACCCAAGGATTGTTTACCCAATACACGCCGCGAATCATCAGATTTCTGGCCGGATCAGAAGTAACCACGCTAATACAGTCACTACCAGACCCCTCCTGGCAGCAAGCCTACGCGGGATGGATAAAGAACCTTACCCAAATTCTTACCCTAATCCTTGTTGCAATGAACTCTTTTCGTTGCAGCGTGCTTACCGGCAATGGTGATATTCCTTTTATTTTCCCTGGTAGCGTGCAGCGCTCTCACTACCTCATCAGCTTTGCTATCAGCAGCTGGCTATCTACCCTATTCCTTGCAGTCTTCAGCGCTACCCTGGCTTGGGCAGGAACATCACTGTTATTCCCAGGCGCTAATCCCGCCCCGATCATATTGGCTAGTTTGGTATGGGCGCTACAAATCATTCTCATTCACGCAACACAAACGGTCGCAGCCACTTTTAAACCAGGCATCGGCATGCCCCTTGCGGCCGGATTTGGAGCCTACCTACTAACAACGATGTCAGCGATATTTATCCAGGAGGGCAACAAAACTCCCCTTGGCCTCGCCCCCATAATCAACAACCTCGCTCAAGACACACTCAAGACACCTTGGCTCTGGCCAATCACCAGCAGCCTACTGCTAATCATTGCGCTACTTTTCACCGCCACTTACGTATACAACAGAGTAGAACTTAACTAAAAGCCAAACACGGGCAAGAAAAATAGATCCAACCGAAAAATAGAAATAGAACCACCATCACAAGCACTACAGCGAACGCCACCTATCATCCGTTAGCTAGTTAAACCCCAAAACTGCATCCGAACAGGGAAAACAAGATACTAGGTAACGCAAAACCCAAACCCGCTAACGCAAGCGATTTTTCACACCCCCCTAAGCGATACTCGCTAACGCAAAAGGGCACTTATCAAATCCGACGTCTAAGTGGAGCCACCTGTCAGACTCGAACTGACGACCGTCCGCTTACAAGGCGGGTGCTCTACCAACTGAGCTAAGGTGGCTGGGCAAGGACTAGTTTTACACAGAACTTGCCGCGATGTGAAACTAGCTTTCTGTTGGCTCCATCACTTAGTCGCTTGCGTCAACATGTCATCAAACGATTTTGCCTGAATTAGCTTGCCGTTTCGCACAATCATAGGAGTGCCGTAGGATTTCTTGTCAGTTAGACCAGAATTTACCCACTGCTTAGTCCAGGTCTGCAGCGTTTCCTTTGTCTTGTCAGTATCGAAGGAATCAATGATCTTCTGGTCTATGCCAAGATCTTTAGCTACCTTTGCAACCTCCTTCTTGCCTTCGTCCACGCTGGTTAGGGACGTTTCAGCTTTACCTTCCTTGGCATCTTTCAGTACCTGGTTGGTTAGAGCGAAATGCATGTCAATGAACTTTTCTGGCGCTTTGGAAGCCACTTGCAGCGCGCCTGCAGCAGCGGGGAAACCCCACGAGTAGTGGGAAGACATAGTGACAACTGGTTTGAAAGTTAGGTTGATCTTGCCATCTTTGGCGGCCTGTACAAGATCATGGCCAATGGCCTGTTCAAGCTCCAGACAGTGCACGCAGACATAATCGGAATAAAGATCCACATTGGGCAAGCCTTTGACGCGTTTGCCAACCCCGTCCTTTGAAATGACGATGCCTTTGTTCTCTTTGACAGACTGGCTGTAGGAGGCGCTGGCTCCCTTTGAAGAAGACTTCTTGGACCACAGCACGCCGCCGATCAAGCCGATTGCGACTAGAGCCGCGATGACCACCACCGCGATCGTTATGTTGCGGGTGGTCTTAGCCTTCTGCTGCTGTTGCCGTTTCGCCTGCAAGTTCTGCTTAGCCTGCGCCAAACGTTCCTGTTCTTCTGGGCTCATGTGCGCAGCAGCGGAGTTCTTCTTGGAAGGCTTTTTGGCCATGTGTACTCCTTTGCAAATTAATTGCTGGGATCAAATTACTGATGTTGGTAATAACGGTACAACTAGTAACGCTGAAGCGCCTAAGGCTAGCAAGCCTACAATGACGCGGGCGGGAAATGGAGCAAGGAAACGATCTGTGATTGCGCGCCCTCCCTGCCTCACCTTTCCCATGCCGGGCAGGATCCACCATACAAACATGCTAGCTGCTGGAAAAACCCAAAAGTTGGGCTCTGCTTGGAGCGCCTCCGCCAGTGCTTGAATGTCGAAGGGATTTGCTATGGAGGGCGAAAAGGTGGCACTAGCGCACACAAGGGCTACGGTCAAAGAGATAAGCCCGGCGACCGTCACAGCTATGGCGCTGCGCAGTAAATGCCAGGGTAGGCGGGCTAAAGCTCTGGCCCCATCAGAGGCAGCAGGCCCGCCCCTGGGCAGACGGACCGAGTGGTAAAAGGCCTGTTGGGAACCAACAACGCCCTCAAGAAGGAAAAGGACCGCCACCACAGGGATCGCAGCCAGCCCCGCATACGCCACTATCCCAGCAGCGGTAGCCAGTAAACACAGTCCAAAGAACGGGTGCATCTTGGCTGTGGAGGGACGGTAGGGGGCCGGCAGGGCGGTACCGTCAGCCTGCTCTAGCAACTGCGGTCTTTGCCCGTCTTCAAGCCCTGGCGTTGCCACCACCCCTGCAGAACCGTAGGCGGGAGCCTGGGCAACAGTCTGTTGGAAAGCCTGCACCGGGTAGGCCAAAGTGGGTGCTACCGGAACGTCCAGCGCCTGCGTTGGGGCGCCCTCGGAAAGAGGCTGCGTAGGGGCAGTAAGCAGTTCTGTTTCCGCCGGAGCCGGTTCATTTTGCCCCTCACGTAACTGGGCAAGAACCTGCTCCGGATCAACCTGCCCGCGCGTAGGGGAGAGCGCCTGAGTGAGCGCCCGTTGCAATCCCATAGGAAGCCCGCGCACATCCGGGGCGCCAGTGCGCACCCGCGCGATTACCGCTTCTAGTGGTCCCGATCCAAAAGGAGGGCGGCCGGTTGCGGCATGTACTAGGACTGCAGCCCAAGACCACCAATCAGATTCGGCGTCTGGGGCAGCACCATCTAACACCCACGGCGCTAAATATCCTGGAGTGCCGGTGACTAGTCCCGTAGAAGTTAACCTTTCGTCTCCGGCTAACTGTGCAATCCCAAAATCGATAAGGACCGGGCCGCGGGCGGACACCATGATGTTGCCCGGCTTAATGTCGCGGTGGATGACTCCCGACTGGTGCAGCTGACGCAACGCGGCTGCCAAGCGATCCGCCAGGTCAACTAGATCATCACCGCTCCACGGCCCGGCTTCGCGAATATCCTGGGCCAAGGTAGGTCCAGAGATGAACTCTGTGACTATGAACGCGTCCGCGCCCTCTGTCTCTAAATCTAAGACGCGAGCCACCGCGTCCGAGCGCACTTTATTGATCGTGGCCGCTTCCCTAGAAAGCCGCTTTCTGGCAGACGAATCCGACCCTAAAAAGGAATGCAAAAGCTTAAAAGCGACAAAGTTCCCGGCAGGATCCTGCGCCAGGTATACGGTGCCCATGCCACCGCTGCCTAGTTGCCGTACCAACTTGTATCCGGCGATCTGTTGCGAAACTTCCACGCCCCAATGGTAATGGAGTGCTCTGACAAATTACTGTAAGTCCAGCTCAGCCCGGAAAGGGGAGCGGGGCAGAAAATTCTGGGCCGAAAGGTTATTGCGCTCGCGAGAAAATATGCGAAAATAGCGTCAACGCCCCTGCGAAATCGCAGAGCGTGTGTCAGCGAAGACACCTGACACTCCACTCGGATCGTCCGGCACGTACCTGCCGGTGGAGGGAATAAAAGAAGAAATGGCAACTGTAACCTTCGACAAGGCTACCCGCGTCTACCCCGGGGCAACAGAACCGGCGGTTAGCGAACTAGATCTACACATTGAAGACGGGGAATTCCTTGTCCTGGTAGGTCCTTCTGGCTGTGGTAAGTCCACATCACTGCGTATGCTCGCAGGACTTGAAGACGTAAACGGAGGGCGCATTTTCATTGGTGACCAGGATGTCACCGACGTGCAGCCCAAGGATCGCGACATTGCGATGGTTTTCCAGAACTACGCTCTGTACCCGCACATGACCGTTCGCGAAAATATGGGCTTTGCGCTGAAGATCGCGAAGGTCGACAAAGAAGAGATTCGTCGTCGCGTTGACGAGGCGGCGCAGATTCTTGACTTGACCGAATACCTTGACCGCAAGCCGAAAGCACTCTCTGGCGGCCAGCGCCAGCGTGTAGCAATGGGCCGCGCGATCGTCCGTAAGCCCAAGGTATTCCTAATGGATGAGCCGCTGTCCAACTTGGATGCGAAGCTGCGTGTACAGACTCGTACTCAGATCGCTACTCTGCAGCGCAACCTGGGCGTCACCACCGTATACGTGACCCACGATCAGACCGAGGCGCTGACCATGGGCGACCGCATCGCGGTTCTAAAGGATGGCATCTTGCAGCAGGTTGGTACCCCGCGCGACATGTATGAGCGCCCCGCCAACGCCTTCGTGGCAGGATTCATCGGCTCGCCCGCAATGAACATTGGAACCTTCGAAGTGCAGGGCGACCACGCCGTGCACGGGCCGGCGCATGTGAAGCTTTCGCGTGAAGCAATCGACGCGCTGACCCCTGAAGATGGCGGCAAGATCCAGATTGGCTTCCGCCCCGAGGCCATGGAAGTTGTTGATTCGACAGACGAAGCAACCATTCCGCTGACTATCGACATGGTTGAAGAACTCGGTTCTGACGCCTACATCTACGGTCATGTCGAGGGCGCAGAAGGTCTGGGCTCGGGCAATGACTCCGATGCCAACACCATGATCGTGCGTGTTCCCCCGCGTACCGCGCCGGGAATCGGCAAGACCATCCACGTGCGTCCGCGTCCGGGTATGCAGCATAACTTCTCTGTTGCCACCGGCAAGCGCCTGCCTGATTAATCGGCAGTAAGACTTTGGGGGTGAAGCCAGGTGCTTCACCCCCAAATTTTTATGTGTTGTTATGCGCAGCCCCCCTACGGGAGCTGCCAGTTAATTGGTGCGATGCCCAGTTTTTCCAGTTCGGCATTCGCCCTCGAGAAGGGGCGGGAACCAAAGAAACCCCGCGATGCCGACAAAGGTGAGGGGTGAGGCGATTCAATCCGCGGATTATTGCCTAGCTTCGGGCCGAGCTTACGCGCATCGGCTCCCCAAAGGATCGCGACGAATGGTGTGGGACGGCGCACCAGCGCATCTATTGCGCATTCGGTGACTTCTTCCCAGCCCCGTCCTCGGTGGGAAGCTGGTGCTCCCGGGCGTACTGTCAGCACCCGATTTAGCAGGCAAACGCCCTGCTCGCACCAGGGAGTCAGATCGCCACTGGTTGGAGTGGGTACGTGCAGATCTTCGGTCAACTCTTTAAAAATGTTGACAAGCGAACGCGGCGGGCGCACTCCCGGTTTTACCGAGAAGCTCAATCCCATGGCGTGTCCTGGCGTGGGGTAGGGGTCCTGACCTACAATCAGACATTTCACTTTGTCGAACGGATAGGTGAAGGCGCGCAGTACATCAGTCCCAGCCGGAAGATAACCGTTGCCGGCACTGTTCTCCTGCCGCAACATGTCGCCCAATTCGTGCACTTTTTGTTCCACCGGGGCGAGGGCCTTCGCCCACCCTGGGTCTATGAGTTCAGAAAGCGGTTTAGCTTCATTCATACCTACTTCTGTCCCCTCACAAGTAGATTCTTGGTAATAGTCCGCGCCATTGCGCGCGGATTAATCTATACCAGGTAGTCTGAGCGCGTGAGCGAGAATAGCTATCCAGAAGACGAATTCGATCAGATCGGCCGGGACCTGCCCGCTGGGGTGCACCGCGCCTCCAAGTCCACTTTCTCGAAAGTGCTGCCCTTCTTGATTGTGTTGATTGTTATGCCGTTGCTCGCCTGGGGAGTGGTGGGCCTGGTGAAACACAACTCGGGTGTGCAAACCCCCAAAGCGCAGTCGACTAGCCAAGCGCCAAAGGCCAGCCCTAAGAAACAAACCCCTTCGCCCTCGCCATCTACGGAAGCGAAGGAAGAAAAGACGGAAGAAGCAAAGAAGGAATTCGATCCCTCTCAGGCTGCTTCCATCCCAGTTTCGGTATTCAACGTGGACGCCGGAAACGGGGTAGCTGGTGAGGCCGCGCAGAAGCTGATCAACTACGGGTTCACCGATTCGGCTGCATCGAACAGGCCCGACGCAGTGCTGGATCAAACTACCGTCTACTACGGTTCTGAAGATCTTGCAGAAGCTGCCAAGGCCGTTGGTGAGCAGCTAGGTATTTCGGCTGTCCAACTGTCGCCTGACATTGCGACAGAGCAGGGCCGAATCTACGTCTATATAAAGTCTGACTACCAGCAATAGCTAAGCGTATCGAAGGCGCATCCACCCGTAAGGTGGGTGCGCCTTTTCGCTAGTGGGCGAACCGGGCGGACTAAACTTACGCCGTCTTGCACTCTGAGGCTGAGAGTGCCAAACTTTGAGTTAGCACTCCACCGGGGTGAGTGATAACTGACTGCTTATCCCCGCGGAGCAAAAACCAATACAGGTGCTGCATGAGGGTAGAGCCTACCGGATGGTCCGGGCAGTTCTATCCGTCCGTCGCGGGCATGCACACCGCCAACCGTAGGTAGGAATAAACCACAATGGCAAAGATCATTAAGTTTGACGAGGAAGCTCGTCGTTCTATTGAAGCTGGCCTGAACCAGCTTGCCGACACTGTCAAGGTCACCCTCGGTCCCAAGGGCCGTAACGTTGTCCTAGACAAGAAGTGGGGCGCCCCCACCATCACTAACGACGGCGTGTCCATCGCGAAGGAAATTGACCTGGAAGAACCGTTTGAGCGCATTGGCGCCGAACTGGTCAAGGAAGTTGCCAAGAAGACTGACGATGTCGCTGGCGACGGCACCACCACTGCAACCGTGCTAGCACAGGCAATGGTTCGCGAAGGCCTGCGCAACGTAGTTGCAGGTGCTAACCCGATCGCTCTGCGTCGCGGTATCGACAAGGGCGTAGAGGCCGTTGTCAAGCACCTGCTCGATTCCGCAAAGGAAATCGAGACCACCGAAGAAATCGCCGCCACCGCTTCGATTTCTGCTGCTGATCCCAAGATTGGCAAGCTGATCGCACAGGCTATGGAGATTGTTGGCGCCGAGGGCGTCATCACCGTCGAAGAATCTAACGCATTCGGTATTCAGCTTGAAACCACCGAAGGCATGCGTTTCGACAAGGGCTACCTGTCCGGCTACTTCGTAACCGATGCCGACCGTCAGGAAGCAGTCCTAGAGGACGCCTACGTCCTGCTGGTTGAGTCCAAGGTTTCCAACATCAAGGACCTGCTGCCGATTCTTGAGAAGGTCATGCAGTCCGGCAAGCCGCTGCTGATCGTTGCTGAGGATGTCGAGGGCGAGGCGCTGACCACCCTAGTCGTAAACAAGATTCGTGGCACCTTCAAGTCCGTTGCTGTGAAGGCCCCGGGCTTCGGCGATCGTCGCAAGGCCATGCTGCAGGATATGGCTATCCTCACCGGTGGCCAGGTTGTCTCCGAGACCGTCGGCCTCTCGCTCGAAAGCGTCGAGCTGGACATGCTGGGCAAGGCCCGCAAGGTTGTTGTCACCAAGGACGACACCACCATCGTCGACGGCGCAGGCTCCAAGGAGCAGATCGACGGCCGCGTTGCCCAGATCCGCCAGGAGATCGAGAACTCTGACTCCGAATACGACCGCGAGAAGCTGCAGGAACGCCTTGCAAAGCTGTCTGGCGGCGTTGCAGTGATCAAGTCCGGTGCAGCCACCGAGGTCGAGGCCAAGGAACGCAAGCACCGCATCGAGGACGCAGTACGCAACGCGCGTGCAGCCTCCGAAGAAGGCATTGTTTCCGGTGGCGGCGTAGCTCTGCTGCAGGCAGCAGCCAAGGTCCTAGACAACAACGACTTCGAAGGCGACGAAGCCACTGGCGCACAGATCGTGCGTGTAGCGGCAGAAGCGCCCCTGGCCCAGATTGCAAACAACGCAGGCCTGAACGGCGGCGTTGTAGTTGACAAGGTCCTCTCGCTGAAGGAAGGCGAAGGCCTGAACGCAGCAACTGGCGAATACCAGGACCTAATGGCAGCAGGCATTGCTGACCCGGTCAAGGTAACTCGTTCCGCGCTGCAGAACGCAGCCTCCATTGCCGGCCTGTTCCTGACTACCGAAGCCGTGGTCGCCGACAAGCCGGAACCGCCAGCAGTCCCGGCCGCCGGTGGCGACGACATGGGCGGAATGTACTAAAAAGTACTCCAACCGGAAAGCCCGCGTTATCCCGCAAATAGCGAGGTAGCGCGGGCTTCCGCGTCTTCATAGGTAGTAGAAGCGGCAGTGAGCGCCTGAGAAATGGAATCGAGCGCAGATTCCACTTGGGCCTGGGCCCCGCGCCACTGGGTCGTAGCGGAACTAAAAGCGGCAGAAGCGGCACCCTGCCATTCGCCCTCGAGCGCACCAAGCTGAGACATCATCTGCGCCACATCGGAACGAATCTGCCCAGCGATCGTAGAGACCTGGCCGGCAGCCAAAGAAATAGAACCCGAATTCGCTGTAAAACGTGCCATGATTTTCCCTTTCTGATTTTCCCTCACTGGCACGATCAGAATAGAAAAACCCCAACTAGTGTTTAGGTAGAAATGAACAGGCGCCGTGGGCATAACGCGCACAGGACACCTGTGGAAAAAGATTTACTGCTAAATAGCTAGCCTAGTCAGTCCCCGCCGCGGATTCCTTTGGCTTCTCTTCGCGTTTGGGTAGGGAATCCAAGACGTCAATGGCAAGCTCTAACGAAGAGGAAAGATCTTCTTGCTCCGCCTGCTCCTCTTCTAAATCCTGGTCCTGGTTGGCCTTCTCTTCCAAGGCGCCCTCGTCTGGAGCCATCTGCGGCTGCTCCTCCGAATCTTCCTCGGCTTTGATCACCGGCAGTTCCGCAGTAATTACCTGAGGCTCCGATGCAGACTTAAGCGGTGCCATGCCCTTGATTACCCCAGTTGAGGGGTCATCAGAGCGATGCTGATAGCGCTCAATGGCCTCATCGTGTTCCTCCGCCGCATCATTAGCCTCTCGACGGACATCAGATTCCAGACTAGAAAGCTCCGTATCCAGCCGGGCCTTCTCGGCCTCCAAATTATTGCGCGCCACCGAATCCCAATCCTCCGCCATCGGAGAATTGAAAATGGCATTGCGCCCCAGCAGCTTGCGCACAATACGCCGCCGGAAACGACAGTACGCGGCCTCAGGAACATGCGCGTACTCCTCGCGCACCGCAGCCACATAGTCGCGATAATCCTGCGGATCAGCGGCAAGCATCGACATGTCAGCGTCCAACAACACCTGCTGGTCCACATCGTCCGGGTAAGACCGGTGCGACTTCATAGAAATAATCAGCCCGCAGATGCGCTCAACCACCGACTCGTCCAAACCGGTCGCCTTCAAAATCTTGGCCGCCGCAGAAGCCGAAGCTACCTCGTCCTCGCCAACGGCACGTGCATCGTCGCCGTCCTCATAATCCACGAAAACAATGCCATGTAGCCACGCAGCAACACGCAACAAATCAGGATCGTGGGTGCACCCCTGCAACTCGTCGATACCGGATAGAACAGCAACCAGGTGCTGCACATTATGGTAGTGACGATTCGGGGAATCCCACTTCGCCAATAGCTGCCCCGCCAGCTCTTCGAGCTGTGCGCGATCCAAATCCACGCCAATGTTCGACATGGAACGAGCGAACGCGCCCGGAAGCCATTGCGGAGTTTCACTGGAAGTCATAAACAACCTCAAACGACTACGATGACACCGGCTAGCTTATGCCCCAAACGGCAATTTAGCCCAACTTTTGCCATCCGTAGTGGCAAATATTGCAGTTACGGCACCGTAGGCAAGTACAACCTAACCGTGAGCCCCCCGCCCTCGGTAGTGCGCAATTCGGCACTGCCGTTGTGCGCTTTAGCAATAGCGCTAACAATGGCAAGCCCCAGACCAGAGCCACCCGTGTTCCGAGTTCTAGAAGTATCAGACCTGTAGAAACGCTTGAATACTTGGGCCCTTTCGTCTTTGGCAATGCCGGGTCCGTGGTCGCGAACCTCCAACAAAGTCATGCTAGAGCGCGTGCCCACCGCAAATTCGACGGGACTGCCAGGTGGGGTGTACCGCACGGCGTTGCCCACCAGATTAGCGAGTACCTGCATGATCTGATTGCGATCCACGTGGGCGAAGACAGGTTCGCGCGCAGGATTACCCTCCAAATCAACGATCTCTACTTTTCGTTTGCGGTCGAGCGCCCCAAGGTCCGAAGCAGCCAGTTGGACGAGCTCCGTTAGGTCCACGTCCTCGAACTTCAACTTTCGGCCCTCATCTAAGCGGGCAAGTTTCAGCAGGTCCTCGACTAATTCGCTCATCCTAGAGGCCTCTGACTCGATCCGTCCCATAACGTCCGGCACGCCCTCGGGCGGAACCCCGCCCATCCGGTACAGCTCGCCGTAACCGCGGATCGCCGCCAAAGGCGTGCGCAGCTCATGGGAAGCGTCAGACACAAACTGGTGCATCTTCTTCTCGGAGGCCTTCCTGGCAGTGAAAGACTCCTCTAGGTAGGTGAGCATCTTGTTTAGCGACTGCGAAAGGGAACCGACCTCGGTAGTGGGCGGTTCATTGTCAACCCTTTGCGTCATGTCGCCACCCGCGATCTTGCCCGCCACTGATTCAATTTCGCGCAGAGGACGAAGCGAACGACGCACCAGGTAAAAGGCGGCAAGTGCCCCAGCTGCTGCGATCAAAAGCGAAGAAAACAGCAGGTACAGGGAAGTGCGGTAAATAGTCTGTGACACGCCCGCCAAAGGGAGGGCGACCGTTGCCACCCCCACCGGAATATCCGCCCGGTAAAGCGGTACGGCCACAGCGCGCCAGGCGATTCCAATTTTTGAAGACGGAACCGTGATCGGCTGAGTCATATGCGCATCATCTAATTCGTTGAACGAAAGCAGCTCGCCGGTTTCGGGGACGCCGAACTGCTGCCGCGTGGCAGAAGTGATGATGACCTGGCCTTTGGCCTGCTGTTTGCCGTGCCGTTCGCCATATTCCAGACGCACGTAGTAATTCGACGGCAATTCCGGATCCGTCCTCATATCGAGCGTAGGGGATATGGCCGTCACCTGGCGTTGCGCCGTAGAGATCAATTCGTGGTCGACCTGTCCGACCAAGTGAGATTGCAAAATGCCCAGCATCGAGGCACCAGCGAGTACCAGCCCAACCGTGATCAGCGAGGTAGTAACTGTGACGAGGCGGAAAGTAAGGGGAGTGGAGTGCCAGCGCAAGCGAAGATTTCGCAGGAGGGCGACGTCAGCGTTTTCTCTCTTGGTCCGCCGTTTCCGGGCGTTTCTCATTCTTCCCGCATGATGTAGCCGACACCGCGCCGGGTGTGGATAATTTCGCCGGAAGAGCCAGCTACATCCAGTTTGCGGCGGAGGTAACTGATGTAGGATTCAACGATCGCGGCTTCTCCGTCCCAGTCGTATTCCCAAACGTGGTCCAAGATCTGCATTTTCGAGACGACCCGGCCTTCGTTGAGCATCAGGTAGCGGAGCAGCTTGAATTCTGTGGGGGACAGGTCGACTAGCGTTCCGGCACGGTGAACTTCGTGTGCGTCCTCGTCTAAAGTAATGTCCCCAACGCGCATTTTGGGTTCGTCCGCGACGGTGGTCTTGGTGCGGCGTAGTATCGCCCGGATGCGGGCGACGACCTCTTCGAGGCCGAAGGGCTTGGTCACGTAGTCGTCTCCGCCAACGGTGAGGCCCTGGATTTTGTCTTGCATGTCATCGCGGGCGGTCAAGAACAGGACCGGCATCTGTAGCCCTGCTTCGCGCAGGTGCCGGGTGACGGCGAAGCCGTCCATGTCGGGCATCATGACGTCGAGGACGATCAGGTCTGGCTTATATTCCTTGGCAGCGCGGAGTCCTGTGGCGCCGTCGGCTGCAATTTCGACGTCGAATCCGGCGAAACGCAGTGAGGAGGCGAGCAGGTCGCGGATATTGGGCTCGTCGTCGACTACTAACAGTTTGGCTTCGGACTGGTTTTGATCCATAAAACCAATTTTACCCATGCAGCTGAACGATCGCTGGATGGGGCCTGTAAGAGCGCGAAGTATAGTCCCAGGTGGGCTGCCCCTCCGCCGCAAATTGGAGTGAACGTACACTTAAATCCGGGCTGGTTTTTCGGGTCAGCGGAGTGAACGTACACTCCAAAAGCTAGGTTGCGGCTGCCCCGCGTCTCGCCAATACTTTAACTATGACTGATGCACCTCAAAGCCGTATTGAACAGCCGATGCGAGCGGCCGGGGCCAACGGCGACCCCTTCACTCCTGCGGGAGCGCAGTTCCATCCAGTATCCATGAAGCTGTGGAAGGCAAGGCTGGCAGGAGCCCTCATGGTGCCCGTCCCCCTGCTAATAGCGCTGATTGCTATCACCATCTTGGCTCACCAGCCACTACTGTGGATCGGCGTAGCCGCGCTGGTTGCCTTCATCGCATGGCTGACATGGCTGATCCCAAGGCAGGTACGTGCCATAGGTTGGGCAGCTACTAATGACGAACTCCTGATCCGCCGTGGCATCATGTTCAAATCCATGTGCGCAGTACCGTACGGGCGCATGCAATTCGTCGACCTAAACGAAGGCCCACTAGACCGATGGATGGGCATTGCTTCCGTCAAACTGCACACCGCTGCAGCCACCACCGACGCGAACATTCCTGGCCTCCCCAAAGAAGACGCAATCCTGCTGCGTGACCGCCTGTCCGCCCTCGGCAATGCGGAGATGGCCGGTCTATGAGCGTCCAGGAAGAAGTACGCGCCGACCAATGGCGTAAAGTCCACCCGCTCTCTCCATTACTAAATGGAGGAGCCGCCCTCACCACTTTCCTCGGGGTCGTCCTGTTCGGAAACCTACAGGTGCTTTCGGAAGCCGCCCAGTACTTAGATGGAAAATTTAGCGTCGGCTTGGTCATTCTGATTGTCTCGGGGGCAGTAGTAGCCCTTATTTTAGCGCTACTTTGCTTCACGTACTTGCAGTGGCGAAACACCTTCTACGCAGTAACTGACGAAGCTGTGCACTTTCGCCACGGCGTCATTTTCAAAGCCCACAGGCGCGCCCCACTCGACCGCGTGCAGTCGGTAGACATTTCGCGCTCACTACTGTCGCGCGTGCTAGGACTTGCCGAAATAAGAGTGGAGTCTGCTGGCGGCCCGGGGTCATCGGTGAAAATCCAGTATCTTTCTGTGGGGAAAGCCGAGGACGTACGACGCGAAATACTGCACCGAGAAGAGATACAGAACGAAGAGGTGTTAGAGGGCGAGGAGAATGCGGGCTCAGCAACCGAAGATTCGGGGATTGCCCATTCAGGAGTAATTGGCGCGGAGTATAAGGGGCCTAACTTCCAGCCATGGGAACTATACAAACTGGACTTACCCATCTTCCTTGGGGGCATGGTGCGCTCGGTAGGGATCATTATTGCCGTGGTCACCATATTGGGGTTCGTAGTTGGGGCGATCGTGCTGGTGAGTATCCTCGGCGCCTCAGAATTTGCGATTGCTCTTGGAGGCATCCAGTTCATAATCTCCATCGTCGTTGCTATTGCGGGTAT
Organism: Actinomyces sp. UMB0138; assembly: GCF_002849225.1. Taxonomy (GTDB): domain Bacteria; phylum Bacillota; class Negativicutes; order Veillonellales; family Veillonellaceae; genus Veillonella; species Veillonella parvula_H. Next base: position 204,904 of record NZ_PKMC01000001.1, read on the forward strand.
AGGCTCTGCGGTATGGGGGCGAGTGAATTCTGAATACGGTTTCACTGCCGCAGTAACGAGTGCGGGCATCCGCATTACCCGAGGTCTAACGAAGCAGATTTCCCAAACTATACCGCCGGGGCGCATACACGCCGTGCGGTTGCAGCAGCCACTGCTGTGGCGGTCCAAGGACTGGTGGCGAGTATCCGCAGTGCAAGCAGGCGTAGGCCAAACTGCTCAAGCGGCAAAAGAGGCTTCAAGCGAGGGCGGTCGTGGTAAGGTCACCATGTTGCCAACGGGGACCCGGGACCAGGCGCTTAGGGCGCTCTGGCTTGTAGTCCGTGACCTTGGAATAGACGATCCTGACGCGTTCTTGGAAGAAGCTCTAACGGGTAGTGGGGAAGGAAAATACTTCACTCCTGTGGGGAGGAAAGTACGCCTACTAGATCCGCTCACGTACAACCGCAAGTCCGTGTTCATCACCGACACGGTAGTAGCGGTTCGCGACGGCCGGATTACTAGAACACTCGACATCATCCCGCATGAGCACGCCCAATCTGTCACTGCGAAGCAGGGCCCGTTAGAACGCTGGCTCAACGTGGGCAACATGCGTTTGGACCTAGTTTTCAACTCAACGGGGATGGGCGAAGTAAAACATCTCTCCGAGGAGGTACTATCCGCCGCCGTCATGCAACAGGCAGAGCTAGCCAGGCTGCGGCGCGGTGAAGAACCGATGGAGGAGTGGCAAAAGCGCATGGCGAGGTCCTCCGCATGAGCGCCCAGTCTCGCCTCCGGATAGCCGTGGTGGGGGCGGGGAAGGCAGGATGCGTCCTCGGCTCAGCCCTGCGTGCCAGTGGACACGAAATCGTTGGGGTTACGCCCGCCTCTGACACAGACCGGGTAGAAGCAATGCTGCCGGGGGTACCTATCCTAGATGCAGATAAGTTGGTACCTCAGGCAGACCTGGTGTTGCTCACCGTGCCCGACTCGCTCATTGCGGAGGTGTGCCAAGGATTGACGGAACTAGGAGTGATCAGATCTGGGCAGATCGTGGTGCATGCCGCCATGGCAGGCCTCCGCGTCCTGCAGAGCGCTTCCGCTGTGGGAGTGTTACCGCTATCTATCCACCCGGTAATATCTTTGACCGGCACCTCCATCGACCTCTCGCGGATGCAGGATCGGCCCATAATCGTAACCGCTCCGGCGCCGCTGCTGCCGATCGCGCAGGCGCTCGCGGTGGAACTTGGCGGCAGCCCAATTCCCGTTGCCGAGGACGACCGCCCTCTTGTGGCCGCGGCTCTGACGCATGCTAGCGCACACGTTGCTACCGTATTAGAGCAAGCCAAAGCTTTACTGTCCATGGCTGGTTTGGACAATCCTGAAGCGATGCTAGAGGGAATTGATGAGGTGCCTCAGGTAGAACGGATCGGCACTCCTGCGGCGCTTGCAGCTATTACTCGCGCTGAACAGGCCGCCCTCGCGCTGGGAGCAGACCCGGATAATAGGGATCTTACTCCGAATATTAACGGCGTTGCGGAAGCGTATAAGCTGCTTTCTGAACAAACTAAGGAAAGGCAATGATGGATCCTCAGCTCGTGTACACGGGATCAGAGCTACGTCAGGCGTTACAGGATAAGCATGGCCAGGTTGGGCTGGTCATGACTATGGGCGCGTTGCACGAGGGGCACCTGGATTTGGTTCGTGCAGCTCGTAAAGCCAATGACGTGGTGGTGGTTTCGATCTTTGTGAACCCGATACAGTTCGCGCCAGAGGAGGACTACGGGGCCTATCCACGTGACCTGCAGCAGGATGTGCAGGCCCTTTCCAAAGTGGGGGCGGACGTGGTGTTTGCGCCCTCGCCGGAAACGATGTACCCCAATGGGCAGCCGCAAATTTCTTTCCAGGTTGGTCAGGTTGGGGCTAACTACGAGGGCGCTGCCCGGCCCACCCACTTCGCTGGGGTAGTGCAGATCGTGTCTAAGGTGTTCAACTTGGTGCGCCCGCATCGGGCCTATTTTGGGCAGAAGGATGCGCAGCAGTTGGCGGTTGTAAGGCAGCTCGTACGGGATTTGGACTATCCCATTCGGATTGAGGCAATCCCTATCCGGCGGGAACCTAGCGGATTGGCGCTTTCTTCCAGAAATGCCTATCTCAGCCCCGAAGAACACGAGCAGGCCACTGCGCTAAATAAGGCCTTGACAGCTGGGCTTCAGGCAGCGGCCGCGACGGGATCTGCGACCAGCGTGTTGGAAACGACCAAGGCAGTCCTTGAGCAGGCGCCGGGAGTGCAGACCGAATATGTGGCTCTGGTTGACCCCAATACTATGGAAGAGGTGCGGGAAGGCCAGAAGGTGACTGCAACGCTAATGTTGGCAGCGCGGGTAGGCTCGACCAGACTAATCGACAACACGTTAGTGGTGTTGGGCCCGCGCTAGCTCGCACAACGAACGAATTCCCAGAGCACGGAAGGAATGGGACATGCCTTTGAAGACCAACGCTCTTTATTACGGCGGCGATTACAACCCGGAACAGTGGGATCGCCAGACCATCGAGCAGGACATTCCCCTAATGCGGGAAGCCGGAGTGAATATGGCAACCGTGAACGTGTTCGCTTGGGGAGAGCTAGAAGCAGACGAGGGGTGCTGGGACGAGGAGGCGTTCTCTAGGCTGGCAGAACGCATTGATGCGCTTGGGAAAGCGGGTATTAGTGTCGATTTAGCAACGGGAACTGCCGCCCCACCAGCATGGATGGCACATAAGTACCCGGATTCACTGCCGGTAGATCGGCAGGGGGTAAGGCTAGGATTCGGGTCTAGACAGGGGTACTGCCTGTCCTCTCCGGAATATCGGGCGGGCGTGGTCCGGCTTTCCCGCGAGATAGCCACGCGTTTCGGCAGTCACGAGGCCGTCGCCCTCTTCCACATAAACAACGAGTATGGCTGCCATATTCACGAATGCTTCTGTGAACGTTGCGCCGGCGAATTCCGGCAATGGCTGCAGCAGAAATACGGGTCGATCGAGGAACTGAACCACGCTTGGGGCTGTGCTTTCTGGTCACAGCGCCGCCGCAATTTTGAGCAGGTGGAGCCGCCGCGAGCAACGCCTACCTTCCACAATCCCGCGCATCTGGCCGACTGGCGGCGCTTCAGCAATGAGCAGATGCTAAAACTGTTTCGCCTAGAGAAGGAACAGCTGCAGGCGCGCGCTCCACAAATTCCGATTACCACTAATTTCATGGGATATTTCCCGCCAGTCGATTACCGGCAGTGGGCGCGCGAGGTGGACGTAGTCTCTAATGATGAATACCCAGATCCGGCAGACCCGGCTGCCATTGCAGAACAGGCGTGGTCGGCTGACATGCAGCGCGGCTACAAGGGCCAGCCTTGGCTAATCATGGAACAGGCGCCAGGCGTCGTGCAGTGGCGCGCCGCGAATGCCTCGAAGAGGCCGGGGCAGTGGGCTCTGTGGTCCCTATCCCAGATTGCTAGGGGAGCTGACGGGGCACTCTGCTTCCAGTGGCGCCAAAGTGAGGCAGGGGCAGAGACTTGGCATGGCGCCATGGTGCCGCACTACGGTACTGCAGGGTCCCACTGGAAAGAAATGGTCGACCTCGGAACCAAATTGGCGAATCTTTCACCCGTGGCCGGCACGCAGGTTCAGGCCGAGGTGGCGGTCATGGTGGACTGGGAGAGCGAGATTATCCGCTCAACCTCTATTGGGCCGGTTCCACATTCGTGGATGGGCCAGGCGCGAGTGTGGCATAGGAGCCTATTTGAGGCAGGAATAACCGCCGACGTCGTTGGTGTCGACGCCGACCTAAGCCAATACCGCATGGTGATCGTGGCGGACCTAGCCGCTCCTGATGCCATCCTTGGAAAGAAATTGGAGGAATTTGTCGAGGGCGGAGGCCAGCTAATTGGCACTACCGGCACGGGACGGTTCACTCCGGAAGGCAAGGCTGCCTTAGGGGGATACCTGGGAGTGTTGTCGTCCCTCTTTGGGGTGAATGTCGAGGGGACCGTGTACGGAGTAAACGCTGCGGAAACGGCAGTGGTGGCCGAGGGCGTGAATGAACACCTGGGTGGCTCTACTCCGCAAGGCGCCCCAGACGGAAATCCGGACCCGCGCGTTTGCCGTATTACGGCTGCAGTAGGCGCGCCTGCTGCGGCGCGATACGTAGGCATCGAGCCGGTCGATCCAGCCCTAGAGCGAGCCATGGACAGTCTGTGCGAAGTACGCCCGGCACTGCGCGGCAAGACCAGGGCGGACTCCATAGAGGTCGAAGATGCCACCCCAATCGCGTTCTTCACAGACGGCATTGCCACCGACCTGAACGGAAAGGCTGCCATCACGCGCCGGAAAGTTGGGAAGGGGCAGGCGTGGTATGTAGGTACAGACCTAGACCTAGCAGGTAGGGCCGGAGTGCTCGCCCTCGTCGGCGCGCATGCCCGGGTGCGGCCCGTCCTCCCCGGAGCCCCCGCGGGCGTGGAAGCGGTAAAGCGAGGCAAAGTGCTCTTCGTGCTGAATCACGCGGACAAGGCTGCAGAGCTGAGTGGAATGGTGGGAACAGATCTGCTGAGCGCCACCCAACTAAGCGGGCACGTGGTGGTTCCCCCACGCTCTGCCATCGCACTCTGGCAGTGAGTTATTAGCCACACCGCTTTGAAACGAGAGGGCAGGCCAGTTACTATTATCTAGTTGTGCGTTACGTAGGCACGCAGGCGCTTCCCACTCGCCCGCACTGCCCGAACGCAATAACCATTAGCATTTGACCGAAGTTGGTCGCCTCAGGGCACCAATCAACTACGACGAACGAAGGCTACGCCGTGCGCACCTATACACCGAAGGCTGCCGATGTAACCAACAAGAAGTGGTACATCGTTGACGCCGAGAACGTCGTCCTCGGACGACTAGCGACCACTGTCGCAAACCTGCTCCGTGGGAAGCATAAGCCGACTTACGCGCCCCACATTGACACTGGCGACTACGTCATCGTGATCAACGCTGACAAAGTCGTTCTGACGGGCAACAAGCTGGACACAAAGCGGGCATACCGCCACTCGGGTTACCCGGGCGGGCTGCGCTCGCTGACCTACCGTGAGCTCCTCGAAAAGAGCCCCGAAAAGGCGGTAGAGAAGGCTGTCCGGGGTATGGTCCCCCACACCAAGCTTGGTCGCGCCCAGATGAAGAAGCTGCGCGTGTTCGTTGGTTCTGAACACCCACACACTGCTCAGCAGCCCGAAACTGTCGAGATCAAGAAGATCGCTCAGTGACCGGGTCGCTGGCTATAGAAGTTTGAGGAAAACCGTGGCTGAGAACACTGCAACTGTAGAAGAAAACGAAGAGCTGGAGAACGCTCCGGCTGAATACACTTCCGAGACCGAGGCTCCTGCCGCCGGTGCCGGCCAGTCCGTCACCGCTCCCGGTTCGGGGCTGGGCCGCCGCAAGTCCGCCGTCGCCCGCGTTCGCCTGATCCCAGGCGAGGGCAAGTGGACCATCAACGGCCGCACCTTGGAAGACTACTTCCCGAACAAGCTGCACCAGCAGCTTGTCAACGACCCGTTCACCCTGCTAGATCTGGCCGGTCGCTTCGATGTGATCGCCCGCATCAACGGTGGCGGCATCTCCGGGCAGGCTGGCGCTCTGCGTCTAGGCGTTGCCCGCGCGTTGAACGAGATCGATCGCGATGCGAACCGTCCTGCTTTGAAGAAGGCCGGCTTCCTGACCCGCGATGCTCGCGCAACTGAGCGTAAGAAGGCTGGTTTGAAGAAGGCCCGTAAGGCCCCCCAGTACTCCAAGCGCTGATTTCACTTTTCGGAAGGCCCGTCCCACTTGGGGCGGGTCTTCTGCTTTTAATATCCTTCGCGTTTCCGGCGATCCCGGCATTTCCATCCTCCGGGCCCATCCATCGGGGCGTGGATGGGCGGAGGCTCGCGGCACAACGCCAAAGCGGGCAAATCCTTTCAAGGCGGTATGCTTGGTAAGAATTGTAATTTCCCGGAAGGAAGCGAAATGCCCAGACTGTTTGGCACAGACGGCGTACGAGGCCTTGCAAATAAGAAACTAACTCCCGAGCTAGCTACCAACCTTGGTATCGCAGCGGCTCGGCTTTTTTCTGAGAGCGCGCAGACCAAGAACGGTCAGAAGCCTCGCGCCGTAGTCGGGCGCGATACCAGGATCTCCGGCGAGTTTTTGGACCACGCAATAGTGGCAGGCCTGGCCTCGGCCGGGATGGACGTAGATAGGGCCCGAGTCGTCACCACCCCAACCGTCGCCTTCCTGACGGCAGAGGGGGACTACGACCTCGGCGTGATGATCTCGGCTTCCCACAACCCAATGCCCGACAATGGCATTAAATTCTTTGCTCGCGGCGGCTTCAAGCTACCTGACACGGTAGAAGACAAGATTGAGGCCATTCTTGGTGAAGAGTGGGAGCGCCCGTTGGGCGGCGATGTTGGCGAGGTCGAAGAGGAATCGAAGGCAGTAGACCGTTCTTACATCGATCACCTGGTATCTGCGGTGGGTACGGATCTGTCTGGGCTGCGCATTGCTGTCGACTGTGCGAACGGGGCTGCCTCGTTCTTGGGGCCGGAAGCGTTGCGTGAGGCCGGAGCCGACGCTGTAGTGATCAATGCTTCCCCGGATGGACGCAATATCAACTATGAGTGCGGATCCACCCATCCGGAGGCCCTGCAGGCGGCCGTGGTAAGTCAGCACTGCGACTTCGGTGTGGCATATGACGGGGATGCCGATCGTTGTCTGGCTGTTGACGCCGAGGGGAACCTGGTAGACGGCGACAAGATCATGGGCATGCTCGCAGTCGGCCTGAAGGAAGAAGGCAAGCTGGCAGGGAACACCCTTGTCGTGACTGTAATGTCCAACCTTGGCCTGCTGCTAGCTATGAAGGAAGTCGGCATTGACACTGTGCAGACTGCCGTGGGGGACCGCTACGTCCTCGAAAAGATGCGTGAGGGCGGCTTCGCCATTGGTGGGGAGCAGTCGGGGCATGTCATCATCTCTGACTATGCGACTACTGGTGACGGTGTTTTGACTTCGCTGATGATTGCCAAGCGGGTCAAGCAGACCGGCAAGTCGCTGGCGGAGCTGACGGATTTCGTCAAGCGGCTGCCGCAGACGCTGATCAACGTACCTAATGTGGACAAGGCGGCGGCTTCTTCGAACGAGGCCGTGGCTAAGTCTGTCATGCAGGCTGAAGATTACCTAGGCGAGAATGGTCGTGTCCTGTTGCGGCCGTCCGGTACTGAGCCGGTGGTGCGCGTGATGGTTGAGGCGGCTACTCAGGAAGAATCCGACCGCGTGTGCAAGGAGCTGGCGAGCGTGGTGAAGGAAGAGCTGTCGCTCTAGAGCCTAAAAGAGAGGGGCGGGGAGTCTGGTGGGCTCTCTGCCCCGCTACTTTTTTGCCGAAAATAGTGAACGTACACTCCGTTCATCGGGCTGTGGGGAGTGAACGTACACTTCGTTTATCGGGCGGTGGGGAGTGAACGTACACTCCGCCAAATTAGAGTTTGCGCAGACGAAGCCGGTTTACCCGGTGCTCTTCGTTCTTGGTAATGACCAGTGTTGCCCTGCCGCGAGTTGGGCGAATATTCTCGATCAGATTGACCAGGTTAATGTCGTTCCAAATCCGGTCGGCAGTCTGCACCGCTTCCTCGTCCGACAAATTAGCGTAGGACCGGAAATAAGAATTCGGCTGCTTGAATGCGAATTCGCGGAGCCTCAAGAAACGCTCGATGTACCAATTCTTAATGTCCTCATGACGGGCATCAACGTAAATCGAGAAATCGAAAAAGTCTGACACGCCAAGGGCCGTCGACGCTTCTGAAGACCGCACCGGCGGCTGAAGCACATTCAGCCCCTCGACAATCAGAACATCCGGCTGCTCAACTACGTTCCGCTCATCGGGCACAATATCGTAGCTAACATGCGAATAAACCGGGGCGGAAACCTGCCGGGCCCCAGATTTAATCGCCGCAAGGAAACGTAGCAGAGCGCGCCTATCGTAAGATTCCGGGAATCCCTTCCGGTCCATCAGACCCAGACGTTTCAACTCCGCATTCGGCTTCAAGAACCCATCGGTTGCAAGCAACTCCACCTTCGGAGTCTGAGGCCACCGTCGCATCAACTCGGTCAGCAACCTAGCAACGGTAGATTTCCCGACCGCCACAGATCCCGCAATACCAATCACGAAGGGTGTGGTCCGCCCGTGCGGTTCGCGCAGGAAAGCGGCCCGCGCATCAGCCAAAGAGCGCTGCTCATTCACGTAAAGTTGGAGCAATGCTGAAAGAGGGCGGTAGATTGCGTCTACTTCTCGCATGTCAATTGGATCGTTCAGACCGGCCAACCTGCGAATATCTGATTCAGTGAGCGGCAGCGGGGTGGCAGATGCCAACGAGGCCCAGCTGCGCCTGTCGAATTCCTGATAGGGGCTGCGATCTGAAGTCTGTGGCCCCCTAGCTGGGGCAAGTTGGCTGCCAGTTTCGCCCTCGAAAAAACTGGAAGGCATACCCCAAGGGTTGTTCTGTAGAGCGTTCACGCTTCATTATGCCCTCAAGCGGGGGTAATGACGCAAAGTTGAATGGCGTATTCCACTTATTTTTACGGTGTATTTACTGTTTTGTTTGCTGAAAATGTCACCGGTACGTGGTTTGATTTACGTATGTGCGGAATTGTTGGACATATTGGTTGTAAGCTCGGCGCTCGTAGCGCGCAGGTAGTAATGGGCGGGTTGGCTCGCCTTGAATATCGCGGATACGACTCTGCTGGTGTTGCTGTGGCCGCGCCGCAGCTCCTGCAGGTGCGCAAATCTGTGGGTAAGTTGGCGAATTTGCGTCAGCTTCTACAGGATGAGCCGTTGGATGATGCGATTGCAGGGATCGGGCATACGCGGTGGGCGACCCACGGCATTCCGACCACCGAAAACGCGCATCCTCACATTGCTGACGAGGGGCGGCTGGCTCTGGTCCACAATGGCATTATTGAGAATGCGGACGCGCTGCGGGGGGAACTTACCGCTGCCGGGGTCGAGTTCGTCTCGGACACTGATACCGAGGTCGTAGCCCACCTGGTTGCCCATTATTACCGCGCTGATCAGGGCGATTCTGAGCAGGTAGCGGATCAGGGAGCCGTAGTTCCTGATGCTTCCAACAAGGCAGCTTTTGCGCGTCTAGCACGGGCGATGCGGAAGACGACTGCGCGCTTGGAAGGCACTTTCACCTTGCTGGTGCTGCATCAGGACTGTCCGGACGCGATAGTTGCAGCTCGCCGCTCTTCTCCGCTCGTCGTGGGAATTGGCGAGGGCGAGAACTTCCTTGGCTCTGACGTGTTGGCGTTTGCTGAGCACACCGACCAGGTGGTCGAGGTCGGCCAAGACGAAATGGTTCTTCTGACCGCCACCGAGGTCGTGATTGTGGACGTCGAGGGCAAGGCAACTGAACCGTCTACTTACAAGATTGACTTCGAGACCGAGACTGCTGAAAAGGGCGGTTGGCCCACCTTCATGGAGAAGGAAATTTCTGAGCAGCCAAAGGCGATCAAGGCTACTTTGGAGGATCGTTTCGATTCCACAGGGCACCTGGCATTGGATGAGCTGCGCATTCCTACCGAGGTACTCCGCACTATTGACAAGATGATCGTTGTCGGGTGTGGTACGGCCGCGTACGCCGGACAGGTCGCCCGCTATGCGATTGAGCACTGGTGTCGCATCCCAGTCGAGGTCGAATTGGCTCACGAATTCTCTTACCGAGACCCCGTGGTAACCGAGAAGACGCTGGTAGTGGCCATCTCTCAGTCTGGTGAGACGATGGACACGATCATGGCTATTAGGCACGCTCGGGAGCAGGGGGCACGCGTATTGGCGATTGTGAACACCCCCGGTTCGACTATTTCGCGTGAATCGGATGCGGTGCTGCTGACACATGCCGGCCGCGAGATCGCGGTTGCCTCTACTAAGGCCTTCACGGCGCAGCTTTCCGCCTGCTATCTGCTGGGATTGTTCTTGGCGCAGGTACGTGGGAACAAGTACATTGACGAGATCGAAGACTACATGGAGAAGCTCGAGAAGCTTCCCCAGAAGGTGCAGCGCGTCCTCGACAATGCCGAGACGGTGCGCCAGGTGGCCCGCACTTTGGCTTCTGAAGAATCCGTGTACTTCCTTGGCAGGCACGTGGGCTTCCCAGTTGCTATGGAGGGCGCCCTCAAGCTGAAAGAAATTGCCTACATTCACGCTGAGGGGTTTGCTGCGGGCGAGCTGAAGCACGGGCCGATCGCCCTTGTCGAGGACGGGGTTGCTGTCGTCTTTATCGTTCCCACTCCGCGTCGGCCTGAGCTGCACCGCAAGGTGCTGTCGAACATCCAAGAGGTGCGTACTAGGGGCGCGCGCGTGTTCTGTGTAGCAGAAGAGGGCGATTCTTCGGTGGACAATTTCGCCGAAGCTGTCTTCCGCGTGCCGGCCGCCCCAACCTTGTATCTGCCGCTACTTACGGTTGTTCCTCTTCAGATTCTGGCTTGCGAGGTTGCGAAGACTCGTGGCCTAGATGTGGACCAGCCTAGGAACCTAGCTAAGTCGGTGACCGTCGAATAATGCTGCGCGCCTACGCCTCCAGTGATGTTCGGCGTGCCGAGGGCGAGCTGGTTGCTGCCGCTCCCCAGGACGCCTTGATGAAGCAAGCCGCCGATGGGGTGGCTGCGGCTGTGTCGGATCAGCTGACCCTGCTTGGGGCTACGGTGCATGGTTCTACCGTCCTAGCTCTTGTCGGGGGTGGCGATAACGGTGGTGACGCCCTCTATGCGGCTAAATACCTGGCTGATTCGGGGGCGAAGGTGCAGGCCTTACTTGTTTCGACTAAGGCCCATCCGCGCGCGTTGGCTGCTGCCAAGAAGGCAGGGGTGGACATTTTGGACGCGGCCAGGCTGACTAAGCGGTCGCAGCTGCGAGCCCTCGTTGCCGAGGCAGCAAACAAAGCCGGGGTGTGGGTAGATGGCATTGTCGGTACCGGCGGTAGTGGGCCACTCCGAGGAACTGCCGCCACCGTCGTGGGGCAACTGGTGTCACTACGAGATTCCAGTCCTGACGAACCAGTGGTGGTAGCAGTCGACGTTCCTTCCGGGCTAGGTGGCGAGGACGGAAAGGTAGCCGGCCCTCACCTTACTGCTGACGTCACGGTAACCATGGGCGCAATGAAGAATCCTGCCCTTTTGCCGCCTGCATGCAACTCTTTCGGCTCTATCGAGGTAGTGGAACTGGGGCCGGTCGAAGCTCCCGTGTCCGCATGCCGACTGACCGCGGCTGACGTGGCCGACCTCTGGAAGGTACCAGGGAGGGCGGATCACAAGTACACCCGCGGGGTGGTGGAAGTGGTGGCCGGCTCCGACTCGTATCCGGCTACGGGGATTATTTGTGCTCGAGCGGCCGCGCGCACTGGGGCCGGCATGGTTCGCGTGAATATTCCCGCGGCTGCTTCGGCCTCGCTTTTTGCGGTACTGCCGGAAGCGGTGCCGGTAAGCGGGAGGTCGCAGGCCGTGGTGGTTGGTCCCGGCCTCGATCCGAAAGATGAGGGCAGGGTAGACGAGATGGTTCGTGCTGCCACTAAGGCGATTTTGCGGTCCCTGCCGGTGGTTGTGGATGCTGGTGGCATTTCGATTATTGATCGTATTTTGGCGCGGCTACCTGAGCGGGCAGAGTCCATGGGGTCTTCGCCCGTGCGACGAGTGCGGAAATTCGCCCCGAATGTGGTTCTTACTCCGCACGCGGGTGAGGCTGCGCAACTAGCTACCCGTTTGGGTTTTAGCGAGGCTTCTGGTGGGGTGGCCAGGTCGGATATTGAGGCGGCACCCGCAAAATGGGCAGGTCTGTTAGCGGAGAAGACGGGTGCGACCGTTCTGCTAAAGGGGGCCGTGAGCGTTGTGTGTGGTCCCGAGGGCGATACCTTCACCCAAGCGGAAGCGCCAGGGTGGACTGCTACTGCGGGGGCTGGTGATGCGCTTGCGGGGATCCTTGGGGCGGTGCTCGCGATGGAGCAGGCGCAGGCTGAGGCTGATGGGCATTCGCTTTCTGCGTCGGAGACGGCTGCTGGTGCTGCAGCGGGCACATGGGTGCATTCGATTGCGGCGCGGCTAGCGGCGGGATTGGGCGCAGGCCCGGAGCTGGGACGCAAGAAGAAGGTGGGGCATCCAATTCTTGCTTCAGATATCGTGCAGCAGATTCCGGCTGCGATAGAACTAGCCCTGCGCTAGTGGAGTGTACGTTCACTTAGTTTGCGGTTTCGTGTGGAGTGTACGTTCACTAAACAGATTGGAAGTAACTGGGCAATTTCTTGGTAATAAATGCCTCTAACCTGCGCGAAAAGAGAATGTGTGCAGGAAGGTCAGGAAGAGCGCCTAGACAGTGGCACAATGGGAGTCATGACTCAGCACCTTTACGACACCTATGGCGGAGTAGCTCTGATCGATACTGCGGCGATTGCCGCCAACGTGCGCCAGCTACGGGCAGCTGCGCCAGATAGTGAGCACATGGTAATCGTGAAGGCGAACGCGTACGGCCACGGGTTGGCCTTAGTGGCGCGCGCGGCAATCCAGGCGGGGACAACCTGGTTTGGTGCGGCACAGCTAACCGAGGCGATGCAGATACGAAAAATTGTGGGCAAGCGGCCGCGCATATTTTCGTGGATTTTCCTACCAGGATCCCCGATTGAAGAGGCCGTAGAAGCAGACATTGATTTGTCAGTTTCTGATTTTTGGGCATTAGATCGGCTAGAAGAGGCAGCCGAAAAAACCTCGAAGATAGTGAACGTACACTTAAAAATCGATACGGGAATGTCCCGTGCCGGAGCCACCGCCCGCACCTGGCCCGCCCTCTGCGAAGCTGCGTTCCGCCTAGAAAAGGCGGGGAAAATCCGGGTCGTGGCAGTCTGGTCGCACCTCTCGCGGGCCGACGAGGTTTCAGCGGAAGGCAAGGCGCAGACGAAACGTGCGGGCCAAGAGTTTGCCGCCGCCCTCGCCGTGGCGAAAGAGGCCGGCTTGAATCCCGAGCTTTCCCATCTGTCTGCAACTGCGGCTACGCTGTGGCACCCGGAGCTACATACGCCGATGGTGCGTGACGGGATTGGGGTTTATGGGCTCAGCCCAGATGAGCGCGTGCAAACCAACTCTGACCTGGCGTTGCGGCCAGCCATGCGCCTGCAGGCAGGCTTGACGGTGGTTAAAAAAGTCGAGGCGGGGCGCCCGGTTTCTTACGGGGGGACGTGGGTTACGCCTTCGCAGCGGTGGCTCGCCGTCGCCCCGCTTGGGTACGGTGACGGGATTGCGCGTGCCTGCGATGGGGCGCGGGTGCGGATTAAGACAAAGGATAGGGCATTCGACGCGCCGATTGTGGGCCGAATCTGCATGGATCAGGTCGTTCTTGATTTGGGCGAGGGCGAACACGCCCCAGCGGAAGTCGGCGACGATGCCATCTTCTTCGGCGACGGTTCGGATGGGGAGCCAACAGCGCGGGACTGGGCTAATTGGACTAACACAATAAACTATGAGGTGGTGACGCGGGTTGGCGCCCGTGTACCCCGTATTGACGTCAAAGGTAGGCAAGATGGTGACGAATAATTTGCAGATAGAGGTCGCAGAACCCGACGAGACCAGGCGCGTTGGCGAACGGTTGGCGAAGTTGCTTGGGCCTGGTGATTTGGTGATGCTCTCTGGGGAATTGGGCGCTGGTAAGACCACGTTTACGCAGGGTATTGGCAAGGGGATGGGCGTGCACGGCAACGTTTCGTCTCCCACTTTCATCGTGGCTCGGGTGCATCCTCCCGAGGGCGGTAGCGTTCCTTTGATTCATGCGGACGCCTACCGTATCGAGGACGCAGAGGATCTAGAGACTCTTGACTTGGAGTCGTCGCTGAGTGAGTCCGTGACCGTTATCGAATGGGGCAAGGGGAAGACCGAGGGGCTTTCCGAGGACCGGCTTGAGGTCGACATTATTCGGCCAACTGGCGGGACGGCGCAGGTTGACGCTGATGGCACGGTGGATCTGACACAGATGGACGATGGTAAGCGGACGCTGCGTCTGACAGGACACGGCCAGCGGTGGGCGAATATTGACCTGCGGCAGCTGGGGGAGGACCTGTCTAGGGTATTCCCAGCTACCGGTGAGATCCCGGTTGGCCAGGCAGATTGTCACAATGGAGTAGTGAAGGACTAGGGTTGACCCGTGCGGTTTTTGTGTATTGACACCTCGGCTGGAGCCGGTGTCGGACTAGTAGATATTGATCAGTCTGTCGAGGTCTTGGCGAAGGAGGTCATTGCCGATCAGCGGCGACACGCGGAAGCTCTGAATGAGCTGATTCGACGTGTCGTGAAGCAGGGCAGTGGCAAGGAATTGGCCGAGGCTGGAATCGAGACTATTGCCGTTGGAACTGGTCCCGCACCATTTACTGGGTTACGTGCAGGTTTGGTGTCGGCGCGAGTAATCGGCGAGGTGCTTGACGCTCGGGTGCTCGGCATTTGCAGCTTGGACGTATTAGCTAGGCAGGCGTTGGATCAGGTGCGCGATCGGAAGGTTCTGGTGGCCACCGATGGCAAGCGCAAAGAGGTCTACGCCGGACTTTACGAAGCTGCTGGCCCAGATGATGTGACAGCGTTGTGGGGGCCTGAGGTTGGTCCAGCTGAATCGTTCTTCAACAAGTCCCGTGGTGAAGATCCTTTCATCGTTGGTGCGGGTGCTGAACTATACCCTGAGGCGTTGCCCCCGTCCGCACAGCTGGCTGACACGTTGGACCCGGTAGTTATGGCCCGCATCGGCGCGGCAAGGCTGGCACGTGAGGCCGGTGGCGAGGAGGTCGACTTCTCTTCTGAGCCGCTTTACCTGCGTAGGCCGGATATTCACCCGGGCGTAGCGGCTAAGGTGGCTGCTGCACAGAAGGGCCGCCTCGGCCTCTTAAATGAGTGAACGTACACTCCACGCCGAAGCGCCGGCGGGCGAGTTTCACCTGGTAAAGCTCGGCCCGCAGTGGGTCGAGCAGATTGCCTCGCTGGAGTCTGCCTTATTTGGGGGAGAGGCGTGGAATAAGCAGACCCTGGTTGCGGAACTAAGCCGTCCCGATCGTGAATATGTGGGGGCGCTGGCCGGGCAGGACTCTAGCGTCCTGTTGGGGTATGGGGGCGCCCGCTACGCTGGAGACCAGGCCGATGTGATGACGGTTGCCACGATTCCGGAGGCTAGAAGACGCGGAATTGCTTCAGCGATTGTGGCGTGGATAGATGAGGCGTCGCGGCGGCGGTCGGCAAGTTTGATTTTCCTGGAAGTACGTTCGAAGAACTTAGCTGCACAACGAATTTATAAGAGGGCGGGCTATGAAGCCCTCGGCAGGATCAAGCGCTACTACCGGCTCCCACCGGACGATGCGGTGCGGATGGGTAAAAAGTTGTAACTTTGCCGGGCAAGTTCAAGGTGTCGGCCGGGCGGAGTATGGGTCCGCCCTCGAGAAAGCCTGGTAGCGCAAAATAGCTAAAAAGTAGTTTACGTAACACTTTCGTTGTCAAAAGGTTCACATGTGGAGGTCGAGCAAGGGCTCCGCTGACTGCTTGTGTCAGAAAAATGGGTCGACTTTGTTTCGGTAAAACTCCCTAAAATCCGTGGTTATAGCCCTAATGAAGGTTTTTAGAGAGCGTGAGAGAAAAGTTTAGGACCTAGATCTACTCTCCGTGTCAGGTCGTGAGACTAGGCTAAAAAACGTGGCGAATTCAAATGTGACGACCAAGAAGAGACATGCGTGGAACACCACCGTCTTCATGAAGCAGGCGATGGCGATTTCCGGCCTCTTCTTTGTCTTTTTTCTGGTATTTCATTCATACGGGAACCTAAAGGCGTTTGGCGGTGCGGCCGCGTACAACGGTTACGCTCATCACCTGCGGGAATTCCTGGTCCCGATCCTGCCTCACGAAGGTCTCCTCTGGATCTTGCGCGTGATCATGGTTGTGCTCATTGTTGTGCACATGGTGTCCGCGCTCTATCTGTGGCACCGCGGCGGCGCAGCTCGGGGAACCCGTTACGACGTGAAGAAGGCGGTGACAAACTCTTACGCGGCGCGCACAGTGCGAGTTGGCTCAATCCTGTTGATCTTCCTGATCATCTTCCACATCTTGCACTTCACAACAAAGACGTTCAAAGTGGGCAACAATGCGGCTTATGCCTCGCACACAATGGTGGTCGACGGTGAGAAGATTCCGGCTATGCCCTTTGACATGATGCTAACCACCTTCTCGAATTGGTGGATGGTGTTGGTATACATCGTGTTCGTCTCCATCATTGGCCTGCATATTGCACACGGCTTCTGGTCGGCTTTCCAAACTATGGGGTGGATGCGCGAAAACACTCGCAAGCCTATGACTGTGCTGTCTGGGCTTATTGGTTTTGCCATCTGGTTCATGTTTGTGCTGCCGCCCCTTGCAATCGCGCTGGGCGTTATTAAGTAGGGAATGATCATGAGCGAACTTATTTCAGGACTTTATTACGAGGGCGACAAGATCGCTGATACCAAGGCGCCGCTGGACGTTCCCATCGAGAAATGCTGGGAGACCCGCAAGTTTACGGCCAAGCTAGTGAACCCGGCGAACCGTCGTAAGCTGAAGATTATCGTCGTTGGTACCGGGCTGGCAGGCGGCGCAGCAGCTGCTTCGCTTGGCGAGATGGGCTATCACGTTGACGTGTTCTTCTACCAGGATTCGGCACGTCGAGCACACTCTATTGCTGCGCAGGGCGGAATTAACGCGGCAAAGGATTACCGCAACGACAACGACTCGGTTTACCGCCTCTTTTACGACACCGTCAAGGGCGGGGATTACCGCGCTCGTGAAACTAACGTGTACAGGCTGGCCGAGGTTAGTGCGAACATCATTGACCAGTGTGTTGCGCAGGGCGTGCCGTTTGCGCGTGAGTATGGCGGACTGCTTGACAACCGTTCCTTCGGTGGTGTGCAGGTATCGCGTACGTTCTACGCTCGCGGGCAAACTGGCCAGCAGCTGCTGATTGGCGCATATCAGGCGTTGGAGCGGCAGGTGAAGGCCGGGACGGTTACCGAGCATTCGCGCCATGAGATGGTCGAGCTAATCCTGAAGGATGGCCACGCCAAAGGCATTATCGCCCGAGACATGACTACTGGGAAGCTCGAGGCACACACTGCCCACTGCGTGGTGCTTTGCACCGGCGGCTATGGCAACGTGTTCTTCCTGTCTACTAATGCCATGGGGTGCAACGCTACGGCGGCTTGGAGGGCCTACCGTAAGGGTGCGTACTTCGCTAATCCCTGCTACACGCAGATTCACCCGACTTGCATTCCGCAGCATGGCGATCAGCAGTCGAAGCTGACGTTGATGTCCGAGTCGCTCCGTAACGACGGCCGTATTTGGGTTCCGAAGAAGGCTGAAGACTGCGAAAAGGATCCGCGCGATATTCCCGAGGAAGATCGCGACTACTACCTGGAGCGCATCTATCCTTCCTTCGGTAACTTGGTGCCGCGTGACATTGCTTCGCGACAGGCCAAGAACATGTGTGACGAGGGTAGGGGAGTCGGTCCCGCGCTAGCCGAGGTCGGTCCCGACGGCGAAGAACGCATGGTGCGCCGTGGCGTGTACCTTGATTTCGCTGATGCAATCGAGCGCATGGGTAAGGACGCTGTTTCGGCCAAGTACGGCAACCTGTTCGAAATGTATGAGCGCATTACTGACGATGACCCGTACGAAGTGCCGATGCGTATTTACCCGGCCTCGCACTACACGATGGGTGGCTTGTGGGTTGACTACGATCTTCAGTCCACCATTCCCGGCCTCTACGTTGGTGGGGAAGCGAACTTCAGTGACCACGGCGCGAACCGGCTCGGTGCGTCTGCGCTAATGCAGGGGCTTTCCGACGGTTACTTCGTGCTGCCAAACACGGTCAATGACTACTTGGCTGACAAGTTGGCGGAGTCCGTGCTGGATCAGGACGACCCGGATGTGCAGGCCGCCCTCCAGAGTGCGCAGGAGCGGATAGACCGCTTCATGAGCATTGGCGGGTCGCGGTCAGTGGATTCCTTCCATAAGGAACTTGGCAGGATCATGTGGGACTACTGCGGCATGTACCGCACCCATGATGGTCTGTTGGGGGCAATCGAGAAGATTCGCGCTCTTAGGAAAGAGTTCTGGTCGAACGTGCGTGTGCCGGGTAAATCGATTGGCGAGATGAACCAGTCGCTTGAGCGTGCCGGCCGTGTCGCCGACTTCTTGGAACTGGGCGAGCTGATGTGTATTGATGCTTTGCACCGCAATGAGTCTTGTGGTGGCCACTTCCGTGGCGAATCTCAGACTGAAGAGGGCGAGGCGTTGCGTGACGACAAGAACTACCTGTATGTGGCTGCGTGGGAATACACGGGTGAGGACAAACCTCCGGTCTTGCATAAGGAAGATCTGATCTATAACAACATCGAGCTGAAGCAGCGGAGTTACAAGTGAAAATTAAACTGCGTATCTGGCGCCAGGCTGGCCCTGAGGCTGATGGCGTAATGAAGGAATACGAGCTCGTTGGGGTGCAAGAAGATACGAGCTTTCTAGAGATGCTGGACATCTTGAACGAGGAGTTGTTTGCCAAGGGCGAGGACCCGGTAGCGTTCGACTCTGATTGCCGCGAAGGCATTTGCGGTATGTGTGGTTTGGTCATCAATGGTGTGCCGCACGGCAATGATGGTGCCTCCCCGAAGGGGAATACTCCTACTTGTCAGTTGCACATGCGTTCGTTCAAGGATGGCGACACGATCACGATCGAGCCGTGGCGGTCTAAGGCTTTCCCGGTCATTAAGGACCTGGTGGTAAATAGGAGCGCTTTGGATCGTATTATTCAGGCTGGCGGCTACATTTCCGTCAATACTGGTGCTGCTCCTGACGCGCACGCTACTCCGGTTCCTAAAGAGGATGCGGATCGCGCGTTCGAGGCTGCGAATTGCATTGGTTGCGGTGCTTGTGTGGCTGCTTGCCCGAACGGGTCGGCAATGTTGTTTACCTCTGCGAAGGTGACACATTTGGGCCTGTTGCCGCAGGGCAAGCCCGAGAACTTGATGCGTGTGAAGAACATGTTGTTGCAGCATGACGCCGAGGGCTTTGGCGGGTGCACTAACTTTGGTGAATGCGCTGCGGTCTGCCCGAAGCAGATTCCTTTGGAGACGATTTCGGTGTTGAATCGTCAGCTTGGGAAGGCTGTTCTCAAGGGCATGTAGTTTCCTTGGATTAGGGCCCTGGGAGGGAAACCTCTCAGGGCCCTTTTTGCTGCTCCCCTCTGAGTAAAGGAGTGAACGTACACTCCGTTTTGGGGCATGGATTCGTCTGTGGGGGAGTGAACGTACACTCCGTTTTGGGGCATGGATTCGTCTGTGGGGGAGTGAACGTACACTTAACTTCGCGCACGCCCTCGGAGCGCGTAGGATGAAAAGGTGACTGCTCAACCACTAATTCTTGGTATTGAATCGACTTGTGACGAGACAGGCGTAGCCCTAGTACGAGGCCGGGAACTTCTTGCCGACGTGACCGCGACAAGCATGGACCAGCATGCCCGCTACGGTGGCATTATTCCTGAAATTGCCTCGCGCGCTCACTTGGAGTCCTTCCTCCCAACGATGAAGGCGGCTCTTGATAAGGCCGGTGTCAGCCTCAGTGAGGTTGACGCAATCGCGTGCGCTGCAGGGCCTGGGCTGGTTGGTTCTCTGACTGTTGGTATTTCAGCGGCTAAGGCACTCGCGGCAAGTCTAGATAAGCCGCTATACGGCGTGAACCACGTAATTGGGCACCTGGCGGTTGATGAGCTCGTAGACGGGCCTTTCCCAGATCACTTCGTTGGACTGATAGTTTCGGGCGGGCACTCAAACTTGCTCGATGTTCGCAATATTGCGACTGACGTCCGAGAGCTGGGCGGTACGCTCGACGATGCTGCTGGTGAGGCGTTTGACAAGGTCGGGCGCATGCTGGGGACTCCCTATCCAGGTGGGCCGCATGTTGATCGTATGTCGCAGGCTGGTGATCGCAAGGCGATCCGTTTCCCACGTGGCCTTGCTTCCGCGAAAGACAAGGATGCGCACCGATACGACTTCAGTTTTTCCGGTCTGAAGACGGCAGTGGCTAGATACGTTGAAGGCATAAAGCAGTCTGGTAAAGAGGTTCCCGCCGAGGACGTGTGCGCTGGCTTTTCTGAGGCTGTCAATGATTCGTTGACTGCTAAAGCAGTGAGGGCGGCCAAGGACTTGGGGTGCTCCACGATCGTTGTGGGGGGCGGCTACTCTGCAAATTCGCGGCTGCGTGAGCTCCTCGCGGCGCGAGCCCAGAGCGCTGGCATCGAGGTTCGCTTACCTCCGCTGCGCTTCTGTACTGATAATGGTGCGCAGATCGCTGCTATTGGTAGTGCGTTGGTTCGCGAGGGCGTCGCCCCGTCCGATCCGGAATTCGGTCCTGATTCAGGACTGTCGCTGTCTGTGGCGCGCGTGTAACTGAAGCTTTTGGGATGATGCCGGCCCTAGGCGGGGCTGGCATTTTCCGTTTAAGAGGCTGAATCCTCGCGCCCGTTAGCGGAGTGTACGTTCACTCGGCCGAAGTGTACGTTCACTAAGAGTTGGGTATGAAAACCCGTCCGGAATTGGAGTGTACGTTCACTCCGTCGCGACTATGGCAACGTGTTTAGACTTGCCGTTCACCTGTGCTCTCGTCAGGAAAAGAGTCGCTGCACCATCCCCGGTGGCGCCCTTGAGCACCGACTTCCTGAATGCTGCGGGATCGATCTGCACTCCGCGCTTCTTCACTTCTAATTTGCCGATCCCGAGCCTCGCTAACTCCTTCTTGACCTTCTTCGCATTCAAGGGCAGCACCGTCTGCACCTCCCAAAAGTGACCATATTTTGCGGCCTCAGGGGAAGGCGAAGTTTCAGACGTAACGTAGGCGATTCCATCATGGAGGATGCCAGCCCCGGGCCAGGAGTGCGCCCACTGTGCTAAGCCGCCCGCCCTCAATACGGCGCTATCAACTTCACCTATCCAATGCATGATTCCGTCCGCGACAGGTGCGGCGGCCGCGGGAGCGGTTGGACCTTCGCCCTCAACCTGGAAAAGATGCCGCTGATCGCCCCTAAAAATAATGGCTGAGCGGCCTGCGCGTTCTCGCAAATCCCCAAACCATAAGCTTGCTTCTACGAGGCTACCGTCGACGCTGGCCCAGATGGCTTCCGCATCTGCGGGAACATCGGAGTACCTGATGCCTGGCGCAACTTTTACCGCCACGTTCGGGATCAGGGTTCGCCACGCGTACACTGCCGGTAACGGCGGAGACCACATTGCAGGATTTGCGATGCGACCGCG
Organism: Actinomyces sp. UMB0138; assembly: GCF_002849225.1. Lineage (GTDB taxonomy): Bacteria > Bacillota > Negativicutes > Veillonellales > Veillonellaceae > Veillonella > Veillonella parvula_H. The sequence continues at coordinate 226,257 of NZ_PKMC01000001.1, forward strand.
TGGGCCTCTTCGGGCGGGGTCAGCAAAAAGCGCGTCTACTCCCTCGGCCTTGAGTTTCCCGATATCGATTTTTGTGACGTCTGCGATCTGAATGTCCGCATCAGGCCATCGGGAAACATTGTTCTTGGCATAGGCTGCTGTTTTGGGATCTAACTCGATGCCAAGAACTTTCAGTGCCCGTTTCGAAAAGGCGATTGCTTCGGTTGCCAGGCCGCAGCCTAGATCGGCAATGTAGTGTACGTTCGCCTCGGACATTTTTTCGGCGTGCCATGTCGCAACGGCGGCGCGTGTGGCCTGTTCCATACCGTCTCGAGTGAAGAGCATTTTGTCGGCGTCTTCGCCCAATTTTGTTGCAGCTTGGCGGCGCAGTTCGCACTGGAGTGCCACTTCTGCGGCTATATCGGCCGGTATGCCCATCTTACGGAGCTTCATTCCGACCTCATGAGATGAGCGGTCGCTTCGGAAGGCTTCCTCGAGTAGGTTGAAGTGCGTACCACCTTGGGAAAAGGAAGATTTTTGAGGGCGAAGGCCAACTTTGGGGTGCATGCCTGAAGTCTAATGGGAATGCGGACGCGTCGGAAAGTTGGGCTGACAGAGAATCTTTGGCACTCAGGTTGTCAGAGTGCTAAGAGGGGGCTAACCTATTCTTGTACGTGAGGCGAGTAGCTAAACGCAGGTCACCTATTCGACCACCCGCGACGGAGGGTAGGCGGCCATTAGCAATCCCATTCGATCTATAGAAAGGGAGGTCCGCAGTGTCGGTCTCCATTAAGCCGCTCGAGGACCGTGTTCTGGTCCAGCAGGTTGAAGCTGAGAAGAAGACGGCGTCTGGCCTAGTCATTCCGGATAACGCTAAGGAAAAGCCGCAAGAGGGAACTGTTTTGGCAGTAGGCCCGGGACGCGTTGATGACTCTGGTAAGCGGGTTCCGCTGGACGTTGCCGAGGGCGACGTAGTCATTTACTCAAAGTACGGCGGCACCGAGGTGAAGTATGACGGGCAGGAGTACCTGTTGCTGAATGCTCGCGATATTTTGGCCAAGGTTGATCGCTAATATAGCTTTCTGAGGTAGCGGCTGGCAGTTAATTGCCAGCCGCTATTTTTCTGCACGGATGTGTCATTGTGGGGGCGTATTCCGTCTAAGGGGAGTGAACGTACACTCGGTTCTGGCGTTGTCGAAAAGTGAACGTACACTCCAAAGAGGGCATGAAAAAGGGGAGTGTCCGCGCCGGATCACTCCCCTAGGAACTTGCTGTTCGCAGTCGCCTAAGCGCTCTTGCGAGCCTTGTGGATTTGCGCCCTGCGCTCTTCCTCAGTCATGCCGCCCCATACTCCGTAGGGCTCATGAGCCTTCAACGCATACTCGCGGCACTTGTCGATTACTGGGCAGGTTGCGCAAATGGCTTTTGCCGCTTCTGCTCGACGCCTGCGTGTTCCCCCGCGTTCGCCCTCGGGGTGAAAGAAAAGTTCAGTGTCTAGGTCGCGGCAGGCGCCTTCGTACTGCCATTCCCACAGGTCCATGCTGGGCCCGGGAAGTCGCGATACATCAGTCATCCGCATCTCCTTAGCAGTTGCGTAGGCTTCATGGGAAACCTAAAATCTGATTAGCCAGATGTCTTATACAGAAGTGTTTCAGCTGAATCTTAGAGTTTCCTGAACGTAGTCCGAAGATAGGGCTAACAATTTGGCAACAGCGGGTAAACTGCGTAGTTACGAGGCGTTGACGCTGTGGCGAAACTCGCACAATCGTGAATTATTTTTGCAGCGCACAGATCTTACATGATAAAAATCCCACCCGCGGGACTTAATCCTCATCCAGATGGGCGATAACATTGCAATGTGAGCCACGATATGCAAAATCCAGTTGTTCTTACAGGTCTTACCTACGATGACGTTCTGCTTCTGCCGCGAACCACGAACGTCGTCCCCTCCGATGTGAATACGGAGGCGGTGTTAACTAAGAAAATCAAGCTGCGTATGCCTCTTATATCTGCGGCAATGGATACGGTGACTGAAGCTCGAATGGCGATCGCCATGGCTCGCCAAGGCGGCATTGGCATTTTGCACCGCAACCTTTCTATCGAGGAGCAGGCCCATCAGGTCCGGCAGGTAAAGCGGTCAGAGTCGGGAATGGTATCCGACCCGGTGACGGTCCACCCGACGGCCACTATCGATGAGCTCGACAAGCTCTGTGGGCACTACCGCGTGTCTGGATTGCCCGTAGTTGACGAGGACGACACCCTGCTCGGCATCATTACGAACCGCGACCTGCGTTTTATCCCCTCGTCGAAGTGGTCCCAGATGACGGTACAGGAAGCCATGACTCCGATGCCGCTGATCACTGGCAAGGTAGGTATCTCGCGTGAAGAAGCCAAGCAGTTGCTGGCGCAGCATCGTATTGAGAAGCTTCCCATCCTTGACGAGGACGGGCACCTGGCCGGTCTGATTACGGTCAAGGACTTTGTGAAAACCGAGAAGTATCCGAATGCCACTAAGGATTCGGAAGGGCGCCTGCTAGTTGGTGCCGCTCTAGGCTATTGGGGAGACACCTGGGAGCGCGCTGAGGCGCTAGCTGAAGCCGGTGTTGACGTGCTCGTTGTCGATACTGCCAATGGTGCTGCGGATCTGGCATGCAAGATGATCTCGCGACTGAAGTCCGACGAGCGCTTTGCGAACATTGAGATTATTGGCGGAAATGTTGCTACTGAAGAGGGCGCACAGGCGCTCATTGATGCTGGCGTTGACGCGGTCAAGGTCGGCGTTGGGCCGGGGTCGATTTGTACCACCCGCGTTGTTGCCGGTGTGGGTGTTCCTCAGGTGACGGCGATTATTGAGGCTGCGAAGGCTTGTAGGCCTGCTGGCGTTCCGCTAATTGCTGATGGCGGTTTGCAATACTCTGGTGATATTGCGAAGGCGCTGGCTGCGGGTGCGGACACGGTCATGCTGGGTTCCTTGCTGGCTGGCTGTGAGGAATCGCCGGGTGAGCTCGTGTTCATGAACGGTAAGCAGTACAAGCACTACCGCGGCATGGGTTCGCTTGGTGCGATGAGTTCGCGTGGGCGGAAGTCCTACTCTAAGGATCGCTACTTCCAGGCCGATGTCACATCTGATGACAAGATCGTTCCTGAGGGCATTGAGGGGCAGGTGCCATATTCCGGTTCCTTGGCAGCGGTTGTTTACCAGTTGCTGGGCGGTTTGCACCAGTCGATGTTCTACGTCGGCGCTCCTGATCTACCTACTTTGAAGGACCGTGGGCAGTTTGTGCAGATTACTGCTGCTGGTCTTCGTGAGTCCCATCCACACGACGTGCAGATGACTGTTGAGGCACCGAACTACCACGGCCAGTCGCACAAGTAAGGGCTGCCATAGTGGCGGTTCGAGGGCGAAGATAGGCGAGCCCGGCTGCCGCTACGGGAGTGCCCACTAGTAGAGAAGTGGTGCACGCCCACAAAATTCATTAAGTGTACGTTCACTCCTAACGCCCGTTAGGAGTGAACGTACACTTAATCTTGTACTTGGAAAGGGAGCAGGAGTGGACTCACAGCAGGTTTGGCAGCAAACCCCGTTAGTTGGTTTTGACACGGAGACGACTGGAACTGATCCGCGCAGCGAACGCATAATAAGCGCCTCTTTGGTGCTCCGGAATTCGCCCTCGGCAGGGGAAGACCAGCATGTGCGATCCTGGCTGATCGACCCTGGGGTGGAAATCCCCGCTGCCTCGACCGCCGTACATGGGATGAGCACGGAGTATGTTCGTGTAAACGGAACTGATCCTGTAGACACGTTGCCGCAGATAGCGAATGCGTTGGTGCAGGCAGTGAATGATGGTGCTGTGATCGTCATCTTCAACGCCTCATATGATCTGACTATTTTGGAGAGCGAGCTTGCTCGCCACGGGCTGGCAACGCTGCGGGATCTGCTTGAAGGTAAGGCCGCACCCGTTTTCGACCCCCTTGTTTTGGATCGGGCTTTTGTGCCGCGGCGGCGTGGTAAGCGGCGGTTGTCGGACCTGTTATCCCATTACGGCGTGGAGTTGCCGGAAGGCTTGCACGATGCGTTTGTGGACGCGAGCGCAACCCTTGATCTGGTTGCGGCTATGCTGCAAAAACATGCGCAGTTCGATGAGCTATTGCCCAATCAGATAAATGAGTTGCAAAGGCGAGCGCACGCTATCTGGGCGGAGGATTTCGAAGGGTTCTTGCGAGGCCGACGCGGTTCGGATGTGCACATTGACCGTGCTTGGCCACTAGTAGAGGGAATGGGCCAGTGGTAAGAAGAATTGGTTGGACGTTGTGGTCTGTTGTGCTCATTGTCGTGTTGGTTGGGCTGAGCTACTACGTTTATGGGATTTCTACGGGTCAGTTCGACGGAGGTCACCAGGGCAAGTCAGCGAGCGGGAGTGCTCAGGCCGATGCGTCGGATCCCGATGACGTGAAGGTGCCTGAGGGGGCAGATACTTCTGTCGGGGCCTTGTTGGGGATGCCTCGTTCTGAGCCTGCGGATTTCGCCGTGGGGAAGTCGTTGGTTTTCCGCACCGAATCAGGTAATGCGGTATGCGCTTTTTCTGATGAGAAGGGGGCGTTGGGTACGGATCTGATCCTGCCTTTCAAGGGCGAGGACGGATCGGGTGCGGCGGCTCCGAGCGTGCAGTGTGGGCTTGTGCGAGCCGTGGATTTACATCCGGAGGATCAGAAGACCTGTAAGGCGGGTTATCGCAGCGGAGATACTTTGGCAGTCTGGCCGGGGGGTCGTGGTGCCGGTGCTTGCGTCGAGGACGGACAGCCGCTTCGTTTCGACGCTGAGGTTGAGGACAATCCGAATCCGGACCAGCGGATGAAGCTGCAGCCGCTTGAATATGGCAAGCGCATTCAGCGCAATGGTTGGGCTTGTGGTGACGATGGGGAAACGTTGACGTGTGCGGAGTTGACGACTGGGCGTGGCTTCCAGGTCGAGACTGACACATACAGGTTGTTAGACGCAGTGAAGTAGCCTCTGCCGACCCACATTGTTTAGTGAACGTACACTCCGCGCCAGACGCGGAGTGTACGTTCACTATTTTAGGTTTCCACAGTTCGATTGGCGGCGTTTATCCACAGCAACTCAAAAAGAAGGCTGCTCTTCGCCCTCATTAGCGCCACACTTCGAATATGTTCGCTCAACCCAGACGATATAGATACAAGATTCGCGAGAGGGCCTGGTTAAGCTTGCACCCGCGTACAAGTGCGCAAAAGACAAGTCCCGCCCTCGTTAGAGTTAGTCCAAACGCTTCCATAAGAGTCCAAGAAGTAGGTGCCAGAGCCTCAGACGTTGAGTTTCTCCGTTTCGCTCGGATACTGGCCAGCACTGACCGATGTGGCGGGGGAGTAGCATGCATGGAATCGGCTGCGGCACTCCACAATATTCCATGTAAGGCAACATCCCCGGACGTTCACCTATTGATCGACAGAGGCTGTAGGAAGCGGCTTGCCCTTCCCAGGATTGATGTGGGAAATACCCACTTACCTGCAGCTCAGATCATTAGACACGAATGGGTCGTGGCTCCTGAAGTGGAAGATGTCGAGGGCGTCCTGGTCACCTCTGTACGTCAAACCATTCTGGATATGCTCCGTCTTGCTCCCCCTGCCGATGGCGTCACGTTCGGCTGTATGGCGCTGCGTAAGCTGGTTGGATTTGATCGGAATAATCCTGAGGTAGCGATGGAGCGAGCAAAATCTATAAAAGCTGGAATCTTGAAGCGGCTGAAAGATGAATACCCGCATGACAGGAGATTTCGGCAAGCAATAAGGCTGCTTGCACTTCTTACTCCGGCTGTCGATTCTGTGTTCGAAGCGACAATGGTGTGGGTGTGCCATTTGGCCGGCCTACCTGCTGCTACGTTGCAGTACAAGCTTCGGACCGCTAGAACAACACGGTATCTAGATGCCTATTATCCTGCGGTGGGGTTGGTGCTGGAATTTGATGGTCTCTGCAAATTAGGGTTTTCGTTCGAGCAAGAACTGCGTGAACGAAGGCGACAACAGGTGCGTGACCTTGAATTAGAGGCCTGTGGTTTGCGCGTTGTGCACGTTCAGTGGGCGGAACTCGAAGAGTTGGGAGAGCTCGTTAGCAGGCTGAAACAGATGTTTGTGCGGCTTGGCGGAATGCTCCTACGCGCGCGGGAGTGGATAACCTACAGGATGAAATCCTGGGAACCACGCGGGTCGACGGGTTGGTATTAATCGTCGCAGGAAAACGACAGTGCTAGTAGCGTTCTGGGCAGCGGCGCCCTCCTGCGGCAGTAGTGAACGTACACTCCAAAGTTGGTGGAATCATCCATACTGCCCAATTAGTGGTTCAATCAAGCCTTAGGCCTATTCGTCCTACCCCATAATGGAAAAATAGGAGACAATAGAGGCGCGAATCACAACAATGCGTGCAGTGCTTTTCGTCAATGGAGGATGAATGGATAGTGAACGTACACTTGCTGATCTTAGGGGCAAATTCCGGAACGAAGACGGTAGCCCCATAAAAGTTGGCGTTCTTACCTCGGGCGGTGATGCTCCAGGCATGAACGCGGCTGTACGTTCGGTGGCTCGAACTGCTATTGCTCTTGGTGCTCAACCATTCGCCATCCTGGACGGTTGGGCTGGTGCCGTAAAGGGCGGCTCCCAAATTCGCCCTCTTCAATGGGGTGATGTTTCCTCTATCCTGAATCGAGGCGGCACAGTCATAGGCACTGCACGTTCACCCGAATTCCGGGAACGGGCCGGCATGAAAAAAGCGGCGAAGCATATGCTCGAAAATGGGATCGACCGCCTGATCGTGATAGGCGGGGACGGCTCCCTGTCAGGCACTGACGAATTCCGCTCAGAGTGGCCTTCTATGGTCAAGGAGCTCGCCAATGAGGGCGAAATCGACCCTGAAGTGGCTAAACGGCATCCAAGCTTAGGTATAGCCGGCATTGTCGGTTCCATTGATAATGACCTTGTTGGCTCTGACATGACAGTCGGAACGGATTCCGCGCTGCACAGAATATTGTCCGCGATTGACGAGATTTCGTCGACGGCTGCCTCCCACCAACGCACCTTCGTGTTGGAAGTTATGGGCAGGCATTGCGGGTATCTTCCTCTCATGGCGGCGGTTGCGGGCGGATGCGATTACGTTTTTATCCCGGAACAGCCTCCTGCCCCGGGGTGGGAGCAGGAAATGATCGATGCTCTCGAGGCCGGTCGTGCCGCTGGTCGTCGCGAATCCATAATTCTTGTGGCAGAGGGCGCAGTAGATAGCGAAGGGCAGCAGATCACTGCGCGTAGAGTTGCCGATGCCGTTGAAAAGTACTCTGGCCAGCAGGCACGTATTACTATTCTGGGGCACACGCAGAGGGGCGGTACGCCCTCGGCTTATGATCGGTGGATGCCTACGGCCCTTGGGTATGCGGCTGCAGTGGAAGTATTAAAGGCTACGGCTGATTCGGAACCTTATATTTTGGGGACTCGCAAGAACCGTATTGCGCGTCTACCTTTGATGAAATCTGTCGCGGATACGAGGGCGGTCAAGAAGCTCACGGCGGACCACAATTACGATGAGGCGGTTCGAGCGCGCGGTCGTTCTTTCGTCAACATGCTGGCCTTGAATAGGGTACTTTCGTGCCCACCGAAGGTGGCTCCTTCGCAGAGGGCGGCTACTCCCCGTAAGCGGGTGGCGATCATGCACGTGGGGGGACTTGCGCCGGGTATGAACACGGCAGCCCGAGCGGCCGTTCGAATTGGCATTGACAAGGGTTTCGAGATGCTCGGCGTGCACGGCTCTTTCAAAGGCCTTATGGATTCAAAGATTTACCCTTTGGCCTGGAGTGATGTTGAAGGCTGGGGCTTCAATGGGGGAGCGGAGCTGGGTACCCGGCGCCATGTTCCCGAGGTCGACGAACTTTACGCCGTAGGACGTGCCATCGAGAACAACCACTTGGACGCCCTCGTGATAGTGGGTGGGCTTAACGCCTATCTAGCGGTCTACCGTATGGTCGAGGAGGCCAGTAGGTACCCTGCCTTCCGGATTCCAATTGTTCTTGTCCCGGCAACCATCGATAACAACTTGCCGGGGTCGGAACTGTCGATCGGCACTGACACTGCGTTGAACAATGCGGTGTGGGCGCTGGATAGGGTGAAGGAGTCTGCCGCGGCGTCTAAGCGGTGTTTTGTTGCCGAGACGATGGGTCGTTACTGCGGGTATTTGGCTCTTATGGCTGGTATTGCCACGGGGGCTGAGCGAGTTTATCTGAATGAGGAGACTGTTACCCTAGCTGACATTGAAGAGGACGCACAGTTGATGCGCCGCTCTTTTGAGGAGGGGCGGCGGCTGTTCCTAGCGGTCAGGAATGAGCAGGCTTCTGGCCTGTACAACTTGGAGTTCCTTGAGCGCGTGTTTGAGCAGGAAGGTCAGGGCCTTTATGACGTACGTGCCAGTGCTATCGGGCACCTCCAGCAGGGAGGATCACCGACGCCGTTTGACAGGTTGCTGGCTTCGCGGCTTACGGCTCGTGCCATGGCTGAGTTGGAAGACCAGTTCAGAGAGGGACGCGCAAAGGCTGTGTATGTTGGCGAATCTGAGGATGATGCTGTTATCTTCCCGGTGGAACGTATGATGGATCAACTCGATTTGGCCCATAGGCGCCCTTATGAGCAGTGGTGGCTCCAGTTCTTGCCAATGGTGCCCGTGGTGAGTTTAGAAGAGGACGAGTCTGCTGTTCCGCCGATGCCAGCAATCGGGCCTGAAGGCCTGGGGCAAGCAAAGTAAGGTAGCGTCGAAGAGGGAGGGGCGGTTGCTTGCAGCTGTGCCCCCTTCACCGTCGCGCAGGGTGAACGTACACTTAATTTCGTTGTCGCCTACTAGAACGTACACTTGGGTATGTAATGGAAAGGAACGGACATGAGTGACCATGTAAGACCGATTGATCCAACTCAACTTGCGTCCTGGGGCGAACTTCAGGAACTGAAGAATAATTTCCAGCCTGACCTGTGTGAATGGTTTGAAGAGGAACCTGATAGGGTCGCCGATTTGACGATTGATGCCGCTGATTTGCGTGTAGATCTGTCAAAAAACTTAGTGACGCGTCCGGTGTTCGAGGCGCTTCTGCAGCTTGCGGATGAAGTGAACGTACACTCCATCCGCGAGGCGATGTTCACTGGCGAGCATATTAACACCAGCGAAGACCGAGCGGTCCTACACACGGCGCTCCGTCGCCCGCCCTCGGACGAACTAAATGTGGACGGCCAAAACGTCAGTGAAGATGTGGCCGCCGTCCTCAAAAAGATTTACGCTTTCGCAGACAAAGTCCGATCCGGCGAATGGGTAGGCGTAACCGGAAAGCCTGTTCGCACTGTGGTGAACATTGGGATCGGCGGATCTGATCTTGGTCCGGTCATGGCGTATGAGGCGCTGCGTCCCTACTGCCAGGACGGTCTGGAGTGCCGCTACATTTCTAATATCGATCCTACGGATGTTGGTGAGACAACCGCAGATCTCGACCCCGAGACCACCCTGTTCATCATTGCGTCTAAGACATTTACTACTTTGGAAACTCTCACTAATGCGAATGCCGCGAAGCGGTGGCTGCTCGCTTCACTAGTGGACGCTGGTGCGATTGAAGATACCGAGGACGGGCGTGCTCAAGCTGTTGCTAAGCACTTCGTCGCCGTGTCTACCGCCTTGGATAAGGTTGCGGACTTCGGCATCGATCCTGCGAATGCGTTTGGCTTCTGGAATTGGGTTGGAGGACGTTATTCGGTCGATTCTGCGGTGGGAACTTCTTTGGCAATCGCGATTGGCCCTGATGGGTTTGCTGATCTCTTGGAAGGCTTCCACGCGATGGATGAGCACTTTGCCACTGCTCCGGCTGGCAAGAATGTTCCGCTACTAATGGGGTTGTTGAACGTTTGGTACCGGAATTTCTTGGGTGCTTCGACGCACGCTGTTCTGCCGTATTCGCAGTATTTGCACCGTTTCCCTGCATATTTGCAGCAGTTGACTATGGAATCGAATGGGAAGAGTGTTCGTCGTGATGGTTCGGCGGTAACCACTCTGACTGGTGAAGTTTTCTGGGGGGAGCCTGGAACGAATGGCCAGCATGCGTTTTACCAGTTGATTCATCAGGGGACTGAGCTTATTCCTGCTGATTTTATTGCCTTTGCTAACCCGACTTGGCCGCTCAAAGCGGCAGATGGTACTGATCAGCATGAGTTGTTCTTGTCGAACTTTTTTGCGCAGACCAAAGCGTTAGCTTTTGGCAAGACGGCCGATGAGGTTAGGGCCGAGGGTACACCCGAGGACATTGTCCCAGCCAGGGTTTTTGAGGGGAATCGTCCCACTACTTCGATTATGGCCCCCGAACTGACTCCTCGCGTTTTGGGGGAGTTAATCGCTCTGTACGAGCACATTACTTTCGTCGAGGGCGTCGTGTGGGGAATTAACTCGTTCGATCAGTGGGGCGTCGAATTAGGCAAGGTGCTGGCAAAGCAGATTATGCCTGCGGTAGCCGGTGACGAGGCAGCCTTATCGGAACAGGATGCTTCTACTAAGTCTTTGGTGCAGTATTACTTGGATCAGAGGCGGTAGCTTCAATTCTTAGTACCTGAAACGAGGGCGGGGCAGGGGCTCTCGCCCTCGTTTCAGTGAACGTACACTCCAGAAATAGTGAACGTACACTCAAAATTCGTGAAAATATTGGGCTCGGCGCTCCTACTACGCCGAGCCCATACGCCTCTTCTAGACGGCTAGTCGATAGCTACTTCGTACTTCATAGTGTGCGATTTGCCTGGCTTCAGTCGGAGCGCATCATCAAGCGCGTTTGCTGCCTCCACACAAACAAAGTTCCTCCACTCGGAACCCTTAATGTCAGCAAACTCCTTTGCGCGTTTGCCGCCAGGATTCCAGATAACTATGTTCGAAGCACCATCAGTGCGAATTTGCAGTTGCGACGTGCCGTCTTTCACCGTCACCGGGCCGGAACCAAGGTAGATGCGATCCATTTCGCCCCCGAATCGAATCTCGGACTTGCTGGACCTAGTGCCTTCCTTCCCGGGAACCTTATCTACATATTTCACTTTCTGTAGGCCGTCGATACGAATCTTCTCAATATCGGACACCTTCAGGTATGTGTGCAGAGCATTCTCGAAATCCACCGCTTTCTTACCTTCATTGGTAACAGTCAGCTGTAGCCGCAACTTGTTTCCAAACGACACCTCATAGGTGGCAGAAAGGTCGGCCCAAAGGCCATTTTCGGTTGCCAACGCTCCCTTGGGAAGCGCCCACTTGGCAATCACCCTTCCTCCGTCTTGGTGCTGGCCCACAAACTGCCAGCTTTGGGATCGTGCAAGACCATGTTTAGGCGTCTGTTTGCCATCGACGCCATTACCGAACCAGGGCAGACAGATAGGCACGCCGCCGCGGGTAGGATCGCCGTGTTTAGGCGCCTTACTGGATAGCCAGAGCCGTTCAGTACCGTCCGGCTTCCAAGAAGTAACTTGTGCGCCGAAGTCGTAGGCGGCGCCGTGGGCATTCTTCCCATCAAATTTCCGCGTCACCGTCGCGGCGTCGGCATCGGGGTTTAGCTCAGCGACTTTCGCTTTGAAGTCGGCCTCTTCCCGCGACCTCTTCGGCTCTTTCTCTGCCTTTTCGTTCTCGTAGTCCTCGAGCTGCTCGGAGTCCATCGTCGCAAGAATCCTTGCTCGTTCGGCCTCGACATCGTAGGTGGGTTTGGGCCATTGCGGATTCATGTCGGCTAGAGTGCGCGAAATAATTTCGGTTATTGCATGCCGCGCATACCACTTGTGGTCTGCGGGGATGATGTACCAGGGCGCGTTGTCAGTGTCCGAGTTCTGCAGTATTTCCTCGTAGGCTGACTGGTATTCAAACCAATCGGCCCTGGTGTCAATGTCGCTAGGCGAGTATTTCCACTGTTTGTCGGGGCGGTCAACTCGTTCAAGAAGGCGTTCGGCCTGCTCTTTGTAGCTCACTAAGAGGGCGAACTTTACGACCGTAATGTTCTTCTCGCCTAGGGCTTTTTCCCACCTATTTATCTTGTCTAGGCGCTTTTCTAGGTTGCCTCCCTTGAGCTTGTTTTGCACGTAGGGGACCAGCACGTCCTCGTAGTGGGAGCGGTCAAAGAAGCCGATGTAACCCGGCTTTGGAAGTGCCTTTTCGATGCGCCAGAGAAAGTCATGTTTGGCTTCGGTTGGGGTAGGTTTCTTGAATGCTGTCATGGACACGCCTTGCGGGTCGACCATAGCCAGGACGTGGCGGGCGACCCCACCTTTTCCGGCGGTGTCCAGGCCCTGTACGACTACTAGCAGGCTCTGGTCTGATTCGCCCGCATTGGCCTGCGCCCAGAGTCGTTCCTGCAGCTCAGCCATGATTTCTCCGCGTTTGGCTGTTTGTTCTATTGCTGCTTCTTTGCCGAGGTCCCACCCGGGAGTTGAATCGCGTTCGAAACGGGCTATGGGTACGTTTGCCCGGGCTCGTAGTAACTTTCTGGGGTCGTCAGTCCATCCATCTAGTGCATTACCCTTGCCACCTTTGGCAGAGGGCGAAGTGTCGGTTTTAGTCATGGTTCCACCTTTCTGGTGATCCCACTCTACTTGGTGGCATACAGGGGCGCATCACTGGTGTATGTGGTGCGAGAGAGTCTGTTTTTAAGTGTACGTTCACTATCTGTCGGTTGGGGCGCAGATGCGTTGCGGGCGGGGGGAGGGAGAGAGAAGGAGGGGGTAGCGAGTGCGGAGTGTACGTTCACTATTTCGGGACAGAAAGTGAGCCAATTGGCAATTGTGGGACTTATGCCGAAGAAAAAAGATAGTGACGGATCTATCCTTTAACTACGGCGTAACGCCAGGGCGGATGCATCGCCCGATCCACGAAGGAGTTTGAGATATGGCACAGACGAAAAAACCGGTAGTTGTCACTGTTACGGGAGCGGCCGGCAATATTGGTTATGCAACCTTGTTCCGCATTGCCGCGGGTGACATGCTTGGCGCGGACCAGCCTGTAATCATCAACATGCTAGAGATTCCGCAGGCGGTCAAGGCTGCCGAGGGTACTGCAATGGAGCTACGTGACGCAGCGTTCCCGACCCTCGCCGGTTTGAATGTTTATGATGACGCGAACAAGGCATTTGAGGGATGTAACTACGCTCTGCTGATTGGTGCACGTCCTCGTTCTAAGGGTATGGAGCGCGCTGACCTACTCGAGGCCAACGGTGGAATCTTTGGCCCGCAGGGTAAAGCGATCAACGACCATGCCGCTGATGATGTGCGCGTGCTGGTCGTTGGTAACCCTGCAAATACGAATGCTTACATTGCTGCGGCATCAGCTCCGGACGTACCTGCGGAGCGCTTCACCGCCATGATGCGTCTCGACCACAATCGTGCAATTAGCCAGCTAGCCGAGAAGACGGAGGCGGCAGTTGCAGATATTAAGAAGGTAGTGGTTTGGGGTAACCACTCCGCTGACCAGTACCCGGATATTTCTTTTGCTACAGTCGGCGATAAGGCGGCTTCTGAACTGGTTGATGAAGAATGGTTGGATTCCTACTTCGTTCCGACTGTCGCCAAGCGCGGCGCTGCCATTATTGAGGCGCGGGGTGCCTCCTCTGCGGCCTCTGCCGGTTCTGCGGCTATTGACCACATGCGTTCGTGGGCTTTGGGTACTCCCGAGGGCGACTGGGTTTCTGTGGCGCTTCCTTCCAAGGGGCAGTACGACATTCCTGAGGGCCTTGTTTATGGCGTGCCTTGTACTTCTGATGGTGGCGACTGGAAGGTCGTTGAGGGACTTGATCTGAATGCGAAGCAGAAGGAGCAATTGAAGAAGAATGCTGAGGCTGCGCAGGCAGAAATCGAAACCGTGAAGAAGGCTGGAATTTTGTAGTCTGCTTTCTTAGTGACCCCGGCAGAGTAGCATCCGCCGGGGTTATTTTTATTTCCAACGGAGTGTACGTTCACTATTTGCGCGGAGTGTACGTTCACTACAGACGCCGGGAATGCCGGCGGCGGTACCCCTTCCAATAAGTAGGGGACTGTGAAGAGGGGCAGGTGTTTCTGCTGGTAGAACAGGGATTGATTGGAATCGCGCCCTCGCACGTGACATCCGGCACTGTGCTAATTCGGCGATATGCCCGAGTGGCACCATTCCTTTGGGATAAAATAGGCCCGCAAAGGGCAACTAGGAAAACGATGGCGTTTCCTCCCAGAAGCATGTGTGCAAAGGAGCATGAATGCGTAGATTAGTAGCGTTAGCCGGTGTGGCTGCACTTTCCCTAACCTTGTCTGCCTGTGGTGGCAGCGGTGGGGACGCGAAGTCGTCCGGCGGCAACAATAGTGACGCATCCCAGGTTGATGTTGTCAGTTGGTGGTCGGCTGGATCCGAAAAGGAAGGCCTAGCTGCTCTGCAGAAGGTTCTAGAGAAGCAACACCCTGAGACGAGTTTCCAAAATCAGGCAGTCTCTGGTGGCGGCGGCGATCAGGCAAAGCAGAAATTGCAGGCGGACCTTGCGGCAAAGAATCCGCCAGATTCATACCAGGCGCACGCGGGTGCTGAGCTCAGCGAGGACATTAAAGCTGGTTACCTAGAGGATTTGTCTGGCACCTACGACAAGCTAAAGCTTCGGGAGGCTTTCCCGAAGGACCTCATTGATCGTCTGTCGGTTGATGGCAAGATCTATTCCATCCCTTCAAATATTCACCGGGCGAATGTGACTTGGGTTTCTAAGGCCGCCTTGGATAAGGCTGGCATCGATCCGTCAAAGGCCCCGGCAGATATTGATGCGTGGATAGCCGACATGGAGAAGCTCCAGAAGGCCGGCGTGAAGTATCCGATGGCAGTAGGCAATTCGACCTGGCAGCTTCACCTGCTGGAAACCATCATGATCGCGGATCTGGGGGCTGACGGCTACCAGAATCTGATGGATGGCAAGGGAGACTGGCGGTCCGCCGAGGTTGCGAAGGCTTTCGAACATTACGCGAAGATTATGAAGTTCGCTGACCCATCGTTGCTCAACGAGGACTGGGAGCCGGCAATGAAGGGCGTAATCAACAATGATGGCACCCAGGCCTACACGGTTATGGGCGACTGGACTCCGCCTGCGTTCGAAGCGGCTGGAAAGAAGTTGAACCAGGACTACTTTGCTTGGCCGGTGCCGGGTACCCAGGGCGTCTTCGATTTCCTAGCCGATTCTTTCACTAAGCCGGTGGGCGCTAAGCATGCGGGCGGTACAGACGCGTGGTTGGATACGATTTCTTCAAAGGAAGGCCAGATCGCTTTCAACTCCGTAAAGGGCTCGATCCCGGCTCGTTCTGATTTGACCGAGGACGAGAAGGACAAGTTCAGCGAGTACCAGAAGACGGCGATGAAGTCGTTTAGCGAGGACAAGATTGTCTCTTCTGTTGCGCACGGCGCTGCATTGCCGCTGAAGGTAACTGAATCTATGAAGAAGGAAGCTTTGGGCAAGTTCACTGCTGGGAACTTTGATGCCAAGCAGCTTCAGGAGCAGTTCGCAAAGTCAGCAGAAACTAAGTAATTTGCTGTCTCGGGTGGGGGCGGCAAGCCCCCACCCCAATTATTTCGAGGAATAGCCGTGTCATCTTCACAAGTGAAATTGCGTAAGCGGAAACGTTCTGTTGGAGGAATAAAGCAGTGGGGGCCGGCCCTGCTACTTATCAGCCCTTCGTTGGTGTTGGTTGGTTTCTTTGTTTACGGCCTTATTGGAACGAACATCTATACGTCCATGTTGGACAATCACACTGCCGGCCAGCTCAATGGGGCGGAACCTGTGCATTTTGTCGGGCTGGATAATTTTATTGCTCTATTCAAGAACCAGGATTTTTTGTGGTCATTTAGGAACCTGATAATTTTCACGGTAGTTTTCTTACTGGGCACGCTTATCTTGGGTTTCCTGTGGGCATGGCTGTTGGAGCGCCCTCTAAAGGGCGATGGCATTTTCCGATCTGTCTACATGTTCCCTATGGCCGTGTCGTTCATTGCTTCTGGCGTTGTGTGGCGGTGGCTGCTTAATTCGGGGCAGGGGGCTGATGCCTCTGGGCTGAATAGGCTATTCCAGTCGCTCGGGCTTGGATTTTTGCAGAATAGTTGGATCGCATCCCAAAAGTGGGCGATTATAGCTATTGCGGTTCCCGCGATTTGGCAGTTGTCGGGCTACATTATGGCGCTATTTTTAGCTGGCTTTCGTGGCATCCCAGACGAGCTCAGGGAGGCAGCCCGGATTGATGGAGCCAACGAGTGGCAACTGTATAAGAACATTATTTTCCCTCAGCTGACACCGGTCGCGTTGTCTGCGGTGATCATTATTGGGCACATGTCCCTCAAGTCGTTTGACCTGATTATGGCGATTGCTGACAAGAATTGGTATCAGACTTTCGTGCCCGCGATTGACATGTATAACGCGATGACGGTGAATGATCATTCGCGAGCCGCGGCTATCGGTACGGTCCTTCTCCTGGTGGTAGCTGCGCTGGTCATACCGTATTTGATCCATGATGCGAAGGGGCAGAACAAACGATGAGTGCCAAATTAGAGGCTAAGAGGGTTGTCAGCCACACGCCGAGGGCGAAGCATACTTCGGTGTTCGCTTCAGCTTTGCGGTATTTTTTGCTGCTAATGATCCTCTGCATAGTGCTATTGCCCGTCTATGTCTTGTTCATTACTTCGTTTAAGAGCGGTGCCGAAGTTAATCCTTCTACTGCTTGGTCGCTGCCTTCAGAGTGGAAGTTCGACAATTGGATCCGGGCGTGGGATGCGCTGAAGGGCGGTATCGTACGCTCTTTGATATTGGTGATTCCGTCTTCGATAATTTCTGCGATTTTAGGGTCAATGAACGGATTCGTGCTTAGCAGGTGGAAGTTTCCAGGCTCGAATATTGTTTTCACGCTAATTTTGTTTGGGATGTTCATCCCTTACCAAGCGGTGATGATCCCTCTGATGAAATTGGTAGTCAGTGCGGGGCAATCATTGGGGGTTACTCCATTTGGTATTCCGGCACTGATGCTGTTGCACATTGTTTACGGTATTCCGATTTGTACGCTCATATTCCGTAATTACTACGAATCCGTTCCAGAGGAATTAGTCGAGGCCGCGCGCGTCGACGGGGCGGGGATGCTGCGTACTTACGGGTCTGTAGTACTACCGATTTCAATCACCTCATTCGTTGTGGTGATTATTTGGCAGTTTACTCAGGCTTGGAATGACTTCCTGTTTGCGTTGTTCTTTGGTGGTTCCGCTCAGACGGGCCCTGTGACGTTAGCGTTGAACGAATTGGCGCACGGCTCAATTATGGCTGACTATGGAGGTTCGATGGCAGGCGCTTTGATAGCTTCTGCGCCGACGCTGATCGTTTATATTTTCTTGGGTAAGTATTTCGTTTCGGGAATGATGTCCGGATCGGTTAAGGGATAGGCAATAGCCCAAGTAGCTCGTGCCGCTAGCTCCTGTTTCCAATATTTGGTGTGGAAAAAGGTAGGCTAGCGGCATGATGCTTGAATCTGTCGGAAGCGAAGATTTCGTACTTACTATTTCTTGCCAAGATCGTCCTGGCATTGTGCATGAGGTTACTGGGGCCATTGCGCGCGCGGGTGGAAACGTAGTGCAGTCTCAGCAGTTTGGAGATCCGGATACCGGCTTATTTTTTATGCGGGTAGAAATCTGTTCTGATCAAGGCAAAGATGTATTGGAAGGCGAGGTTTCCAAGGTTGCCGGCGAGTTTTCTATGCAGTGGAACTTGTATCGTGCTGGGGAACGCGTTCGGACGATATTGATGGTCTCCAAAGAAGGGCATTGTTTGGCAGATCTACTGTATCGGCAGGATTTTCAGGGGCTGCCTATTGAGGTCGTGGCTGTGGTGGGTAACCATCCTGATTTGGCCCCGATTGCGCAGTTCCACTCTGTTCTCTTCATTTGCAAGCCTGTCACTAAGATAAATAAGGCCCAGGTTGAGGCCGAATTGCTCGACTTGATTGAGTCTGAGAATGTGCAGCTGCTGGTCCTTGCCAGGTATATGCAGATACTAAGTGACGATATTTGTCGGAAGTTGGCTGGGGCAGTAATTAATATTCACCACTCGTTCTTGCCGTCGTTCAAGGGGGCTCGTCCGTATGCGCAGGCTCATCATAGGGGAGTAAAGCTGATTGGGGCTACGGCGCACTATGTGACGGCGGATTTGGACGAGGGGCCAATTATTGAGCAAGATGTGACGCGCGTGGATCATGCGGATTCGACCAAGGACATGGTGGCTTTGGGACAAGATGTGGAGCGCAGGGTGCTGGCGCGTGCGGTGCAGTTCCATGCCGAGCATAGGGTGCTGCTCAATGGGGATAGAACGGTAGTCTTCTCCTAACTTTTTAAGTGTACGTTCACTCCGCCCAGCCTTGCGTGGAGTGAACGTACACTACCTTTTTGAGGGCGAGCCTGGCCTTGCGTGGAGTGAACGTACACTCCATTCCGGGGCGGCGGGGCGTGTGGCGCCGACGGGCCGACTTGATATACCCTTTACCTGTCGCAACTGGCGCCTAAGGTGGATACCACCGGGGAGCGGCATTGTAGAGGCCCACCAGTCGCTCGCCTGGGCTGGAGCCGGAAACATTCATACCGCCACTGGAGGAAAAATTGACTGATCCCCTACAGCAATCTTTAGCTGAACTGGACCCCCAAATTAAAGAAGCGGTGGACGCCGAACTGGCCCGCCAGCGCTCGACCCTAGAAATGATCGCCTCGGAAAACTTTGTGCCCCAGGCGGTTTTGGAATGTCAGGGGTCGGTCCTAACTAACAAGTACGCTGAAGGATACCCGGGCCGTCGCTACTATGGCGGCTGCGAGCACGTCGACGTTGTGGAGCAGCTTGCCATTGATCGCGCCAAAGAGCTCTTCGGCGCCGAATACGTGAACGTTCAGCCCCACTCGGGCGCCCAAGCCAACGCCGCAGTGCTGCACGCGCTGGCAAAGCCCGGCGACACCATCATGGGCCTTGCTCTGGACCAGGGCGGGCACCTGACCCACGGCATGAAGATCAACTTCTCTGGCCGCCTGTACAACGTGGCCGCTTACGGCGTGGACAAGGAAACGCTCCGCATCGACATGGACCAGGTGCGCGAGCTCGCCCTCGAACACAAGCCGAAGGTAATCATCGCCGGCTGGTCGGCTTACCCCCGCCATATTGACTTTGCTGCCTTCCGCGCCATCGCAGACGAGGTCGGCGCCTACCTTTGGACCGACATGGCCCACTTCGCAGGCCTGGTAGCTGCGGGCTTGCACCCCTCGCCGGTGCCGTACTCGGACGTCGTGTCTACCACTGTGCACAAGACTTTGGGCGGCCCGCGTTCCGGCATGATTCTATCTCGCGACACTAAGCTCGCGAAGAAGCTCAACTCCGCAGTATTCCCCGGCCAGCAGGGTGGTCCCCTGATGCACGTGGTGGCTGCGAAGGCAGTAGCTATGAAGCTTGCTGCTTCTGATGACTTCAAGGATCGACAGCGCCGCACCCTGGAGGGCGCGAAGGCACTGGCTGAACGCCTAAGCCGTGAAGATGTTTCTGAGCAGGGCATCTCGCTGCTCACTGACGGCACTGATGTTCACCTGGTGCTTGTCGACCTACGTAACTCTTCTTTGAATGGGCAAGAAGGCGAAGATCTGCTTCACCGCGTTGGCATCACCGTAAACCGCAACACCGTACCGTTCGACCCACGGCCGGCTTCGGTGTCCTCTGGTTTGCGTATTGGTACCCCGGCTCTGGCCACGCGAGGCTTCGGCAAGGAAGATTTTGTCGAGGTAGCAGACATTATTGCTACCGCGTTGGTACAGGCATCCTCCGGGGCGGAAGTTGACGAGGCTGGTCTGCGTGCCAGGGTCGACAGGCTAACCGCGAAGTACCCGCTGTACCCCGAACTCGGCTAGTGCGTTTTCCGTGGGATGGTCCCGCCTCCCTGATGGACGGGACCGCCGCGGCTCGCCAGATAAAGGCTGAGCTTGCAGCGCGTGTGAAAGCCTTAAATGAAAAGGGAATTTACCCCGGCCTAGGAACGATCCTGGTTGGGGATGACCCGGGTTCAAAGAAATATGTTGCCGGCAAGCATCGCGATTGTGCAGAGGTGGGAGTCACCTCTCATCGCATTGAGCTTCCTGCCACGGCCAGCCAGCAGGAAGTGATGGCGGCGGTAGAACAGATGAACAACGACCCGGAGGTGACGGGGTTCATCGTGCAGTTGCCGCTACCTGATCACGTGGATACGAACGCGGTCTTGGAGGCGATCGATCCAGCTAAGGATGCTGATGGGCTTCATCCGGTAAACCTTGGCCGCCTGGTATTGCGGGTTGGTAGCCCGGTTGATTCGCCACTGCCGTGTACTCCGCGAGGGATCGTAGAGCTCGGCAGGCGCAATGGAATCAACTTTGATGGCGCAAATGTTTGCCTAGTTGGCCAGGGCCTTACCGTAGGCCGTCCGTTGGGATTGTTGCTTGGCCGTAAGGACACCAACTCCACTGTCACTTGCTGCCACATTGGCACGCGCAATTTGGCACAGCATGTGCGCGCAGCCGACATTGTGGTGTCTGCTGCGGGGGTGGCGAATCTTATTACCCCTGACATGGTTGCCCCGGGGGCAGCTGTGTTTGACGTCGGTGTTTCCAGAACCGTGGATCCCACTACCGGGAAGTCCAAGATCGCAGGTGACGTCGCCGATGGGGTAGACCAGGTAGCAGGAAAGATGTCTCCGAATCCTGGTGGTGTTGGCCCTATGACTCGTGTGTTCCTACTCGCAAACGTGGTGGAAGCAGCCGAGCGCAGTTAGCATTGGGGCTAGTTACTGTAAAGGAGCCCCAATGCGTAAAGCACTTGTACTGACCACTACTGCAGCACTTGCCTTCGGACTTGCTGCCTGCTCGAACGGGCAGAATGGCAGCGAACCCGCTTCTTTGGATAAGGCCTGCCTGGTGACTAACCAGGCAGGCCCCAAGGACAAGGGGTTAAACGAGGCATCTGTGAACGGGTTGGAGGCTGTCCGCACCGATAAGAAGGCCCCGAAAACCCAGGTCTACGAAACCAAGAACGCCTCTGAATATCAGGAAAAGTTGCAGAAGGCTGTTTCCGACAAGTGTTCGGTCATAGTCGCGGTAGGCGCCCAGATGGCCGAGTCGGTTGCAAAGGTCGCTAAGGAACACGAGGACGCTCGGTTCGCCCTCGTGGATGCCAAGCCCATCGTGGATGGGAAGGCAGTGGAGCTGGATAATGTCCGGCCGATCCTCTTTGATACCGCCCAGGGAACCTTTGTTGCCGGGTACCTGGCTGCGGGAACTACAACCACCGGTATTGTCGGCACGTATGTGGGCCGGCGTACCGAACTCACTGAGGCGGCTGCCTCTGGTCTTGCCGAGGGCATTGATCACTACAACAATGCGAAGGGCACCTCTGTAGCCCTGGAGGGCTGGGACGCCGATGGCAAGTCAGTCTTCGCGGTTGGCGATTTTGCTAATAAGGACAAGGCAGGCCAGCTGACCAAGGCGCTGCTGGACAAGAAGGCAGGGGTAATTGTTCCTATCGCGGGCGTTGCTTCTGAGGGAACCCTTTCCAAGATTGGCAATAACCAGGATTTGGGCTTGATCTGGGTTGGCGCGGACGGTGCGAAGGTGTTTAAGGATCAGAAGGACCACTTTGTCACCTCCATTTTGAAGCGCGTAGATCGCGGCGTGCAGGCCGTTGTCGAGGGCGCCTCTTCTTCTTCCGATTCGAATGCCTGGATCGGAACTTTGGAAAATGGGGGCATCCAGCTCGCCTCTTATGGATCCTACGATTCGAAACTTACGCCGCAGCTCAAGGATGAAGTAGAGGAGCTGGTCTCTCAACTGAAGAGTGGGCAGGTAAAGGTTCAGTCGTCGCTGACACAGGAGGATTAATTTGCTGAAGGTCGCTTCTGTAAACGTAAACGGTATCCGGGCTGCTTTCCGCAAGGGCATGGAAGATTGGATCAATCAGGCTGATCCGGACGTGCTACTGCTTCAGGAGGTGCGTGCCCCGGAGGATATTGTGTCTTCGCTGTTGGGGTCGCAATGGGAGGTATTCGCCGTTCCTTGCCGGATTAAGGGGCGGGCCGGCGTTGCCATCGCGGTTAAGGCAGGGGCGGGCGTGCTCTCTCGGAGGGATTTCCTTTACGAGGACGACCTCGACGTAGATTCGGGCCGATGGGCCGAGGTCACCCTGGATACTGTGGGGCCGGACGGAAGCTCGCGCCCGTTTACGGTCGTATCTGCCTATCTGCATTCGGGGGAATTGGACAGCCCGAAGCAGGAGCAGAAGATGGCTTATTTGCAGAAGGTCTCTGAGCGCCTGCCGCAACTAGAGGGCGCGTGCGTGGTCGCCGGGGACTTTAATGTGGTGCGGTCGGAGTATGACATCAAGAACTGGAAACCGAACCACAACAAGCGCTCTGGTGTTTTAGACAGCGAGATTGCTTTCTTGGATTCTTGGATGAACGGGGAGCGGTGGACTGATCTGACTCGGCACCATTTGGGCGAGGGCGTGCAGGCCCCTTATACGTGGTGGTCCTTCCGAGGCCGTGCATTCGATAACGACGCGGGGTGGCGTATCGACTATCAGATGGTCACCGATACGGCGTTGCCCTTGGCGGGGCCCACGTGGGTGGACCGGGCCAGTCAGCACGATTCGCGCTGGTCGGATCACGCTCCGCTGGTTGCCGAATACAACCTGTCTTACAGGTAGTAGTTAGATTCTGCCCGCTGGAGTTTCCGGCGGAGGTGCCCTAGACGCCAGGTCTTGTATTTACCTACTAGTCCGCCCCAGCGGGGGATGCGTTGGCGCTTTTCGATTGCCATGGGATCATTTTGCGGATCCGGTTCGATTGCGCCGGTAAGTGACTGGTGCGGCCAGGTTAGTGTGTGCGGGTACGTGACCGTGATGTAGTTGGGGGTTTCGTCGGCGTGAATGTGCTCGCGGTTTGCCGGTAGGGCAGCTCTGGGCGGGTTTGCCATGAAGGCGCAGACCATCAGTGTGACGCGGGCTAGGAGGTTGACCCATAGCAGCAGCGTGGCTAGTGCCGCGGCCGAGGCGAGGATCGGGTTGTCGGAGACGGATGCCACTAGTGAGGTGCCGGCCCATCTTAGGATGCCTGACCCGACAGCGAAGGTGACTAGACCTTTGATGAGGTCTGGTTTGGGGACTCTGACGGCGGCTATGAAGCGCACCAGCATCCAGAAAACTCCGGCGTCGATTAGGGCCGCCCCTGCAAGCACGAGGATGCGCACCAGAAATGCGCCTACCCCGTCTGATAGGCCGAGGGCGGAAAAGATTGCGCCACCCGCGCTGGAGGCAAGTACGCCCACGCCTGCCGTTGCTAGCACCGACAGGGCGATGACAATGAATCCTGCTAGGTCGCGTAGTTTGTCGCTGACTGCAGAGACGGGCATGACGGTAATGCCGAACATGTCTCGGATTGACACTTTTAGTGCTTGCATTACGCGGGTTGCAGATAGCAGCAATGACACGAGGGCGATGATCCCCGGCAATGTGAAGGGGGAAGACAACACTAGTGAGCTCGGTTCCACTAGTCCTTCTTTGCCGTCCACCGTAATCAGCCCGGGCATTGCCGAGTTGATGGCCTTGAATACGGATTCGCGCAGCTCGTCGTTTGAGCCTAGTAGCGACATGAAGATGGTGATGCCTATGGCCAATGCAGCGAACAGGCTAAATAGTGCGGTGTAGGAAATGCCGCCTGCCAAGAGGGCGCCTCGCTGTACGCCGTACCTGCCAAGGAACCTGCCGATGCGGGAGTCTTTGTACCAGGAAGAGAGCGCCCCTACTTTTCCTTTTAGCCCCTTCTCCGTGAATGCGCTCTTTAGAGTGTGCGCTGATTCGGGATAGGTGTGGTCGTAGGGTTGAGCGGCAGTAGTCACTTGTGAATTTTTGGCCATGGCTCAAGGTTACAAGGTATTGCTTTGCGCCGTATTCACTCTAAGTTCTCCTGTACGATTACAGGGTGAGTAGAGTGTTGCAGGCGTGGGA
Organism: Actinomyces sp. UMB0138; assembly: GCF_002849225.1. Taxonomy (GTDB): domain Bacteria; phylum Bacillota; class Negativicutes; order Veillonellales; family Veillonellaceae; genus Veillonella; species Veillonella parvula_H. The sequence goes on from NZ_PKMC01000001.1 coordinate 250,298, forward strand.
TCGTCAGGAGGCTTCTTCGCGGGTGAAGAAGCTATTTTTGAAGAATTTCGAGGCCGAAGCCGACGGCGTGTGGTTTGCCCCTGGCAGGGTAAATCTTATTGGCGAACATACTGATTACAACGGTGGCCTCTGCCTACCGATTGCGTTGCCGCACGGCACATATGTGGCGGCCTCGAAACGTGAAGATGGGCTGATGCGGCTAGTGTCGGCACAGATCCCGGGTGTGTTGCAGGTTGATCTTCAACAGGTCCTGCCCGGTAATCCGAATAAGATTCCTGGGTGGGCCACCTACGTTGCCGGGGTGGTGTGGGCACTGCGTCAGCAGGGCTTCATTCTGGGCGGGGCAGATATTGCGATTGATTCCTGCGTTCCGTTCGGAGCCGGGCTATCTTCGTCTGCAGCGTTGGAATGCGCCGTGGCAGTCGCAATGGTTGACCTCTATTCGCTGGCCATCTCGAAAGAACAGATAGTGGAGGCGGCCAGAGCTGCCGAAAATCAGATTGCTGGTGCTCCCACAGGTGGCTTGGATCAGTCTGCCTCGGTGCGGTGTGCCCGCGGGCATGCGCTGGAATTGAACTGTAGGGACATGTCCGCGACGAATGTGCCATTCGACCTCGCGAAAGCGCAGGCGCAGCTACTGGTTATTGATACCCGTGCGACCCACGAGCTGACGGATGGCCAGTACGGCAAACGCCGCACTTCCTGTGAACGAGCCGCGCAAATCCTGGGCGTGAGCTACCTAGCGGATATTCCTCCGGAAGGTTTAGCCGGCGCCTTGGAAAGGCTAGAAGATCCCATGTTGCGGCGGTGCACTAGGCACGTCGTGAGCGAGGTAGCGCGCGTTCGCCATAGCGTGCAGCTCCTGCGCGAAGAGCAGCTGGACGCTAGCACATTGGAACGCATTGGGAGCCTCTTCAATGAATCGCATGCTTCGTTGCGTGATGACTATGAGGTCTCCTGCGAAGAATTGGATGTGGCAGTGGAGGCAGCGCTCGCGGCGGGAGCCTATGGGGCGCGTATGACCGGAGGCGGTTTCGGCGGGTCAGCCATCGCTTTGGTTGATTCGGAGCAGAGCGAACCAGTGCGGGCGCAGATAATCGACGCCTATGCCGCGCATTCGTTTACCGAACCCGTCTTCTTAGAGGTCGAACCGGGGCCGGCAGCAGGAAGGATTTGCTAGTGAGGGCGATTATTCCAGCTGGGGGAGCGGGTACCCGCCTGTGGCCATTGTCGAAGCGGAATCGACCGAAGTTTCTTCTGGATTTAGCTGGCACCGGCCAGTCTCTGCTTGCCGACGCAGTTTCCCGGCTAGACGGTGCTGCTTCGGTCATGGTGGTAACGGGATCGATGCACGAGGACGCGGTGCGCGCCCAGCTGGATTCCAATGTCGAGGTGATTACCGAGCTTTCTCCGCGCGATTCTATGGCTGCGATTGGCCTAGCAGCGGCCATCGTCGAGGCTCGACACGGTCGGTCAGAAGTAGTCGGCTCTTTTGCAGCTGATCACGTGGTTGCTGACGTGAGCGAATTTCGACGCGCGGTGGAAGCGGCAGTGCGAGCTGCTCAGCAGGGCTGGATTTGCACCATTGGGATTGGTCCGAGGTTTGCTTCGACGGGTTTCGGCTACATTGCCCCGGGCGAGGAAACCGATTGCGAGGGAACTCGGAAGGTCCGGGAATTTGTAGAGAAGCCATCCCAACAAGTGGCCAGCGAATATGTGCGCAATGGGTACTTGTGGAATGGCGGGATGTTCGTCGCGCAGGCGGGTGTGCTGCTCGATACTCTAGCGCTAAACCATCCCCATCTTGCCCGGGGACTGCGGCAGATCGCTGCGGCGTGGGACGGTCCTGAACGCGATGACGTGCGCGAACGCGTTTGGCCTTGCCTAACTAAGATTGCTATCGATCATGCTGTTGCTGAGCCGGCAGCCGCCCTCGGCAAGGTGGCGGTGGCACCTACCGCCCCGTCGATGGGGTGGGATGATCTTGGCGATTTCAAGTCTCTCGCTAAAGTAGCCCCTGTCGTCCAGGTTGGCAGAAAAGCTGCCGAGGTCGAAGCCGACGAGGGCGTCTTCGTGGCGACTGACCTGGATTCGTCCGAAATGATTGCCGTGTTGGGGCTGGAAGACGTCGTGGTAGTGCGAACTAAGGATGCAACTTTGGTCGCAAGCTCCGAAAAGGCCCAGGAGATCAAGAAATTGGTAGAAACTCTTCCCGCGGATTACCGATGAGACGTCTGCTAGCTATTTTATGCGTGGCCTTACTTGCCGCTGGGTGTCAGGCAAGTGATAAGCCGGCGCATATTGCCCAACCTCCTACTAAGGTGTGCGCGGTTCTGGAGGGTGCAGATAGGCCTGGCACAGAGGCAGCTAATGCAGCTAAGGGGATCGTTGCCAGGCGCGGAGCACAGGTGCGGTTTGTGCCTGATTCCGTTGCCGGCCAGCTGGCAATGGAAGGCTTTTTAGAAGATGGCTGTAACTTGCAGGTTGTTTTTGGTGCAAACCTGGAAGCTGCTGCTACCAAGCTTGCGATGGCCAACCCGAAAGTGCACTTTGTATTTGCATCGATGCCTCTGCGCAGCACCGAGTTACCCGAGAATGTAAAGCCTGTTCGGTTCAACTTGTCTACATCTGCTTTTCAGGCCGGTTATGCTGGAGCGCGGTACACGCGCACCAAGAAATTGGCGGTGGTGGCCGGAGACTACAGCAACGTCTCCGCCACGGTGCTTGCTAATTTCAGCGCCGGAATGTCCCATTTCGATCTAGCTCACCCGCACGCCCAGCCCTCACTATCGAATACTACCGATGAGGGCGAAGGCTTTTACTTAGGGGCAATGGCCGCCCCGGAGCAAGGAGAGGAGGCAGCAAAGCAACTTTACGAAACCGATGCAGATGTAATAGTTGCCGCTGCTTCGGAGCAGGCGAATAACGCCCTCATCCGCACACTGATCAAGGAACGGTCCGCCGATCGCGAAGGGGAAAAGAAGACCCTAGGAGTGATCTTGCTGGGCCCTCCTGACGTTGCTAAGGCGCTGGGAACTGAGCAGGCGAAGCAACTGGTTATTGGGGCGGTTGTGCGAAACTGGGAAGCCGCTCTTAGGACTGTCTTGGAGCAGGTTAGAAAGAAGGGCTTCAGCTCTGCTCCTTACATTGCCAGCGAGCCAGAAGAAGAAACAGAGTTTCAGATTTTGCCAGATGGTGCCGGGCCAGTCACCAAGGCCATTTGCGAGGCCGCCTCGGCTGCCCGAAAACAGTTCGCAAAAGATCCGCATTCCTTGGTAGAACCCAAGCCAGCACCCGGGCAGATTGATGCGACGACGTTCCGGCCTCCCACTGAAAAGAGCGAAGAATTAGCCAAGAAGCTGAAGAAGTAGCCTGAACGAAAGGTTAACTGCAGGTCGCAATACGGAAAAAGTGCAGGTGTCAGCACGCAAAACTTTCGTAAGTGAGGCATGCTGGGAAAATGAGTAGAAGTGAAACGTATAGACGCGGTCCGGTGATGCTGCGGGGACGGATGATCCCAAAAGAAACCACCGACACTAGGCTGCTCAAGAAAGGGCAGGAATCTGATTGGCTCCACATGGACCCCTGGCGGGTATTGCGAATCCAGGCAGAATTTGTCGAGGGATTCGGGGCGCTGGCAGAGCTGGGGCCTGCGGTCAGTGTATTTGGATCGGCAAGAACGAAGCCGGACAGTGACCACTACAAGTTCGGTTACGAAGTGGGCAAGCTGCTAGCCCAAAAGAACATCGCGACGATTACCGGGGGAGGCCCCGGCGTAATGGAAGCGGCGAACAAGGGTGCTCACGAACACGACGGCGCTTCCGTCGGGCTCGGAATTGAGCTGCCTCACGAACAGATGATGAACCAGTGGGTGAACCTGGGCGTGAATTTCCGGTACTTCTTTGTCCGCAAGACAATGTTTGTAAAGTATGCTTCTGGGTTCATCGTGATGCCCGGCGGATTTGGTACGTTGGACGAAATGTTCGAATCTGTGACGCTGGTGCAAACACGCAAAATCAAGCGGTTCCCGATCGTGCTGGTAGGCGCTGATTACTGGGGAGGCCTGCTGAAGTGGATGCGCGAGACCGTTCTAGAAGCGGGATACATCAGCGAGGAAGATCCGGATATGTTCTATGTCGCAGATACTCCCGAAGAGGCCGTAAAGCTCGCTACCGCTGAGTTGTAGGTTATCTCAGGCCCCTTTTATATCAATTTGGTAAAATGGCCCTATGCTACCGAAAAGTAGCTGGCAATCGTGCCAATACATGTAAGGACAGGTGCGCACATGGCAGCAATGAAGCCCAGGACTGGCGACGGCCCCCTCGAAGTTGTAAAAGAGGGCAGGGGAATTCTAATGCGGGTCCCTCTAGAGGGCGGCGGACGGCTGGTAGTTGAGCTTAGCGATGAAGAGGCTCAGGACCTAGCCAAGGCACTTGAGGAACTGTAAAAAATGGGGGGCGACCGCTTGGTCGCCCCCAACGCTATAACGGGTTACTTTCGAGCAATCCCAATGGCCATGCCGTCTCCGATTGGCAGCACGGAGCTGATCCAAGAATCTTTGTCTTGCAGGGACTTGATGGCCTCGCGCATCTGCACTGTTTCTGGATCGCGGCGAGCGGGGTCGGCCACCTGGTCGTGCCAGAGAGCATGCAGGAGCACCACTGCACCGCCAGGGCGCACTAGCTCCCATGCGTGCCTGAGGTAGGCGTCGACCTCGTTGACGTCACCGTCAATTACCACCATGTCGTAGGCGTTGTGCGCCATTCGGGGAAGCACTTCCAGTGCCCGTCCGGTGATTAGGCGAGTGTGCTGAGAGGGGATACCGGCGTCGCGGAAAAGCCCTCGAGCTGCCTTGTGGAATTCAGACTCGATGTCAATAGAGGTGATTACCCCGGAGGCAGCCATGCCTTCGAGCAAGTACAGGGCAGAAGTTCCAGTCCCGGTACCGATCTCGAGTACAGTCCTGGCTCCCATTGCGCCTGCCAACGTGCGCAGCATTGCCCCGGATGCGCGGGATACTGCTGGCGCTCCCAGCTCTTCTCCTAGGGCACGAGCCTTGGCAATAACATCGTCCTGGTCGGCAATCTCTTCTGTGTAGGTCCAGGAGAGGGCTTTCTCGCTCACGGTTACTCCTTTTTATTTACTAAGCCTACTAGGCTCACAGCGGGGACACGCCCAAGTTGCGCCCGGATAGGCCGCGGGAGCGTTTAGAGAGTTTCTTGGCAAGGCCTTGTAGCGCGCTGGCTGCGGGGCCGTCGGAAAGGGCAACCGGCGTGCCGTTGTCTCCACCGATTCGCAGATCTACGTCGAGCGGGATCTGGGCCAGTAGATCTACCGGGTAGCCAAGAACGGTTGCTAGACGCGCCGATACCATTTCTCCGCCGCCGGAGCCGAAGACCTCGATCTTTTGCCCGTCTGGCGTTTGCATGTAGGCCATGTTCTCGACGACCCCAATTACTCGCTGGTGAGTTTGGGCAGCGATGGAGCCGGAGCGTTCCGCCACTTCGGCAGCTGCAATCTGCGGGGTTGTCACCAACAAGATCTCGCTGCCGGGAAGTAGCTGGGCAATAGAGAGGGCGACGTCGCCTGTCCCGGGAGGAAGATCTAGTAGTAGTACGTCCAGATCGCCCCAGTACACGTCGGTGAGGAATTGTTGCAGGGCGCGGTGAAGCATTGGTCCGCGCCAGACCACCGGTTGCCCGTCTGGTACGAACATGCCAATAGACATTACTTTTACGTCGTGGGCGACAGGCGGCACGATCATGCCGTCGATCATCGTGGGCTCGTGCTCAACCCCCAGCATGCGGGGGATCGAGAAGCCGTAGATGTCAGCGTCGACAACTCCGACTTTGAGCCCTTCTTTAGCCATGGCCACGGCCAAATTAGCGGTGACTGAGGATTTGCCTACGCCGCCCTTGCCGGAAGCTACTGCGATAACGCGGGTCAGCGAGTTGGGTTGGGCGAAGGGAACCTGGCGGGTGGGGCCGCTTAGCTTTTCGCGTAGTCCTTTGCGCTGCTCCTCGTTCATCACGCCCAGGTGGATTTCGACGTCAGTGATGCCGTCTACTTCGAGGGCGGCTTTGGTAGCGTCGGCCTTGATCGTGTTTTGCAGGGGACAGCCTGCAACGGTTAGGTCGATACTAATGTCTGCCTTACCGTCAGCAACTGAGACTTCTCGGACCATGTCTAGGTCGGTGATCGGGCGACGCAGTTCTGGATCGATCACAGATTGCATCGCATTTGCAACGGCTTGTTCTAACTCAGTCATAGTTCCAATCGTATGGTGTTGCGCTGGTGCGTCCGCACCCTGTTATGCCTTTGGCGAATCGGACTTCTTTTTGTCCTCTGTCGCGTTTACTAGTTCTTCTAACAAATCACGGATTTCCGAACGGACGAAATCGCGCGTGGCTACGTCGTTCATAGCGATTCGCAGCGAGGCAATTTCGCGCGTCAGGTATTCCGTATCTGACAGAGACCGTTCTGCGCGGCGCCTATCTTGTTCGGCCAGCACCCTATCGCGGTCGTCTTGTCTGTTCTGGGCCAGCAGGAGCAGTGGGGCCGAATAGGAGGCCTGGGTGGAAAAGGCCAGGTTCAGCAGGATGAACGGGTACGGGTCGAAGGGGGAGAGGCCGCGTACTCGGGCAAGCACGATGTTTGAAATGATCCAGGCTCCCACGAAGATAGTCATCCAGAGCAAGAACTTAGGCGTCCCGAAAAAGCGAGCTATTGCCTCCGCAGCCCTGCCGAAGGTTTCGTTTTCTCCGCCCGAAGAGCGTCGCCTGGACCGGTTCATAAAGCGTCCGAAGCGGCTGCCTGACTTTGTGGGGGTGTCTAGGCGCTCATTCATCTGAATGCTCCCTGTCCATCGATTCGTCTGTTATCTTTTCGTCTGCTTCTCGCCAGTCGTTGGGGAGTAGCTCGTCTAGAACGTCGTCTACAGAGACCGCTCCGAGGAGATGCCCGTCCGCGTCTACTACGGGCAGAGCAGTCAGGTTGTAAGTTGCCAGGAGCCTGGTGATGGTACCGATACCTGCCGAAGCGTCGACTCCATCTAGGTCGCCGTCAAGAATAGAGCCCAATAGTGTTTGCGGGGGTTCTCGTAGGGCGCGCTGTATGTGCACAATCCCCAAAAACCTGCCGGTGGGTGTCTCTAAGGGAGGACGGACCACGCATACCAGCGCGGCGAGGGCGGGGGGTACGTCTACCTTGCGCACGTGTGCAAGCAACGTGGCGACGTTGGCATCCGGGGGCAAGATGACGGGTTCAGTGGTCATCAGACCGCCAGCAGTGTGCTCACCGTAAGCAAGCAAGCGGCGCACATCCTCGGCCTCTTCGGGTTCCATCAGTTCCAGAAGTTGGCTGGCTTTGTTGTCGGGTAGCTCTTGGACCAAGTCGGCGGCGTCGTCTGGTTGCATCTCGTCTAGCACGTCCGCAGCCCTTGGGGCAGCAAGGTGAGCCACAATGGAAACGCGGTCCTCTTCGCCCAATTCTTCGAGCACGTCCGCTAGTCGTTCGTCCGGTAGTTCTTCGGCGACTTCGAGGCGACGGTCGTCAGGTAGATCGTGAAGAGCATCAGCCAAGTCCGCAGCGCGCAGCCCTTCATACATGGCCAGCAGGTGGGACGTGTCAGCGGGAATCATATTGACCCGCATGCCGGTGATCTGGGAGGGCGTTACGAGGGCGTCCCCTCCGGTGCGCTTGAATCCGAAAGTGCCCGGGCGCCCTCGTTCTACGTAAACCTTTGAAATATACCAATCACTATTTTGGTCCTGCTCAATGGCTAGATCAGCGATTCGTCCCTGCCCAGAGCCGTCCTTGAAGGTGACTAGGCGTCCCAATACTTCACCAACGACCAGCGACTCAACCGGCCGCTGGCTGAATCGACGCAAATTCAGCATGCCTGTAGTGATTACCGCCCCGGGTTTAATAGCGGTTACGCGAGTGAGAGGCATAAAGACTCGACGCAGGGAACCGACCTCTACTACCAGGCCGATTGCGCGGTGGTTGCCCGTGTAGCGCATCATCACAACCACGTCGCTGACTTTGCCAATCGCGTCCCCGACCGGATCGAACACCGCAGTGCCTGCAAGTTTAGCTACGAAGACCCTGCCCCCGACGCTTTTTACAGTTTTTGCGGAATGGCGCATGTGGACCTCCGTTACGCTTTTCGCGGCTAGCAGACGCGCTCAAACTACTTTTCTGGCAAACTCAATACTATGTCTACACCACTAAACTTTACTTCACCAGTTGGCAAAGCCCCGGCTCCCAAGGGTACCGAAGTGGCTTCATTTCGCACCTACGCGGAGGCACAATCTGCAGTAGATGCGCTGGCAGAGGCCGACTACCCGGTGCATACCTTAACTATTATTGGTACCGATCTAGTAATGGTCGAGCGTGTCACAGGACGGGCAACGGCCGGCAAGGCATTTGCTCGCGGAGCTCTTAATGGGCTTTGGTGGGGCGTCATGCTCGGACTGTTGAGCGCCTTCATCAACCCGGATTTGGGCGGGGCGGCAATAATTATTACCGCCGGCGTTATCACCCTCATCTTTGGGCTGATCAATGTTGCCGTGCACGCGATCGCTGGCAAGAAGCGGCGTCAGGATTACACCTCAGTTACCTCGGTTGCAGCTTCGCGTTTTTCAGTGCTTGCCCTCGCAGATGCTGCAAAAGCGCGGCAGGCACTAGCCGGCGCGCCAGGAAATATCCTCGAAGCCGCAAATAGGCCGATCCAGGCGGGCTCAGAACCTGCTGGCCCTACGGCGTTTGGCTCCAAGTCAACCGAGCAGCCCGCTTATGGGGTTCGTCTTTCTGATGCCGAAAAGGCAAAGCGGAACTCCGAAACTGGACATGGCCGTCACCGCGGTCCCGCTGCCCCAGAAGAGGGCCAGGCGGGCACTCAAGACCAGGAATAGTCCGCTAATCGTGACCAATACCGCCCTGCTGGGGGCGGGAATAAGACGTAGCTGGACGTACCATATAAAAGGCCAGATAGCCGCTAGCGAGTCTTAATAAGGAGCAATATGGCAATTCGCCAAGATCTTCGAAACGTCGCAATCGTTGCACACGTCGATCACGGCAAAACCACGCTCGTCGACGCCATGCTGTGGCAGTCGGGTGCATTCGGTGAGCACGATACGGTCGAAAGTCGTGGCGAGCGCATTATGGACTCCGGCGACCTCGAGCGCGAAAAAGGCATCACCATTTTGGCGAAGAACACCGCCGTGCGCTACTCCGGTCCTGCAGTCAAGCACTCCGGCTGCGACGAGGTCGTAATCAACGTCATTGACACTCCTGGGCACGCGGACTTCGGGGGCGAGGTCGAACGAGGCCTCTCCATGGTCGATGGCGTAGTGCTGCTAGTCGATGCTTCTGAAGGCCCTCTGCCGCAGACCCGCTTCGTGCTACGCAAGGCGCTAGAGGCCGCCCTGCCTGTAATCATCGTGATCAACAAGGTGGACCGCCCCGACCAGCGCATCGACGAGGTGCGTGAAGAGACCATGGACTTGCTGCTGAACCTGGCAGATGACTTGGTAAATGACGGCGCCGATATTGATCTGGACTCTCTGCTGGATGTGCCGGTTGTTTATGCTTCGGCTAAGGCAGGCAAGTCCTCGCTAGAGCAGCCAGCTCCGGGAGAGCTGCCAGACCAGAACTTGGAACCGCTCTTCGAGACCATCATCAAGCGCATTCCCGGGCCCTCCTACGATCCGGAGGCGCCCCTGCAGGCACACGTTACAAACCTGGATGCCTCGCCCTATCTGGGCAGGCTGGCACTGCTACGCATTCACAATGGCACCCTTAAGAAGGGGGCAACAGTTGGTTGGGTGCGCCACGACGGGTCCATGCAGCGGGAGCACATTGCCGAGTTGCTGGCCACGGAGGCGCTTGATCGCGTGCCGGTCGAAGAGGCGCACGCAGGCGACATAGTTGCTATTGCCGGTATTCCAGACATCACCATTGGCGAATCGCTAGTAGATCTGGAAGATCCGCGGCCGCTGCCGCTAATCAAGGTCGATGATCCGGCTATCTCGCTAACTATCGGTATTAACACCTCTCCGATGGCAGGCAGAGTGAAGGGTGCCAAGGTAACTGCGCGGCAGGTGAAGGACCGGCTGGATCGCGAACTGATCGGCAACGTCTCGCTCCGCGTGCTTCCTACGCAGCGTCCCGACACCTGGGAAGTGCAGGGCCGTGGTGAACTAGCCCTGGCAATTCTTGTAGAGCAGATGCGTCGCGAAGGTTACGAGCTAACCGTTGGCAAGCCGCAAGTAGTTACTAAAGAGATCGATGGTCAGCGGTGCGAACCGATGGAATCCATGACTATTGACATCCCCGAAGAACACCTTGGCGCCGTCACCCAGCTGATGGCCGCTCGCAAGGGTCGCATGGACACTATGGCAAACCACGGAACAGGCTGGATTCGCCTGGAATACATGGTTCCGGCGCGTGGCCTGATTGGCTTCCGCACTAAGTTCCTTACTGACACCCGTGGTACTGGCATCGCCTACTCGATTTCCGCTGGCTACGAACCGTGGCACGGCCAGATTGAGCGCCGCTTGACCGGGTCACTGGTCTCGGATCGTCCGGGTAAGGCTATCCCGTACGCGATGATCAAGCTGCAGGAACGCGGTGCATTCATGGTTCAGCCGGGCTCCGAGGTGTACGAAGGCCAGGTAGTTGGCGAGAATTCGCGCAACGAGGACATGGACGTCAATATCTGCAAGGAAAAAGAGAAGACGAACATGCGCGCGGTAAGTGCCGATTCCTTCGAAGGCCTGGTGCCGCCGCGTACTCTGACCTTGGAAGAATCGCTCGAATTTGCTGCCGAGGACGAATGCGTTGAGGTAACCCCTGAGGCCATCCGTATTCGCAAGGTTGTGCTGAACGCACAGGATAGATTCAAGATCGCCGCCAAGGCGCGCCGCGAGAACAAGTAGGAGACAGGCATTTGCCTTGCCCCGCCGGGCACCTCTTTGGAGGTCTTCGGCGGGGCCTTTCGCATAGTGGCAGCGAGCCGCTGGAGTGGGAAGCAAGTGTCGCCCTCGAGCACACCTGCAGCTATAGGAGAATGCTTTAACGCTAGCGGTTGATGATAGCTATATGTACACTGGGTGTGTCAGTTGCGATGGTTCGCAAAAACAAAATTGGAGGTTATTTTGTCTCTCATTAATACTCAGGCACCGCAGTGGAGCGGCACTGCCTACCACAACGGCGAATTCGTAGACGTCTCCTCTAAAGACTATGAAGGCAAATGGGCAATCATCTTCTTCTACCCGGCAGACTTTACATACGTATGTCCGACCGAGCTTGAAGATATGGCCGAAAACTATGACGAGCTCTCCTCGCTGGGCGTTGAGGTTTACTCGTTCTCGACTGACAAGCACTACACCCACAAGGCGTGGCACGAGACCTCTGACCGCATCGCCAAGATCAAGTTCCCGATGGTGGGCGACCCGACCGGAGAAATCGCCAGCGCTTTTGAATCTTTGGACGCCAGCGAAGGCTGTGCCCACCGGTCGACCTTTGTGATCGATCCCAATGGAGTGATCCAGTACCTGGAAACCTCCGCCGAGGGAATCGGTCGCAACGCCACTGAGCTGGTGCGCAAGGTCAAGGCTGCGCAGTACATCTACAACCATCCGGGTGAGGTCTGCCCCGCGAAGTGGGAAGAGGGCGAAGAAACTCTAACCCCGAGCTTCGACCTGACGGGTAAGCTCTGATGCTCGACAAGAAAACGCTCGACCAGGTAGCTGGCGTCATCGGCATGATCGCCAGCCCGGTCGAGTTTGTCGCATCGCTCGATGACACGGATCGGTCGGCAAAAATGCGTGAGCTGCTAGAAGAGGTGAGCGCACTTTCCGACAAGATCTCTCTGGTCGAGGAACCGGACAAGCGCACACCGTCTTTCGGCATCCGGCAAAAGGGCGAGCAGCCGCGGGTCCGCTTTGCGGGCCTGCCTATGGGACACGAGTTCTCCAGCTTCGTCCTCGCCTTGCTGCAGGTTGGTGGCCACGAGGTGAAGGCTGACGCGGACACGATCGAGGAAGTCACCAAGCTTTCTGAACCGCACGAGTTCGTTACCTACATGTCGTTGACGTGCCAGAACTGCCCTGATGTGGTGCAGGCCCTGAACGCTATGGCGGTGCTAAACCCGAACCTGAGCCACACCGCTGTCGAGGGCGGAGCCTTCCGCGCCGAGGTTGATGGTGCGGGAGTGAAGACGGTGCCCACTGTGTACATGGATGGGCAACTATTTGGCCAGGGGCGTATGTCCATGGCCGAGATTGTGGCAAAGCTGGATACAGGTTCTGCCGCGCGCACTGCCGACAAGCTCAATCAGAAGGAACCTTTCGATGTGCTGGTAGTTGGAGCAGGCCCGGCCGGTGCCTCTTCGGCTATTTATTCGGCGCGCAAGGGCTTCAACGTCGGAGTCGCTGCCGGGCGAGTAGGTGGGCAGGTAAACGATACTGCTGGCATTGAAAACCTGATTGCCATTTCGAAGACCCAGGGTAGCGATTTTGCTGCCGAGCTGCGCCAGAACATGGTAGCCAATGGGGTCGACCTTATGGAGTCCTTGCAGGCGGAGCGCCTGAGCAAGGAAGGCGACCTCTTTGTTGTTGAGTTCGCTGGCGACGTCAAGCTGAAGGCAAAGTCGGTCATCCTGGCTACCGGTGCGCGGTATCGCACCACCGGCATCCCCGGCGAGGAAGAACTCCGCAATAAAGGCGTAACTTTCTGCCCGCACTGCGACGGTCCTCTTTTCCAGGACAAGCCGGTAGCCGTCATCGGCGGTGGCAACTCGGCCATCGAGGCAGCAATCGACCTTGCCGGACTGGCAAGCCACGTAACCGTGGTGGAGCTAATGGATCACCTCGGTGCCGACCAGGTCTTGGTAGACAAGCTGAATTCGCTGCCCAACACTCGCGTGCTTACTTCAGCTACCTCTAAAGAAATCCTGGGAAGCGATGCGGTCAGCGGACTGGTGGTCCAAAAGAGCGATGGCTCTTCAGAGACCCTGCCCGTAGAGGGCGTGTTCGTCCAGATCGGCCTAGTGCCCAACACGGAATGGCTAGAGGGAACGCTGGAGCTGGACCGGGGGCAGATCGCCATTGATCGGTCCAACGCCACCTCAATTCCTGGAGTATTTGCTGCAGGTGATTGCACAAACGTGCCTCACAAGCAGATAGTGGTAGCCATGGGTGAGGGCGCGAATGCCGCCCTCGGATCATTCGAGCACTCAATTCGCAACTAACGCAAAGGAGTCCTGTTGAATTTTCGGTCGCTGCAGTATCTAGTGGCCCTCTCACAGCAGGGCTCCTTTCGCGGTGCCGCGATCTCATTGGGAGTCGCTCAACCCTCCGTGTCCACCCAGATCCGGCGCCTGGAAACTGAACTGGGAGCCCAGCTGGTGAAGCGGTCCAGCCAGGGAGCGCAGCTAACTGAGGTGGGCCAGAAGATCGTAGTTGAGGCGCTCGAAATTTTTGCGATTACGGATCGCATCAAGGCATTGGCCAGTGGCACAGAACCAGTGGTGCACGAGGTGCGACTCGGGGTCTTTCCCACCCTGTCTCCGTACCTGCTGCCGTACTTGCTGCCGCAGATGCGCAAGGCAGCTCCCGATATACACTTCCTAGTTGAGGACGAAAAGTCGGGAGTTCTAAAGGAACATCTTCGCAAGGGAGAACTTGATGTGGCGATCCTTGCAGATGATGATTTTGGTCCCGAGATGGTGCAATTTCCCGTCCTCGACGAGGCATTTGTATTGGCTTTGCCGGTCGAACACCCGCTGGCTCGCTCCTATGGCAGCATCGACACCGGAGCCCTAAAGGGGACTGAGCTGCTGCTCTTGGGGGATGGGCACTGCCTGCGCGACCAGACACTGGTTCTTTGTTCTCAGGTGGGAGCCAAGGAACGGGCGGATTATCACGTAAATTCCGTAGAAACTCTAAAGCAGATGGTGCGGGCCGGGGTGGGGCCAGCACTTATTCCCTCGCTCGCTGTGTCCGGCACTGACGAGACGGACGAGGACATTAGGTTCCGCCGCTTTGCTTCTCCGCCCCCTAAGCGGATCATTCGGGTGGTAGTGCGGCGGGAGGATGCCCAAAAAGATTACGTCGCGCTACTTCGTAAAGTAATGGTAGCCATGCCGACTCGGGTTAGAAATCCTGGACTGCGCATCCACCTGGCGTAAATAAATAAGACGACAGTGACGTTTTCCGCCCTCTGGAAGGCAGCCGTGGTTACCACCGGCGGGGCGGAACCCTCTTGCCCGTGACCATCTTTTGGGCGGGCACGCGGACCTTTCCTTTCCGGGTCATTATGTCGACGAAATCGCGCTCTACCTGCAAAACCTCGCCTAGAGCGTCGTAGAAGCCGTCCGGTTCGCGATACCGAAGTACTACCCGTTCGCCCACCTTCCATTCGAGCCACGGCAGCTTCGGAGGGTTAGGGCTATCACATGAATAAGTCTTTTGGTCCATCGTGGGACATACTAGTTTAGACGCTTGGAAAGGGAAGAACCAGGAAGGTGTATTCATGACTTACGTCATCGCTCAACCGTGTGTGGATGTCAAAGACCGCGCGTGCGTGGATGAGTGTCCGGTGGATTGCATTTACGAGGGCGCTCGCACTTTGTACATTCATCCCGACGAGTGCGTTGACTGCGGGGCTTGTGAACCTGTTTGCCCCACTGAGGCCATTTTCTACGAGGACGATTTGCCCGAAGAATGGTCTGACTATTACCGCGCTAATACTGATTTCTTTAACCTGAAGGATCTCGGATCTCCGGGCGGTGCCGCAGCCGTCGGGCCCGTAGACTATGATGATCCCATGATTGCTGAGCTGCCCCCGCAGGCCTAACATGTTGCCGCGCGCTTTAGAACTACCAGTGTTCCCTTGGGATACCCTGGAACCAGTAAAAGAAACTGCCAAAAGGCACCCAGATGGCATCGTGGACCTATCGATTGGTACCCCAGTCGATGCCGTGCCAGCCTTTGTTCGCCAGGCCCTAGCCGAGGCGTATGACGCTCCCGGCTATCCGCCGGTGCAGGGGAGTGCGCAACTGCGCGAGGACATAGCGAGGTGGTACCACGCGAAGCGGGGCGCTAGTGCGGTCCTCGCCCACGGGGTTATCCCCACTGTTGGCTCTAAAGAACTAGTGGCGGGGCTGCCCTTCTACTTGGGTCTGCGTGCGGGCGATCGGGTACTCATGCCACAGGTTGCCTACCCAACTTACGAGGTCGGAGCTCGGGTTACCGGGGCAACTCCAGTGCCGGTGGGGCCAGACCCAGATACCTGGCCGAGCGCGCAGATGGTATGGCTCAATTCGCCCTCGAACCCGGACGGACGAGTACTATCTGTGATCGAGCTGCGGAAGATCGTAAAGTGGGCGCGCCACCACGGCGCTATTGTTGCCTGCGACGAGTGCTATGCCGAATTGGTGTGGGATACTCCTGAGGCGCCATCGATCTTGGAAGATCGGGTTTGCGATCGGGACACCACGGGTTTACTTTCGGTCTATTCGCTATCGAAGCAATCTAATCTTGCCGGTTATCGGGCAGCCTTTATGGCTGGTGACCCTAAACTAGTTTCCACCGTGCTTGGGATTCGCAAGCACCTGGGGGCTATGATGCCTACTCCAATCCAGCATGTAATGCGTGCGGTCCTTGCGGATAGGGAACATGTAACAGCCCAGCGCGAATTGTATGCGGATAGGCGACAGCGATTGCTGAAGGCTACTGCGAACGCCGGCTTGATACATGATCCGCAGTCAGTGGCCGGCTTGTATCTGTGGCTTTCTGCCCCCGGTATGGACGCATGGCAGATCGCAGAGGCCTTGGCGAAGATCGGTATCTTAGTGGCTCCAGGAACATTCTATGAGGACAATTCGCACGTGCGGATGTCGCTGACCGCTTCTGACGAGCGAATTCGCGCTGCGGAAGACCGGTTAAACAAAGAGCCCCTGTTTAGTAACTGAAGACCGTAGCGCCGGCCGTAACAGTCGCGGACGCGAGCCTTGGCGCGCCCGCGACCTCGCGCCGCTACGGACTACTTCCACAGATCGGGCCAAAAACCTCCCAGCTCGGTATACATTTGCCGCAACAACGGTAAGGAGATGCCGACTACTGAATGAAAATCGCCCTCGATTCCGGTGACGAAGGCCCCTCCTAAAGAATCTACGGTGAATGCGCCGGCTACTTCTAGTGGTTCACCGGTAGCCACGTAGGCATCGATCTCGGCGTCAGAGAGGTTGGCAAAGTGGACGGTAGTACTTGCAGTTTCGCCCTTTTCTTGCCAATTGCCGCTGGTGCCAACTAGTAGGTAATGTCCGGTCAGCAGGGTGCCGGTTTTACCGCGCATTTTCTGCCAGCGGTTGCGGGCTACTTCTGCGGTATGTGGTTTGCCAACGAGCTCTGAACCAATTAGCAGCATCGAATCGCACCCTACAATACAGGTAGGGGTAGAGAAATCGTCGGAAGCGGCAATCTTTTGCGCTTTCGCCTTGGCCAGGTTGGCAACTTTCCCTGTGGTGGGTAGGTCTTTGGCTTTGGCAAGTAGGGCTGCTTCATCGACGTTTGCTACCCGTACTTGGGGGTGCAAACCTGCATGTTTTAGAGTTTGTAGGCGTGCCGGTGACTGCGAGGCTAGAACAAGATTCATATGTATATATTAGGAACTTTTCTTCTGGCCTTACCCCGGCAACATTAAAAACAGGTAGTGTGAACTAGGCAATACCGTTTACGGAAGGGTGGGGAGTTGACCCAAGCGAAGGCATCGTCCGGCTCAATGCCGGGGGCCACTATCGACGCTGCAAGAAACGTGCTCATCGGGGGTCGGCCCACGATGAATCTCAAGGAGCTGGCCGAGGCTGCGGGGTGCGAGGTCGCCTATGCGGAGCGGTTCTGGCGCGCTATGGGCTTTCCTGACTTGAAATCAGACGAGGATATGTTCACCGAGCTAGACCTGGCATCGTTGAAGTCTTGGCTCTCGCTTATGAGCGAGCTCGGGCTCAAAACTAGGTCTGCGACCTCGCTGCTGCGCGCGCAGTCGCACACCATGGATCGTTTGGTGCTGTGGCAGACTGAGGCAATAGTGCAGGACCTGGTGTCCCAATATGATCTGGACGATACTACCGCCAGGCTTCTGCTGCTCGACCGTATTGACCAGTTCACGGGCATTTTAGAGAAGCAGGTTAGGTATGCCTGGAGACGCCAGCTGGCAGCACTGCTTACTCATATCGATGACGAGGTGGGCCAGCGCGGAATGGAAGACATGACAGCTGATACCTATCCGCTCCGCCGGACTATGGGATTTGTCGACATGGTCGCGTATACCAGGCGGTCGGCCGGCCTCGGGGCGGAGGCGTTGGCAGATCTAGTTGAGGGCTTTGAATTTCGGTGCCGCGACGTGGTTACGCGCAATGGCGGCAGGGTGGTGAAGACCATTGGCGATGCTGTGCTGTGGGTATGCGACGATCTAGCCACGGGGCTGCGCGTGGCCAGTAAGCTGGTGCACACCCTGGTGACTTCTGAGGAGCTTCTTCCGGTCCGAGCATCTCTTGTGTGTGGGCGAGTGGTCTCGCGCTCAGGAGACATTTTTGGCCCCCCTGTGAACCTAGCTTCGCGCCTAGTGGACATTGCCCCGAGGGCGTCTATCTTTATGGATGAGCAGACTGCGCAAATGCTTTATGCGGACTCTAAGTTTGATGACTCTCTGATTTGGAAGGCGGATCCGGCAGACCTGCGGGGCGTGGGCACAGTGGTTCCGTATTTCTTAGATTGGGAGAAATATTTGCGGACCCTGTAGGCATTTCCGCTGGCTGGGCAGGCAGAGTCAAAAACAGGTAAATCTGATGCATGTAAAGTGTAAATATTTTTCAGCCTCGATAACAATTTTTTGTCTTCGTGCGCTACGATTGGCATGTGACTAGAGTTTTACTTGTTGAAGACGACCCCGCAATCTCCGAGCCGCTTGCCCGCGCGCTTGGGCGGGAAGGCTACACAGTGTCGGCTCACGGTACCGGCAAAGGTGCGCTGGCCGATCTAGCTGGCACTGACTTAGTGGTTTTGGACTTGGGCCTGCCTGATATTGATGGCCTGGATGTTGCTAGGCAGATCCGCGCCGGAGGCTCTTCTGTCCCCATCATGATTCTTACCGCCCGTACTGACGAGGTCGACATGGTAGTTGGCCTAGATGCGGGCTCTGACGACTACGTAACTAAGCCGTTCCGCTTGGCGGAGCTGTTGGCTCGAGTGCGGGCGCTGCTGCGCCGCGCTGGCAGCGATTCCTCCGACGGCTACCTAGAAGCGCAAGATATTCGCGTAGACGTATCTGCACACCGGGCATTCCGGGGCGATACTGAGCTGCAATTGACCGCAAAGGAATTTGAACTGCTACGGGTGCTGGTGCGTGAGGCCGGCAATGTGGTGGAACGGGAAACCTTGATGCGGGAAGTGTGGTCCTCTGACCCCACCGATTCCACCAAGACGCTGGATATGCACGTGTCGTGGTTGCGGAGGAAGCTGGGTGACGATGCGGCTCGCCCTCGTTACATTACGACCGTACGAGGGATGGGTTTCCGCTTCGAGAAAGAGGCATAGTTGCGCCGCCGTGCGCTACTAATGACTTTGTGGGCGGCTACCGCCGGCGTGTTGTTGCTGGGGTTGCCGCTCGCTATCTTAGGGTCAGCCTATGTCTGGATGTCGACCGCAGCTGCCCTAAACGAGAAGGCCGCTGCTATTGCTCGGCTTACCGATCACACGTTGGGTGCTGGCGCCTCGATGGATTATGCGAACCTGGGATATTGGGGGGCCGGAAAATCCACTTGGATAAAGGTATATGGCGCACAGGCCGCGGCCACTGAGGCCGGAGAACGACCTTCCTGGCCCTCCATCTCAGTGTCGACGGTTTCTTCAAATGGCAATACCGTTTTTATTGAAACCTCTGCGTGGCCCACAATCGGCCAAGCTGCAATGCTCGTGTTGCTGGTGGTGTTGTTGTCCGCCCTCGCATTAGGGGTGGCAGCAGTGCTGGCGTTCCGCTCTTCTAGGCGGCTATCTGCTCCGCTTATCTACTTGGCGGCGCAGGCTGAACAGGTCGGACAGGGCGAGGTGCGAGCTCGCATCAAACCTTCGGGAATCGAAGAAATAGACCTGGTAGCCCAAGAACTAGCGCATACCTCCGAGCGCATCGCAGGCCGACTTGCCGCCGAGCAGCAGTTCGCCGCTGATGCCTCTCACCAGCTGCGGACGCCTCTAACTGCATTGTCGATGCGAATTGAAGAGATAGAGCTGATCTCGGACGACGAAGAGGTGCGCAAGGAAGCCGGTGCATGTCTAGAGCAGGTTGAGCGCCTAACTCAGGTAGTAACTGATTTGCTGTCCTCAAGAAGACGGTCCGGTGGCACAACGCAGGCCGTGAAGCTGGACGCAATCTTCACCCAGCAGAAGGGTGAATGGGAGCCAGCTTTTAAGAACGCGGGGCGCGAGCTCGTGTTCGTGGACGACGCTGAGCGGGTAGTGCTTGCAACTCCGGGAAATCTGTCGCAGGTGCTTGCCACTTTGATAGAAAACTCGCTTAGGTATGGCAAGGGCAAGGTTCAGGTTAGTACTCGCAAGGGAAAGTCCTCTAGGTCGGTCTTCATTGAAGTATCGGACGAGGGCGATGGCGTCCCAGATGAATTGGCCCCAAAAATCTTCGAGAAGGGGGTATCGGGCCATGGCTCATCGGGCATCGGTCTAGCCCTCGCCCGCGAACTAGTACAGGCTGATGGGGGACGTATTGAACTAACTCAGCGACAGCCTCCGATTTTCACCATTTCCCTAGCAGCACTTCCCACATCGTTGGATCCGGATAAAGTGATGCCACGAGGTGCCATGGTTTCCATGGGAAGGCGTAGAAGAAGGCTTTGAGGCTGCAGTGGGCAGGAAGGACATAGTGGGGTAAGGCATTGGAGGGGAGTATGGCTGTGGGGAACACTTCCAGGTCGGCGCACTCTAGAGTGAACTTGCGTTTTTGGGGCTACACGCTCTTTTCCGCAATGGCGATTAGCGCCTTTGATCTTCTCTCGCAGATCGTCCCGGAAGGGAAGGCCCAGCCCTGGGCAATTTTTTCCCTTGCTCGTACGGGGACTGTCTTCGTCCTCGCAATAGTGATCTGTGGATTGGTGTTCGCGTTGGCGGGGCGGGAGGGCGCGCCCGCGCCTCTGCCAAGGCGCAGGGTTTTACTGGCTGGTTTTTTGATTCCTCTTCTCAGCTGGTCGCTCCTGTTAGCCTGCCTATGGCCCGGGGTGTCGATGAACGACACCTGGGCTATCCTCAGTGAGCCTTTAGCTGCCTCTAGTCAGCATCCTTTAGCCTACGGGTACGGCCTGTCCGCACTGGTACATGGTGGGTCCTTGTTGCTAGGGAATGTGTCGCGAGGGCTGGCCTTTGCCGCAATGGTGCAAATGGTGCTGTGGGCGCTCGTGGTAGCAGCTATGGCGGATACACTTCGCATGACTGGCGCCCCAAGGATGGTGATATACGCATTCGTGGCATACACGGCAGCCGTTCCCGTGGTGGGTGACTATGCCATAGCCCTAGTTAAAGATTCTCCGTTTTCGATAGCTATCGCAGCAATAACCGTTTTGCTGTTTCGTGTCTGGGTAAGTAAGGGAAGTGCAGTAGGTAGTAGAGGCTTCCAGATCGCATTGTTCTTCTCAGCGCTCGCGGTAACTGCAATGCGTAACAACGGGATTGCGCTTACCGTGATCATGGTGCCACTGTTGTTTTTCATCTGCGATAGCAATAGGAAACTTGCAATTGGGATCGTAGTTGCAGCTATAGTGGCTGGGTCCATACCGGGACAGATCTCGAAGATTTACGTGGGCCCTCATAAATATGTAGAGTCAGTCAGCATGCCCCTTCAGATGATCGGGTATGGCATCTGGGCGCAACCACAGTGCATTCCGAGGGCGCAGCGCACCTACTTCTCTAAGATCATGCCAATTGCACAGTGGGCGCAGGCATATTCGCCGCTTTCAGTAGATGCTACTAAAGATAATGGTCAGTTCGATCGAGACTACCTGCAACGAACGAAGGGTGAGTTTGCGCGGCACTTTGTGGCCTATAGTTTTTCCTGTCCTGTGTCCGCTGCGAAAGGGTATCTGCTGCACACCAGGAACTACTGGTCGCCCCAGACCCGTCCCATTGGCAGAACCAGTCAATCCATCTTTCACTCTTTAGTGTCGAATGATTCAGCTAGCAGCACTGCGTGGCGGCAGGAGCTAGGAAAGCGGGGGATAAGCAACCACTCGCTGCTGCCAGATGGGCTCACCTCCGCAGTGATGGCCTGGTTCCGGACTGGCACTGCCCATTTTCCCGGTGCTGGTACGTGGGCGTGGGCCCTATTGGTAGCGGTAGGTGGCTTTCTGTACCGGCGTAGATATGCAGGATTAGCACTGGCATTTCCCTCAGCACTAATCTATGCCACTCTTTTGGTGGCTTCTCCTGTGTCCTATCCCTTTAGATACGTAGCATTCTTGGCTTTGGTGGCCCCTTTTTCTCTAGCCATCCTGTTAGTAGGCGAGCCGGCTAAGCAGACGATAAATGTGGGCACCACTACAAAAACACCTGTGAATAAAAGCTGGTGGTGAGTGTGTTTTTGATGGAGGAATCTTTATAATTCGGGAGGTAAGAGCAATAAGGCTGCAATCGGGTGCGGTATTGCGAAGATAATTTTGTGTTTGTTGGCCAGAAGGGCTAAATGTGAAAAAGCGTGACCATGTAGCGGTGATTATCCCTTGTTATAACGAAGAAGCCGCCATCGGCCGAGTAGTCTCGGACCTGAAGCAAACTCTTCCGCAGGCAACTATCTACGTATACGACAACAATTCCACAGATAACACTGCCAGTGAGGCAAAAGCCGCTGGGGCAGTGGTGCGCTTCGAAGGTCGTAAGGGAAAAGGCAACGTGGTTAGGCGGGCCTTTGCCGACGTTGATGCTGACGCCTATGTGATGATCGATGGCGACGATACGTACGAGGCAGCGGCAGCGTCGAAAATGGTTGCGAAGCTGTTTTCGGAAGGGTTGGATCACGTCCTCGGATGCCGGATGGATAATCCGGAATCCACCGCATACCGTCCTGGGCATGCGCAGGGCAACAGGTTGTTTAATCGGCTAGTGTCAGGCCTATTTGGAATGCCGGTGACGGATATGCTTTCCGGCTACAGGGTTTTCTCTAGAAGGTTCGTGAAATCCTTCCCCGCCCTCTCTAAAGAATTTGAAATCGAAACAGAACTCACGGTGCATACGATGCGGTTGGGAGTGCCCCAGGCCGAATATCAGGTGGGGTTCAAAGATCGCCCAGAGGGGTCGGATTCGAAGCTGCGGACATTCCGCGACGGTTTCAAGATCCTGGGCACGATCGCGCGCCTGCTAGCGCACGAGCGGCCCTTTGCAACCTTCGGGATAATTAGCCTAATTGCGGCCATCTTCTCGTTGCTCATCGGCGCACCGGTGGTGTGGGATTACATTCAAACAGGGCTGGTGCCCCGCCTTCCATCGGCAGTTCTAGCATCCGGACTTGCAGTGATCAGCGCGCTGTCTTTGACGGTAGGAATGACGCTAAGTGGGGTGTTGCGTGCTCGCCAAGAAATCGCCCGCCTGGCATACCTGCAATATGAGGCACCAGCTGATGGGGAATAAGTGGTTGAAGCCATCGCTAGTGAAGTACCTATTCGTTGGAGTGGGTACTTCATTGATGGACTTTCTTCTATTTTTGTTTTTCTCGTCTGTAATAGGCCTGCCCGAAGTGGTAGCGAATATTTTCTCCACCGCAATCACTATCGTCGCATCCTACTTCGTTAACAATTTCTTTGTGTTCGAATCGAAACGCATTTCCTGGGCATCATTTGTTTCGTTTGCTGGACTTACCCTATTCACAGGAATGGTCCTTCAGTCCGGTGTTATCTGGGCAGTGATGCATATTTCAGGATTTATTTGGCATGGTCCTATTGTTGCTGCTCGGGCGGCTTCTAAAATAGCTGCTATGGCGGTAGGGGCGACCTGCAATTATTTGGGTTATGCCGCCCTCTTCACGAAGAAGAACTAGGAATATCCTCGCGCAGCTGAAAGGTTAGGGCTTCTATGCGAGCATCTCTTAGCAAGGTTTGGGACTTCCGTTATATCGGCTTTGTCCTAGTCGGAGGATTAGCGTTCGCGGTAGTGAACATTGTGGGCCAAATAGTGGCTCACCAGCTCAACCCGGCTGTTCCTGTTGCTAGCCCGTACCGGTTCATAAAGTATTTTTTGCTTGGCGCAATTGCCAGTGCATTTTTAGCATGGGGTGGACGCACTAACTGGGCGGCGCGTAGGCGCATTTTGCCTCGCCTCCAACTGAACCTCAGTGCTTTCGCTATCTTCGTAGCTGCATGGCTAATACCGCTCGTACGTTTTTGGCCAGCAGTGGCAATGAACGATTCTTGGGCAGTTTTCGAAGGGCCATTAGAAGTCTCGAATCAGCACCCCCTCGGATTCGGAATCTATCTGACCGGGCTGACGGCTGTGGGAGAATATCTGTTCGGTAGTCAGGCAGGAGGAATTGCTTTTGCCTCTGTAGTCCAGGTGCTTCTGTGGGCCGCCGGGCTGGTGTATGTGGTAGACGCTCTGAACGTAATGCGCGTGCGCACCCCCCTTGTTGTGGGCTTTATTATTTATGCGGCGTTTTTCCCTGTGGTGAGTGACTACGCAATAGCCCTGGTAAAAGATTCCCCATTCATGCTGGGAATTGCCATGCTCAGTGTCATGCTGGTGAGGATCTTCAATAGTAGGGGGAAGCCTTTCACCCGCCCCGCGTTTGTCGCCCTCTTCGTGGTGGTACTGGTCGTAATAAGTGCCAGTCGAAACAACGGAACATTGCTTGTTCTAATTGCGCTAGTGTGTGCCGTTGGCTGGGCAAAAGGACGTAGAAAAGTTGCGGCCTTGGCGGGTATTGCTGCGTTGGTTATAGGCTCTATCCCAGCAGTCATATCCTCCCACTATGCAGGTCCCCATAAATATGCGGAATCAGTTGGGGTTCCGCTTCAGATGATTGGGTACACGATTAAGGTAAATAGAGGTTGTTTGCCGCCGGATGATCTGGCCTTCTACAGTAAAATTTTCCCGCTCGATCTGTGGGCACATGTCTATGATCCTGTGACTATCGATTCGGTAAAATACAACCCGAAGTTCCAGTGGGGCTACATACAGGAGCACAAGGAGGAATTTCCAAAGCATTTCCTCAGTTCCGCTTTATCTTGCCCGCGTAATTTTGCGCGCGCCTACATAAACCACACCTACCCATACTGGACTGCGTCAGGGAATGAAATCGGAAGTACTACCCAGTCCACTTTTACCCAGTTAGTTAGCAACGAGACCAACTACCAATATGGCTACACTGCAACTTTGCGCAAGCACGGCGTGGTCAATCAATCTCAATTGCCGCAGAAAGCGGACGAGGTGTTTAACGCGAGTTGGCTGCCTGTGCTGAAGAAGACTCGCGGCACAGGAGCATGGATGTGGGGACTAGTGCTAATTTGTGTAGCAGCGCTGCGATATGGCAGAAGGGACGTTCTAGTGTCCCTATTGCCGTCTGCAGTTATCATGGGGACGCTATTTCTTGCCTCTCCTCACTCGCTAGTGTTCAGGTACTCGGCATTCCTTACCCTCACAGTTCCACTAGCGTTGCTTCTGCTGTTCTCTGCTAAAGAGCGGCGCAAAGTCGCGACCCCCAATTAGGGGTTGGGCGTGAAAACCAGGTATTTGTACAGGAAATACCGGGTGATAGTTCCAAATGCCAGCCCCACAACATTTGCTGAAATTGTATCTGCGAAAGCCGATGTGAAGCCCAGTAGATAGTGGCTAATGCAGAGGCATATAAGAGGGGGAATCATGCCGATCACATTGGCTAGAGCGAACTCGAAGGCTTCTTTCACAAGGTTGGCACTGTTGGGCATTTTGAAAGCCCAATTCCTATTTATTGACCAGGAAAAAGCGGTAGCGACGCACACAGCAATAACCTTGCTGAGGAGCGGGAAGAGCCCTAGATAGAGCAATAAATCCAAAACCCCTGTGTCGACGATCCAGGCTAAACCTCCACACACCCCGAAACGCCAGAGCTGACCCCAGTTAGGGCTCATGATTTTTGAAATATATTGCACGTACCCACCTTATGCGAAGGTGTTTCGCCCTCCCAAAGATAGAATCCAAGTGTGAGTGCACCAATTATTGCAGTAGTCGGAGGCGGGCAGCTAGCCCGCATGATGCAAGAAGCCGCCAACGCGTTGGGAATCCATCTGCGGGTTTTAGTCGAATCGACTGAAGCCTCTACAGCGCAGGTGGTTCCAGATTCGCCCGTTGGGCAGGCAGATGATGAAAAGGCAGTCGAAGAGTTGGTAACCGGCGCCCAGGTTCTAACCTTTGAACACGAGCACGTGCCGAACGCCTTCCTTGAAACTTTGCCGGTACCAGTAAGGCCCGCACCTGCCGCGTTGGTCTATGCGCAAAATAAGTTGCGGATGAGGCAGGTAATGGACAAGATTGGGGCTCCAAATCCGCAGTGGGCCGAAGTCGCAAGCAGGGGAGAACTTGCCGACTTCGCAAGCCGGGTAGGTCTTCCTCTAATATTGAAGACTCCTACCGGAGGTTATGACGGTAAGGGAGTCTTGAAGATTCAAGATCTAGCTGAGGCACAGGACTGGCTCGATCGCTTGGAGGACGGGCAAACCCTCCTGGCGGAAGAAGCCGTTCCATTTGATAAAGAATTAGCGGTGCTCCTCGCCCGCCGTCCGTCCGGAGAAGTAAGATGCTGGCCGGTGGTCCAGACGATCCAGGAAAACGGGGTCTGCTCGGTCGTGTTAGCTCCGGCACCCGACCTGTCCGACCAAATTGACCAACAGGCACGGGAACTGGGCGAACGCATAGCTACTGAACTAGATGTAACTGGTGTTCTGGCAGTAGAAATGTTCGCAGTAGGGGACGGCGCAGACACCAAGCTGTACGTGAACGAGCTGGCTATGCGCCCGCACAATAGTGGGCATTGGACCATCGAGGGCTCGATAACTTCACAATTCGAGCAACACCTGCGCGCAGTACTGGATCTGCCCTTAGGAGACACGGCCCCAGTTAGTGATGGTGCGGCTATGGTGAACCTGCTGGGATCCGAACTTGAAGAGCCACGCGAAGCCTACCCCCGTGCGCTCGCGGAAGTTCCCGAAGCCAAGGTGCACTACTACGGCAAAGGGGTCCGCCCGGGACGTAAACTAGGTCACGTTACGGTAGTTGGCGCCGATGCGAGCGAATGCGCTCGGAAAGCTCGTAGGGTTGTCGATATTTTGCAGGGGAAGGAAAAATGAAGGTTGCAATTGTAATGGGTTCAGACTCCGACTGGCCCACCATGAAGGCTGCCGCGCAGGAGCTGACTGCGCTCGGTATCGACTATGACGCAAAAGTTGTTTCCGCTCATCGGATGCCTGCGGACATGATCGCGTTCGGAGCACAGGCAGAAGAGGCCGGTTACAGCGTGATTATTGCGGGAGCCGGCGGAGCGGCACATTTGCCGGGCATGCTTGCAGCAGTAACTCCGCTCCCAGTCATCGGTGTGCCTGTGCCGCTCAAATATCTTGACGGCATGGATTCGTTGCTTTCTATTGTGCAGATGCCCGGGGGAGTACCGGTAGCTACCGTTTCCGTAGGCGGAGCAAAGAACGCTGGTTTGCTTGCGGCCCGAATCTTGGGCGCCGGAGAAGGAGAAGGGGCTCGCAAGATTCGCGAGGCCATGAAGAAATATCAACAGTCGCTGCGCGAAGTAGCCATTGAAAAAGGCAAGCGGCTTGATGCAGAGCTAGAACAGATTAGAGGGGAATAAATGAGTATTTTAGTTGCTGGAGGCGCCGGCTACATCGGCGCGCACGTGGTTCGACTCCTGGCCGACAGGGGCGAGGACGTAGTGGTGGTCGATGACCTCTCTTATGGCAAAGCTGACCGCATCGGCGATGCGAAGCTTGTCGAACTGGACATTGCAAGCGCCCAGGCGCCGGAGAAGCTGGCGCAGACTATGCGTGAAGAGAATGTTAGCGCTGTGATCCATTTTGCTGCGCGGAAGCAGGTTGGCGAATCCGTAGAAAAACCGACGTGGTATTACCAGCAGAACATTGGTGGCCTAGCAAATATGCTTCAGGCTATGCAGGAAGCTGATGTCAAGCAGATGATCTTTAGCTCTTCGGCAGCCGTCTATGGCATGCCTCCCGTAGAGGTAGTCAACGAAGACATAGAGAAGCACCCGATCAATCCATACGGCGAAACGAAACTTATCGGCGAATGGATGATGGCCGACTGCCAGAGGGCGTGGGGACTCCGGTGGATCGGATTGCGCTACTTCAACGTCGCCGGTGCCGGTTGGGATGACTTGGAAGATCCCGCAACGCTAAACCTCGTTCCCATGCTGCTTGACCGCCTGGCAAACGGGGACAACCCGAAGATCTTCGGCACAGACTATGACACTCCTGACGGTACCTGTATTCGCGACTACATCCACATACTGGATTTGGCTGACGCGCATCTTTCCGCCCTCGACTATGTGGC
The DNA here is from genome assembly GCF_002849225.1 of Actinomyces sp. UMB0138. Taxonomy (GTDB): domain Bacteria; phylum Bacillota; class Negativicutes; order Veillonellales; family Veillonellaceae; genus Veillonella; species Veillonella parvula_H. Next base: position 277,900 of record NZ_PKMC01000001.1, read on the forward strand.
TTCCGGAAAGGAAATGAACTACCACACCTTCAACGTGGGAACCGGCAAGGGCACCTCGGTGCGGCAGATTGTAGATGGGCTCCGCGAAGTCACGGGACTGAAGTTCACTGCAGACGAGCTCGACCGCCGTGCGGGGGATCCGCCGCAGCTAATTGGTAACGCGTCCCGGATTACCGAAGAGCTCGGTTGGAAGGCAAAATACGACGTCTCGGATATCTTGAAATCTGCATGGAAGGCATGGCAGGCGCACGACCGCGCCATCGATGTTGAGGCCTTCAACGCGGACAAGTAGATAGAAAAAGGTGGTTGGGAGAGTCCCCCAACCACCTTTTTTATACCCTTTATTCGTCTACAGACTGGAAATCGGCTTTAGTAAGAGTGCCCTGCTTTACCTTGGAAAAGAACTCCGGCGCCCTCTCTTCGTCTAGGAGTACGGTGGAGCCGGCGCCCTCGACATAGTAGTCGGTGGTCCCAATGGGGGGAATACCGGTAAGTCCGGCAGAAGAAGCGTTCTTATAGGCCAGTCCAAGTTTGGCCAGCGAAATAATCCCAGTGTCCGGGTCAGTAGTTAGCGACTCGGCTACCGCGCCCCCAAGTGCTACGTGCCTGAACGGATTGATAATGGAGGCGGGGGAGAGCCCCTTCTTCAGCACCTGATTTACAACCTGTCGTTGCCTGTCAGCTCTACCCAGATCACCGCGTGGATCGAACTTCCTCATCCTAGAAAAGGCAAGTGCAGTCTTCCCGTCGGCATCATGGCAACCGGCTTTCCAGTCTAATTTAGCCTCCGGATCCTGAACTGTTAGATCCATACAGAGGTTGACGCCACCTACCGCATCAACCATCTGTTCAACTCCGCCCATTCCTATTTGCACGAAATGGTCAACTCTTATTCCAGTCAGTTTTTCAACCGATGTAACTAGGAGCGGCGCGCCGCCATAAGCGTAGGCAGCGTTCAGTTTGTTATAGCCCCAGTCTGGGATATCTACCAGAGTGTCCCTGGGCAAGGAGATAGCTACCGACTGTCCATTGGCGGCCTTGTGGATGAGCATGATTGAATCGGCCCGGTGCCCCTCGGTACCGTCTGGGCCAATGCCGCTCTTCCCCTCGGAGGTATTGCGTTCGTCCGAGCCGGCCAGCAAATAGGTTTGTCCCGACTGCTCGCCTACGTTATCTAAAGCTTCGGTGTGGCCAAGCTTGGAGTTGGCCCATAGCAAGAGGCCTAGCGGCCAACAGATCAGCATCGCGACAAGCGCCAGCACGATCGGTTTAGCAGTGAAGTGGTATCGCCACCTGGGCGCCCGTTTGCGCAAATTGGACAGCCCGTTTGGATTTTTTGGTCGGGGCCGTACCTGCGGGGGAGTGCCTTGCACCGGTCGCCTTTGCGTGCCAGGTGCGAATGACTGCGGGGAACTAGTAGTCCTTCTTGCACGCGATGGCGCGTACGAGGGCGGGACCGTTGCGGAGGAGGGAGAATATCGGTCTTGGCGAGGGGCACCTTCGGTCGCGGAGTTTGGTCGATACGTATTCCGCGGAGCAGGTCTGCCGCTAGAGCCTGCAGCAGAGCTAGTGGTAGGACGCCGCCGCTTCTTCGGTTGGAAGGAAGGTGGTGTACTCACGGTTCGCATTTCTCCTGTGCGGCTTTGTTGGAGTCTTCTACAGCTGCTCCCACGGGGGAGGAAGTCTCTGTTGTCGGCGTTTCGCTCGGGGTGGACTCGGATTCAGTTGGCTCTGGCTCGGACGATGAAGGAGCCGGCTCCGGCTTGGCTGACTCTTCCTTCTTCGGAGTCTGCTTGGGCGCGGGAGGTTGAATCACGTAAGTCTTCGAATTTCCATCGCGAACCGACAAGCCGGTAGGTAGGTCAGTATCTTTAATGAGCGCTTCCCACACCTGCTGGGCCTGGTCAGAGAAAATGACTCGATCCGGATCTAGCGGGTAGGGCTCGTTGGGAGCCGTGGCAAAGCGAACATTAGCGGGATCGATCGACCTCAGAGAATTGCCGAACCCGCCCAGCGCTGCGAGCGATGAAAAGCCGGAGGAAACTGTAAGCGAAGAGAGCCCCGCCTTAGTGAACCCGTACAGCGAAGATAGGTCTGTCAAAAGATTCTTCTTTAGGGCCGTGCGGATCATAATCCCTAGGAGGCGCTGCTGGCGTTGGATCCTCGAGAGATCTGAACCATCGCCAATGTAGCGCAATCTGGCGTAACCAACCGACGCCTTGCCATTCAGGTGGTTGCAGCCCTTCTTTAGATCAATGTGGGCCTGCTCGTCGCTTATATCCTCATCAAGCCAGAGCTTTAGGCCGCCAAGTGAATCGACCATCGAGGAGAAGCCATTGAAATCGGCAAGCACATATTCGTCGATCCGAACGCCCGTGTTGGCCTCTACAGTTTTCTTGGCACATTCGATGCCCGCTACGGTATCCGAGTTGCCAGCTGCCTCACTGAATGCGCTGTTAACTTGGCCAAAGCTTTCCTCTGTTTCGCCGCCGCCCTCGGTTTTACAAGACGGCAGATCAACCATTGTGTCGCGAGGGATAGATATGACGGAAACAGATTTCCTGTCCTTGGCAATGTGGGCGATCATCATGGTGTCTGAGCGCATGCCCTCGACTCCGGTGTCTTCGCCCTCGCCGGATTTGCCGGAGCGAGTGTCCGAGCCTAAAACAAGCACGTTTACTGCCCGTCCCGCGTAGTGATCGTAGGGAAGGAAGCCCCCGCGACCGCCCGCAACGTTAAGCGAATTGTTCAAATCCTGGTAGAACAGTATGCCTGCTGTAACGAGGAATACTGCAAATGCCAAGATCGCGATCCCAATCCGCGTTGGCCAGCTGCGCCCTCTGGGTAGCTTTGATGCATGCGTTGGGTGGTCACGATACAATGCGTGCCTATTAGTCATCGCTCTATACTATTGCTCGATTCAGGTTTTTGGGCGTTCATGATAGCTAGTTCACGTGCTAGTTTTGTGATTTTGCGCTGCTGAAAGTGCGACCGTTTCGACTGGTAAGCCAGCGAGGCGAAGAACGCGATAACAAGCAGGTATAGCAACAGGTCGGCGCCACGCTGAACCCCAACCATGGCTGCCACCTTCGAGGTGATGGATGGCCACAAAATGGCAATAACTGCGAGTAGTGCGAATATCGAGATGGAAAGGCGCCGCAGGGCGAGTTTCTTGTCTGAACCTTCGCGGGAGCGGATCAGTAGTACGGCTACGGCAAGGATTCCGACGATAAGAATTACTTTAATCAGCATGGTTTCCTCAGTGAAGCAGAAGGTCAGTGACGATATTGATGGAATTCAGCAGGGACTGTCCCTTCGCCCGTGAATAGTCCGTGTAACGAATGTGAACCGGCAACTCGGACCAGGGGAGTTTGGTGGCGGCAAGTTTGCTCACAATCTCGCTTGCGTGAGCCATCCGGTTTTGGTTCAGATAAATTCGCTCCACAGCGTCGCGGCGCAAAGCGCGTAGACCATTGTGCGCGTCGGTGAGCTTCAGACCGGTCTCAATGCGAGTGACGAATGCGGCGGTCTTCAGCACTAGCTGCTTGATCTTCCCGGCCTCGATATTGCCGCCTAAGAAACGGGAGCCAAAAATTATGGCCTTGTCGTTTTCTTCGGCGTACTGGACCATCGCTAGGGCATCGGAAGTTTGATGCTGTCCGTCGGCATCAAATGTCACAACATACTTGCCGTTAGTTTTGCGAAGAAAATACGAAAACCCGGTCTGAAGGGCTGCCCCCTGCCCCATATTGATAGGGTGGGTGAGCACTGTAGCGCCAGCTCTTAATGCTTCCTGACCAGAGTCGTCTGTGGAGCCATCATCTACACAAATAATGTTGGGAAACACTTTTAGGGTGTCCCGAATGACCTGGCCAATTACTTCGGCCTCGTTATAAAGAGGCATAACCAGGTACGTATTGGTAGTGAGAGAAGACATGGTAACAGTGTTGCACAAGTTCCGTTAAAACTGCTTGACAAAGAGGGCGTGCCCCTGGTGAAAAGTGTCATGCTGACATGCCCCTTGCCAGGTGAAGGCTGATCTAATGTGGCCTCTAGGCGGTTTGTCATAGTCGTATTTAACGAAAATAAGCTAACGTGTTTGTGTAAATAGTAAGGCCCAAGGGGAGGCTCATGGTTCGGATAGTTGACACTGCAGACGTGTCTGATGAGGCAAAGATTGGCGAAGGCTCTTCGATCTGGCATCTAGCCCAGGTACGTGAACATGCAGTCCTAGGTGAAAATTGCGTCGTCGGCCGTGGGGCTTATATCGGCGAGGGCGTGCAGCTAGGAAATAACTGCAAGGTGCAAAACTACGCGCTGGTATACGAGCCCGCCAAGATTGCAGATGGCGTGTTTATCGGTCCAGCTGTCGTACTTACGAACGATCACTATCCACGGGCGGTCAATCCAGATGGCTCGCTCAAATCTGCTTCTGATTGGGAGCAGGTAGGAGTAACTATCGGACAGGGCGCTGCAATTGGGGCTCGTTCGGTATGTGTAGCTCCAGTGAAGATCGGGCCGTGGGCACTGGTTGCCGCAGGCTCAGTAGTAGTAAAAGATGTACCTGCTCACGCGTTAGTTGCGGGAGTTCCTGCCAAACAGATCGGTTGGGTAGGAAAAGCAGGGGTTAAGCTTGAAAGTGTTTCAGAAGGATACCGCTGCCCGCAGACAGGTATGCTTTACAAGGAAGAAAACGGCGAACTGACGGAGGTTTGCGAATAAATGTCTAAGGAATTCATTCCTGCAGCCAAGCCACTAATTGGCAAGGAAGAAGAAGAAGCTGTCCAGCGGGTGCTGGAATCCGGGATGGTCGCACAGGGCCCTCAGGTCGCAGCTTTTGAAGAGGAGTTCTCGGCCCAGATGGCCAAGGGAGCTTCCTCCTGTGCAGTCAACTCGGGTACCTCGGCATTGCACGTTGGTTTGCTGGCTGCCGGGATTGGTCCTGGCGACGAAGTTATTGTTCCTTCGTTTACGTTTGCGGCTACCGCTAACTCGGTAGCAATGACCGGCGCCAAGCCGGTATTTGCTGATATCGAGGCCGACTACTTCAACCTCGATCCGAAGCATGTAGAAGAGCAGATTACCGAGCACACTAAGGCCATCATGCCGGTGCACCTTTATGGACATCCGGCCAAGATGGAGCAGATTGTAAAGATTGCTCAGGAACACAACCTCTTCGTCTTTGAAGACTGTGCTCAGGCGCATGGAGCCACCTTGAATGGCAAGCAGGTTGGTACCTTCGGTGCGTTTGGTGCCTTCAGCTTCTACCCGACCAAGAACATGACGGCCGGTGAAGGCGGCATGATCACTACCTCCGATCCAGAGGTGTTGCGTCGTGCCAAGATGATCCGTAACCAGGGCATGGAAAAGCGTTACGCGAATGAACTGGTTGGCGTCAACAACCGTATGACCGACATTAACGCTGCGATCGGCCGCGAACAGCTCAAGAAGGTTGGCGCCTGGACCGAGACTCGCCAGCAGAACGCGAAGTACCTCTCTGACCACATCGAGGGCGTGATTACTCCTAAGGTCATGGAAGGGGCAACTCACGTCTACCACCAGTACACGATCCGTGTTGAGTCCGATCGCGATGGCTTCCAGCAGGCTCTGAAGGACGAGTACCAGATCGGTTCCGGTGTCTACTACCCGATTCCGAACCACAAGCTTCCTTCTTTGGCCGAGTACGCGCCGAATTTGGAGCTGCCTGTCACGCAGCAGGTGGCGGAGCAGTGCCTGTCGCTGCCGGTACACCCGTCCTTGGATCAGGAAGATCTGGAGCGGATCGTCGAGGCAGTCAATAAGCTCGCTCAGGCAGGTGCATAGTGGCTAACCTGCGTTACGGCCTGATCGGCCTTGGCTCCATGGGGCGCCACCACGCCCGCAATATCCGTGCCCTAGAGGGCGTGGACCTGGTAGCCGTGGCGGATCCGTATGGCGATAAGTTTGGAGTTGCCGGAGACCTGCCGGTGTTGCCAGACGTCGAGGCTTTGATTGAGCAGAACCTAGACGCAGCCATGGTTGCTGTGCCTACCGCTTTCCATGCCGAGACCGCATTGAAGTTGGCAGCTGCTGGCGTTCACACGATGGTAGAAAAGCCGCTTGCCTCTTCGATCGAAGATGGCGAGGCCATGGTAAAGGCATTTGAAGAGGCGAATCTGGTTGGCGCTGTAGGTTACGTTGAGCGCTGCAACCCTGCCTTGCTCGAAATGCGTAAGCGCATCACTGAGGGCCAGCTAGGGAAGGTTTACCAGATCTCCACTAGGCGGCAGTCGCCGTTCCCGGCGCGTATCTCGGATGTCGGAGTTGTGAAAGACTTGGCAACCCACGATGTCGATCTGACCGCATGGGTAGCCGATTCTGCCTACGAGACCATTTCTGCGCAGACCACCTATAGGGCAGGGCGCGAATTTGAAGACATGGTTATTGCTTCTGGCAAACTGAAGAACGGTATTCTGGTCAACCATACTGTCAATTGGTTGAGCCCCTTCAAGGATCGCACCACTGTTGTTCTAGGAGAGAAGGGTGCCCTGGTAGCCGAGACCGTCATGGGAGATCTGACCTTCTACGAGAATGGCAAGGCACCTCTTGGCTGGGATCAAATCCGGAATTTCCGCGGCGTATCCGAAGGTGAAGTTACTCGTTACGCCCTGCAGAAGCGGGAACCGCTCGCAGTCGAACACGAGCATTTCCGGGACGCCATCCTAGGTAAGGCCGAAGAACACGTCACCATGCGGGAAGCATTGACGACGATGAAGGTCATTCAGGGGATTTTGGACTCTGCCGAATCCGGCAAGGCTGTCTCCTTCTAAGCTGCCAGAAGAGGGAAATATTGCACTCTAGAGGATCTATGAAGTCGATCAAGCTAGTATCGCGCATATTCTCTCCGGAGGTTGCAGCTGCTACATTGCGCCTCGATGCAGTGGTGGAAGCACTACTGCATCGAGGCTGCGCTGTTAACGTCCTGACAACTACGTATGAGCGCACCGGCAGTGAATCGAAAGGTGCCCTTCGGATAAGTAGATGGCCAGCATTGCGTGATTCCGAGGGCTACCTGCGGGGCTACGTGCAGTACGCATCTTTCGATGTCCCGCTGCTAGCGCGGCTGCTCTTTTCTAGGTCTGCCAGTGCCGTGTTAGTAGAACCTCCTCCAACAACGGGAGTGATGGTTCGCATTGCAAGTTTTCTGAAACGTGTGCCCTACGTCTACTACGCTGCTGATATTTGGTCTCGCGCAGCGGACGGAACGGTTCCTTCAATCGTGTCGAACACGTTGAGGGCGATCGAAAAATTCGCGATTCGAGGCGCGGCAAAGGTCGTAGCGGTTAACGAAGATGTCGCTTCCATTTGTCGGCAAATGGGCGCTAGTGACGTACGAGTCGTGCCGCAGGGCGTAGATACGACAGTTTTTTCCAGTTCGGGTGAGGTTCCCACGCCGGCGCAGAAAGCAGCCATCGGACTGGGGGAGCGGCCATATCTGCTTTACGGAGGTAACGCTAGCGAGGTTCACGGAGCCGAGATCTTTTTGGGCGCCTTTGAGCAAATAGTCGACCAAGTAGATTTCGATTTGGTGTTCTTCGGTAGGGGCACTAGCTGGCAAGCGTTCGCGGAACGCTCCAATACGGGGAAGCTACGAGGACGAGTCCACGTAAATGGCCTTATCGCGCCCGGTGAACTAGCAAAGTGGTTACGAGGAGCGAAGGCTTCCTTGGCCTCTATTCACCCCGATAGTGGCTACGAACTGGCATACACTACGAAAGCACTGTCGTCCTTTTCTTGCGGGACGCCGTTGCTCTACGTAGGGCAGGGGCCAACGGCGCAAGATATCCGCGATGCCCATCTTGGGATAGTAGCCGGCTATGACGCTGGCCAAGTAGCTAAGGCGATGATTACGGTAGCCGCCGAGCAATGGCCGCGTCAGCAGATTCGCAAATGGGCCGAAGAAAATAAGTCGATCTCTAGCTCTGGCATGCAGGTAGCACAGATTCTGCTAGAGGCATCTAAAGAAGGTTAGTAATGAAGAACATCCTGGTGATCACCTTTTCGGATATTCCGAAGGACGCCCGCGTATTGCGTCAACTATCGGTTGTGCGCGAGTTCGGCCATGTCACGACACTTGCCTATGGAGAAAAGGCCGAATTTGCAGATGAGCATCTGCGGATTGATTCTTCTTTGCCGTCTCTGCCGCAGACTCCTGCGGGGGTGGCTGCCTTGGCAGCACATAGATTCCGTACAGCGGAACGGCTTATTCCTGCAGCTAAGCAGGGATTGAAGTTGGTGGGCAATCGCAAGTTTGACGCAATAATTGCTAACGATGCAAGAGCGCTTCCCCTTGGCATGGCTATTGCCGGGGACGATACGCCAGTGTGGGCTGATTTGCACGAATGGGCTCCGGAGGAACGCACCCAGCTGCTGTCCTGGAGGTTGCTCGTCGCTCCCTTGATGCGGGATATTTGTAAAACTTATCTACCATCTACCGCAGCACAGACGACTGTCGCTGGGCACATCGCCCAGCTTTACCAGAAGCACTTTGGAGTTACTCCCTCAGTGATGCGCAATGCGCCCGCTTGGCAGGATCTGGAACCGAGTCCTGTAAGGGACGACAAGATTCGCCTGGTCCACTCTGGCAGTGCGGTTCCGGGCCGGTCTATTGACAAGATGATCGAAGCGGTCAAAACGCTGGACGATCGCTTCAGCCTAGACTTCTATCTGACTACTGCCGGCGATGGCGGCAAGTATCTACAGACTTTGAAAGATGTAGCGGGCGGTGACCCGAGAATTAGGTTCAATGATCCGGTAAAGCCTGCCGAGCTTCCCGCCACATTGAATTCATACGATGTAGGCATCTTCTGGATCCCTCCCACCAATACGAATGCGCGCCTTTCGCTGCCGAATAAATTCTTCGACTTTGTACAGGCACGCTTGGCAGTTGCTGTAGGTCCGTCGATCGAGATGGCTGAACTGGTTCGAAAGCATTCACTGGGAGTTGTTTCGGAAAGATTTGAAGTCTCCAGCATTACACAGACTCTATCCAGCTTGGATTCGCAAAAAGTGAGGTCTTTCAAAGCACAAGCTCACACCCACTCCAAAGAACTTTCTTTTGACAATGAGGCTAAGGTAGCAAGAGGAATACTTAAACGTATGTTGTCGCTATGAGTTAGGAACCTAAATGCAGAAGAAGCTGCTGGTACTGCTTACCTCCGTCTTCCCCTATGACAGCGGAGAAGAGTTCTTAGAGGTTGAGCTCCCGTATCTGGCAGCTTCTTTTACTAGGGTCATAATTCTGCCCGTACATCAACTAAATCCCAAGAAACTCACCAGAAAGCTGCCGCAGAATGTTGAGGCACGCAGCCTGCGCAGCTGCGTGCCGGCATGCAAGAGCGCTGGGATTGGGCTAAAAGCTGTTAGCGGCTGGGTACGTTCGCCCCTGCTGTCGCCGATCCCAGCTGCTTTGCAAATGCGCGCGCTGACCTCGGGTAGGTATCGTTTCGAACTGGCAAAAAATGCGCTGGCAGACGTGGATTTTTCGCGCTATGACCAGGCGGTGTTCTACGGGTATTGGATGGCCAAGCCAGCAATGATTGCCTATTGGCTTTCCGAGTGGGCAAAAGATTTTACCGAAACCAAGTGTGCCTCGCGGGCGCACCGCTTCGATGTATATCAGGACCAGGCTCCGTTCGGATATCTACCTGCAAGGTCATTCTTAGGTAAACATTTGGATGCGGCCTTTCCCATTTCAAAGAATGCGAAAGATGTGCTCTCCAGGGACATGGGAGATTCGATGCGTGCCGCAATGAGCATCCAACGGCTAGGAACTCGCCCTCTGCCCGAAGTGCACCGGGAAAAGACTGGGAGGCTAAATATTGTCTCCCTCTCCTCTTTGGCGCCAGTGAAGCGGTTGGATCTAGGCGCGCGGGGTATAGCGCAAGCGCTTCGCCGTGGCGTTGACTTGCACTGGTACCACATCGGAGGCGCGAAGGCGGAACAGGTAGAAGATCTCAAAGGGCTGTTGGACGAGCTCCAGATAAGCGAATCTGTAACTCTGATCGGCCAACTGCCCCACGAAGAGGCGCTAAATTTCCTGGCGGACCCGAAGCTGACCGTGTTCATGAATACTTCCTCTTCCGAGGGCGTGCCTGTTTCGATCATGGAGGCGTTGGGATGCTCGCTCCCGACTGTCTGCACAGATGTCGGCGGAAGTGGCGAACTGGTAGAAGAGGGCGTTAACGGTTCGCTGCTAGCGGCGGATATACAACCGAATGATTTAGCAGAGATCCTTGATCGCTGGTACCGGATGGGACAGGACGAGTACGCACGTTTTAGCAAGAATGCGCGGAATACCTGGGAAGAAAAGTGCGACGCTCGTAATGTGTACCCGAAGCTGATTGCAGAAATGGAACAGATGTGAGTTCCCCCTTCGACAAGATAAAAGGGGTTTTCACCGCTAGGCCTACCCTGAAGCACGTCTCTACTCTTGTGGGCGGAACCCTGGCGGGACAGGTCCTGGCCGTTGTCACGGCCCCGATAATCTCGCGAATGTATTCGCCGGAAGAGATGGGGCAGTACACCTTATTCATCTCCGTCTTCATGACCGTTGTTGCTGTTGCGGGACTGCGTTACGACATGGCGATCGTGCTACCGAAGAGCCACGCGAATGCGCGGGTGCTGCGCAATACCGTGTCAGTGATCATCGGGATTGTCTCGCTGGCGTGCACAATAGTGTTTTTCATCTGCGGGAATGCTTTAGCTAAATCGATGGGCCAACCCGGACTCGGCCCGTGGCTAGCACTTGCGGGAATCGCCATTTTCACGCTGGCGCAAGTGAATTCCTATAACTATTGGTTCACTAGGACGCTGCAATACAAGGCAATTTCTATAAACAAAGTGCAAATGAGTGGTTCAACCGCGATTTTGCAGATTGTCTTCGCGCTTGTGTCTTTCGGAGGCATCGCCGGGCTTATTGTTGGACATCTGCTGGGGCAGGGTGGGGCAATGGCCACCCTAATGTATAAGGGCCGGGCGAAGGCGGAAAATGAAGGCGAGCCAAGCGCCAGCGCCATACAGCTGTTGCGCCGCTATAAGAAGATGCCGCTGCTCAATGCTCCGAACGGGCTGGTAGATTCGATCCGGCTGAACGGTATCAACATGCTAATTGGTGCCCTCTATTCTGCTAATACGGTTGGTCAATTCGGGCAGGCGTGGAGGTTGATGCAGGCTCCCGTAACGCTTATCACCGGGGCTATTTCGCAAGTATTTTTCCAGCGCTTTTCGGTTACAGAGCCAGGAAAGATGGAAGCGGCGGTGAAGCAGTCGGTGAAATACTCTTTACTGCTGGGAATTATTCCATTCCTTCTAATGGCTCTTCTTGCACCTTGGATTTTCCCCTGGTTTTTAGGCAGTGGCTGGGAGCAATCCGGTCTGATCGGCAGGGCGCTGGTGCCATGGTTATTTCTGAATGTTGCCACTTCGCCAATTTCGACCGTCTTCGTTGTTACTGAAAGGCAGCAGGAGATGCTTGGCTTTGCCGTGGTATACATGTCTACGGGGCTGGGGTCTGTGTGGGGCTTTGCCAAACTGGGAGCGGGAATTGTCGCAACTGTTTGGGGACTGTCGCTGTTTATGTCCCTCGCCCTGGTGGGAATGATTCTTCTAACGATCAGAGCCGCAAGGATTTACGACCGAGAGGGAACTACAAAATAGTATGGCGTGGCTAGGATGCATCCCGTTACTTGCGGGATTGCTAGGTATTGTTTTTATTCCGGGTGCATCCATTTGTTTGCTTGCTGGAATGCGTCCGCGTTACGTGGTGGCTCTTGCGCCCCTTATCTCTATGTCGCTAGTGAGTCTCCTTCCCGTATTGTTCGCTAAATTCGGGATGCGTTGGTCTATAGGTTCCTTTGCCGGAACCTTTGTGGTTTTCTGCCTTGCGGTCGCTCTGATTTGTCGAGGGCGAGCACGCTGGCCGCAACGGGTGGCTTTGCCCTCTGCCTTGTGGATAGGAGGCGTTGTCGCTTGGCTCGGTCACGTACTACCGGCGGTGATTGGGCGTTCTCCGCGCACCCCTATCCAGCAAATTGATCCCACCTACCACATGAATTTGGTGTGGTTCATGGCGAATACTGGGAATGGTTCTTCCATTAGCGCACCGACAAGAATGTTCGGGCTTGAAACCTCTGAGACTGCCGCCCCTTCCGGGTGGCATGACCTGGTTGCTCTTATGGGTACGGGTCGGGTTGTGGAAGCGACGAATACGATGGCTATAGTACTGCCGACGCTTTGGGTTGTCGGTATTAGTTTGCTTGCATATGTAGCTTTTTCTGCGAATACGAAGTTGGTGGTGTGGACCCAGCTAGCAAGTCTCGTATTCAGTGAGTTTCCCACTATCTTGCAAAGTAGCTATCCGGTGTGGCCAAATGCGTTAGCTATTGCTTTGCTTCCATTTGCTTGTGCGGCAATGTGGATGGCGATAAGAGACTGGCGGGCGCAGAAACACTCTGCTCTTGGGTATGTAGGAGTAGGGGCCGCAGCGATTTTGATTACTTGCGGAATTGCGCTCGTCCACCCGTCATTTGTCTTCAACATGGCCTCTCTCAGCGTATTTCCCCTGCTTTATCTGTTAATTCGCGGGATATGGCGTTCCCCCAGTCAGCGCAGAAGGAAGTCTCTGCTGTGGCTAGGTGGCGTAGTACTCGTAGTAGTGGGAGCGAGTCTGGCTATGTTCACTATTCCGTATGTCAGCGCTGTTGCTGCGCGTATGATGAGCTCATACGGCGGGGAACCGGCAATTGGCATCGAGGCGATACTGAAGATTGTTTCCGGAGCCACCGCGCATAAGGAAGGAACGGTAGTTCCAGTAAAGATGTCGCAGGCTCTTATGAACGTCTGTGGCATGGTCCTGTTTATAGGGGCCGTTCTAATGTGCTGGCGTAGGCGTGACAAGATCGTGTGGCTTTCGTGGCTGGGAACCGCATTCATAGCGCTAATTGTCTATTGGCGAGTACCCGGAGTCCTCGGGATGATTGGCGGATTCTGGTACATGAACGCACATAGGGTAATAGCACCGCTTGAAGTGCCGGCGACGTTATTATTTGGGTTGGGACTAGCCCAGTGGAGTTACCTGCTTTCACTTCTTTTGAAGACGGTTTTTCGCGCAAAGAACGCTGCTGGCCTGTCACGAGCGATCACACTGGGTGTTGTGTTAGTAGCAGGATTTAGCGCCGGAATTATTACTAAGAATGCCTTCTATCAGGTTGTCTACAATCCGAAATCAGATTTTGTGACGATACATATGTCGAGCCCTGAAATAGCTATGATCGAGCGGGCACAAAAGAAGATTAAGGGGCCGGTGCGAGTAATCGGCGATCCAACCAACGGCAGTGCCATGATGCAGGCTCTGGGAGGCGTGGAAGTGGTATTTCCGCAGATGTACTACAGGCCTTCGAATACTAACGAGGCCTACCTGCTATCGAATTTCGACAAGTTGGGTACGGAGCCGAAGGTTTGCGATCTAGTTCGTAAGTACAACATTAGGTACTTCTACTATGACAGTGACAAGGAAACCTTCGGCAAGACGGGGCAGGTAAAGGACGACGGAATCCAAGTGCCGCCCTCACCGAAGGAGGCCGAACTGGTAGATAGGGGAGGAACCGCCAGGCTGTACAAGATCACCGCCTGCAGGAGCTCCTGAAATTGCCTAACGTCCCCGCTAGAGACGAGAGTGAGCGCACATATTTGCTGCAGGCAACGGGTAAGTGCGCGGGGAGCCAGGACTTTATTTACAATACGTATGAGACTCAAATTTTGGAGGATATATGCAGATTGCAGTAGTGGCAATGGGAAAGATTGGTCTTCCTCTGGCAGTACAGTTTGCCGATATGGGACACCAAGTAGTTGGTGTTGACGTAAACCAGAAAACCGTTGACCTAGTAAACGCCGGTAAGGAGCCGTTCCCCGGCGAGGCTCATCTGCAGGAAAAACTGGATGAGCTCATTCCTGCTGGCAAGCTGCGCGCAACTACCGACTACGCGGAAGCTATTCCACAGGCTGATGCGGTTGTACTGGTTGTACCCCTGTTTGTAAACGATCAGACGTGGGAGCCAGTTTTCGGGTGGATGGATGCCGCCACCAAGTCCTTGGCAGCGAATCTGAAGCCGAACACTCTGATCTCTTACGAAACTACTTTGCCGGTAGGAACTACTCGGGGCCGCTGGAAGCCCATGATTGAAGAAATCTCGGGTCTGAAGGAAGGCGAAGATTTCCACCTCGTATTCTCTCCGGAGCGTGTACTCACCGGCCGTGTATTCGACGATCTGCAGAAGTACCCGAAGCTTGTCGGTGGTCTGAACGAAGAAGGCACGAAGGCCGGCATTGATTTCTACAAGCAGGTGCTCACTTTCCGCGATAGGGAAGACCTGCCTCGCCAGAATGGCGTGTGGGACATGGGGAGCGCTGAGGCAGCTGAAATGGCGAAGCTAGCCGAAACCACCTACCGCGATGTGAACATCGGACTGGCCAACCAGTTCGCAGTGTACGCAGACAAGGTTGGCATCGACGTAGAGAAGGTTATTGATGCCTGCAACTCTCAGCCATACAGTCACATTCACCGCCCTGGCATTGCGGTGGGCGGACACTGCATCCCGGTTTACCCCAGGCTCTACCTGTCGACTGACCCTGACGCAACGGTGGTCCGTACTGCCCGTAAGTACAATGCGGCAATGCCTGACTACGTGGTTAGCAGGGTAGAAGAAGTACTGGGTGACCTGAAGGGCCAAAAGGCTGTGGTGCTGGGTGCTTCCTACCGTGGTGGCGTGAAGGAAACCGCATTCTCGGGCGTGTTCCGTACTGTCGAAGCCTTGGAAGAAAAGGGCGCGGACGTGTTCGTGCACGATCCGATGTTCAGTGATGACGAATTGGCCGGATTCGGCTGGAAGGCTTACCACTTCGGCGAGTCCGCTGATGTAGCCATCGTGCAGGCCGACCACAAGGAATACCGGACTATCTCTGCTTCTGATATCCCTGGTATCAAGCTGCTCTTCGACGGGCGTCGCGTGACTGATCCGCAAACCTGGGCTGGTACGCCTCGCATGGTTATTGGCGACAAATAGTCATTAGTTACAATGGGCACGTGTCTTAGCCATCTTGGCTAAAACATGTGCCCATTTTGCATCCCCTGGAGGGTCTATGTTGTTCCCAGCTTCCACAGAGCTGAGTCATTTTTATAGTTGGGGTGGATTCTTAGTCTGCCTAGGAGTAACTACCCTGGTAGTTTTCCTCCCGGGGCTTGTTGTGGGTATTGCAGCGGGATTTAGAAGGTCCACGCTTGCAGCCTTTGCACCGGCTGCCTCAGTTGGCATCAGTGCGGTAAGCGGGATAATGGCCCGGGAGGTCGGCTGGGGCTGGAACGCGCTGATGCTACTGCCGCTAACTGCGGTCATCTCAGTGATCTTGGTTTTGTATAGGGCAGTGGCGCGCCCGTACAAGAATATTTCTAGGGCGGGAAGTAAGTCTTTCCTTGCGCCCGTCATCTGTATTCTTTTATTCGCTGCTTTTACAGTGCGTTTTGCGTTGGCAATCCAATCGCCGGGGACATTCAGCCAGACATGGGACACTGTCTTTCACCTGAACACAACCGAGCTCATCCTGTCTACAGATAGTGCCTCTTCCCTTCACGTGGATCTTACCGGGGATGGAAAAGAACACTTCTATCCGGCCGCTTGGCACGGCATCGTCGCGCTGGTTACGCAGCTTACGGGAACACTTACACCAGTTGCTACTAACGCTGCGGCTGCCGTCGTGTCATTCTTGGTGTGGCCCGTCGGCATCTACGCACTAGTCGGAAGAGTAACGTCTTCGACAGGTACCAAAACATGTGCAATGGTCCTGGCCCTGCTATTTCCCCAGTTTCCTCTGGCGTTCTTGTGGTGGGGAAACCTGTACCCGAACCTACTTGGGTATGCGCTGTTGCCTATTGGGATGACTCTCTTTGACAGGGTGCTTGAACGGTTCAGCAAAGTAACTCCTATCTACCTGGTTGCCCTGTTGGTGACTGCTGCCGGAATGGCTCTGGCGCAGCCTGTTTCGGTAATTACTTTTGCGATCATGGCGATTGCCTGGCTAATTGTGAAGTTCTGGAGCCAAACTAGGCGGAAACTTCGTACAGTCCCTGTTGCCCTGGGGGCCGCAGTGGTCTTGTATGCCGCACTGAACTTTTGCATAGATTCTGTAAACCAGCTTTCGACTATGAGGACTGGAACAACCACGTGGTATCGCCAAGGACATGCGTTGCGGGGGCTATTCCAGCTGGTCGTCTTCACAGGGGGAAAGCCCCAGGGGAACTGGGACGTTTATACGCTGCCCCAGATGATAGTTCCCGCCTTGGCGATCTTGGCGGGAGTATTGGTGGCTATAAGCATGAAGAGGGCGTGGCCGCTGCTAGGTGCGCATTTCATGGCAGCAGTACTATTCGTCTGTGCCTTTTGCCTTGACGGTGACACCCGCTTGTATTGGACGGGGCTTTGGTACTGCGACGTTCCCAGGGTGTTTGCGCCACTATGTGTCGGTGCACCGATTTTTGCCGCCTTGGCATTGCAGGCAGGGTGCCACCTTTTCAGACGGCGAGCTACTTCGGGCGTTTCTACCGCTGCTGCGCTTGTGGTGCTGCTTGCCGCAACGCTGTTCTCTCCAGCGATCACCTCTGCTTTTACTGCAATAAGCCACACCAATTCGCTGCGGGGTATTTATTCCCAGGGCGGCCTGTTGGACAGCGATGAGTTGCAGCTGTTCTCCAGACTGGACAAACACGTACCACCAGGACAGAAGATCCTGGCTAATCCATGGGAGGGAGGCTCGCTCACGTGGCCATACGGCAAGCGAATGCCTTTCTTCCCTAGGATTACTGGTGGTCTTACCGACACTTACAAGTTGCTGGTCAATGATCTAGATAAGGCAGATCAGATACCAGAGGTGTGTTCGCTGCTGAAGCGGGAGAATATCCACTACGCCTTGCAGCTGCGAGACGTGTACTTGTGGGGAGGCTCCGGTTGGAATATCGAGAAGAATTTCTCCTCGCTTGATCATCTGGAAGACATTCCAGGTGCCAAAGTGGTAGATCAGCAGGGGGAAGCGAAGCTGGTAAAGCTCCCGGACTGCACTATTCAGTGACCCCTGTTCTTCAGGCGCGATGCCAGCGCACCTACCCGCGCGATCTTCTTCAACTGGCGGTAGCTAAAACGGCCTACGCGTGCCCCCGGATCCTGTACGAGCTCGGCCTCGCGACAGTACAGGTACCCGATTCGTGCCTGTTGTGTTTCCACCTGCTCACTTAGTAGCCTCTTTTCAGCTTGAAGGGCGTGAATCTGCCTCTCGTAAGATTCCAACAGCTGCCAGGCTCTAGCAAGATATTCATGGTCGGCGGTTGCATCTTCCATGAGCTGCAACTGCCCTAAATAACGCGTGTGAAGCTTAGCGAGAATTTCGGGGGCCGCCAGCGTGGGCGAGGCCGTGGAAACGAAAGAGGAGGCGTCTGCCTTGTTGTTGGTGCACATAGCAATCACCTGCTGCCACCAGCGTTTTGTATCGGTGTGCAACTTTGGCATCCGAGACTGCAGATGCGAACTGATCTGGTTCGCCAGTGCCACGAACTGGTCTATTGCCTGGTAGCTTTCGACTGCATCCAGTGCTGCTTCCGGTAGAACCCAGTTAGGATCCAGCCCGAGGTTTGCCAGCAGATCCGCCATTCTAAGATTGGCGTACAGGTTAGGTGCAAGCAATAGAGTCGGAATAGCCGAAGTCATGGCAAAGACTGCTTGATGGAACCTGTTTGTAACAGAGAGACTAGCTCCTTCTAGAGCGGCGACTAACTGGCTTGGGTGGGCAGGGTTGAAGACCTCCACCGGCGTAGACATGCGCTGGGCTATGGCTTCGTGGAAAGCAACATCTTGGTCCTGCTTTGCTGAGTCTGCCATATGCGAGATCAGCTTCGTAGTAAGCCCGGTGGCTTTACTGAGTCGATCTAAAGTAGCAGCGATAAGCGCTGCCGACGTCGAGGTAGGGAAAGCAGCATGGGCATCGTTGAAGCAGCCCGCTATAAAATCCCCGCCGCGCAGGTTTTCTACCCCGCTGAAGCAGATGGCATCATCGTGGGCCACATAAATCTCTTTGGACGTGTACTTTTGGGCTTCCTTCTTAGAGAAAGGACCGCGTACGCCAATCAGATCGGCCGAATCAAAAAGCCGGCGTACCGCCTGTTCTTCGTGTCCTAATAGAAGGGGGCCAACCGACTGCCCAGAAATTGCCACTGGCAGACCGATGTGTTTGGCGTATTGGGCAAACAGGGAACGCTCAAGAAGGAGCCTAGAAAAGTAGGAATTTATTGACCCGCCCCCACCAATTATCAGAGCGTCCAAGTGGTGCACCTGCGCCAGTCCATCCGCTACGGGGTTACGCCTAAAATCTGAAAAATCTTGTGCGCTAAGGAAAAACTCTTCCCGTTCTAGCGGCAGCTCTGGAAATTCAATCGAGCGGAGGAAATTGGCGCCGGGAACAAGTTGTTGGCTACGAGTGGCGTCATGGGTAAACAGATATGGGGTATGGCCGGCTTCTTTTATCTGTTTAAAGGAGGAAAGCGCAATGGCGTCGTCGCCAACGTGCCAAGAGGGGTTGCCAATGTCTGTCAAGATGCCAATGTTTGCCATAGGTTCCCATTCGAGATGTAGCATGCGAAAGAACGTGGCTTAACTATATATGTTTGCTTTCCCAGTGGCGTAGCCTGCGAGGCGGCGAACTAGCGGGTTGTATGATGGGCGGATGAAAAAGGTCCACGGAGCGGCAAGGTCGATGGTATGCGAAAAGTAGCTGCGGTTGTTGTTGCTTACAATCGCGAAGTCTTGTTAGGTAAATGCCTCGCTGCACTGCAGAAGCAAACTGTTCCATTGCAGCACATAGTGGTAGTAGACAACGCCAGCACAGACAATTCGCTGCAAGTAGCTAAAGCTAGTGGGGCAGAAGTAGTTTCCTTACAAGAGAACACCGGCGGTGCCGGAGGGTTCACCGCAGGCATTGCATCGGCAATGGGCCATGATGTCGATTTTCTATGGCTCATGGATGATGACACCATCCCGTTTTCGAACGCCCTCGAAGAACTATTGCAGACAGCCGACGCCTACCCTGGTGCACCAGCATTCCTCTGCTCTAAAGCAGAGTGGTTCGACGGGCAGGTGCACCCGATGAATACTCACCGCAGGCGCCCCTTTGTGCCATCAGAACAGATTGATCACGCCAAGAAAGTAGGAGCCATTCCGGTTCGATCTGCATCTTTCGTGTCCGTTCTGATAGATACAAGGGCTGTTCGCGAAGAAGGACTTCCTATCGCGGACTACTTTATTTGGAATGACGATTTAGAATATCTGAGTCGCATAGGCAAGAATCGCGTCGGACTGTACGTGCCGTCCTCGCGCGTTCTCCATGCCACCAAGAAGCTTGCGGGAGTGAATGAAGACCCTCGCGATAGATTCTTCTACGAAGTGCGCAACAAAATCTGGTTCTTGAGGCTCAGCACCGGTCTGCATCTGATGGATCGCGTGCTCTACGGGGCATCTTGTATCAGACGGTGGGCGAAGATGTTCAGCGCCTCAGCTGATAGGCCGGCTATGGTCAAAGTAGGTTGGAGTGGCTTAAAAGCAGGAATGCGCGCCCCCCGTTCCAACCGCGAGGTATTTGCGTCCTCTGCAGAAGTGGGCCCCGCGATCGCGAAGATGGAGCATAGATGAACCAGTTGAAGGTTTTATTCGTGGGCTCGTCTGGGGGCCACCTCGCGCAGATGATTTCAATGCGCCCCTGGTATAAGAACCATCAGCGCATCTGGGTCACTTTCAACACTCCGGACGCTATCAGTGCCTTGGAAAACGAAAAGGTGTTCTGGATGAAACACTCCCCGGAACGTAAGCCCTGGGACTTACTGAAGACCCTGTGGGCAGGCATTAGGCTGGTACCTAAGCTGAAGCCGGACGTGGTTGTGTCCACCGGAGCATCGCTAGGGACTATCTTCATTGCGATTGCCCGCCTACTAGGGATTGCCACGGTCTACGTGGAGGTCTTCGATCGCATCGAATTGAAATCGATGTCCGGCAGAATCTGCTACCACATAGCTGACAAATTTGGGGTGCAGTGGGAAGAGCAACTGAAGCTATACCCGAACGCTACGGTGGTGGGGCCGCTGCTATGAACCTGCAAAACTATTCGGTAGTAGTCATGGTTGGCACCCATCACTGTCCGTTTGACCGACTAATAGACTGGGCCGACAAGCTTGCCGCAACAGGCATCGAAGTTCTGGTGCAATATGGCAACTCGAAGGCACCATCTATTGCAGACGGGATAGTCTCGCTCACCCAGCAAGAGATGCTCAGCCTGCGGCAAAGCGCGAAGATCCTGATCTGCCACGGAGGCCCATCGATAATGGTCGAGTGGCTCAGGGCCGGGTTTAGGCCTGTAGTGGTACCCCGAGACCCCGCTCTCGGAGAGCACCTAGACGAACACCAGATGCTCTTTACAGACTTTATGGCCCACCGTGGGTGGGTTGATGTAGCCGCCTCAGCTGACGACCTAATTGCGCTGGTACGAAACGGTCTCGAAGGCGTTTCCTGTCCCCAGGATCTAGCCGATCTTGACTCCGTTGCAGCTGCGCACAATGTTGGTCGCCTTGTGGCAGATGCGCTACGAGCCAGGCGGGACAGATAATCCGGAAACTGACTTTCTGGCGGGGCAAATCCTGGTCCAACACTCCTTTTACGCTAGTGTGAGTGGGTAGGCCCCGCCCGAAAACAAATAGGAGTAGGTAAATGAACGTTGACTTGGTTGTGGTTGGCTCAGGTCTTTTTGGGCTAACAGTAGCCGAACGGGCTGCTACCCAGCTGGGCCTGAAAGTAGTAGTCATTGATAAGCGCGACCATATTGGCGGCAATGCTTATTCAGAGATCGAACCTACTACGGGAATTGAGGTCCACAAGTACGGGGCCCATCTATTCCACACTTCCAATAAGCGGGTGTGGGATTACGTAAACGAGTTCACCAGCTTCACTGACTACGTGCACCACGTGTACACGACAGTTGACGGTGAAGTGTACCCAATGCCCGTCAACCTTGGCACAATCAACCAGTTCTTCCGCGCAGCCTACGGGCCAGAAGAAGCGAAGGCATTGATTGCCGAGCAGGCACAGGAAGTTGCTGGCAAAGACGTGAACGATTTCCAGTCGAAGGGCATCTCGCTGGTTGGCCGTCCTCTGTTCGAAGCATTCTTCCAGGGCTACACCGCCAAGCAATGGCAGACAGATCCTAAGAATCTGCCCGCGTCTATCATTTCGCGCCTACCTGTGCGATACACCTACAACAATCGCTACTTCAAAGATACTTGGGAGGGTCTGCCGACAGATGGTTACGCGGCATGGCTGAACCGCATGGCAGACCACCCCAATATCGAGGTGCGCCTGAACACTGACTTCTTCGACGAATCTCAGCCGTATAACAAGAAGGCCTGTGTTGGAAACGTTCCCGTGGTTTACACCGGCCCGGTGGATAAATACTTTGATTACGTCGAGGGCGACCTTTCGTGGCGCACGATTGACCTAGAACTGGAAGTGCTTAATGTGGGCGACTTTCAGGGGACATCCGTAATGAACTACGGCGACTTGGATGTGCCTTACACCCGTATTCATGAATTCAGGCATTTCCATCCCGAACGCGACTACCCGAAGGATAAGACCGTAATCGCTCGGGAATACTCGCGCTTTGCTGAACGCGGCGACGAACCGTACTATCCCATCAACACGGCCGAGGATCGAACCCGACTGTTGGCGTACAGAGAGGCCGCGAAGGGTGAAAAGCACGTTCTTTTCGGTGGACGTCTGGGCACGTATAAGTACCTCGACATGCACATGGCGATTGGATCGGCTTTATCGCGAGTTGATAATCTACTGAAGCCCTTCTTCGAGGGCGATCAGAAAGTCGAGTGGGAAAGCGGAGAATAATGACCGCTAAAACTACTGATGGGTTCACTATTCCCGGTCGGTCGAAAGGGCTCATTGAAGCTCTTCACGAACGGTATTTGCTGAACCTAATCGTTCATAAAGAACTGCGGGTACGCTACCGCGGTTCCGTACTCGGGATGCTTTGGTCTTACGCCAAACCCGCAACCCAGTTCTTGGTCTTCTTCATTGCGATAGGCCAGTTCATGGGTATGAACAGGGCCATTACTAACTACGTGGTGTACATGTTCGCCGGGGTAGTAGTAGTGAACTACTTCAGCGAGATCTTTGGCAATGCTACCCGTTCCATAGTGCAGAACACCCCGCTGGTGAAGAAGATCTATCTGCCCCGTGAGCTGTTCCCACTGTCGTCAGTGTGGGTAGCCATGGTTCACCTGTTTCCACAGGTACTGATTTTGGTAGTGGGCGCACTGATCTACGGGTGGCGCCCGGGAATCCTGAATATTGCGGCGGCTTTCGCAGGTTTTGCGATCATTACCATCTTCGCCCTCGGACTGGGACTCTTTGCCGGTGCACTGAACGTTATGTACCGCGACGCGGAAAATTTTGTAGACCTGTTGCTGATGGTTGCTACTTGGGCTTCCCCGGTGCTGTATCGGTGGGAAATGGTGGCCAAAGTCTTTGAAGGACCGCTGCACTGGGTTTGGTACCTGTACCAGATGAACCCCATAACTCCAGTAGTTGAACTATTCCACTATGCCTTTTGGCTTCCTACCGCGGGGGTTACAGATCCGATGCCACCGCAAATGGGAATCTGGACCGTCGTCTCGCTAGTCGTGTCACTATTGTTCTTAGCCTTAGGAGAGGCGACTTTTAGGCGCTTTGACGGAAGGTTTGCTCAGGAACTGTAATGAATAATCAAGACGTAGTAATTCGAGTACAGGACGTAGTCCAAGACTTTACCTTGCGGCATGCGCATACTTTAAAAGAAATCCTAGTTTGGTCGCTGACCGGTCGCAAAGGCGATGTCCGGGATAACTTCAGAGCCTTAGACCACGTGTCTTTTGATATTTACAAGGGCGAAACTGTAGGCCTTATGGGCTTCAACGGTTCTGGCAAGTCAACCATGCTGAAGCTAATCAGCGGGGTTATGCGCCAGACTTCAGGATTTGTGGGCCACAAGGGCAGGATTGCCGGACTGATCGAGGTCGGGGCTGGATTCCATCCAGATCTAACGGGGCGGGAAAACATCTACCTCAACGGTGCCATTTTGGGCATGAGCAAGAAACAGATAGATGCCGCTTTCGACGACATTGTTGCCTTTAGCGAGATTGAAAAATTTATCGACACCGAAGTGAAGTTCTATTCTTCGGGGATGTTCTTGCGTCTGGCATTTTCGGTGTGTGTTTACACTGATCCGGACATTTTCCTGATTGACGAGATCTTGGCAGTAGGCGATGAACCTTTCCAGAAGAAATGTCTTGCCCGTATCAAAGATTTACAAGCACAGGGGAAGACTCTTGTTATAGTCAGCCACGATCTGGATATGATGTCCAAGTTGTGCGACCGAGGAATTCTGCTCGATCACGGTAAAGTGAAAATAGATGGAACGGCTACACAGTGCGTCGAAAGTATGAGGGGCTAAAAATGGCTACATATGCAGGTACTATGCGCGTTGCCGCGGTGGTTGTAACCTATAACCGCGTTGAGCTGCTAAAGAAAACATTGACTGCGCTAGAAGCACAGGAGTATCCAGTTTCTAAGATCGTAGTGGTGGATAATGCGTCTACCGATGCTACGCAGCAGATGCTCAAAGAACGCAAGAATAAGCTCCCTATTGAGGTGCACAGGCTCAAGAAGAACACCGGTGGAGCCGGCGGATTCTTCTTCTCGATGGATGTTGCTTATGATGGCGGTTACGACGCCTTCTGGATGATGGATGACGACACGAAGCCTCGCCCTGAATCTCTGGGTAAGCTCGTTCGCGGCCTCGAAGAAGCCGCCGAGTTTCGAGGCGGCCAAATGCCCTCTTATGCCGCTTCTATGGTGGTTTGGAAAGATGGGCGCGCATGCGACATGAATATTCCTACCCCTAGGTGGGATTGGACTCGGCCAATTGCCGAAGGAAAGAACTGGATCGATGTCGACTGCGCCTCCTTCGTATCGTGCTTGGTAACACGCGAAGCTGTAGAGGCGTGTGGATTGCCGCATCCCGAATATTTCATCTGGTTCGACGACGCAGAATACACCTACCGGCTAGCCAAATGGCGTCCCGGTATCTTTGTGCCTGATTCGGTAGTAGACCACTTGATGCCCGCCAATTCCGCTGTGTTCTGGGGCGAAGCTACCGAGAAGAACCTCTGGAAGTTTGGTAGAGGAGCGCGAAACCAAGTCGCCGCTGCGATCTCGCTGCGCAAGGCGCGAATCTTGGCTGATCTATTCCAGAACCTGATATCGCAGCTCAAGGGGTCTTCGGTGCCGTGGAAAGTACGCGCAAAGCTTGTTCGCTTCGCCCTTGACGGATTCTTCTTGCGGCCAAAGGTTCGCTATCCCAGGGCTATGAAAAAGGACTAGCTTTTAGGGGAGCCAACCTTAGCAGGTTACTGAAAGGTTCGATTGCCACCTTGGCAATTAAAAGTATATGGGCGGGCAGCTTTGCTGCCCGCCCACTTATTAGCTACCGCTTGTTAGATTTGATCCTGTAGATAAACGCTGCCATTGCATTGCGGTCTATGTAGTTGACAGGTCGGAAAGTGCCATCGGGCCAACCGGTGGTGATACCAGAATCCGCTAGCCAGCCAATTTCTTTGTGGAAGGCCGCGACACTTAGGTTGCCCCGTCTCTTGTAACGAACGTCCCTAAAGATGTCCTTCATAGGTTGCACGTAGTTATTTGTAGCTACTGCAGGCGAGCACTTGTCGGCGTGTTTAGAGCAGAAGCGGTACAGGAAAGCAGCCATTGCGCCGCGTTCTACTGGTTGATAAGGCCGATAGGTTCTGTCGTCCCACCCTGTGGAGATACCTGTTTCGCCCATCCACGAGATTTCTTTGTAGAAGGCGTTCGACTTCTTTAGATCTTTAAACAGGGGGTATTTGGGTGGAGTATAAGCAGGTGAACCGGCCATTCGGTACAAGAAAGCAGCCATTGCGTCGCGATTAATCTTATTCCATGGTCTGAAAGTGCCGTCCGGCCAACCTGTCGTAGTTTTTGTGTCTTTCATCCACGAGATTTCGCCCGCGAAAGCAGAAGAAGGAGAAACGTCCCTAAACGGCGCCTTGCTCGGCGTGCCGGCCCTTGCCACAGTAGTCTTCTTCACGTTCCACTTGGCAAATAAGACAGTATCATCTGCCAGGGTAAAAGAATTTCCGACCGGCTTGGTGAAGCCTTGGTCAAAGTACCAGCCTTGGAATTGCGCGCGAGGATCAGACAGAGAAGGAAGGTTAGTAATTACGGAGCCAATAGGTTGGTTCTGCAAGGCCGCTGGAGCCTTTCCGTACCCTTCGGTCTGATACTTCACGTATGCCCGATTCTGGCCTTCCTGCTGTTCCTTAGTTTGATAGACGCGGAAATGGTCTATTTGGAAAGTACGAGACCAATCAGTGGTGGAGTTGGGCCGTGATGCCCAACCTCCCATGGCTAGGTTGGCAATTACGTAGAACTTCTTGTCGAATGGTTCTGGCATTGGCCCGGAATAATGGGACCCGTCTGGTCTAACCCACTGGTTTTGCCAGGTAGAACGGCGCGAGTATTCCTTCCCATCGACGTAGAAGATGAATCCGCTCGGACTCCAATCCATAGTCCAGGTGTGATAGGAGCCGGGAAGATCAACTGGGCCTATGTTCTTGGAGTCTGCGTCTGTTGCGTGATCGTCGTTGCTGCGGTGGGTATTCCAGGGAACAGTGGAGGCATGAATAGAAGTGAAGTTAGTGTTTCGTGCCCAAGAATCGCCTAGATTCTCAAACCAATCGAGCTCTCCGTCTTTTGGCCAACCGTAAGGATTTTGTTTAGGCATTAGCCAAAAAGCCGGCCAGGTTCCCCGTTGTCCTGGGGTGCGCAGCCGGACTTCAAAGCGGCCATATTTCCAAGCCGCATGATTGCGTGTTGAGATAGAACCGGAGTTGGCTAGGACCCCAATGCCTCGATCGTTCTTGCCGGTAGCCGGGTGTGCCCGAATATTTAATGCGCCTGCTTCGACGAATAGATTAGAGCTGGGGTCAGTTTTTGGGGCCTCGATATTGGTGTACTTAAATGGACCATTTTCTGGTTCTCCATGACGATTCCATTTGTTAGCCCAGTTAATTCCACTGCCACAAAACTCGTCATTCCATACGAGGTCATATGTGCGCCCTTCCGCGGTCACGGTTCGCGGGACGGCTTCGGTGGTAGTGGATCCATTAGTGTTAGCTACGCATGCTTGAGGCTCAATGTTGCCCTCATCTGCCTGGGCAATGCTTAGTGGCGTAATGGTAAGCGCAAGTGAAGATACTAAAGGTATAGCAAGTAAAATGCATTTTCGCATAAGCACTCCTGTGGTCAAGGTGTAAGTCGATTAGATGGTAGCTAATTAAATTGTGAAAATGAGAATAGTGTGATCAATTGCAGTGTGCTGACCAGGTAGGATGAGAATGTCTAATCTGCAGTTTAATGCTCTGAGGTTTGAATATGAAAAGACGTACCCTAATTCCTGTAGTCGTCGCGACTTCTGCTATGGCAACAGGGATAGTAATTCCATCTGCTATAGCAGATGATCAGGCTACCTCCGAAGTGCCACAAACTATTACTTCGCAAGGTAAAACATACAATCTGGTTTGGAATGACGAATTTAATGGTTCGCAATTAGATGCAGGATGGGGGGATATAAACAAGTCGAAGCCTTGGTCGAACGGAGCTATGGAGTATGTGAATAAGTTCGATCCGTCTGACCCTGATGGCTCCAATCTGGTTTTGAAAGATGGCATCTTGCGTTTGCAGGCCACTCGATTGCCAGGAGTGTGGGGGAAAGATGCTTCCGCAGGCATTCAGACTGCAGGAGTAAAGGCGTGGAAATTTGGTCACTTTGAGGCCCGCGTAAAGTTCTACTCGGCACCTGGGACGTGGCCAGCGCTATGGATGATGCCAGAACAGAGCCCGTACGGTTGGCCTAGGGATGGAGAGATCGACTGGATTGAATATCCGCGATCTGCCACTCCTAAGCAGAACCAGACAGTACTGCATACTTCAGGATCTACTTCTACTCGTGACGACGGCGATAGCGCCGCGATTGCTTTCTCACCTGCGCGAGGAGATTTGGCAGGTAGTTGGCATGTGTGGGCAATGGACTGGACTCCGGACGGCTTCGTCTTCTATATGGATGGCAAGGAATACGCGCGCAAGGATACGCGCTCTGCTGAGCCGCCAGTTCATGAAAAGGCAAAGGGAAATACCTATGGGAATAGGCGGTGGGACTCTTCTTGGATAAATAAGGAAAACGGCACCGTACACAAGGACTCTCCAGCGCTTGCACCATTCGACAAGAAATTCTACTTGATCTTGAACATGGGCCTGAAGGCGCCAGGCATATGGGCCGGAAGGCCTAGTGGAACTGAGCTCGACTACAAGAATGCCAAAATCGATGTTGACTACGTTCGCGTCTACCAGACCGCTGAACAACAAAGGGAACAAAGCAAGGTATTTCTAAAGTTCGACACCAAGGGCGAGGCCATCGCGCCGAAACAGCGAGACCTAACCGTAGGTCAGAAGCTAGGGGAACTGCCTGAGATAGGTAGGGAAGATGGGAAGGTTTCCATCCAATGGTGCCGCGAGCGCAATTGTGCGCCCGGTACTGAAGTGGATGCGCAAACAGTAATTGACCAGGACTGGACCCTATTTCCGAAGTGGGGAGATCCCACTGAAAAGCCGAAGCCGACACCGGCTCCCGCTGAAAAGCCGAAGCCGGCACCGGCTGCCCAACTGTCGAAGCCGGAAGGTAAGGTCTTTGTAGATGTCTGGGCGGACAGCCCATTTGCTGCAGAAATCAAGTGGCTAAGGGATCGGGGAGTAACTACCGGCTGGCCTGATGGGACGTACCGTCCGTTCAACAAGATCAACCGCGATGCTATGGCGGCTTACCTATATAGGTTGGCTGGTTCGCCCGCATATACTCCGAAAAAGAAAGTGTTCACCGATGTAACCCCCAAGAATGCATTCTACAAAGAGATTTCCTGGGCAGCTGAGCGGGGGATAACTACAGGCTGGAAGGTGCGCGGTCATAAGGAATTCCGTCCGTGGCAACCTATCGACCGCAATGCTATGGCAGCCTTCTTACGTCGCTTTGTACAGACGCCAGAGTTTAGAGCCAAATATCCGGACTCTAGAGCGCTTGCGATGATAGCTGATACAGCGGACCGGCACGGGCTGCGTGACGTGAAGAAGGGAATGGCTTTTGCAGACGACATTTTCTGGGCCTACAACAGTGGGGTAACTACTGGCTGGAAAGAAGACAAGACGTTCCGTCCCTGGGAGCGAATTGATCGTAATGCGATGGCTGCATTCGTCTACCGCATGACCGTATCCAAGTAACAAGCATGTGGGGCCACTCCAATATTGGAGTGGCCCCACAGTGTGGTTTGTCTATTTCCTGCCTCTACGGTCTTGGATGAAGTTCTTTACTTTCCACTTTGCCCATCCGAAGGCAGTCTCCTGGCTGCCCCGTAACTGATTAAACATTGCCGCTTGCCATAGCAGTGCGCCAACTCCGTTCTTCTCGGCGTATTCGCGCAAGTACTCATCCCGCACTTTCAGATCGAAATAGTGGTGCTTTTCTGCGCCTGCAAACACGGAATTACCCAATACACCAGCTTGGGATCGGCGCTGATGCCAGAAGGCCAACGGCTGCCCATCGATGAAGCCCACATCGTACTTTGCTGCTAGGCGCAGATGAAATTCCCAATCTCCGACGACCGGTAGATCGTCACGGAAACCGCCCAATTCGTCGATGACCGAGCGGGGGTACATGCACGATATTGGTACCGCAATGTTGGAACTCATTAGTCTAGACAGCGAGAACTGTTTTACATCGGGCCAGGCAATTTCGCGGCCCAACTCAGTTACAGTCTGTCCTTCGATTTTTTCCAGGACGATTTCCGTTCGAACGGCTACGCCGCCGTAGCCGGGGTGCTCGTCTAGGAAGTTGGATGCACGTTCTAGGAACAGGGGCGACCAGGTGTCGTCGTCGTCATGGATACAGATGTAGCGGCCGGTAGAGGACTCTATCGCTATGTTTGAGGCTCGTTCCATGCCTTGGGAAGTCTCATTGTGAATGACGCGTGCCCGTCCCTGCAAGAGGCTTGCATGCTTTTCGAGGAGCGCGTCTACAGGAGCTGGATCGCCGCCGTCGTTTACTACGATGAGCTCGAAATCGCGCATGGTCTGCTTGGCGCAGTCTTTGAGTGCGCGATCAAGGAGGACGGTGCGGTCCTTCGTCCTCGTAACAATAGAAACCAATGGCCTTGTCGCCATGCCCTCTCCCTCCTGTGGAAACGCCTCAATACATTCTGCAGAGGCCACTACACCCTGTAGCTTACTTGGGTAAAGCTAATTTTGGCGCCTCGCACGCGAATAGTGGTCCCATGGATTTAGCGTATTGTGCCTTTAAATGGTTCTGGTCAAGATAAACGTAGATGTTACCAATAATCATTGGGCAAGCCCCAGACGGGCAGATCCACGGCGATGGGTCTAGGTAGGACACCGGCTCTCTCTGCTTCTTTAAAAAGGCAATATAGGCTTTCGAAGGGGCAGGCGTGGGGTGTATACCTGTGGCCTTAAACGCCATCTCCTGGGCACGTTCTATGTTCACGTTCGGATCCGTCGAGAATCGGGGAGCATCTCTCAGGGCCAATACAGCACTTCCACCCTGCAAATACCTCCTTATAGCTTCCTGGACGCCGGGTTGAACTATTTCCTCATTATTGCTGTCCTTAGGTTTGAAGGAGGAAGTCAATATCACCAAATCGGGCTTCATAGTCAGGGTGAAAGCCAATGCGTCCTTACTCCATCTTGCACACTGGGCTGACTCCTGGCTCGCCGCCTTTGAGGCCCGCCCCATGGGCACACTCACCTTGATACAGTGCGGTAAGCGACCAATCATTCTTTAGTTCGGTGAGCGGGGAAGCAGGCCAAGTATTTTTTCGCAGATTGGGATGCAAAAGAACTCGGGCTCCCCGATTATTGCGCGCTGCTAGCCTGTCTGTTGCTTGAACCATTCTATCTAGGTGAATGTTCGCAACGGTGAGCGGCACTAGTGCTGCTGCTAGGGCTACTACAATGACCGCCGCTGAGCGGCGCCGTTTCTGGGTTAGCCAGTTTGAGTAGCGTATTGGCGCATCCACAAACCGTGTGAGTAGCCCAGCAATTATTACGCTCCCGAATAGAACCGCAAGTTTGCGAAGCCAACCACGCTTTCCGCCCTCGGCAGTGATAGTAAGGGTGATGAGGAGCGGCCAGTGTACAGGTAGAGGGCGTAATAAATGTCCCCCAAATGTTGGAACGGTCTTGTAGAAAGGAGCGAGGCTACCGACCAGGGAAGGTGAGCGCGTCCCTATGCAATAACTAATAGTGCGGCTACAGTGGGCCATAATGCCGTGAAACCAGGAAATCCTCCTTGCACGTCCCAGATAATCCCGCACAGCAAAATGGCTATGAATGCGACCTATACGACGGTTGCCCGCACCAGCCGATTGGGAAGTGAAGGAGTTCCCCGAAAGTTTGGTCCAAAGCCAAACTGCTGCTCCACTAAGGGCAGGGCGAGGGCGAACGGCGCGCCTATTGCGAATTCCCACAGGCGGGTGAAAGTAGAAAAAGTAAGAGTAGGTCTGATCTGCGTTAGTTATGT
Organism: Actinomyces sp. UMB0138; assembly: GCF_002849225.1. Classification (GTDB taxonomy): domain Bacteria; phylum Bacillota; class Negativicutes; order Veillonellales; family Veillonellaceae; genus Veillonella; species Veillonella parvula_H. The sequence goes on from NZ_PKMC01000001.1 coordinate 308,743, forward strand.
ATATAAACCAGGTCAGGGATGCGACAAAGATTATTCCATAAACAGTCCACAGCCCGCTCCTAGCGCACACCCCGATCTTGCGGTCTATCCACACAGTCAAAGAAATAAGGGCGGGCCAGGCCAGGAATATCTGCCCCTGAATAGAAAGGGACCAAAAATGTTGAAACGGGCTAACCCGGTCTTTATTGGCGTAATAGTCGGCGGAAGACCTTCAGGCAGTACTGGACAACATTGAGCGGGCCATTTCTATCTATGCGTCGTAAGAACATCTGCATCAGCAAATAGCTGGAGATGAGTAGGAAGATGTCAATTCCGCCGCTGACTCTTCCAATTCCAAGTGTGGTACACGACCACCATCAATATTGATGCGGCTCTAAGTCCGTGTAGCTCAGAACGAAACTTTCCCGCGGAAGTAACCCTTGGATGTGTCTTTGCCTATTTCATCAACACGGACCAGACCAATATGGGCGAATGTATATGCGGTAGTGGTGGCAGATGGGCAGATAAGGCATACCCCAAGGGTTTGCGCGGGCATAATGGGACCTACGACTAGCCTAGAAAAAATGTGTGCGAGACAATAGTTAGCAGCGGCGCGCAGCGCCACCCAACTACGAGTAGGAGACAAGTCAATGGCTGACGAATTCCGCATTGAACATGACACGATGGGCGAAGTAAAGGTGCCAAAGGAGGCTCTCTATGCCGCACAGACCCAGCGTGCAGTACAAAACTTCCCGATATCTGGAAAGGGACTATCGGATCACCACATTGCCGCTCTTGGGCAAGTAAAGCGCGCGGCAGCAATTGCCAACCTAGAATTGGGCGTAATTGACGAGGCCACCTCGAAGGCGATCCAGCAGGCTGCGGAAGAAGTCATCGAAAACAAGCACGACAAGGAATTCCCGATCGATATCTTCCAGACGGGATCCGGCACTTCTTCGAATATGAACACAAACGAAGTGGTTGCCACCTTGGCAAGTCGGATCAAGGGCGACACCGTACACCCCAACGATCATGTGAACGCTTCCCAGTCCTCAAATGACGTGTTCCCGACCTCTATCCACATTGCTTCCGTGCAAGCGGTCAACGAAGTGTTGCTTCCAGGACTCAAGACCTTGGCGCAGTCACTGGAGAAGAAGTCTGAGGAATTCGCCGACGTTGTGAAGTCTGGCCGAACCCATCTAATGGACGCTACCCCGATCATGCTGGGGCAGGAGTTCTCCGGTTACGCTATGCAGATCCGCAACGGCATCAAGCGGATCGAGGGCGCACTGCCGCGGCTATGCGAGTTGCCGCTTGGTGGCACTGCGGTTGGCACCGGAATCAATACTCCTGCCGGATTCAGCCAGCGTGTTATCGAATTGATTGCCCAGAACACGGGCCTGCCTTTCACCGAGGCGCCCAACCACTTCGAGGCGCAGGCGGCCCAGGATTCTCTAGTTGAAATGTCCGGGGCTATTCGCACCGTGGCCGTCTCGCTAGTGAAGATCTGTAACGATCTGCGCTGGATGGGATCGGGCCCGCGTACCGGTATTGGCGAACTGGCACTGCCCGACTTGCAGCCGGGCTCTTCGATCATGCCAGGCAAGGTCAACCCAGTTGTTCCTGAAGCCACCGTCCAGGTCGCAGCCCAGGTGATAGGCAATGACGCGACCATCGCCTTTGCGGGAGCTCAAGGCAATTTTGACCTGCTTGTTATGCTGCCCGTCATGGCTTCCAACCTGCTCGAATCAATCAACATCGTGGGTAACGCCGCCAAGGTTCTTGCCGAGAAGACAGTTGATGGCCTAAAGGCAAACGTTGACCGCTGTAAGGAACTGGCTGAATCTTCGCCCTCGATCGTCACCCCGCTGAACCGGGTGATCGGGTATGAGGCAGCGTCTAAGATCGCCAAGCACGCGGTCAAGGAAGGTATTACAATCCGCGAATCCACCATTGACTTGGGCTTTGTGGAACGTGGCGAAATTAGCGAAGAGGATCTGGACAAGGCCCTTGACGTGGCCTCTATGACTCATCCGAAAGAAAAATAGTAGGTAATCACTTTAGCGGGGGCGGCTCTGGTGCGCCCCCGCTATTGTTTAACCATGATCTACGGAGCAATGGGGCTGGGCGGCCCATGGGACTCGCCGCGTGTTGGCGAGGCAGAAGCGTCTCAAGCGCTCGCGGCTTTGCGGGCTGCTAAAGAGGTTGGGATCGACACGATCGATACGGCAGACATCTATAAGGACGGGTATGCCGATAAGGCAATTTCTGCGGCTTTCCAGGCCGATCCTTCGCTTCGCGACCATTTCAAAATCCAGACTAAATTTGGGATCCACCTAAAGGGAGTGCCCAGGTACGAACAGACGCCGGATAGATTGAAGGAATCTTTGGAGGGGTCGCTGGACCGCCTCGGCGCCGACCACATCGACGTCCTCCTTATACATAGGCCCGATCCGTTGGCCGACAAGGCAGCCGTTGGTAAGGCACTCATGGATTTGCTGGCACAGAAGGTAATCGGGGCAGTGGGGGTCTCGAATATGCATTCGGCGCAGTTGCGAGCCTGGGCTCAGTACGTTCCACTAGCCGCAAATCAACTCCAGCTTTCGCTGGGACATCACGCCTTTGTGGACGCAGAAGTAGACTTCAACACTGCTGGCCAGCCCAGCTTTGACGAGCAAACGATCGAATGGTGTCTAAATAGGGGCGTGCAAATTCAAGCTTGGAGCCCCTTAGACGGTGGTCTTTACACCGCGGATGTGCCCGCAGCCGATCCGAACGTGGAACAGACCCGGAAACTTGTGCATCAGTTGGCCCAGAATATGTCGGTGCCGCCAGAGGCCATAGTATTGGCATGGTTAGAGAAGCATCCGGCAGCCATAGTGCCAGTCATAGGTACTACCAAGCCGGAACGGATTTGGGCTTGTGCGCGTGCCCGGGAAGTCCACCTAGAGCGGAGTCAGTGGTACGACCTCTACCAGCACGCGCGGGGAAGGAATATTCCTTAGATGTTGTTGCTCGAGGGCGCTAAGCAACCCTACGCGTGGGGCTCACGAAATGCACTGCCAGCCTTACTACGCGAGCCTGCCGACTCTACACCGGTAGCCGAAATTTGGTACGGATCCCACCCGATAGCACCAACCAAAATAGTGGGCGGGGGAACGCTGGAAGAGCATATTTGTTCTGATCCGTTGTCCGCACTCGGACAGGACACCGTCGACAGGTTTGGGCAGTCTCTGCCATTTTTGATGAAATACGTGGCGCCTGCCAGGCCCCTTTCTCTGCAGGTGCATCCCTCAAAAGAGATCGCGGTCAAGGGATACGCGCGCGAGGAAGAACAGGGGATTGATCGTTCCTCGCCCTCGCGCTCCTACAAGGATTCCAACCACAAGCCAGAGATGCTGATGGCGCTCACCGATTTTGAGGCGGTGGTCGGTTTTAGGGCGCCCCGCAAAGCCCGCGAGATCTTACGCGACTTAGCCGCACCGCTAGCTCGCTCCCTCTTCGATATTCTGGACCACCAAACTAATGCGCTCGGAATGCGCACCATTGCGACCCAACTGATGGATCCTGACACGTGCCCGGATGAGGCAGCCGTCAACGAAGTGGTGGTGGCTTGCCGAGACCGCATCGACCGGGGCACCACGCCATCGAAGCGAGCCGATACCATTGCGTGCGAGCTTGGGGAGGAATATCCCGGAGACGCAGGAGCAGTGCTTTCGCTCCTGCTAAACCCTGTCACCTTGCGCAGAGGCGAGACCCTGTTCATTCCCTGCGGGCATATCCATGCCTACATGTCGGGCTTGGGGCTAGAACTGATGGCAGCTTCCGACAACGTCTTGCGAGCCGGGTTAACCGAGAAATACGTGGATGCGCGCGAGGCACTGCGATGCACAGATTTTTCTGCAGCCCCACCGATGCGTATAGCCCCAGAGTGGGTCAACAACTGGACCGCCGTCTACTACGCCCCTGTTGACGATTTTGAACTCTCGTTAGCGCAGCTGGGAGCCGAGTGGCGTCCTCTGCCGGGGAGGGGGCCTAGGATCTTGACTTGCCTCGATGGGCAAGCAGTGATCGCTACAAAATCGAATGAGCTTTCTTTACAGCGGGGCCATGGGGCGTTTATCGACGCCTCTGACGGTACCGTGCGAGTGCGCGGGCACGGGCACCTAGCGCAGGTGGACGTCCCCTAAGGTAGCGCCCTCGACCTGCAGGATGCGCTCCAACTCTTGGTCATCCAAATCAGCTGGGATCAACACCGCGCTGCCGCCGGCCGCCCATAGCCGAACACACTGCAGGCTAACCGCGAAGAGGTCGCCACTAATAGCGAATCTTCCGGCAGGAACGGGCGCAATGGAAGTTACTTCGGCAAAAGCGGGTCCGCCCTCGTAAAGAGGAAGGTCTTCATCCGGCGAGGGAGCCCACACTAGAGAGTCGGCGTTCGCCATCATGTCAGAGGCGATGTCGACGGTTCCCTCCGGAAGCGGATGGGGGTAAGTGAGGTGATGGAAAGGTAAAGATAGTAGCCCAACCGAGTCGGCCCTATCTTCTTTTACCCAGGTCTTAGCGGTGTCTACCTGGTCTGTCACTGCAAGGACGGGGGCAGACGTGTTGAGGGGGAGTGAAGCATGCCAGGTGCCAATAGTCCAGCAAATTGAGCGCCAGTGCAGCGGCAGGTCCAGGGTCACTGCCGCCTCGGTGTCACCATCTGAAAGATCCACTAGTAAATTGGCGATCTTAGAAAACCAATTGGCAAGCACGTGGCCGGTTAGCTCTACCCGCTCGCCTCCAACATAGGAAGTAAGGGCGGGGCTTACGCGTTTATCCAGGTCTCGAACAAGTGATACAAGATTCATAACCTAATAATAGAGTCCTTTGCGAGCAAGGTTTGGCGCGAAATAGCAACAAAGACACAAGCGATGGAAATCATCGGGCGGAAAAATGGGGCTCGCTATCATGTATGCTCTTGACATAGACTAATGACACGCATGTAATTTAGATTCGCAACAACGAGGGGGAGCGCTGTGTGGAACATACTTGGCGAAGGTGACCTTGACCTAACCCAAGCCTTCGGTTCCGAGTATGCCGACATGGACGTACTTGAAGGGCCACTTGCCTGGCAAGAGCGCGCCCTCTGTGCCCAGACCGACCCGGAGGCATTTTTCCCGGAAAAAGGTGGCTCCACCCGCGAGGCAAAAAACGTTTGTGCGGCATGCGAAGTTCGCCAAGAATGCCTAGAGTACGCTCTTGAAAACGATGAGCGCTTTGGGATCTGGGGCGGCCTATCTGAACGTGAGCGGCGGCGTCTACGTCGCAAAGCGGTTTGAACCGCGAACTTTCCTCCGCCCGCGCCTTCAAGCCCGTGCGGGCCTTGGTTGTCACTCCCGGAGACAGCCAGTACCTCGACGCCACTTTAGAAGCTATTCTTTCCTCTACTGTTCTCCCCGACAGGGTTAGCGTGGTAGATACCAGTGCTGATTTTCTTTTGGCGGAAGTGAAATCTGACTGGTTGGACGTCATTTCTGTCCCAGGAGCTACCTCACTGGGGCAAGTAATAGCCCAGATTGATAGTATTGAGGAACCTCTTCTGTGGCTGCTACACGACGATTCGGCTCCCGCTCCAAACTGTTTGGAACTACTTGCTTTAGAGATGGAAAAAGGGCGGACCATCGCAGCATGCGGTCCGTCGCAACTTGATTTTGAAGGGGTAAAACTCCTGAGCGCAGGCATAGAGGCCACGCGTACAGGATGGCGGATGCCCCTAAATGACGACATCGACCAGGGCCAGTGTGACGACCGTTCGGATGTCTTAGCTCTTGGCACTGCGGGATTGCTCCTGGATTGGCAGAAAGTTCGCGCAGCCGGGGGGCTAGACCCATCAGCCGGTAGGTACGGTGAAGGACTTGAACTTGGCCGGAGACTACACCTGGCAGGGCACAGAGTCGTACTAGTAGCAAAAGCGCGGGTGAGGCACGCTCAGGAATCGTTCCGTGGAGAGCGGGCCAACCCGGCAGAACTACGCCGTTCGCGCTACTACAACGCGGCCTTGGCAGTGTACTGGTTTGCCGTGCCGTTCATCGCCCTGTGGGCGTTGGGGAGCGGGCTTACTCGGTGGCTCGGCCACACGGTCCGCGGCCAGCGAGCACAGGCGAGGGCGCAGCTTCACGCAGCCATCGCCTTTCTGACCCGTCCCGGGAAAGTAGTAGCAGGACGCAGTCGCATTCGCCGAGCCAGAATAATGGCAAGAGCAAGGCTTGCCCCGTTGGAGCTGACCAGAGCTGAAGTGCGAGCCGAACGGAAGATTGCCAAGAAGATCGAACTTGATGCGGCCCGCCCCGCGCCTTTGGAACCGGTCGCTGCTGCGGCGGTAGTAGCAAGACGAGGACGCGAGAAAGCCGCATTAGCAGCATCTTTAGTGGTGGCTGGCATTCTGAATCTTTTCCTCACCCGCGGTGTTTGGGCACACCCGTACGGCGGTGCTTGGCTGGACCTTCCCTCTAGATGGCGCGACCTGGCCGAAGCGGCCTTCTCTAATTGGATCCCGTCGGGGCTAGGGGAAGCCGGCATGGCAGACCCGATTCTAGCGATTCTCTGCATGTTTACAGGACCCTTCGCTGCAGTGGGAATATCTCCGTCTAAAGCGATGGCGTTCCTTTTCGCATTCTTGCCACTAATCTCCTTTGCCACAGCCTGGGCTGGTACGGGGGTCGTGACCCGCGCTCCGTGGGCTAGAACCGTCGGAGCTTTCGGATGGATGTGTGCTCCCTTCTTCCTAATCGGAATGCACCAGGGCCGTTTTGCGCCCTCCCTGGCCCACGCCCTCTTCCCACTTATTGTGTGGGCGGTCGCGGGCTTGGTCAGAGCCCACGCCCCGCACCTAGGCTTTGGGGTGAATGGAAAAGGAGTTGCCGGTGAACTTGGGCGTCCTCACACGCGTGCCTTTGTCGGCATCCTAGCGCTGCTGGTGGTAGGCGCCGCCTCCCCGATCCTCGGATTGAGCGGAGCCCTGGTATACCTGGTCGCTGGTATTTATCTGCTTCTAACCCACCGGCCTGGCGGACTCATCGGGGTACTGGCAGGCGTTCCCATGTTAGTTGCAATATCGCCCTCGCTTGCGGATGCCCTAGGAAAGGGACACCTACCGACCGTGCTTCTTTCAACTGCTGGCATGCCGGTGCAGACCCCGAATGTTCCTACCTGGGCGTTACTTGCAGGAGTACCCCTAGCTGGTAAAGAGCTACTGGCCCTACTGGGGGCGGCACTGGCTGTCCTGGCAGTAATCGCCCTCGCTCTTCCGGAACGCGTAGTTGCTGCCCGCATCTCCTGGCTCTGCTTGCTGGCAGGGGCGGCAATCGCGGTCCTGTCTGTCTCTGTTCAGGCAGGCATAGACGAAAACTACAACATGGTTTCTACTTGGCCCGGACCCGGGCTGACACTGGCCTGGGTAGGACTAATCGGAGCGGCAATTTCTACTCTGGACTATCTGCGCAGACCCTGGAGGAAAAAGCCGATCCTGGTGCTAGGAGTAGCTCTGTCGCTGGTGCTTCTAATTGGCGGGTTGGGCAGTGGTACTTACTTCGCAATTTCACCCACCCCAGATAGCTTCCAGGCAGCGCCAAACCGACAGGTACCCGCAACCCAACAAGGAGTGCAAGATTCCGGCACGCGCTCCAAGGTCGCTACCCTGCGTCCCACAAGCGGCGCAATAGAAGTGTCCCTGCTGCGCACAAATACCGCCTCATTGACCGGGCGGAACGTGCTCTCTAGCTTGCAGGCGCCGGGTGAGGGGGCCGCGGCGAAACTGCGTTCCGCAGTAGCAAACCTAGCCTCTAACTCGGGGACTGATGTTGCTAACGAACTAGCGGATCTGGGGGTAGGCGAAGTCATAATCCCGCGCTCTGTACTAGGAAGCGACGAGGTAGCTTCGCCCTCTACTGAACAAGCGCTCGCCCGGAATCTCGCCGAAAAAATCGACGCTGCGAAGGGAATAACCCGGATAGGCTCTAACGACCTAGGAATACTGTGGCGTGTGCGCCCTCAAAGCGCCCGCCTAAAGGTTGGCGACCAGGTAGTACCCTCCGGCTATCTGAGCGCTCGGGCAAAAATCAGCGCAAGTCCGTCCGTACGTACCCTAAAACTTGCGGAGCGGGCAGACTCCGGCTGGAAAGCCTCACTCGGTGGCAAGGCCTTAGAGGCAACCAGTGCGGCAGGATTGCAGAGCTTTGAAGTGCCAGCTAATCTGGGCGGCACCCTTCGGCTGAGTATCAATCCGATCTGGATATGGCCGTGGCGGCTAGCCTACGGAGCGCTAGTGCTAGGAGCCCTGGCAGCTGCGATCTGGCCCGAACGGAAGGAGGTCGTAACGTGGAAGCTAGGAAAATAATTGCGCCCCTCTCGGCCCTCGCGCTTATCGGTGGACTTGGCGGCATTGTTGCCTACGGGACTCATCCGCTTGGGACTAAGGCCGTTGCGTACTCTTACGTCACGCCTCAACGAGGCCCTACATTTACCGCATGCGCTCCAACAGGGGGAAAAGGAAAGGCAGCCATTGCCGGGATCACCCAACAAGGCACGCCTGCACGCGTGCTTGTTGACGGCAAGGAAATAGGGGCCGAGGCTCCTGCCGGGGCGATACTGCAGGCGCCGCCCTCAAACGGGAAAGCTGCCGTGGCTGTGGGGCTTCAGAGCAACACCCCAAAAGCCTTTTCCACCTGCGAAAGTCCGCGCACTTCAATGTGGTTACTTGGAGGAGCCACCACCACCGGGACAGATTCCACCTTGCTACTGGCTAATCCCAGCGAGGAAGATTCTACCGTTACGATCGAAGCATTCTCGAAGACTGGGCCTGTCGATTTGGTGAGCTCGCGTGTGAGTCTGCCAGCAGGCCATACGGTAACGGTTCCATTAGCAGGGCTAGCCCCTGAAGAAGAACGCGTGAGCCTACACCTGACTGCGACTGGTGCGGGAGTAAGCGCCTGGCTACAACAGTCGATGACTAAAGGCCTAAACGACCTAGGCACAGAAGTAACAGAGGCTGCCGAAGGCCCCGAAATGACCAACTTGATTCCTGGGGTAGGCTTTGCCGATGCCCAGTTGCAGATTACTAATCCCGCAAATAAGGCCATCCACGCTCAGGTGTATAAGGCCGAGGGCGATGAACGAATCCCCGTTCCCGGCGGGAAAGTTACGGTAGAACCCGGAGCCGTTGCCGAGATCTCCTTAGCTGGTCTTGGACAGGGACGCGGCACAGTGCAGGTGCTATCTGATAAGCCAGTTCTGGCTGCAGTCCGCGAACGACAGGGTAAAGACTTCACGTGGACGACTGCAAGAGCTGAGGCAAAGGACGGGATTTTGATCGTTCCCAAGGGAGCCCAGATCTATGCCAGTGCAAATGCCGATGGCGTAGTGGAATTCCGCGGCGCGGGGCAAACCCCGAAGAAGCTAAAGGTGCCCGCCCTAAAGAGTGCTTCAGTTGCGCTGCCTGAAGGCACATGGCAATGGAAGTCCGACGGGCCGGTTGCGATCACCGGAGTGGTAAGCAAGTCCGCAATCTCAACTTTTACCAGTTCAAGATCAGCCCGCGAACTCACAGCAATAGGCATTAAAATCCGTTAGGGTCATACCCCGGATCTACATCAGTGGGGGCAATTCCCAGTGCCGAGGCGATCTGGTCTACTAGCGCCAGCCGGATAATTTTTGCCAGGTCGCGGCGGTTGCTCGCCCTCACAGAAAGTGGAATACGGTAGAGCACCACCCTAGGCTTCAGTCCTGACCCAGCGCGCCCGGTAAACGTTCGTGCTAAGACCGGCGCCTGTCGTTCCCAGGGGGCAGGATCAGACGGAGGTACATCCTCGACAGCGAATTCCCAATCTGCCACACTAGGGAATCCCTTTCTAATGGATCGGGCATTAGCGATCACAAGCATGTCAAAGAACTGGGACCGAGTGAGCGAACCGGGCAAGGTGGGCGGCATTAATACGCCGCGTCTTCCTCTACCGTGTCGATCCCTGCAGATGCTCATACGTAGACTCTAGTTCCGATTTACCTAGCTAGCGAGGCATGTCCGCCGGGAGTTTTTGTCTTCAGGCTCAACCCGCCCATCAATACTGCAACTGCGAGCGCGGTTGTGGCGATTGAAAAATAACTGTAGCGGTAATCCGAGACCGGAACTATCGGAATTTGACTTACTAGCCAGAACAAAGATGCTGCAGAGAGCCAGAATGCAAATGAATGATGTTCTTCTGAGAGCTGGCCTTTTCGTCTTTGTAGGAAGCAAATAGTAGCTAGATTGATCAGAAGATAGGTAGCGGGGCAGAACAGAAATGGGGCCCACCTGGAACTTACAGAATCTGTGTAGCTTGATGTTGAGGTAAATGCGGCGGAAAACCTTGGAGAGAAATGTCCTTTGATCTTTCCTAGATTGGCAGGCCAGGTATCGAAAATAAAATGGGAGAACACTTCCATTCTGTACCCAACATATTTAAACGGGTGCTGTGGAATGACCGCGAACCAGGCCTTCATAAACTCTGGGTGGAAGCGATGGATGCTAGAAAAAACTGTGGTTCCATCTTCAATGGTAATCCGTTGGCCATCTGCGCAGGAATACCACATCAGGTTCTGTTTATGCCCTTCGGCCGAGCAGCGAGTAATGGCAGAGGACAAGAATTTCTTGAAGTCGCCAGATAGTGGCAAATCCATCACCTCCGTAGGGGAGGAAGTATTTATGAGGTCGTCCAAAAATAGCTGGTCTATCTGATGAGTCTTCGTCGGCTGCGCAGCGATCTTCACAGTGGCATTCAAGCCTGCGGTGGCAACAATCAGAGCTAGGCAGGCACAGCCGATGGCAATAACGGTTCTGCTACGAAAGAGTCTCTTGGTCTTGCCCTGACCTGACTGCAGATGTGGAAGTAAGGCGCGGATCTTCCTCCCGGCTAGCGGGAGCAAGAAAACTACTGCAAAGAAGCCGTTCGCGCGTAGCAAGATGGCCGCGGCTGCGAACATAAAGAACAAGGCTAAAGACCAGCACTGGCCGCGTTTTTTGCCGCCTATCCAAAGGCTTGCAATTGCCGTAAGAAGGCAAAATGTTAGGAACTGGTCCTTCCACAACCTTCCCGACTGGATAAGGAGAGGGGCGTAAAGGGGGAGGAGGGTAATCAGGCAGGCCCAGAGCAAATCGAGCTTTCCCCTTCGATATCCCGACAAGGCAAAAACCAGGAGTGAGCCCACAAAGAGAGTTATTTCGAAGATGAATAGACACGACGGTTTGGAAGTTAGCCACATTCCCCATTTCCATATGAGTGCCATAAGGGGCGGGTGCCAGTCGTTGAAAGGAATTTGACCGGAGGCCTGCGCAAACTGCTCTTCAAGGTCAGGTCCGTATAGGATCCCTGGGTAGAAACTGAGGAGCATGACTAAATACGAGGTGGCGGCGCTAGCGCAAATAGTTAGTAACTTGGACGGCCTCAACTGTCTCAATTTCGTTTCCCTTGGATAATAGATAAGCAATTAGTTTCTTGGAACACTAATGCATGCTAAAAGCTGTGGCAGAGGCATTTCTTTTGAAACGACAAATTAGTGTAGTTGCATATTATTCTATTTGTGTCTTTGTGGGTAGATGAATCAGCTGTTCAGTTAGATCTATGAGGAGTTGGTGTTGCCCGGCCCTGCCAACCGGGGAACGCGCCCTCCGGCGGGTAGTCTGCACATGTGAGACCTATTCGCACCTGTTTTAAGACCACTTGTTCGCGCCCGGCTGTGGCAACTTTGACTTTTGACTACGACGAATCGACCGCTGTGTTGGGCCCTCTATCCACCGAGGCGGAACCGCAGGCGTATGATCTCTGCGCGGACCACGCAAATCGATTGACTGTTCCCAATGGCTGGGAAGTAATCAGGTTGGAAACAAAATTCGAAGAGCGGGACCCAACCGATGACGATCTGATGGCTCTCGCGAATGAAGTGCGAAAGGCTAGCGAGCCCAAGTCACATCCGATAGTCAAACCGGAGCCAAAGAGTGAACTTGACGCGTCAGTTTCGCGTCATCCGGCAGCGAGGACGCAGGTAGGAAGAAAACGGGGGTATTTACGCGTAATATCGGGACAAGAAACTTCCCCCCAACAGTAAAAGGAGCTAGGTATGCGCGACTGGGTGAAGGATATTCTCGTGTCACCTTCCAGCGGCAACAAGCTTGAAGAGCAGGACGGATACTTGGTAGATGTTGCCTCCGGTGAGGCATACCCAATTCGTGACGAAGTCCCTCTTTTGCTGATAAGTGAACAGAATAACGTTGGCGGTCGCCAGTGAGTAACGAGGGTGGAACGAAGGCAATCTTTGCTGCCGCTGCGGCAAATGTTTCAATTGCGATCGCAAAGATAGCGGCGTGGCTACTGACCGGGTCTTCAGCAATGCTCGCCGAAGGAATCCACTCCTTTGCGGATACCGGTAACCAGGGCTTGCTACTGGCGGGTTCCAAGAGGGCGCAAAAGGAGCCTGATTCGCAACATAACTTTGGTTATGCTCGCGCCCGTTACCTGGCCGCATTCATCGTCTCTATTGTGCTGTTCTTGGCAGGTGCGTGTTTCGCCCTCTACGAGGCCTACCACAAGTTTGTCGATCCACAGCCTATTACCTCATGGCATTGGGTGCCCGTAGCCGTACTGCTGATTTCAATCATTGCCGAGGCCACTTCGCTTAGGACCGCCCTGAAGGAGGCGGGTAAAGCTAAAGGGAATCAGAGTATCTTTGGCTACATTCGCTCTGCTAGAGCACCTGAAATTCCAGTAGTGATGTTGGAAGACATTGCTGCACTTACCGGTCTGGTGTTCGCGTTGTGTGGGGTGGGAGCAACCTTAGCTACTGGCAATGGCAGATGGGATGCTCTAGGATCTGGTGCCATCGGTATCCTGCTGATAGTGGTAGCGGCGTTCCTTGCCTCTGAGACGGCGTCATTGCTATTAGGAGAGTAGGTTACCCCAAACGTCGCCAGGCGGCTGCGGGAAGGGTTTAGGAAAGCTGATCTCCACATCATCCACTTGCAGACTCTGCATTTAGGACCGGAGCAAGTGCTGGTGGCTGCCAAGATTGCTGTGGCGGCGAATTCTTCTGGCAAGCAGATAGCGGACCACATCAACGAGGCTGAAGCTGCCATCCGCGGCTCATTGCCGGAACTAGATCTGACAATATTCATCGAGCCCGATCTTTCGAAGTAAAACTGAAATCTTTCAAAGTAAGATTAAGAGGCGAACAACAGAGAAGGAGCCTTATGAGCGCGCGTATTTTGGTTGTAGACGACGACGAGGCATTGGCCGAGATGATCGGCATTGTAGTAGGTGCCGAGGGCTTCGAGGCGACCTTCTGCGCAGACGGTGATAAGGCCCTAGAAGCATTCGAACGCGATCAGCCTGACCTTGTACTTCTAGACGTGATGCTACCGGGGTTGAGCGGCATCGAGATCTGCAGGCGGATTCGCTCAATTTCTGGCGTACCGATCGTAATGCTCACTGCAAAAACCGACACCACTGACGTGGTGCGGGGACTAGAAGCCGGGGCTGACGACTACATTCCGAAGCCCTTCAAGCCGAAAGAATTGGTGGCGCGGGTGCGCGCTCGCCTGCGTCATGTAGATAATTCCGAGACGGAACGGGTCCGAATTGGCGATCTCGAGATCGATGTTGCTGGCCACGAAGTGACTAGGGATGGCAAGGATCTGGGACTAACCCCGCTCGAGTTTGATCTGCTGGTTACCCTCGCCCGGAAGCCGTGGAAAGTATTCACCAGGGAAGAGCTACTCGAAGAGGTATGGGGCTACCGCCATGCTTCCGATACTCGTTTGGTGAACGTGCATATCCAGCGGCTTCGGTCGAAGATCGAGGCTGATCCAGAACATCCCGTCATCGTTCTTACTGTGCGTGGGGTTGGCTACCGCGCTGGTGGCGACAAAGCGTGAGTTTTGCTGGACGCATCCTCTCTTTACGCCCAGTAAAGTGGTTTCAGGATCGATACCTAGTTAAAGCAATTCGCCAGAACCTAGGTGTGTTTATCACCGTGGTGCTGGTTGCCTCTACAGCGGTGATGATGCTGTTGCTTTCGGTTTTCGTCTCCTCGCACATTCGTGACGGCTTGTTTCAATCGAGATTGGATCAGATTATTTCTGACGCGTCCGTGCGTCGTGCTGCCGTGCAGACGGTGCTCGACCAGTCCAATGTAACGGACGGCGGTGAGCTGCAGGACGTGGCTTACCAGCTTATGCAGGATCAACGTGAAGGCGCGGCTGGTGCCGGTGCGGTTGGGGTCATGTTGCTGCGCAGTCCACAAGAAGCCTCCAGCGTAAGAATCAACGAGGTAGTAGATACCTCCCTGCAAGGAGTACTGACTCCGCAGATGCGCGCCGAGGTAGCGGCGGATTCAACTGCTCAGTGGCAATCGGTGAAGCTGAACGTGGGCGGAAAAGAAGTCCCCGGCATAGTTGTAGGCCAGTCGGTGCTGTTGCCTATGGCAGGTGCTCACGAGTTTTACATCGTCTATTCGCTTGCGCCTGAACAGGGAACCATCGACATGATCATCCAGGTGCTAGCGGTGGGAACGCTGATCATTTTGATCTTGCTTACGGTCACCATTATTGGTGTCTCATACCAGCTAATTACGCCTGTGCGAAGGGCCGCGGTGGCTGCTTCCAGATTTGGCGAGGGCGACTTGTCTGCCCGCCTGGAGGTAGAAGGCGACAACGAGCTATCGATCCTGGCTTCTAACTTCAATAAGATGGCTCATTCGCTGCAGGAACAGATTGCAAATTACGAGACGCTAGCAGATCTACAACGCCGTTTCGTCTCGGACGTTTCCCATGAGCTTCGTACGCCGCTGACCACTATCCGAATGGCAGCTGAAGTGTTGCACGATTCCAAAGAGGACATGGGACCGGTGGAATCGCGTTCGGCGGTGATTCTTTACGAACAAGTAGAGCGCTTTGAACGGATGCTCGCTGATCTACTTGAAATAAGCCGGATTGATGCCAACACTGCGCTTTCCACGCGTGAAGACATAGATATTAGTCAGATTGCGGCCAGGGTGATTTCTGATTCTGAGGCTTTGGCGCAGGCTAACGGGGTGGAAACTATTTTCGAGACTGCCGGTCCGGCGATCGCAGCTATTGACTCGATTCGCATAGAAAGGATCATTCGGAACCTGTACACAAATGCTTTGGAACACGCCGAAGCCCGTCCTGTGAAGGTTTCGGTAGCGTGTTCGAAGACTGCTGTGGCGGTGCGCGTTCGCGATTGGGGCGTCGGAATGACCGACCAAGTTGCTGCGCATGTGTTCGATCGTTTCTATCGTGCCGACCCCGCCCGAGCCCGCACAACCGGAGGAACCGGCTTGGGGTTGGCAATTGCGGCAGAGGATGCCCATATCCACAACGGTTTACTTACGGTGATTGGGTGTCCACAGGCAGGATCAGCGTTCATGCTGGTGGTTCCCGTAAAGGCAGATGTGCCCATTTCCGAACTGCCGCTGCAAATATCCGATCCGGAATTGGACAGAGCCCGCGCCGAGTGGTCTAGGACCCACCCCGAGGACATTACTCTGGGTTCGGTTGCTGCCGATAATGGAGAGCAGACAGTGGAGCTTCTATCTGCCGATGGGACGCCTTCTATGTACGAGGCAGATCCGGAAAATGTCAGCGAAGGCGACTATCCAGAGGAGCAGGAGGAACGTCGTGAAGATTCGTAAACTAGCTTTGCTAGGCGCAGCCCTGTCCCTCCTTTGTTCTTGCGCGTCGTTACCTACCTCGGGGCCGGTCACTCCGGCCAAACCCGAGCAGGGGGTACAAGATCCATTGGCGCAGCTGGCAGCTCCACCCACAAAAGGGGCCAGTCCTCAGCGACTTACTGAGGATTTTTTGCGTGCTGCGGCTGCCGGTACTTATGACGATTTTGCTACCGCGCGCGAATACTTGACCAAGGAAGCAGCCCGGATTTGGGATCCCAAGCGCGAAATTACGGTTACTCAGGATTCTATTCGGATTACCTACGACCAGGACGGACAAGCGTCTAAGCTCAGCGGTATCCGCAGATTGCGCGTTGATCAGAACGGCATTGGTGATTCCTCCCAGATAGGCACGCGAGCAGGCGCTGAAATAACTTTCGGCAAGGTAGATGGGCAGTGGCGCATCACCTCTTTGCCACAGGGGATCATGATCCCCCTGGATTCTTTTAACACTGCCTACACGAAGCGAAACCTGTACTTTGTTTCTACTGACGCCAAAGTGTACGTAGCCGACCCTAGGTGGCTGCCGAAGCAAGGCATGTCCACTAACCTCATCAAGCTGTTGCTGAAGGGCCCCTCGGGTGCCATTAGCCCAGCCGTGCGCACTTTTATTCCCGCAAACACTAAATTAGATGACACTGTAAAAACGGACGGATCACAGCTGTCCGTGAAGCTATCTGGGAGGGTACGTACCCTTTCCTCTAAAGACCTAGGATGGGCTCGCGGCCAGATCGAACGGACATTGTCTGGGCTGTCCAGTTCTTCCACGCTAAACGTGATTTCTGGCGGCTCCGCCTTGCCCGCAGGAACCCAGCCAGAGGAACAGAAATACGACGCGGATTATCTCTTGGGTATTCGCTCTGGGACCGTAGTAAGTGACCTGAATTCCCATTCTCGGCAGCTAGTATCCGCGCAGAAAACTCAGAGCTACCAGTTGACAGATCCGGCTATTTCCCCCGTAAGTAGCTCGCCACTGGTAGCCAATGCAGAAGATTCCGGATTGGTACTCTTTGGCCAATCGACTCCGATAGTCGCTTACCCCGGGAAGGCATTGCGCCCTCCGGCAGTGGATAGACGAGGATGGATTTGGACAGGCGATTCTTCCTCGGCGACGGTAGTGGTCATGAATGAAGCTGGCCAGCTCAAGGAAGTGTCGGCAAAATGGCTGTCCGGTAGGGCAGTAACTCGCCTGGTCCTTACGCTGGATGGGGCGCGGGCGATGCTCCTGGTATCCGAGAAGAACGGAACTGAGGAGGCCTACGTGTGTGTGGTCCACCGCGACGAGCACGGGAGCCCGGTGGCATTGGTGAACCCCACGCAGGTTGCCACCTCTATCCAGAAGATTCGCGATGTTGGGTGGGTGGATTCGACAACGGTTGCGGTATTAGCGAAGGCGGATGGGCAATCCGCCCCCGATATTGAGACAGAAGAGATCGGATCGACGTCGACCAACTTGGTTGGCCCGGTGGGGGCAACACGGGTGCTGCGGGGCGGACCTTCGCAGTCGGTGCGTGTAGCTGACTCAAACGGTCGGCTATTCATAAAGTCTGGAGCCGGGTGGAAGTCTGTAGAGACGAAGGCTACCTCGCTAAATTATCCCGGGTAAGCGTGCACAGGAGTCAATCCACAACCTAGGTTTTTTGCGGGTGATTCGTTTTCAGATCCTCGAAACAATTACTGCCATGGGAGCTCTACTCGACCTCGTTGTACCTGTCCAATGCATGGGTTGTGGCGCCTGGGATACGCCACTTTGCCAAGAATGCAGCGGCATCTTTGATGAATCTCCATTCGACGTGTCTGCATATTTGCGGGTATACCTCTCTAACGTATGGTGTCTCGACTGGTATGAGGGGGCCCTGCGCAATCTTGTGCTTGCTCTCAAACATGACCAGCGGGTAGATCCCTACCCCTATTTACTTCGCCTCGGGCATGCCTTGGCAAAGGCGCCATTTCTAAGCAAGGCCGACGACCTTGCTATCGTTCCGGCGCCGCCATCCTGGAAGCGTCGACTCTTCGGAAACAAGATCGGTCGTCCTCTTGCATTAGGAATAGCTGCGTATCTGGCAAAGCAAGGCCAGCAAGTGAAGATTCAAGATGTGTTATATCTACCGCTACGTGCTCACCAAGCAGGCAGATCAGGCAAAGGCAGAACTGAGCGCTTGAAAGAGGGAGTGAAGTGCGTAGGGAAGGTAGGCTCAAAGGTGCTGTTAGTGGACGATGTAGCAACGACTGGCGCAACTTTGAAGGCTTGTGCAAGAGCCGTTGAAGAACATGGGGGACAGGTAGTCGGAGCCGTGGTAATAGCCGCTGCTAAGCCACCTGTCCAAATAGAAGATACGAGCCCGCATATGTGATGTGCAATACGTGAATAGACGGTAAAGTTAAAGGAAATCAGGCATGAGCCTGAACTTCCAAGGGGAGGGGTGGTAGCTACACACAAGACCGCCGCAGTTGGTGCGGTTGGTACCCACAAACTGGCTTCGGCCAACGGAGTGCCCCGGAGGACACAATGGATATTATCGTCAATGCTAGAAATGCCGAGATTCACCCTAACTTCCGCGAATACGTAGAAGAGAAGGTATCGAAAGTAACCCAGTTCTATCCCCGCGCCCAGCGCGTGAACGTTGAACTAAACCACGAACGTAATCCGCGTCAGGCAGACACTGCCGAGCGTATTGAACTTACCGTTCACGGCAAGGGGCCGGTTATTAGGGCGGAGGCATCCTCGTCTGACCGCTACGCTGCCGTAGATATTGCGGCAGGGAAGCTGTACGAGCGTCTGCGCAGAGCTAGGGATCGGGCGAAAGACCATCGCAAGGGAGTAACTCATCAGGAAACTGAAAAGCCCTTAGATATTGAGGCGCTGAAGTTTGAACTGGCTGTTGAAGATGCCCCCAAGGCGGTACACGAGGAGACCAAGTCTGTCGCCGATATGAAGGCTGGCGAGGAGCGCGAAGAGCAACTTGGCGACTCCCCAGTGATCGTTCGACAAAAACTACATGAGCCAGATCGAATGACCGTATCTGAGGCCCTGTACCAGATGGAGCTTGTGGGACACCCGTTCTATCTGTTTGTAGATACCGAGACATCTCAGCCGTGTGTGGTTTACAGGCGGCACGGATGGACCTATGGCGTTCTCAGGCTAGACGCGAAGGTCGAACAGTAATCTGCTAAGTGTATTGGCCCGGTTCTCAGTGGTGAGGACCGGGCCATCTTTTCACCTATCGGTAAATGTGACGGACTCCAGTTGTAACGCCGTATGCTTTGGCCGTTAGACTAGGCATGTTGTGTGCGATCAACTGAAGGAGCTCACGTGTCGATTCTCGACAGGATTCTGCGTATTGGCGAAGGCCGAACGCTACGCCGCTTAGAAAAGCTGGCAGGGGAAGTACTTGCGAAGGAAGACGAGTACAAGGCCCTAACCGACCAAGAGTTGCAGGGCAAGACCGCCGAGTTTAAGGCGCTCCTGGAGGACGGCGCGACACTCGATGAGCTACTGGTGGACGCATTCGCGACTGTGCGTGAAGCCGCTGACCGCGTATTGAAATTGCGCCCGTACAAGGTACAGATCATGGGCGGTATCGCTCTTCATGAAGGCAACATTGCCGAAATGAAGACCGGTGAAGGCAAGACGCTGGTTGCGACCATGCCCTCCTACCTTAGGGCACTGGCAGGTAAGGGCGTTCACGTAATTACTGTGAACGATTACTTGGCTTCCTACCAGAGTGAGCTGATGGGCCGCGTGTATCGGTTCCTAGGGCTCACTGTTGGCTGCATCGTTGCGAACCAGAGCCCTGATGAGCGCCGAAAGCAGTACAACGCCGACATTACTTACGGTACGAACAACGAGTTCGGTTTCGACTACCTACGTGACAACATGGCTCAGTCAGTCGAATCCTTGGTACAGCGTGATCACTACTTCGTCATTGTCGACGAGGTTGACTCCATTTTGATCGACGAGGCTCGTACGCCACTAATCATTTCAGGTCCTGCTGAGGGCGAAGCGGATCAGTGGTACTCGAAGTTCTCGCAGATGGTCCGCCTGCTAGAGCGCGGTAGGGACTACGAGGTAGACGAGAAGAAGCGCACCGTTGGGGTAACCGAAGCGGGCATTGAAGCGATTGAGGATATGCTCGGTATTGATAATCTCTACGAAGCTGCGCATACGCCGCTGATCGGCTTCCTGAACAATGCTATTAAGGCTAAGGAGCTCTTCAAACGCGACCGCGACTACATCGTCTCGGGTGGGGAAGTAATCATCGTTGACGAACATACCGGTCGTACGATGGAAGGACGCCGCTACAACGAGGGTATCCACCAGGCTATCGAAGCCAAGGAAGGTGTTGAAGTAAAGGCCGAAAACCAGACTTTGGCGACGATTACACTGCAGAACTACTTCCGCCTATACGAGGTACTCGCTGGCATGACGGGTACTGCCGAAACTGAGGCTGCCGAGTTCGCAAATACTTACAAGATCGGGGTAGTGCCGATCCCAACTAACAAGCCGATGATCCGCCAAGATAAGGCTGACCTGGTCTACCCAACCCGCGCTGGCAAGCTGCGGGCGATTGTAAAAGATATCGCGGAGCGTCACGAAAAGGGACAACCGGTACTGGTTGGCACTACCGACGTGGCGAAGTCCGAGGAGCTTTCTGCACTTCTAAAGGAAGTTGGAGTGCCGCACACTGTGCTGAATGCTAAGCAGCACAAGCGCGAAGCAGAAATCGTTTTCGATGCCGGTCGAAAAGGCGCAGTGACTGTCGCTACGAACATGGCTGGTCGTGGTACCGACATTATGCTCGGTGGCAATCCTGAGCGCATTGCCGAGCAAGAAGTGCGTGCAGCCGGTTTCGATCCTGAAGAAGATCTCGATGCCTACCGGAAGGCCTACGAGGAGGCGCTTCCAAAGGCCGAAGCCGCTGTGAAGGCCGAGCATGACGAAGTAAAGGAGCTGGGCGGACTATACGTCCTCGGTACGGAACGGCACGACTCGCGTCGTATCGATAACCAGCTTCGTGGTAGGTCTGGCCGTCAGGGTGACCCGGGCGAATCCCGTTTCTACCTGTCTATGCAAGATCCGCTCATGTTGAAGTTTGCAACCGGTCTGGCGCAGAGGATCATGGCATCAGACTCGTATCCGGAGGATCTGCCGCTGGAAGGGCGCTTGGTGTCGCGTACGATCGAGTCCGCCCAGAGCCAGGTCGAGGCACAGCATGCCGAGATTCGTAAGAACGTGCTGAAGTATGACGATGTTATGACCGGTCAGCGTGAGCTGATTTACGATCAGCGGCGGCAGGTACTAAACGACAAAGTTGACATGGGGGAGCAGGTCCCGGGCTTTATTGAGCAGGTAATTCGCGAATCGGTCGCGGCCGTAACTGCGGAGGGAAGCCCCGAAGATTGGGAGCTGGAGAAGCTCTGGACTGAACTTCGTTCGATTTACCCAATCAGCTTGAAGATCGAAGATCTAGAAGAAGAAGTAGGTGGCAGGGTCGCCCTATCGTCTGACGATGTCACGGAAGCTCTGTTGGATGACATTACTGACGCCTACGCAACCGCGGTTGAAGAAGTAGATAATAATCCGGTTGCAATTTCGCAATTGGGCGATGCTCCCATGAACGAGCTGGAGCGCCGGGTCCTATTAGGGACAGTCGACAGGTTGTGGAGGGAACACCTCTACGAGATGGATTACCTGAAGGAAGGCATCGGCCTGCGCGCAATGGGCCAGCGTGATCCCCTGGTGGAATATTCTTCCGAGGGCGCGCAGATGTTTACCGAGATGATGGGGCGTATTCGTCAGGACACTGTCTCTTCGGTATTCGGTTTTGCTCACCAGTTCAAGGCTGTTCGTGAACAGCTTGAAGCCCAGCAGGCCGACAACTCCGGAAATGTGATGGGTACTGTCGGAGCAAGTGAGGAGCCGACCAATATTGCCTACTCCGGGCCATCCGATTCTCCCTCGAGCGAGGAAGAGGAAGGCGCATCTGCGGGGCAGGCAGAAGGAAAGCCCATGAACCGTTCAGAGAGGCGTGCCGCGAAGAAGAAAAATCGCAGCTAGCCAATTTCTAGTGCCGTAGTAACCCACCTACCGTGTAGCGGTTCAAGGCGCAGTGCTACGGCCCTGGACTTCTTTCCATCGAATACTACGACGGCGGCCTCTACAGCCTGGAGGCCGCCGCCTTTTATTGCCTGCACTGCCTTCACATGTGCGCTAACAACTCTGGCGGATTTAGCGGGAGCGGCATGCTTATTCAGCCTTCGCGCCATCTCTACCCGATTGAGTAACGCCCCATGTATTTCGGGCAATAGCCACTGAGACAGTGGGGAAGTAGGGCGAAAACCGGTGAGTAGTTCGATTACGGTTTTAGCGATGTTCGCCGCCCATGGTCTTGGGTGTGGCATCTTTGGTGTGGGCAGACCTTGATTAGGTCTAAGCTTGCTCCGGGCGGCACACCCAGGCCGTAGTACCGGAATCTGGGTGCGGGTTGGGGGTGGAGTCATTGGTCGCTTGGGAGCAAGCTTTATCATCTTTGGGGATTGGCTTAGTGGTGCGCTCATTTGTCTTCCTTTGGAATAGCCAGGTTTTGTCCTGGTTGAATTAGGTTCGGATTTGGTCCGATAACGGTCTTGTTTCGGTCGTAAAGGGCATTGACTGAGGTGGCGTGCTCTTGCGATATGCTCCACAGAGAATCACCGGCTTGCACGGTGTAATAGGAGAGGTTTTGGGGTGGCGCTCCGGCAGTTAGATCCAGTGAGGGAGCTCCTGGCCCCAGATCAACGAGGGAGGTCGCAACTACGGGACTTCCTTCGGTAGCAGGCGAAGCAGTAGTTGCGAGGGCTGCGGGGGCGGAAAAGAAGCCAATTGCCGTGGATGCTGAGATCGAGATTCCAGCTGCTTTTCGCAACAGGGGCGGACCGTATTGTAGAACTTTGCTGCGAATTGTCTCGGCAACTCTTGCCGGGGCAAACTGGGCAACCAAAAGTGCCAGCCCGCCGGCTAGATACCACAGCGATAGTAGGGCTCCGATTGTGGCTAGTATGCAGGCCACTAACGCCGAGAGCTGGGCTGATGGCAATTCTTGCACGAATATTTGGT
Source organism: Actinomyces sp. UMB0138 (assembly GCF_002849225.1). GTDB lineage: Bacteria > Bacillota > Negativicutes > Veillonellales > Veillonellaceae > Veillonella > Veillonella parvula_H. The sequence goes on from NZ_PKMC01000001.1 coordinate 331,574, forward strand.
GTGCAGAGTCGATCGCCATGCCAGAGCAGTAGGCGCAACTACTTGGTGCCGCCAACGTTGCGATACCGGCGCCGATATTGTTTATGCTTCGCATTGAATGCCTAACGACTATGTTTGAGCATGTTTGATACTTAACGTTAAGCGTGCGGGTGCGACTCTGTCAACAGTAATATTTAGATATGGATTTTTTAGATTCTCTGGAAGCTGCTTTTGAAGGGCAGTGGGCGGTAGAGCGTGAAGCGGAGGCGCACGAATTAGCCGAGGCTGCTCGTCTCAGCATTAACTTGGCTGATCTGATACGCGAGCAGCAAGGTAGGCGTGTTGATCTGGAACTATTTTCCGGGGCGCGGATTGCTGGGCTGGCGGTAGAGGTGAATTCTGCCTGGGCGCAGGTTGTAGATCAGGCAGGGAATCGGACGGTTGTTGCGTTGGCTGCAATAGCGGCGATGGGTGCTCCGGGGCGTGCTGGAACCGTTGAATCTTTGTTGCAGTCTAGGCAGAAAATCGGCATGGTTATGCGTGAAATTGCAAGATCGGGGCGTGTGGTGCTGGTGACCTCTGTAGCGGGGCAGCAGTGGCGAGGTCGACTGTCCGGGGTTGGGGCCGACTATCTAGAGCTAGACAGGAGATGTGCTGTGCGGCTGGCCGTTATTGAGAGCGTGCGAGTGTGTTAGAGGTTTTTAGCTTTTTCCGCTGAGGCTGCGTATGCATTCTGAATGTAGTCTTCGAGGACAGACTTCTCTATCCTCCACTGCTTGCGTCCGCCAACTTGGATGGCTGGAAGTTCGCCCGATTTGATCATGGCACGGACCCCTTGCTCTGAAAGGGCAAGTAAATCGGCCACGTCAGAGATTGTGTAAAATCTAGGTTCCATGTTGCCTATTATGCCCATTTAGTATGTTTTATGTCTATAGATAATGTATTGTTTGGGTTGCTACGGAAGTGACTTTTCCGCTTTCGCATCGGGAAAAACCCGGGCAAAATAGGAAAGGCAAAAAACGGCAACTGGAGACAAGATGGCTAATGCAATGAGGCTTCGCGATCCCCGACTCCTAGCGGGAATTATTCTGATAATCGGGTCGGCCCTAGCGGGTTGGTTCATTCTAGATCGCTCTGCATCCGGTCCTGCAATGTTGCAGGCAAGAAGTGACTTGGCCGCCGGCACGGTCCTGAGTGAGGCAAATACTATTGTCGCTGATGGTTTTGCAGGGAAGGGCGATATCTACCTAGCGGCTTCAGAACTAAAAGAGAATCGACCGCTGGCGAGGCCGGTAGGAAAAGGGGAGATTATTCCAAAAGCAGCTGTTGCTAATGCTGACGCTGTTACCTCCAGGCCAATGATGGTCACCGCCGCGTCTTCTCTTCCCGCATCCGTCAAGGCCGGTGACCAGATAGAACTGTGGGAGGTGGCAAATTCCGACTCGGGACAATCCCAAGAACCGCAACTTATGTGCGTGGCCGGACTCGTCTCTTCTAAAGAGGACGAGAGGGCGTTCAGTGACGGGGTAAAACTCGAAGTTAGGGTGCCGGGAGAATCCGTTTCCAGAGTGCTAGCCGCACAGGGGAAAGGATCCAAGATAGTAGCGGTGGCGAAACACCGATGATCGGGGTCTTGCTATGCCTTGAAGGCGAGTTAGAAGTTGATCTTGTCCGGTCGATCTCTGCCGGTCGGGACATAGCCGTTCAACGTAGATGCGCCGATCTTACGGAGCTACTTGCAGCGGCTGAAGCTGGACTCGGTTCTGTAGCGATCATCTCGGGGGAAGTAGACGGACTTACAATCTCGACTGTAGAACGCCTAGAAGAGGCCGGCATGCACACGCTGGTTGTCTCCTCTGCTATTGAAGAATTTGGTCCTGCGCGTGTCGTTCCCCCAGATAAGACGGCAATCTTAAACAGGGTTGCCGCGGTCATTTCCAAGGCTGCAAGTACCTCCCTCGCTACGCCCTCGACCGAAAGCGATAAGCAGGAATCCGGTGAGGAGACGCCTCTCGGAAAGATAGTAGTAATCACGTCCCCGATAGGATCTCCGGGGCGTACCACCTTAGCTGCGGGAATCGCTGGCGCATTGGCGCAGCGTCATTCCGTGCTGCTGATCGATGCCGATATTACTGCCCCGTCTGTGGCAATGACATTGGGGCTGGACGATTTTGGAGCTGGCATTGCAGCAGCGGCAAGATTGGCTGATCGGGGAGCCTTAGACCAGATGGAATTGGACCTAATCGTCGAGGAATCGGCTGGCTTCAAGGTACTAACTGGGCTAAACAGAGCGCATAGGTGGCAGGAGGTGCCCGGAGGCACCATCAGCAGAATCCTTGAGGTAGCTGCGACCATGTTCGAATGGGTTGTTGTGGATACTGCTGCAAGAACCGATCCAGATGAGTCCGGTACTGTTTTTGGGCCTGCCCGTGACGACGTTCTGGAAGCCATCCTAAATAACTGTGATCACCAAGTGCTTGTCGGACGTGCTGACCCAATTGCTATTCGGCGGCTACTCGCAGCATATGGAGACGAGGCAGATCGAGGGCGCAAGCCGGACACTGTAGCTGTGACTGGTACGGGCGTAATCCCAGGAATGCGCGAGAGACACGTGGGGGATGTGGTTGCACGTTTTGCCCATGCCAAGATCGTAGGGATTGACTTTGATGCGGAGGGGATTGCTCAGGCATTACTGGAGGCTAGACCATACGAGGCTGTAGCTATTTCGAAGCTGGTCGACCGTATAACGGGGGAGCGAAGTTACAGATCCCGTAAGGACATGCGAAAATAGGGCCATGCGTATATATCTTCCCTTGCTGAGGACCGAACTAGCCGACCTGGAACTGCCATCGCGTAACGCTGTTGCTGCCACGGAAGAATTTCAGCGAAAATACCACGAAGAAGGCTTTGACATCGAGGATTACGAATTCATATCCATGATGGTTGCAGCTGGACTTTGTAAGGAACTCGGGGCTGACATGCGCATTGTTGCTGCGGCAGATTGCGAGGCTACCGAAGTGGGCCACGGCATGGTGCAGCCCGCAAGCCTTTCCTGGGAGGATGTCGTGTCAATCCATGTAGACGGCACTGAAGGACGTGCGCTAGTCGCCGCTGGCAAGTGGGAAGAGGCTGGCGCCGAAGCACTGGAATGGTACGACATAGTAGAACGGCAAAATCTTATCGCCGAGTTGGCAGATTAAGTTTCAACCGGGATCCCTGCTCTGAGGCAATTACCTGCACTTTCGGGCCCACCTGGTTTGCTAACTCGCGGACGTGAGAGATGATGCCAACTAATCTGCCAGCACTACTGACACGGAGCTGATCCATCACAGAGTCCAGTTTTTGGGGATCTAGGCTTCCAAATCCCTCGTCGATAAGCATCGTTTGGATTACTATTCCCCCTGCCTCATAGCTAACTACCTCAGCTAGTGCTAGCGAGAGGGCGAGCGAACAGTAGAACATTTCCCCGCCAGATAGCGATGAGGTTTTGCGTTCTGTATCCGAGTAATGGTCCCTAACGGCTAGTGAGAGAGCTTGATTTACAGAACGTCCCCCGTCAGAATCGGTGCGCACGAGCTCATACCTACCCGCGGACATGGCCTGCAGATGTGGATTCGCAACGGCAAGAATCTGGTTCAATCGCTCGAGTAGTACCCAGGTAGAAAGCGGAATTGAATCTTGGTTTGCTGGGCCAGCGTTGACCAGTTCGAAAAGCCAAAGTAGATCTTTGTGCTCGGCAGTTAGGCTATCCAAATGGTCGGTAGCTGAGCTAATTCGCTCTACTGCTCGAAGCAGTTGGTCCCGCTCAGCTAGCAGCTTTCCGAGCTGCTGGTTTTGCGCGTCAGCCGTGGCAGTGGCAGAGTCTTTAGCATTTTGCAGGGCTACGGTATCGGGACTGTTCTCTGCTGCCAGTGCAACTAACTTGGGCTCAGAAAGACGCTGCGAACAAGATTGTTTTTGTGCTTTCCAATCGGCAATTTGGCTGCGAAGACCAGATTCTGCCTCTTTGTCCAAAGCCGCCTTCTGCGCGTCCTCGACGGTAGGAAAGTTGTTTTTCTTCAGCGACCGGATTAGCTCCTCGCCGGATGTCTCGGCAGCTACCTTTGCATGCTCCAGATGCTTGATGTTGAGTAGTTGGCGGTCACCTAAAGTGTGAATCTGCACCAGTTTGTCGTGCAATTGCCGAACAGTGATTCCGTTTTGGGTAAGCGGCGCTATTTGACCTTTTAGCTTACTGATTGACTCTGTAAGAGAGTGGATCCTTTGCTGTAGTTCCTGCAAAGCCTGTTTATTGAGGGCAACTTCGGTGTCGTATTGCGCCTTCTTATTCTGTTCTTCTTGGAGCTTGTTCTGATAGCCTTCCAGTTTATTTGCTTGCCGTTCGGCCTGCTCGAAGAGCGTTCGTTCCAACTGCAGCTGGGGCGCAAGTACCTCCTGCGCGATTGATATTTCCGCTTGAGCTTTAGTAGTGCGTTCTAAGGCTTGTTCGTGCCTACTCTTTGCAGCGTTGAATAGCTCTTCGGCTCTAGCAGTTTCTTTGTATGCCTCGCTTAGGCGATCCAGGGACACAGTTTGGGCGCCCTCCTCAGCAGGATGCGGGTGCGACAAAGAACCGCAGGCGGGGCAGGGAACCCCATCTTGCAAGTGGGAGGCTACCTGAGACGCAAGCCCCTGCAGCCGCTGCGTAACTAGGTGTGCCTCCTTGGATTTGGCCGTGTCCCAGGCACGTGCCGCGGCAATTTTCTGCTCAGCGGCATCTGATAGGGCTTTTGCAGCCTCTTTCCATTCCTCGTGTGCCTGATGCTGGGCCTGTAGCTTTTCTAGTTTTTCGCCGTGCTCCTGCATTGCCTTGGATGCATTCTGGGAAGCCAAGACCTGTAGCTTCACGTGCTCGACTACCTGGTGCGCCTTTGCAGCCTTGGCAGAGCATTCCTGGCCCCCTTTGCTTGCCGCCGCAGCTTTATCTTGGAGCGTGTGTAGTTCTTCTTGTCTATTTTTCAGGTCTGCTTCTACGCCTACTAGTGGCACTAGTTCTGCTGCGTACTGGCCAGCCTTTTCCCGCAAGTCACCGCGATAAAACGAAACCTCCGCTACGGCCTGAGTCAAGATTTCTTCAGCTTCGGTCACGGCTTGCTCAGCGTCTTCCTTAGCAGCCAGATCGTGCTCATGTATTGAGTTTTTGCCCAGTACCTCTTTAGAGCGAGCAGCAGCATCGAGAGTGAGCTGCTGGCGCTCTCTGAGCGAGGCTTCTTGCTCCAGCGTATGCAGAGTTTGCTTTAGCAGAGAGAATTGTGCTTTGGCCTCAATTACCTGCTCCCCGTGGGTTAATGCAGCGGCGGCCTTTTGCTCTTGATCTTTGGCTTTGGCAAGGCCGCTTTTAGCGGTCTCTACCGAGGCATCCATTGCCTGCGCAACGGCGGCTCGGGCAGCGTGAGGTGACCTCTCGCTAAGCTCTATTCCCTTTTCCTGTATTTGGTCCAAATACTCTGACCACGCACTATTGAGGGCGGCAGAAGCATCCTTTGCGACTGCCTGTGCATCCTTCGCGCTCTCGCGTAATGCGTCCTCGAAACGAGCGTAGTCTTGGGTGCGGAAGATAGATTCGAGCACTTTCTTGCGATCGTCAGACTTCGCCCTGAGGAACGTATCGAATTTTCCCTGAGGCAGAATCACGGTCTGACAGAACTGTTCCCCTGTGAGGCCTACCAGTTCTAAGATAGCCGGGCCAACATCTACAGGGCGGGTCGCAAGCGGATTCGCCGGATCGTCAATGCGAATCAGATGCGCGGTAGTGCGATGCAAGGTAAAGCCATCGCCCCGCTTCTTGGGCCTTTCGTATGCGGGCGAGCGGCGGACTCTGTACTGCCCAGAAGACACTTCAAAATCTAGTTCAACCCAGGTTTCTTCAGTGGGAGCACATAAAGTAGAGCGCATTCGGGCGGGATCAGCATTTTGGCTGGAAAGACGGCCGTATAGAGCGAACACTACGGCATCTAGAATAGTCGTCTTACCGCCTCCGGTAGGGCCTGTAATAAGCATGATTCCCTCGGGCTCAAATTCTTCAAAATCTATGTCTTGGCGCCCGGGGAAAGGACCAATCCCGGAAAAAGATAGTCTAAGAAGCCGCATGCTCGTCGCCCTTCCTTACCTGGTACCAGATCTGCTCGACAATTTGCTTGCCCTTCTGCGTAAGTTCTTTCCTGCCGACCTGCTGGGCAAAATCAATGGTCACCTGTACCGGATCCTGCTGGACCACCGTGGTTGTAGGTAGAGACGGACGCCGCTGCGCACCTACAAACTGGACAGTCAGCAAATGTGGAAAACGCTCCAGTAACTGCCGATGAAGATTGGGGGGCCGCGAAACATCGGTGACTTGTGCCGCCACCCACGCATCTTGATAAGAGGCAAAAGCGGGCGAAAGAAGCTCTTCTAAAGTGCCTGTGATAGTGGCTATGGGGCGTACCTGTGGGATAGGTAGCCTGGTAACTGTCGTATTGCCATCTTGGCAGGCAACGAGTAGAGCGCACTTTGCAGTACCAGCCTCGGAAAATGAATACGGCACGGGCGAACCCGAGTAGTAGATAGGAACTGGCCCTTGGAGATGCTGATAGCGATGCAAATGTCCCAAAGCCACATATGACATTTTTTCAAATAGGTCAGCAGATACTGCTTCCACGCCTCCGATAGAGATGTCTCTTTCTGAATCGGAACTTATGCCCCCTAAAACGAAAGCATGGGCCATTACAACGGCAGGTAGAGACGGGTCTTTCTGGCGTCGTTGCTGCAAATCCTGGGAAACGAGTTGCATAGCCGCGCTCATCACATCCTGATGAGTTGTGGCAGTACCAAAGAAATGACTGGCAGCTATTGGTTCTAGATAGGGGAGAGGATAGACGACTCCGTCTGCTACCGGCACCGCTTTTCCGACCTGGGACAGCCGCGATACCACTACTAGTTCGTCCCTAAAGAATTCTGCTCCGAATCCCAGCCGCTTGGCGGAGTCATGGTTGCCGGGACAGTAGATTACTCGGGTGAACTTGGTAAGCCGGTGCAGGGCATCTTCTAACAGTTCTACCGCCCCTGCTGACGGCAGTGCCCGGTCATATACGTCGCCGCTAATTAGCACCGCATCTACCCGGTGTTCTTTGGCAAGATCCACCAAGGAATCTATAAAGAGCCGCTGGGCCGGCACCATGTCTGCCCCGTGCAATGTGCGTCCCAGATGCCAGTCGGAAGTGTGGATGAACTTCATACCACTAAGGTTATGCCCCGCCTCCGACTAATGAGGACAGACCTTAGGACCGCTCCCAAGATTCCAGCCCCGCTTCCCTAGAAGCCAGCAGGCGACGGAACGAGGCGACTCGTTCACGCGAGACCTGTTTCGCATCCAGTGCGCAATCAGGTGCATCCGCACCGTGGGAACACCCACGCGGACAGTACTCCTGCGCGACTTCGGCAAGGTCAGTGAAGCCAGCTAACAATTCGTCAGGTTCAACATGCGCTAATCCAAAGGAACGGACCCCGGGGGTATCGACTACCCATCCAGAATCGTCCTTCAACGGTAAGGCAACCGCTGAAGTGGAAGTATGTCGCCCTCGGCCGGTCACGGCATTGACATGGCCGGTTGCCCGATCTGCCTGCGGAATAAGGGCATTGATCAGTGTTGACTTGCCCACCCCAGAGTGGCCTACCAGAACTGTCAAGTTGTCTTTTAGCTGTGCCTCCAGTTCTGCTAGTCCCACAATGCCATTTTCAGTTACCGAGGTAGAGACAAAACCAATATCCAGATTCTTGTAGAAAGTGAGCGCCTCTTCGGGCTGGGCTAGATCGGCTTTTGTAAGCACTAGGAGGGGTTTTATGCCCGCCGAAACCGCTGCCACAAGGCACCTGTCAATCATGCCCGTGCGCGGAGGCGGATCTGCCAGGGCAGTTACGATTGCCATTTGAGTTGCGTTGGCAACCATAGGTTTCTCGGTGCCTTTACTTGCGTCGTCTTCAGTAGAGCGCATCAACACGGTGCTCCGTTCCTCGACGACGACGATGCGAGCTAGGGATCCTTTCGATCCGGACAAGTCTCCAACAACGCGCACCCTATCGCCTACGATTACAGCGCGTCGTCCAAGTTCGCGGGCCTTTACCGCGTGAAGGAGATTGTTCTTTAAAGAAAGGGTGAAACGCCCTCTATCTACGGCAACTACCGAAGCGATCTCGGCTTTTGAATAATCTGGCCGTTTCTTGGACCTAGGTCTAGATGAACGCGCGGGGCGTACCTTCACCCTGGGATCGTCCGTGCCAATATCACGCCAACCCATTTAGTCCCCTCCACATCCGGGCAAAATCAGGCAGTGTCTTTGCGGTAGTGGCAATATTTTCTACCTTGACCGCAGTCCTTAGCCCCGCAATCGCAGCAAAAGTAGCCATTCGGTGATCTTCATAAGTATTGATTCTTGCCGGTCTTGGAGTGCCCGGAGTAATAGTTAGGAAATCAGGGCCTTCCTCGATCTGGGCTCCCAGCTTGCATCCTTCACAGGCGAGGGCGGCAAGACGGTCTGTTTCGTGACCGCGCAGATGCCCGATTCCATACAGGTGAGTGGGGCCTTCTGCAAAGAGTGCGAGCGCCACGACAGTAGGCACCAGCTCGCCCTCGGCAGACATGTCACGGGTGATCCCGCGAAGGGATTTTCCTTCCACTGTAAGTCGGTTTGCTTCCTGGCTGACACTAGCGCCAAAATCGGTCAGGATGCTCTTCCAGTGGGCTCCTACCTGTGTAGTAGCTGCGGGCCAATCGGGGATCGAAACGGTGCCGCCAGTAAGTGCGGCCGCGGCTAAGAACGGGCCGGCGTTGGAAAGATCCGGTTCAATAGTTACGGTTCCCCCTGCAGGGCGAACGCCGCCAGCGACGAAGGCGTTACCATCTTGCACGCACGGTACCGCATGGGCCCTTAGTGTCTGCATAGTCATCCGAATATGCGGCAATGAGGGGAGCTTTCCCATTACTTCAACCCGCAGTGGATTTGGCATGGCAGCACTGGCGAGCAACAGTGCGGAAAGAAATTGGCTAGTGGAACTCGAATCGACACGGACTGGCCCTTCAAGCGCGCTGCCGTGTACAGCAAGTGGGAGGTGGTCGCTTTCACCGAGAGAATCGATCCGAGCTCCCATCCGCCGCAAAGCCTGTACCAGCCCTGCCATAGGACGGACTCGGGCGCCCTCGTCCCCATCCAATATGCAGTCACCCTGCGCCATGGCCGCTAGAGGAAGCACGAAGCGCATAACGGTTCCAGCGAGGCCACAATCAATTTGTCCGCTCGAACGCAGGGTGCCCCCACGTACGGTCCAAACGTCGCCTTGGCAGGAGACGGCCACGCCTAACTGCTTAAGAGCGGCGACCATCAAGGTGGTGTCCCGCGAGCGGAGAGCACCGCGGATGGTAGTGGGCTGGTCCGAAAGGGCAGCCAACACTAGATGGCGGGCGGTCAAAGACTTAGAACCGGGAATCCGTACTACTCCAGAAACCGGCCCTTGGGCTAAGGGGGCCTCCCACCACTGCGCCATTAATCCCCGATCTGTTCGATTTGTTCCATAGCTGCATCCGCTTCGGCTTCGCGCAATGCTTTGTAGTTCCGGTAGCGCCAGCCTAGCGACGGATCCCCTTCGCGATCGTAAGCCGCCAGTAGGAGTCCGCCGGTCAAGCCTAGCCGAGTAACCGCCATGGACAGGTTCTGCTTCCGCTTGTCGGACTCAGCAAACAAGACGGGATAATTCACTGCGGTGATCGGAAGGTTCAACAGGGCAAGCACAGCCGCGCAAGTACGGGGCTTGATGCCGAAGATCAGACCTAGCCCGGCAGCGGTGGTGACTCCGCCGGCAACACGGGTAACCATGCGCGCGTCAGAGTCCAGTACTGGGGGAAGTCCCCACTTCTCTAGTTTCGGAGAGACAGACCGAAAACGCGCTACGTGTTCTTCGGAGTGGATAACGGCGTCGATGCCGTCAGAGACGAAAAGAGAGGCGATCATAGTGCGGGCGAGAGTGCGTAAAATGCTCATAAAACAATTGGTACCGCACCTGGGTGCTTTTCGCTAGCTATTGGAAAAATAAAATCTGGTCCGGGAATAAAACAGGGCGGCTTCGTGTTCAGTTAGTTAGTTCGCAAAGACTAGTTCTGAGTGCTGCGATAGGCTGAAAGGTGATGACACAAACAACCAAGAGGGCGCCGGCAGAATCCGTCGCCGAGCGCCGGCAGCGTTTCGAACAGGATGCTCTGCCTCACCTGGATGAACTGTATCGCGGCGCATTGCGCTTCACTAGGAACCCGGCAGACGCCGAGGACCTAGTGCAGGATGCCATGGTCAAGGCGTACGCGGCTTTCGACCAGTACAAGCCAGGAACAAACTTGCGAGCGTGGTTGTTCCGTATCCTGCGGAACACCTATATAAATAAATATCGCAAGGAACAGCGCCGGCCACCTACCGCAGATGCTGGCGAGTTGCAGGATTGGCAACTTGCAAAGGCCGCTAGTCACGATTCTGTGGGGTTGTTATCCGCCGAGGTCGAAGCTCTTGCCGCACTTCCAGAGGGTACGGTTCGAGAGGCTTTGATGGAACTGCCAGAGGACTATAGGATCGCGGTTTTTTTGGCGGATGTGGAAGGTTTCTCGTACAAAGAAATCGCGCAGATTATGGACACGCCCACTGGAACGGTGATGTCTCGATTGCACAGAGGGCGATCCAGGTTGCGCAAGGCTCTTGCGAATTACGTAGCAGAAGGGGAGGAATCATGAGCTGCGGATGTGGTAGCGATGATTGTCGCTGCGACGAGGTAATGGCCGATCTATACGAGTTTGTAGACGAGACTCTGTCTCCGTCCCAGATCCACAGGTTAGCGGCGCACATAAGTGGGTGCCCGCATTGTGCAGCCCACGCTGAGGGGGAGCGGGAACTGCGAGCTTTGATGGCTCGGCAGTGCCGAGAGAGCGCGCCGGCACGTCTTCGCGGCAGAATCGTTCGAACCATTGCAGCTTCGGATGGCCAAAATGGGATGTCTATTACTATTTCGGAGTCTTACTAGCCGGTTGGCTTGGTTTTCCGGGGTTGCATGTGCGAAACTGGTTTGGTTATCGACCCGGAAGGAGTGTGTCCCATGAGCAAGCGTGGACGCAAGCGTAAGGATCGCAGGTTCAAGCCTGCCAACCATGGCAAACGCCCTCAGTAACTGAGTTTTAGAGCCCCACTTCGGTGGGGCTCTTTTTTATCTCTTGACAAAAAGTATTGAATATTTATTCACGAAACGACGCTGTTTTGGCCGAATCTGTAGGGATTGGATGAAGCCGGTATGAATAAAAAGAGAATGTCGTTCTACTATTCGGACATATATTCTCAGTCACTGAGCAGGCAACTACTGTTTCTGTAACGTTCACGCTGGGTGAACGCGCAACAGAATAGGAGTGAAGATGTCCGCTACACTGCAAAAAGCAGCGTCTGCGCAAACCGTGCAGCAAAAAGAAGAACGCGCAGCATACATCGCTGCCCTAGGTTTTCCTATTCTGGTCATTATTGGTGGCTTGGTAGGTTTTGCAGCTCCCAGTGTCGTCTTGCCGCTAAAGGGTTGGGTTAACCTCCTTCTAGGGGTTGTCATGTTCGGCATGGGACTTACCCTAAAACCGGCAGATTTCGTGCTGGTTGCCAAACGTCCGCTACCTGTTCTTATCGGTGTCGTTTCGCAGTATGTGGTCATGCCGCTGCTTGCCGTAGTGCTGGTATGGGTAATGCAGCTTCCCGCTGAGGTAGCCGCCGGTGTCATCCTGGTCGGGTGTGCGCCGGGTGGAACCTCCTCTAACGTGGTTTCGTATCTTGCTAGGGGCGACGTGGCTCTGTCCGTCACGATGACCTCCATCTCGACGCTGCTAGCGCCGGTACTTACCCCCTTGTTGACTCTGTGGCTCGCAGGTCAGTACATGCCGGTGAGCGGTGCCGCCATGGCAGTGTCGATCGTCAAGGTAGTACTTCTGCCGGTCGTAGGCGGCCTCGCTTTGAGGGCGTTCTTCAATTCCGCAGTGCAAAAGGTAGAGCCGGCACTGCCCTGGGTATCGGTTGTAGCCATCAGTGTCATCGCTGCCACGGTGGTCGCCGGGTCTAAGGAAACTATCGCCACTTCGGCGGTAGTCGTCTTCGTGGCCGTAGTTCTGCACAACTGCTTTGGGTATGTGCTCGGCTTCTTCGCCTCGAAATTCACTGGAGGGACTCGTACCACTTCTCGTACGACCGCCATCGAGGTGGGCATGCAGAATTCCGGTTTGGCCGCAACTCTCGCAATGCAGTACATGAGCCCGACCGCAGCTTTGCCCGCGGCTGTCTTCTCGGTATGGCATAACCTGTCGGGCGCTGTAGTGGCAGCCCTGTGCCGCACGGCAGATAAGCGCCAGGCTAGTAAGTAGTAGTTGAAAAAATGCCGGTCCCGCGGGACCGGCATTTTTTCATTCTGTTCCAATCCAGGAACCGAAACCTGAATGCAGGACGAGCCATGCTAGCAGCCCGTATCCAACCTGTCCGGGCAGCCCTGTGGGAGACTGGTTGACCTCTGACAGCCACCCATCGTGAGTACTAAGCGGAGTGAAAGTGTCAACGTAGGTTACGGAACGCCTAGAGCAAACGTCCTCAAGCGCATGGTTTAGCTTGGCCAGACCAGTGCTTTCTACTGCCGGTAGCGGGGGAGGTCCCACCACAAAGCAGGGCATGTTGGCACCGGCAGCCTTATCCAAAATATTGGCCAGGGAAAGACGCGAACGAGGAGAAGTGAGGCCAGCGGCAATATCCGCGCTTCCCATCCCTATTAGCAACCTGTTTATGGCGCCTTTGGTACAGCGCCTGGCAGCTTCCTCTTCCCACCTATCGGCTAGATCTATCGAAGTTTCGTTGGGAACTGCCAACGTGAAAGTCTGTACTTCTCGGGCAGCCTGGGTTCTGGCCATAACCCGACCAACCCATCCTAGAGCGCGAGGATCTCCGGCACCTGCGGCCAGCTCATCGCCAATCACAATCAAATTCTGAGGGGTATCCACAACTACATCCTACAAAGTGCGCACAAATAGAGGAGTGGGCAGCTAGCTGCCCACTCCAATACAACTATCGCTGGAAGGCGGCCTCCATGAGCCTCTCGTTTTGTTCAGCATGCATAGCAGCCGTACCGGCTGAAGGAGCTGCCGAGGAGGGTCTTGATACCACGCGAAGGGTTCGGCCTCCGGTGGCCGCATCTGTAATATTCAAGGCCAAGAAAGGCCACGCCCCCATGTTGCGCGGTTCGTCTTGGACCCACACCAGCTCGGCCGAGGACGGGAATGCGCCCAGAGCCTTAGCAAGCGCTTCTTCGGCAAGCGGATAGTACTGCTCCAGACGAACAATCGCGGTCGATTTGTCGTTCCTTTTTGCGCGAGCCTTCACTAAGTCGTAGTAGACCCTGCCGGAGGTAAGGATGATCCGATCGACGTTGGAAGCGTTCGCCAACACCTCATCCTGAGACTCCTGGAGCACCTCGTGGAACGAGCCGCGAGTAAAGTCCTCTACTGGCGAGGTGGCGGCATTCAGCCGAAGCAGCTGCTTCGGAGTAAATACGATCAGTGGTTTGCGCGGGCGCTGATAAGCCTGCGACCTCAGCAAGTGGAAATGCTGAGCCGGGGTAGAAGGCTGAGTAATGCGCATGTTGTTCTGCGCGGCAAGCTGCAAATAACGCTCAATCCTGGCGGAAGAGTGATCCGGGCCCTGCCCCTCATAGCCATGTGGCAGAAGCATCACCAGCGAAGCGTGCTGGCCCCACTTCTGCTCGGCTGCAGAAATGAACTCATCCACAACCAATTGGGCTCCATTTACGAAGTCGCCAAACTGCGCTTCCCACAGCACTAAGGCCGACGGGCGCTCAACAGAATAGCCATATTCAAAGGCAAGAGGCCCATACTCCGACAGTGAAGAGTCGTATATGGAGAGCATCTTTTGATCCGGAGTCAGAAAGTCTAACGGCGTCCATTCGCGTCCAGTGTCGTGATCGTGAAGAACCGCATGGCGCTGTACGAATGTGCCGCGACGGCAATCCTCGCCAGACATCCGCACCGGGGTTCCCTCGATCAGCAATGAGCCGAACGCTAACAGCTCGCCGAAGCCCCAATCGATCTTGCCTTCGCGGCTCATCTGGTGGCGTCGTTCCATCAACTTGCGCATCTTCGGGTGAGGAGTGAAGTGCTCGGGAACGTGCAAGTAGGCATCCCCGATGCGCTCGATTACCTGCCGTGGCACCGCAGTATCCCAACCGACCATCATGCCCGCTCCAGGACGCTGAGATTCCGGTAATTCCAACGCGGCTTCCCCAGGGGACCAGCCGTGTTCGCGAGTCTCAGTCAGGATGCGATTCATCTCGGTGTTGTACTCAGCCAAAGAGGCGCGTGCCTCCTCTTCAGTTATGTCTCCACGGCCAATCAAATTCTTGGTATACACCGACCGAGTAGAAGGAAGTTGATTGATCAGGTTGTACATGATCGGCTGCGTCATCGAGGGGTCGTCGCCCTCGTTGTGGCCGCGCCGACGGTAGCAGACCATGTCAATGATTACATCCTTGTGGAATTCTTCGCGGAAGGAGAAGGCTAGATTCGCAGCCCGTACCACCTCTTCAGGGTCATCTCCATTGACGTGGAAGACAGGGATCTGTAGCCCCCTTGCCATATCGGTGCAATAGCGGGTTGACCTGCCAGAAGCTGGCCCGGTTGTGAACCCAATCTGGTTGTTCACAATGACATGCAGGGTACCCCCGACGCGGTATGCAGGCAGCTGAGACATATTCAAGACCTCATAGACCACGCCCTGGCCAACGAAAGCTGCATCCCCATGAATCAGAATCGGCAGAACGGGGTAGTCGTCAACCTGCCCCATCTTGTCTAACTTGGCGCGGCAGATGCCTTCCAGCACCCCGTCGGCTGCCTCCAAGTGAGATGGGTTAGCCGCCAGAGTTACGCGGATAGCCACGCCGTCCTCGACAGAGAAAACCCCTTCTGTGCCCAGGTGGTATTTCACGTCACCGCTACCTTGAACCGTGCGTGGATCCTGATTGCCTTCAAACTCAGAAAAGATCTGCCCGTAGGACTTTCCGCCAATATTGGCCAGCACATTCAAGCGGCCACGGTGCGCCATGCCAATGACAGCATCAGGAAGGCCGCGCCTCGCTGCAGCCGTAAGAGCGGTATCGAGCAGCGGGATCAGCGATTCGCCGCCCTCAAGAGAAAAACGCTTCTGGCCGACATACTTGGTCTGCAGGAAAGTTTCGAATGCCTCGGCTCTAGACAGAGTGGACAGAATGTGTCGCTGGGCTTCCTTGGAAGGCTTCTCGTAAGGAGTCTCAATTTGCCGCTGCAGCCAAGCCCGCTGGGCTGGATCCTGGATGTGCATGTACTCAATGCCCATAGAACGGGTGTAAGTGTCGCGCAGCCTGGTAAGGATCTGCCGCAAAGTCATATTTGCAGCTCCACCGAATCCGCCGGTGGGGAAGGATCGATCAAGATCCCAAACAGTTAGGCCGTAGTTAGCAAGAGACAGGTCGGGATGGCGACGCTGCCGATACGCCAGCGGGTCAGTATCTGCCGCAAGGTGTCCGCGAGAACGATAGGCATGAATAAGCTCAGCAATGCGAGCAGGCTTGCCCTTCTCTGTCTCAAGCGAGTACTCGTAATCCTGCTGGAAGACGAAAGGCTCGTAGGGTACCTCCATGGCGCGGAAGACACGTTCGTAGAAGCCATCCTTGCCAGTTAGCTTTTCCTCTACAGTACGAAGGAATTCCCCGGAGGCAGCTCCCTGAATAACCCGGTGGTCGTAGGTGGAAGTCATATACATGGCCTTGCCGACCCCCATACGTGCCAGCACGGTCGGGGATGCGCCAGCCCACTCGGCAGGATACGCCGTGGCGCCGACGCCAATAATTGTCCCCTGCCCGGCCATCAACCTGGGTACGGAATGGCTTGTTCCCAAGGTGCCGGGGTTAGTCAGCGTCATCGAGGCACCCTGGAAATCCTTAGGGGTGAGCTTGCCCGCACGGGTCCGCGCAACAAGGTCCTCATAGGCGGCCACAAATTGCTGGAAATCTAACCTGTCAGCCTCGTGGATCACGGGCACCATAAGAGTGCGGGTGCCGTCCTTCTTCGGTAGATCAATAGCTAACCCGAACCCCACGTGTCCGTACTGGCGAACGTTGGGCTTGCCGTCGACCTCTTCGTAACGGACGTTCATAGAAGGCATCTTGGTCAAGGTCTCGACCACCGCGTATCCGATTAGGTGGGTAAAGGAAACCTTTCCGCCCCGAGTTCTGGCTAGATGGTTATTAATAACCGAACGATTTTCGATCAGTACTTTTGCTGGGATCTGCCGGGCAGAGGTCGCGGTCGGAACGCTCAAAGAGGTTTCCATATTCTTCACGATGGCGCCCGCCGGGCCACGCAGTCGCTGTACCTGGTCGACTTCGCCCTCGGACCCCAGTAGCGCGCCGTTGCCCTTCAGAGCATTTGCCGCATACGGCGAAGTTGGCGGCTCCACCTTCGAGAGGGGAAGAGGGGGAAGATCAGAACGTGTCTCGTCTGCTACTTGCTCTGCAGGCTGGTCCTGCACCTTCTCTCTCTGTGCGGGAGTAGAGGTCGCCTTGAGCTCCTCCATACTTTCGACAGCTTTGAAATAATCCTGCCAATCGGTGGGCACCGATAGGGGATCTGCATCATACTTCTTGCGCATCTGCGCGATTACGTCACTGGTGGGCGCTTGTTCACTGCTGTCCTGAGACATGTAACACCTCGATGTGGAGTGCGACGGAAACTACTCGTAGAAACAAGATTAGGCAATGAATGCCGAATCCACAGCATTTCCCTTTTATTTCGAGACACTTTGCCCCAGTTTGGGCATGTAATTGCTCGGGCGAGGCCAGTACAATAAAGAATCATGTGCACCAATGGATTGGACGGGCTACTTTTACATGCTCTATGACCTTTTAATGATCGGAGCGGGAGTGGTCCTAACGCTCGGGACTGCGCTCTTTGTTGCATCCGAGTTCTCTTTAGTCGCTCTAGATCCGGCAACCGTGGATCGAAGAGCAGCGGCTGGCGACAAGCGTGCCAGCAGTGTCTCGAAGACAATGCACCACCTAAGCACTCACCTTTCGGGAGCTCAGGTTGGAATTACGCTGACCACAATCATGCTCGGCTACACTACGCAGACTGCTGTAGCTGACATGATCGATCGGTCTCTCCGCGGACTCGGAGTAGCAGTAGCAATTTCCACTACCGTGGGCGTGGCAGCCGCCGTGATCGTGGTCAATGTTTTCTCGATGGTCTTCGGCGAACTTGTCCCGAAGAATTTTGCGCTCGCGGAAACACTGAAGGTTGCTGGCATAGTTTCTCCGGTGCAGCGAGCCTTCACGTTCTTATTCCGGCCCCTAATCGGCCTGCTCAACGGCTCTGCGAATATGGTGCTGCGGGCGGTCGGAGTAGAGCCCCTGGAACAGATGTCCTCTGCCAGATCTGCTTCGGAGCTAGCGGCGATGGTTCGGCACAGCGCAGAAGAAGGCACCCTTGATACGTCTACCGCTTCGATGTTCACCAGATCGGTCCGAATGGGGCGACTGACTGCAGCCGACATCATGGTTGACCGAGGGCGAATGGACACCTTAGAAGCAACGAACAACGTGGAAGATCTTATCGATCTTGCCCGTAAGACGGGGCGCTCGCGCTTCCCTGTAATCGGCGAGGACACGGACGACATTCTGGGAATTGCGCACCTGCGCAGGGCGGCTGCCGTTCCCTTTGCCAAGAGAGGAGAGGTTCCCGTCACTAGCCAGTCGATCATGTTTGATGCGATGCGCGTTCCGGAGACGGTGCAACTGGCTCCGCTCATGGTTGCCCTCCGTGAAGAGGGCCTACAGATGGCGATAGTGGTTGATGAATACGGCGGTACTTCGGGACTTGTCACCCTCGAGGACATAGTTGAAGAAATCGTAGGCGAGATCGCTGACGAACATGATCCCAAGCGCCGTGGGATTCGAATTGCCGGGCAAAATGGCTGGTATGTTTCCGGGCTGGTTCGCCCTGACGAACTACACGATTACACGAAACTGCGGGTGCCTGATGACGGACCCTACGACACCCTCGGAGGATTGATAATGGACCGGCTCGGGGCGATCCCAAAAGAGGGCGACTACGTAGATGTCAATCATGTGCGGTTGCAGGTGACCGGTATGGATGGCAGGCGAGTGGACCAAGTCCTAGTTCAGCCAACGAAGGAGGTCTGAAATGGGAATTGGTACCGGACTGATCATAGCGATTGCCCTCTTGGCAGTGAACGCGTTCTTCGTGGGAGCTGAATTTGCAGTTACCTCGTCTCGAAAATCCCAGATTGACCCGCTAGTAGAAGAAGGCAGGGCAGGCGCAAAGGCTGCACAGTGGGCCTTAGAGCACGTTTCCCTAATGCTGGCAGTGTGTCAGTTAGGGGTAACGCTTGCTTCTACAGCATTGGGTGCGGTGGCGGAGCCGGCTCTTGCAAGAGCGGTCAGGCCGCTCCTCCTTCGGTTCGGTTTGCCCGCTGCAAGCTCTCATCTGGTGGCAGTGATTATTGCTTTACTGGTCGTACTGTATCTGCACGTAGTTGTTGGCGAAATGATTCCCAAGAATCTGTCAGTGTCAGCACCGGCGAAAATGGTGCTGGTGCTAGCTCCACCTCTGGTGCGGCTGGGCCGTCTAGTGCGGCCAATTGTTGAGGGAATGGATCATTTTGCGAATTGGTTTATCACGAAACTCGGGGTGGAACCCAAGCACGAGGTGGCTGCCACCTTTACTGCAGAAGAAGTGGCTACCATCGTGGAATTGTCAGAAGCTGAAGGCAAGCTGACTGACGATCTAGGTCTGCTGTCCGGAACGCTAGAATTTAGCGAAGAACTTGTAGAGGCCGTAATGGTGGGTCCCGAAAAGCTTGTGACGCTGCCCGTGCAAGTAACTCCTGCCGAGTTTGAAAAAGTAGTTTCCCAGACGGGATTTTCGCGCTTCCCGCTAGTAGATGGAACTGGCGAATACGTCGGCTACCTGCATCTAAAAGATGTACTGCAGGCCGACTCTAAAGAACAGCGAGACAAGCCTGTGCCCTCATGGTGGATCAGACAGCTGCCCAAGGCATCTCCTCAGGACGAGGTCGAGGATGCGCTTCGGGTAATGCAGATGACCGGTGTTCACTTAGCTAAGGTAGAGCGCGAAGGAAGTATCGTTGGCGTCATCTTCCTTGAAGATATTTTGGAAGAACTTGTAGGTGAGGTTCGGGACGTAATGCAGCGGCAGTAGGGATTCTCTGTAGAATGCATAACATTTGTATGTCATCGTGTAATATAAACGTTATTGTTTCGTGATGTGGCCTTGTAGACGAGACGAAAGGGAAACAGTGGAGAGCAGGATTGACATGCGGAAGGCGAACAAACGTCCTCGGCATCCCCGTGGAATGGGACGGCGGCTAGCAGTTCTTGGTTCCTTGGGAGCGATCACCGTAGCTGCTCCACTTGCCGGTTTCGTCGGGGCCGACATGTCTATTGCAATGCCTAAAGAATCTGGATATCACGCCGGAGACACCTGGGCGAAGGTGCGTTCTAACGTTTCTACTGTTGAATCGCAGAGCCAACTAACAGCGGTGGCAGCCCCCGTTTCGGTTGCGAGGGTACGTACAAGTAAAGAGATGAAACGGTGCGTGGCGAAGTATGCCTCTGCCGGTGAACGCGGTGTTTTTGCCACTTCTGATGCCATCGTCGAGCCGCTGCCCGCCGGTACATTTACAATCGCCTCCCCCTTCGGGTACAGGTCCCACCCGCTGTTCCACACTTCTAAATTGCACGAGGGCGCCGATATGGCCGCCCCGTCAGGTACCCCTGTTTTTGCCACTGCTCCGGGCGTTGTGAAGACCGCCTCTGAAATTGAGGGCGGTGGCTACACTGTAGAAATTACTCACACGATGGAAAACGGCGAGACTTTCTCGTCGGGGTATATGCACCTACTTGCGGGATCCATCCAGGTGAAGGTAGGGGAGACGGTCAAGGCCGGGCAGATGATAGCCCAGGTCGGCTCTACCGGTAATTCCACTGGGCCGCACTTGCATTTCGAAATCAGGCCAGATAAAGATCCTATCGATCCGCTGCCATGGTTGAAGGAACATAACGCCCATCCGGTAGGTCAAGAAGATTGCTAAGGGCATTTGCCCATCGCGGGGGAGCCAATGAAGCGGAAGAAAATACTCCGCAGGCTTTCGAATATGCGCTCTCGCTCGGGTATAAGCGGCTAGAAACGGATGCGCATCTTAGCCGAGACAACAAAGTGGTGCTGCACCATGATCCCGACCTGAAGCGAACCTATGGGATAGCCGCGAAGATCGCTGACTTGGATTGGGCCGAGCTCTCGGAATTTCGAATGCCTAATGGAGGCAGGCTCATGCGTTTTGAAGAAGCGCTAGAGCGTTTTGACCAGGTTGAATTCAACGTTGACGCGAAAGAAAATGCCGTGGCAATGCCATTGCTGAGGCTCGCCAAGAACGATTTGGACCGGGTCCGCTTTGTTTCTTTTTCAGCGCGGACAGTAAAAGAATTGCGGCAGGCTGGAGCCGAAAAGACAGCACTTACTATGCCCGAGGTAGCCAGGCTTCGCTTGGGAATGCCGCTGCCTAAAAGGCTGCTGGAGAGGGGTGACGCGGTACAAATACCTCCCACTTATGGGCCGATCAAATTAGCCACAAAGACTTTCATCTCAAGAGCGCACGACGCCGGTTTATTTGTTGATGTATGGACTGTTAGTGAAACAGAAACTATATTGAAAATGATCGACGCCGGAGTCGATGGGCTAATGACTGACTCGCCCTCGGTACTCAAAGAAGTGTTGGTCCAAAGGAACATTTGGGAGGGCTAATGCCTTGGATCAGAAAGCCGGTAGATAAAAAGCTGGTTAGAGCGGCCAGGAAAGCGCGCGCGGCGGAAGAAATTGCGCATCTTGACTACTTGCGCGCGGTTCAGCGTGCCGTCATGAAAATGAACCAGACCCAGCTGGCCGAGGAATTAGGGGTATCACAGTCTTCTGTATCGCAATTGCTCCGTTCGGCCAAACGGCAACCTCCAGTAGCGTCAGGGTACTTTTCTGCCGATCCGGACGAGGCGATTAAAAGATTTGTAGCCGGGGTAGTAACTAGAAAAGAACTGGTTGAAGAATTGCGCAGATGGAACAGTCGTGGGGCAGACACCAGAGCGGCTCTAGATAAAGCCTATGTGCAGCGGATTATCTCGGAGCGGTTAGCGAAGATGGTAGGGGAAGAAGCCCGTAGGTAGGAACTGTAATGATAGTGTCGAATCCATGAGGATTCACATTGCATCGGACCATGCTGGGTTCGAACTCAAAGAAGCGTTGAAAACCCATTTTTCTGAACGTGGCAATGAAGTCATTGATCACGGCCCTGAAACATACGATCCAGCTGATGACTATCCCCCAACCTGCCAGGCATGCGCAGAAGCGGTGCTTGCGGATCCAGGTTCGCTAGGCTTCGTGCTGGGTGGATCGGGCAACGGTGAGCAGATTGCCGCAAACCAGGTTAAAGGCATCCGCGCCGCCCTCTGTTGGTCAGAGGAGACGGCAGAGTTGGCAAGGCTGCACAACAATGCTCAGGTTGCCGGTATAGGAGCTCGCATGCACTCCACGGAAGACGCCATTCGGATTGCAGACAAGTTTGTCGACACAGCATTTACCGGTGAGGAGAGGCACTGCCGACGTATTGATCTACTGGACGAGTACGACCAGAAACACTGATTTACCAGCAGATTTTCGATACTAGGCCCTTCGCTGGTAAAGTGGAGGGCCGTAGGCCCCGATAGCTCAGTGGATAGAGCGTCTGCCTCCGGAGCAGAAGGTCGCAGGTTCGAATCCTGTTCGGGGCGCTTTTCATACCCAAAACCGCGCAGATACTTTGGTTGTTAGCAGCCAGCACTTTATGTGAGCAGACAAAAATGGCCCCGCCGAAGCGGGGCCAAATCTAGTAGTTTTCTATTCGGCTGGTCTATTTATTATCCAGTAGAAGAGGCCAACAAAGACGCCCCCACCAAGGATGTTGCCGAGCGTTACCGGAAGCAGGTTTACCAACAAGAAATTAGAGAAGGTTAGCTGCCCTCCGTAGCCCAGGATTAGGCCGTAGGGGATCATGAACATGTTTGCCACGGAGTGTTCGAATCCTGCGGCGACGAAAGCCGAGATCGGGCCCACGATGGCGAGGATCTTATCCGCGACAGTCTTGCCCGCGAAGGTCAGCCACACTGCCAGGCAAACTAGCAGGTTACAGCCAATGCCCAAGACAAAGCTCTCGATTGGGGTGTGCGATACTTTCGCCGTTGCAGTGTTGACTATTACCTGACCGAAGGCGCCTTTGCCGCCTGCTTGCAGGTTTCCGAAATAGGCGAGGGCAACCACAAGTAGTGAACCGACGAAGTTGCCGACGTAGACGATTGCCCAGTGCTTTAACAGTTCCGCCCAAGTAAGGCGACCCGAAGCCTTGGCGATCAGCGACATGGTGGTGGAGGTGAACAGGTCAGCTCCGGTAATAACTACTAGGATCAGGCCGACTGAGAAGACCAAGCCTCCCATCAGTTTGGCTACGCCCAGGGGCAGCTTATCGGCGCCCATCTGCACGGTTGTGAAAAAGATGAAGCCAAGTCCGATGTAGGCGCCTGCGGCAATCGCCAACAGGAAGGTATTCAGCGGCTTAGTATTTGCAACGCCTGCTTTCCCCGCCATTGCGGAGGTGGCAGTTTTTAATGTTTCTACTGGTGAGGACATTACCAGCTTCTCTGAGGGGGCATTTACTTGTGTATTCACCCCGCCAGTGTATGTGACAACCGGTAAATAGGGTAGGAAATTTTGTTGAAAAGGCGAACTTTTCTGTTTTGGGAAAGGCGATTGCGTAGCCTACCCCTTTAGCAGGTAGTCTTAGCGTGTGACTCCAGAAGAACTTTCAGAACTAATTCACCAGTGTCTTTCTGCGGCAGCGAAGAGGGGAGACATCGCCCTCAACGCAGAAGATATTCCTCAGGTAAAAGTTGAGCGACCACGCAATCGTGAACATGGCGATTGGGCAACGAACGTGGCTATGCAGCTAGCTAGGAAGGCATCAACTAATCCGCGTGCCCTGGCAACTCTGTTGGCCGGAGAGTTAGAACAGGTCGACGCTATTGCGGCCGCGGAAGTGGCAGGTCCAGGATTTTTGAATGTCCGACTTTCCTCTGGAGCCGCAGGTGCCTTAGCTGCCACCATCTTGGAGGCTGGCTCGCAGTATGGTCGCAGTGATGCGCAGTCGGGTTCGCACGTGAACCTAGAATTCGTCTCTGCTAATCCCACCGGTCCGATTCATATCGGTGGAGCACGCTGGGCCGCAGTGGGAGATGCTATGGCGCGCGTCCTCGAAGCTGCTGGCGCGCAGGTAACTCGCGAATACTACTTCAACGATCACGGTAATCAGATCAACAACTTCTCGGCTTCATTGCTAGCGGCTGCGAAGGGGCGCCCAACGCCAGAAGATGGCTACGGCGGAAAGTACATTTCCGAGGTCGCAGACCAAGTAATTGCGCAGGTTGGCGCCGAGGGAGGCACTGATCCACGGGAATTAGGAGATGTCGAAGCTCAGGAAGTATTCAGGGAAAAAGGCGTAAAGCTCATGTTCGCCGAGATCCAGGAATCTTTGCACGCATTCCGTACGGATTTTGACGTTTTCTTCCATGAGCAGACTCTGCATGAATCTGGTGCGGTAGACGATGCCATCGAGAAGCTGCGCAAGTTGGGCGTAATTTTCGAATCGGAAGGTGCCCTGTGGCTCCGGTCTACCGATTTTGGAGATGACAAGGACCGCGTCCTAATCAAGTCCGATGGCAATGCTGCCTACTTCTCTGGCGACGTTGCGTACTATCTGAATAAGCGTGAACGTGGGTTTGACCAGTGTATTTACATGCTTGGCGCGGACCATCACGGCTATATCGGACGCATGTACGCCATGGCTCGCGCTTTCGGGGACGAGGCCGGCCCCGGAAAGAATATGGAAATTCTGATTGGGCAGCTGGTAAACCTAGTGCGCGCCGGTAAACCAGTTCGCATGTCCAAGCGTGCCGGAACCGTAGTTACCCTTGAGGACCTAGTGGAAGCTGTTGGGGTAGATGCGGCGCGGTACAGCCTGATTCGTTCCTCGGTAGATACCACCCTGGAGCTGGATTTGGATGTTGTGGCATCGCACACGAACGAGAATCCGGTCTACTACGTGCAGTACGCACACGCGCGTACCTGCGCTGTTGCCCGCAATGCGCAGGAACACGGAGTTTCCCGCGAGGCCGGCTTCGCTCCGGAGGAACTATCTTCCGCAGCCGACGGGGAACTGCTAGGCACCCTGGCTCGATACCCGGAAATCGTGGCGCAGTCCGCTAGCATGCGAGAGCCGCACCGAGTGGCTCGTTATCTAGAAGAACTAGCCGGTGCCTACCACGCCTGGTACGGACAGTGCCGAGTTACTCCCCGTGGGGACGATCCTGTCGAGCCTTCGCATGTGGCTCGCCTGTGGCTAAATGATGCCGTCGGCCAGGTCCTGCGCAACGGTCTAGATTTGCTAGGGGTGCAAGCACCCGAAAGGATGTAGCTCTCATGACTGATTTGGCCGCATTGGCGTGCCCTGATCCTGCCCAGCGCCCCGACCTGTGGCCCTGGAGTGCTGCCCGCGAAGACGGAGCGCTATGGGTGGGTGGAGTTTCTCTGATTGATGTGGCGAAAGAATACGCCACCCCCGCCTACGTGTGGGATGAGGCAGATTTCGAAGGGCGCTGCCAGGTGTGGGCTGCCGCTATGGCCGAAGCTTTTTGGGAAGGCTACGGATTTTCGGGAGCAAAGGTAAATTACGCTGGAAAGGCTTTCCTGTGTGCCGATGCTGTGCGCGCTGCAACGCGGGCCGGCCTCGGTATCGACACGGCCTCCTTGGGCGAGCTCTCACTAGCGTTAGCTGCAGGTGCCCCCGCGAGCGAGATTGGATTGCATGGCAATAACAAAGGGGATCGCGAACTGGAGTTGGCCATCGCAGCTGGCATCGACAGAATAATTGTTGATTCCTTACCTGAAGTAGCGCAGGTCGAACGCATTGCGGCTGCGGCCGGTAAACAGGCGCGAGTGATGGTCAGATTAACCACCGGGGTTCACGCCGGTGGGCATGAATACATTTCCACCGCACACGAGGACCAAAAGTTTGGCCTCTCGATCGCTACTGGGCAGGCAGAGGAAGTCATCGACGCCATCGCTCAGTGCGATCACCTAGAGCTGGTGGGACTGCACTCTCATATTGGTTCTCAGATATTGGATTTGGACGCTTTTGCGGCATCTGCCTCAAAGGTAATGGCATTTCGTGCCAAGATCCTGGAAAAGGGATTAGCCGTAGGCGAGGTTGACCTGGGAGGCGGATATGCCATCGCCTATACCGGTGCTGATCCGCAGGCGCCTACTGCTAATGAGATTAGCCTCGCCCTAGCCGAGGCTGTGAAGGATGCTTGCCAGAAGGCGGGCACTGATATCCCCGTAATCTCGATCGAACCGGGGCGCTCTATTGCGGGCCCATCCCAGGTGATGCTGTATTCGGTCGGAACGATCAAAGATGTCACTATCGCGCAGGGGCAAACCAGGCGTTATGTGTCGGTAGACGGCGGAATGTCAGACAATATTAGGCCGGCTCTTTATGGCGCCAACTACAGCGCCACGCTGGCAAATCGCATCTCTGAGGCAGAAACGGTGCTTTGCCGGGTAGTAGGCAAACACTGTGAATCCGGGGACGTGGTAGTAAATGACGTTGCCCTTCCTGCAGATTTACAGGCCGGGGATCTATTAGCTGTACCGGCTGTGGGTGCGTACGGTCGTGCCATGGCATCGAATTACAACATGCTGGCGAGACCCGGAGTTGTCGGAGTAAGAAACGGCAAATGGCGCGAAATTATAAA
The DNA here is from genome assembly GCF_002849225.1 of Actinomyces sp. UMB0138. GTDB lineage: Bacteria > Bacillota > Negativicutes > Veillonellales > Veillonellaceae > Veillonella > Veillonella parvula_H. The sequence goes on from NZ_PKMC01000001.1 coordinate 357,587, forward strand.
GCGCGAAACTATTGAAGATCTATTGGCTGCAGATAAGACCTTGGAAAAATAGCGAGGACTGAATGTCAAAAGAGGTTGTAAAGATTGGCGTCCTGGGGTGCGGCACCGTCGGTACCCAAGTTGTGCGGTTACTCGGGGAGCGGGGACGCGACCTAGCAGCGCGTGCGGGAGCACCCCTAGAAATTGTGGGTATATGTGTTTCAAATCTGCAGGCAGAACGCGATGAGGCAGTTGACCGGTCTTTGCTAACCACAGATGCCAACAGTGTTATTGATGAAGCCGACCTCGTCATTGAACTGATAGGTGGCATTGAACCTCCTCGCACGTTGGTGAGGCGCGCCCTCAGTGCCGGCAAGACGGTGGTTACTGGCAACAAGGCTTTATTAGCCGCACACGGACCGGAACTGTACGAGCTGGCCGCCGAAAAGTGTGCCAATCTCTACTACGAAGCTGCGGTTGCCGGAGCAGTCCCCGTCGTTTATGGCCTACGAGAATCCTTGCTCGGCGACCGTATTAACAAGGTAACCGGTATTGTCAACGGCACTACCAATTACATGCTTGAACAGATGGATACGGCCGGTCGTTCTTACGACGAGGCGCTGGCGAAGGCACAGGAGCTGGGGTTTGCAGAGGCCGATCCCACAGCCGACGTAGACGGTTTCGATGCGGCCGCAAAGTGCGCGATATTGGCGTCCCTGGCATTCCACACCAGGGTGTCGCTGCAGGATGTGCCTGCTACGGGCATCCGCTCCATCACGGAACAAGACTCGGCGGACGCTGCTTTCTTCGACGAGAAGATCAAGCTGGTGGCAGTAGCCGAGCGCGTACAAACTGAAGACGGGGAGGCACTCAGCCTTGGAGTTTATCCCGCAGTTGTACCGCAGTCTTCCGCCCTCGCCAATATAAATGGAGCCTTCAACGCAGTGGTGGTGGAGGCTGAGGCCGCTGGCACTCTGATGTTTACCGGACAGGGAGCGGGCGGAGTACAGACTGCCTCAGCCGTGCTTTCTGACGTGGTGGCGGGTGCGTCCCACATTGCCCACGGGGGGAGCGCGCCACGAGAAAACTCCTATGCGAATCTGCCAATCCTGCCCGCTAGCGAAGGCTGCCATCGGTACCGGCTCCGGGTGAATGTCCCTGACGAGCTAGGTACCCTGGCAGAACTTGCCCAAATTTTTGCAGATGAGGGCGTCTCGATCTCCGCAGTACACCAGAGTGCCAATGAGGACAAGGTATCGGTTGTGTTGTCGACGCATAAGGTAGCGCAGAAGGCTATTGCGAAGATCCGCGAGCGCTTGGAAGCAACTGGGGTTCATGTTGCTTCCGTGCTGGTGCTAGAGGCATAAGATGCGGCTGACTAACGACTCGGTGCGGGTACGGGTACCGGCCACATCTGCGAATCTGGGGCCTGGATATGACTCCATGGGGATGGCCTTGGCCATGTATGACCAGATCGATGCCCGCGCGGTTGCTGGGCCAACTCGGGTAACGGTGAAGGGACAGGGGGAAGGGCAGCTTCCCGAGGGCGAGGAACACCTGGTAGTGCAGGCGCTTCGCGTGGCTTTGGAAGCAGTCGGTGCTCCCCAGGTGGGAGTCCACTTGAACTGCGTCAATACGATCCCTCACGGGCGTGGGCTTGGGTCTTCGGCCTCGGCAATTGTGGCCGGCATGCTGCTTGCGCGTTCATTTCTGGCAGAGCCAGAGGTGCTCGACGATCAACGGATTTTGCAACTGGCTACCCAGATGGAAGGCCATCCTGACAACGTAGCGCCGACGATCTTTGGGGGAGCCACGATCAGCTGGATGGCAGACGAAACTGCCTGCGCAACCCGCATTCCGGTAGCTAATGGCTTGGTAACAACAGCATTTGTTCCCGGCTTTAGGCTGGCCACCTCCAAGGCGCGGAAAATGCTGCCTGCTAAGGTGCCTCACGCCGATGCCGCATTTCAGGCTGGACGCGCAGCGCTGCTGGTTGCTGCTTTGGCCGATCGCCCAGAATTGCTCTGCGCTGCCACAGAAGATCGGTTGCATCAGGACTACCGGGAGCCGGCTATGCCAGCCTCCGTCGGACTCGTTCGCTGGTTGCGCGACGAGGGGTATCCGGCAGTGGTTTCTGGGGCCGGTCCGACCGTGCTAGTGCTTGGACGGGTGACCCCGGGGGTGCGCCGGCAGGCCCGCGAAGGCCGGTGGGATGTACACGAATTGAAAGTAGATGAAGAGGGCGCCAAAACTGTGGGCGGCACCTCTTCGCGTGATCGCTAAACTTTTGCTATTGTTGAGCCATCGCAGACATTTTCTGCGTTTCGGGCTCAATAGCCTTTAGCTAATCCATTTTCTTTTTCTTTCGCGCAATAGGGCGTAAACGGATTATGCTTTCCCAACAACATTTATGAAGGAATTTCGTGAGCACTAATAATGATCTGAGCTCCAAGCGGCTACCCGAGCTGCAAGCCCTCGCCGCATCTATGGGCCTGAAGGGCACTTCTAGAATGCGCAAATCTGATCTGATCCAGAAAATTCAAGCTGCTTCGTCCTCGACCGACGGCGGTGGTCAAGCTGAGCCGCGCCGTCAAGCAAAGGAACAGGAAACCCCCGAAAAGGCTGCTGCTAGCCAGGATAATCTCCCAAAGGCAAATGGCGATGATGCGCAAGGCCTCAAGAATCAGGATTCCCGGGAAGGGCGTCCTCGGCGTAGTCGCAGGCGCAGGGCTTCCTCCGACGCTGGCGCACCCAAGCTGGACGTGAAGCAGGAACTGGCGCGCGAGGGCAAGGCTGAAACTCCGTCCTCATCTGATGAACCGAAGAAGGTAGAAGACATTAAGCTGCCCACCGGCGGCAAGAAACATGATGACGAGGAGCGCTCTGGACGTCGCAGGCGCGGGCGGGACCGGAAGCGGGGCCGCCACGACGGCAACAACAATTCTCACCACAACTCCAACAATTCGAACAACTCGAACAACGAGGTAAGCGAAGACGACGTGCTGATCCCCATCGCGGGTATCTTGGACGTGCGCGATAACCACGCTTTTGTTCGCACCTCCGGGTACTTGCCCGGTCCTAACGACGTGTACTTGTCACTGGGGCAGGTGCGCCGCTGGGGGCTGCGCTCCGGCGATGCGATCCAGGGTGCGGTGCGCCAGCCGCGCGAGGGCGAACGACGGAGGCAAAAGTACAATGCCCTGGTTCGCTTGGATGCGGCTAACGGGCTGACGCCCGAGCAGACCCATGAGCGCCCGCAGTTCAAGGACTTGACCCCGCTGTATCCGGACGAGCAGCTGCGGCTGGAGACTTCTCCGAAGGCTATTACGCCCCGTGTTATCGACTTGGTTAGCCCCATCGGCAAGGGACAGCGCGGACTTATCGTTTCGCCGCCTAAGGCCGGTAAGACGATCATTCTTCAGCAGATCGCCAACGCTATTTCGATCAACAATCCTGAAGCCCATCTGATGGTGGTTCTGGTAGACGAGCGGCCCGAAGAAGTTACTGATATGCAGCGTACGGTGAAGGGGGAAGTCATTGCTTCGACCTTCGACCGGCCGGCTTCTGATCACACCATCGTTGCGGAACTGGCAATCGAACGGGCAAAGCGTTTGGTTGAACTAGGCAAGGACGTGGTGGTCCTTCTGGACTCCATCACCCGTCTTGGGCGTGCCTACAACCTGGCTGCCCCAGCTTCTGGGCGCATTCTTTCCGGCGGTGTTGATGCTTCCGCCCTCTACCCGCCCAAGAAGTTCTTTGGTGCGGCCAGGAACGTGGAAAACGGCGGTTCTCTTACCATTTTGGCTACTGCTCTTGTCGAGACCGGCTCCAAGATGGACGAGGTCATCTTCGAAGAGTTCAAGGGTACGGGCAATATGGAATTGCGGTTGTCGCGTGCCTTGGCAGATCGCCGTATCTTCCCGGCAGTAGACGTCAACTCGTCGGGCACTCGCCGTGAAGAGATGTTGCTGCGTCCTGAAGAGATGAAGATTTTGTGGAAGCTTCGCAGGATCCTTGGCTCGCTCGATACGCAGGAGGCAACCGAACTGGTACTAGGCAAGCTTCGTGATACTTCCTCCAATGCTGAGTTCCTACTCACCATTGGGAAGATGAGCACGTCGGCCGATTAGTAGCGCCTGCAGTGAACACTCTCACGTATGAATACGTGGAAGAGTATGGCATAATCTTTCTGTTCCGGTTCACCGCTCTGGCGGACCCGGCGACCTCGAATTCCTTAAGGAGATAAATTATGAAACAGGGAATCCACCCTGACTACCACCCGGTAACTGTAACCTGCACCTGCGGCAACGAGTTCCAGACTCGCTCCACCATTTCGGGCGATTCGATGCGTGTTGACGTGTGCAGCGCCTGCCACCCGTTCTACACTGGCAAGCAGAAGATCATGGATACCGGTGGTCGTGTTGCTCGCTTCGAGAAGCGCTACGGCAAGCGTAAGAAGTAAATAGGTCTTATGGGCGCCGGTCGGGTCTTCCCGGCCGGCGCTTCTATGTAGTCGGCACCCCAATTTGTAGGAAAGCGGTAATGAGCGCAAGTTTTGACGCAGGCGAGAAGATTTTTGCCGACCTGGCAGAGGTTGAAAAGAAGATGTCGGATCCGGCGGTGCTGTCGGATCAGGTTCAGGCACGTAAGGTTGGTAGGCGTTATTCGGAACTGAAGCGGCAGGCAGAGTCAATCCGGTCGTGGCAGAAGCTTAGTGATGACTTGGATGCTGCGAAGGAACTTGCTGAGGTAGATTCCGAGTTCGCTAAGGAAGCAGAGCGGCTCGAGTCTGAGGTGAGTGCTGCCCACCAAAAGATGCTCTCAGTACTTGCTCCACGTGATCCTGAGGATGCCTCCGATGTACTTATGGAGATCAAGGCCGGTGCTGGCGGTGAAGAGTCCGCCCTCTTCGCGGGGGACCTGCTGCGGATGTACCAGCGGTACAGCGAAAAGCGTGGTTGGTCGTTCAAGGTGATGGACATGAACGAAACCGATTTGGGTGGCGTGAAGGATGCACAGATCTCTATCCGGGCAAAGGGTAATCCTTCTCCGGAAGAGGGCGTGTGGGCGTCCATGAAGTACGAGGGCGGCGTGCACCGCGTCCAGCGCGTTCCTGTTACCGAAACGCAGGGGCGTATTCATACTTCTGCTGCCGGCGTGTACGTTATGCCGGAAGTTGAGGATGAGGGAGAGGTCGAGATTGGCCCGAATGACATCCGGGTGGATGTGTTCCGTTCCTCTGGTCCTGGCGGCCAGTCGGTGAACACTACAGACTCGGCGGTGCGTATTACTCACTTGCCCACTGGCATCGTGGTGTCTATGCAGAACGAAAAATCGCAGATCCAGAACCGTGAGGCTGCGATGCGCGTTTTGCGTTCGAGACTAGCCGAGGAAGAACGTCGCAAGCGCGAGGCTGAGGAAGCGGAGGCGCGCCATTCGCAGGTGCGAACTGTGGATCGTTCAGAACGCATTCGCACCTATAACTTCCCCGAAAATCGCATTGCTGATCACCGTACTGGCTACAAGGCATTCAATCTTGACATCGTCCTGGGCGGAGAACTGCAGCCCGTGATTGATTCGGCTATCAAGCTGGACGAGGAACACCAGTTGGCCAAGGCCACAGGTCAGGAATGAGCTCTGTAAGGGGAGCTATTCGGCAAGGCGCCTATATTCTTGCCGAGGCCGGAGTAGATTCGCCTACTCCAGATGCGAAAGAGCTAATGGAATCCATAGTGGGCGAAATTTTTACGGCTCCGGCTACTCTTAGTCCTGCCCAGGAACGCGAGTTTTTCACCTTGGTAGGCAAACGCGCTAGTCGTATACCGCTGCAATATTTGACTGGAAAGATGTATTTTCGGCGGCGGACGTTAAAGGCTGCCGAGGGCGTGTTCATAGTGCGTCCTGAAACTGAGATGGTTGCCGAGAGCGCAATCGCTGCAGCTCGCGAAGTTGCTCGCCCTCTCGGATACCGTGAAGGTGCTGTGCGTGTGGTGGATCTTTGTGCCGGCTCGGGGGCCATAGCCGGTGCGGTGGCCGACGAGATCCCGGGCGCTAAGGTGTGGGCCGTCGAGATGGACCCGAAGGCTTACGCGCTTGCCAAAGAGAACCTGCAGGGATTGCAGGTGGAGCTCGTGTGCGCGGATGCCACCAGTGCGGAAACTATGCGGAATTTGGACGGGTCAATAGATGTGGTGGTTTCCAATCCGCCGTACGTGCCCGAAGGGGACGTGGCACAAGCAGAAGCGCTCTGTGACCCTCCTAGTGCTCTGTATGGAGGCGGAAGCAATGGGCTCGAGATCCCCTGCCAGATTATCGACCGAGCTGCACGTTTGTTGCGCGACGGGGGTGTGTTGGTGATGGAACACGCGCCCTCGCAGGGGGCGGATTTGTGCGCGCACGCTCGGAAGATGGGGTATGTGCAGCCGTGTATCATGAAGGATCTTACTGGTCGAGATCGTTATCTATTTGCTCGTCGCCCTAAAATGGGGGACATGAATGTGTATCCAGCTTCCGAAGCCGCCCAGCCGTTGCAAGAGGCAGCCCAGAAGGGCGAGCTAGTTGTTATTCCCACTGACACTGTGTATGGAATCGGGGCAGATCCGCGAAATGCGCAGGCTGTCTCCAAACTATTAGCTGCTAAGGGTAGGACCGGGCAGATGCCTCCGCCGGTGTTGGTGTCTGCTTTGGAGGACTGGAAACTGGTGGCCGCATCTATGTCGCCCAAAATGATGGCATTGGCAAGGGCTTTTTGGCCTGGCGCGCTCACATTGATTCTGCCCGCGGGCAAGAACCTCGGATGGGATACTGAGGCGAAGGGCGGCACAGTTGCTGTTAGGGTTCCGGGTCTGGCACAAACTAGGGAGCTATTGAAGCTAACTGGTCCGCTTGCTGTGACCTCCGCAAATCTGCACGGAGACGATCCGGCTCAGAACGTATCCGATGCACAGGGATACTTCGGCGAAGAAGTGGCTATCTATGTAGACGAGGGGCCAACCCCCGGTCCGGTGCCCTCTACAATTGTCTCCCAACGCGGCGAAGAGATGGTGATCTTGCGGCAGGGGGTAATCCCTGAAGAAGAGCTCGCGCGGGTCTGGGAGAGTGCGTGAAACTCTACCTCCTGCTCGCCCTCATAGCTGGCTCCGTTACCTACTTACTCACCCCGGTGGTTAGACAACTCGCCCTGGCAGCTCACGCCCTGACGCCTGTGCGTAAGCGGGATGTGCATACCGTCCCAACCCCCAGACTTGGGGGAGTAGCGATGCTTGGCGGATTTGCGGTGGCCATGGTGCTCGCTTCCAGGACTTCTTACTTTTCCCGACTGTTTGCCGATCCGCAACCGTGGTCGCTTCTTGCGGGTGCTGTGGGAATCTGCCTTCTGGGATTCTTGGACGACCTGTGGGATTTGGAATGGTGGACCAAACTAGCCGGGCAAATCCTGATTGCAGGAGGCATGGCTTGGGGTGGAGTGCAGCTCGTTAGTTTCCCAATCTTTGGCCTCACGATCGGCTCTTCAAAACTCTCTATTGCCGTAACTGTGCTGGTAGTAGTGGCCTGTATCAATGCGGTCAATTTTGTTGATGGGCTAGACGGGCTAGCAGCCGGCTGTATTGCCATTGGAGCGATGGGATTCTTTGTCTATTCCTACATGCTGGTTCGCCTCACGAATGCTCAGTCTTATGCGTCATTGGCCGCAGCCGTAGTGATCATGTTGGTGGGTATCTGTGCAGGATTCTTGCCGCACAATTTCCACCCGGCCACAATCTTTATGGGTGATACCGGAGCAATGCTGCTGGGACTACTGTCCGCAGGAGTGTCAATCCTGGTTACGGGGCAGGTAGATCCTGCAATGTTCGCCGGATCAGAGATGTTTCCTTCGCTGCTACCGATATTGCTGCCGATTGCGGTGCTGATACTGCCGCTAACAGATATGACGATGGCAGTGGTGCGTCGCATGCGGGCAGGGCATTCGCCATTTCACCCAGATAGAATGCATCTTCACCACCGCCTATTGAACCTTGGCTATTCGGTGGTTACCGCTGTCTTAATCATGTATCTGTGGGCAGCTTATGTCGCATTGGGGGCAGCGGCCCTTGTAGTATTTGAACCCATACATGTGGGCATTGGGCTCGCCATCGGTTTAGTTGTGGTCGTGGTTATTACCGTCTTATCAGTACCGTCTGTACACCAATCAATTTTTCGAAAGAGGCAGAGGCACTAATGGAACAAGTTCGCCGAGCAATGGCTGCAGCGCGCAAAGCAGTCCTGGTTTCTTACCTCGCTACGAGCATCCTTGGCCTCATAGGCGGACAGGTCTGGCGAGGGCGGCCGGGGCTTATTGCAGCATTGGTTGCGGCCGCCATAGGGGCGGTGTTGTGTTTGGCGACCATGGCGGTCAACTACTACGGCGTGAAATATCCGGACTACATTGCGCCAGCTCTGGGTGGGGGAATGCTCCTCAAGTTAGTTGCTCTGGCAGTTGGCTTGTGTTTATCTAGAAGATTTGTTTGCATTGACACGGTGGTATTGGGAATCACACTCACTGTTATGATTGTCGTCACAATGTTTGCTGAAACTGTAGCCTTGGTTCGTTCGCGCATCGCCTACGTCGATCCAAAAGCACAGCTCGCCCCTACTTTGGAGGGCGAGGATCGGTAGTGACCGAAACATGAGGGTTTGTTGTACCCTTTATCAGGTGATGGCTATCTTTAGGTTGATGGCTCCATTAAAGAAGCAGGAGGTGCCCTGGTGCTAAGAGCGCTGGCGGTTGGCAATGCGGTAGTGCACACTAGCGGGGAGTTTCATACCCCATCACTAGATGATTTCTTCCCCCCGGTTTTTGCATTTGAGGGAACTCCTTTTGCAATGAACCGTGTCATGGTCATCAGGTTGGTCATGTTGGCGATCATGGTGATTCTGCTCCTGGTCTACGCTCGCCGTGCAAGGCTGGTGCCGGGCAGGGCCCAGGCCACTATGGAGTTGCTCTTCGACTTCGTGCGCACCTCGATCTCGGAGCAGGCAATGGGAAAGACAATGGCAGCTAAGTACAACGGCGTAGTAGCGGTTGTATTTTTCACCGCCCTGTTCATGAACTTTGCCGGGATCATTCCCGGTTTGAACTTGGCCGGAACCTCAGTTGCTGGTTTGCCAATTCTCATGGCTATTGTCGCTTGGGTGGCGTTCATTTGGGCCGGCATTCGCGAGCAGGGAGTTGGAGGATTTTTCAAATCAGCGCTATTCCCGCCGGGAGTGCCTAAGCCTATCTACCTCATCCTCACTCCGATCGAAGCGCTTTCGACCTTCATCATCAGGCCGTTCACCCTGTTTGTCCGTCTTATGGCAAACATGATCTCTGGTCACTTTATGCTGGCCCTCTGCCTGGCAGGAACTAACTTCCTGCTGCTTTACATGCAAGGTCCGCTGAGGGCAGTAGGTATCTTGACCTTCTTAGGCGCCATTTTCGTGACTCTGTTTGAAATGGTTGTTGCATTTTTGCAGGCATACATCTTCGGCATTCTAACTGCCGTGTACATTGATCTTTCAGTGCACTCGCACTGATATCCGAAGGCATCCGCATTCGGAAACTAAATAAAGAAAAGGAACACACCAATGACTGGTAGCGCAGCAGTACTAGCAACCATCGGTTACGGTCTTGCGACCATAGGCCCCGGCATCGGCATCGGCTTGCTGGTAGGAAAGACTCAGGAATCCATCGCTCGTCAGCCCGAAGTTGCCGGTAGGCTAACCACCAACATGTTCATCGGCGTCGCATTCGTTGAGGCGCTCGGTCTGCTTGGCATCGTAGCAGGCATTCTCTGGGCGAACGTATAAGCATGTATTCCGCAGTACTACAGGTTGCTGCAGAGACACAACGCAACCCGCTTCTACCCGAGACCTTCGACATTTTTTGGTCGGCAGTCGTCTTGGTCGTGGTTGCGCTCGTCCTGGGCAAGTTCGCCCTCCCGGCCTTCAATAAGATGGTCGATGAGCGGACCCGCAAGATCCAAGAGGGGCTGACTCTAGCCGAAAAGGCTAAGCAGCAGGTCGCTCAGGCCGACGAACAGGCCCAGAGCGAATTGCGTGAGGCCCGTAAGGAAGCCCAGGAGATTCGCGATAAGGCACGCGCCGATGGCAAGGATATTGTCGCCCGTGCCCGCGAAGAAGCAAAGCAGGAAGCGGAGCGTGTGCGCACCGCAGCAACGCGAGAAATTGAAGCAGAACGGCAATCGGCCCAGCTCTCACTTCGGTCAGATGTGGGGCTGCTTGCTGCGCAGTTAGCAGAAAAGATTGTGGGGGAGCAGCTCAAGGATCGGGAACTTTCCGCCCGTGTAATTGATCGCTTCCTTGATGATCTGGAGGCAAGCCCGGCGCCGGAAGGAGCTGAGTCGAAGTAATGCGCGCATCTAGTGCGGCAACGCGTGAAGCAGGACGCAAGGTCCTAAAGGACGGCGTTCCCTCTGCTTGGCAGCAGATGCAGGACGTCGCCAGTGACCTATTTAGCGTGGCTGATTTGGTGAAGCAGAACCCCGGTTTAGCCCGGGCACTGACTGATCCTGCTAGGTCAGCTGAAGATAAGGTCGCCTTGGCGAAGGATGTGTTTTCAGAAAAAACACATCCGTTAGCTCAAGCGATTCTAAATGAATTGGTAAGCGGCAGGTTCTCCTCCGAGAACGATCTGTCGCATGCTCTGGAGGACATTGCAAGTGACGGGCAGTTCTACTGGGCTGCTAGCGAGGGTAAGCTGGAACAGGTTGCCCAGGAGTTGTTCAATGTCACCCAGCTGTTGCAAAAGGAGCGGGAGTTGCGCAATGCGCTTTCCGATTCGTCTGAATCCCGTGCTTCTAGGCGGGCACAGCTAGTTCAGACTCTTTTTGCGCACGCGGTTAGCCCACAGGCCCTCACGCTACTGCAGAGGGCGAGCGCCTACCCCAGGGAGGGCTCACTGCTAGCTACCCTGAGGCGCTATGCGCAGCGCGCTTCACAGCTTCGTGATCGAAAGCTGGTCACGGTTGAGGCGCCGCAGGAACTGGAACCGGCTCAGCTGGAGCGGTTGCACAATATTTTGCGTAATCGCTACGGTCGCGACGTGGATTTGAATGTCTCGATTGTTCCTTCCTTAATTGGTGGACTTCGGATCCACACTTCCTCTCACATTACCGACGGCACTGTCCGTAACGCCCTGGCCCGCACGCGCGAACGTTTGGCCGGCTAACAAGATAGATAGTAAGGATTCTCATGGCTGAACTTTCCATCGCTCCCGACAAGATTCGGGAAGCGCTGAACAGCTTTGTTGACAGCTACGAACCAACTCAGGCAGATACTGAAGAGGTCGGTCACGTCACGCAGACGGCTGATGGCATTGCACGCGTCGAAGGCCTACCTGGCACGATGGCAAACGAACTTCTTCGGTTTGAAGATGGCACCCTGGGTCTGGCAATGAACCTCGACGTCCGTGAAATCGGTTGTGTGGTTCTTGGCGACTTCGGTGGCATTGAAGAAGGTCAACAGGTCTTCCGCACCGGTGAGGTTCTCTCAGTCGGCGTAGGCGACGGCTACCTCGGCCGCGTCGTTGACCCGATGGGTGCTCCGATTGACGGACTAGGCGAGATCACCGACCTTGAAGGTCGCCGCGCCCTCGAATTGCAGGCACCGGGCGTGATGATGCGTAAGTCCGTGCACGAACCGCTACAGACTGGTCTGAAGGCAATTGACTCGATGATCCCGGTTGGCCGCGGCCAGCGTCAGCTAATCATCGGTGACCGGCAGACGGGTAAGACCGCGATCGCGATCGATACGATTTTGAACCAGCGCGAGAACTGGCTCAGTGGTGACCCGAAGAAGCAGGTACGTTGCATTTATGTAGCTATCGGGCAGAAGGGCTCTACCATTGCTTCTGTTCGTTCCACTCTGGAAGAGGCCGGTGCTCTGGAATACACGACTATCGTCGCCTCGCCCGCATCAGACCCGGCAGGTTTCAAGTACCTTGCCCCATACACCGGTTCGGCAATTGGCCAGCACTGGATGTACCAGGGCAAGCATGTGCTGATCGTATTTGATGACCTGTCGAAGCAGGCAGAAGCCTACCGTGCAGTCTCGCTTCTGCTGCGTCGTCCGCCGGGACGCGAAGCTTACCCTGGCGACGTGTTCTACTTGCACTCTCGTCTACTCGAACGTTGCGCCAAGCTCTCTGACGAACTCGGCGGCGGCTCGATGACCGGCCTGCCTTTGATCGAAACCAAGGCAAATGACGTCTCGGCATACATTCCGACCAACGTAATTTCAATTACTGACGGGCAGATCTTCCTGCAATCCGATCTGTTCAACTCGAACCAGCGACCCGCTGTGGACGTGGGTATTTCGGTGTCCCGAGTAGGCGGTGACGCCCAGATCAAGGCCATGAAGAAGGTTGCCGGTACGCTGAAGCTTACGCTGGCGCAGTACCGTAGCCAGGCTGCTTTCGCTATGTTCGCTTCCGACCTCGACGAAGCTACTAGGCAGCAGCTGACCCGCGGCGAGCGGCTGATGGAATTGCTGAAGCAGCCCCAGTCAAGCCCGGTGAAGGTCGAAGACCAGGTAGCAGTCATTTGGGCTGGTACCCACGGGTACCTAGACGATCTGCCAGTTTCCGCTGTCAAGGACTTCGAGGCAGGTCTGATCGACCATCTGCATTCGCACTCGCAGGTGCTGCAGACGATCGCCGACACAGGCTTGCTAGAAGATGACACGGAAGCTTCGCTGAAGGATGCTGTCGAAGAATTCCACTCGACCTTTGCGGCAAACTTCGAGTCGGCCCACGTTGATGGTGCCGATAACAAAGTTGAAGCGGAACATACCGAAGAGCAGATTACGCGCGGAAAGCGGTCCTAATGGGCGGCAAGCAACGCGTATATAAGCACAAGATTAACTCCACGGCTACACTCAAGAAGGTGTTCCGCGCCATGGAGTTGATCGCTGCTTCTCGTATTGGCAAAGCGCGCCAGGCTGCTGACGAAGCGGAACCGTTCTCGCGTGCGGTGACCAAGGCAGTCATGGCAGTGTCGGTACACTCGGACATGGATCACCCGCTCACGCGGCCACGTACCGATACCAATAGGGTTGCAGTAATTGCTATTACCTCTGATCGCGGTATGGCGGGCGCATATTCGGCAAATATTTTGCGCGAAACTGAAAAGCTGCTGAAGAAGTTGCAGGAAGAAGGCAAAGAGCCGGTCCTGTACACCTCTGGTAGGCGGGCGCAGTCATACTTCCGCTTCCGGGAACGGGCTATTGAGAAGTCGTGGACCGGTGTTTCGGACAACCCCGATGAAGAAACGATCACCGATATTGCGAAGACCCTGCAGCAGGCTTTCCTAGCCAGCCCCGAAGAGGGCGGAGTGGGCGAGGTCTACATGGTCTTCACGCGTTTCAAGTCGATGGTTTCGCAGGTTCCCGAGGTGCGCAAGATGCTGCCGCTGAAGGTTGTTGATTCCGAAGAAGTCATCGATCTGGATGCCGAAAAAATGTGGAACAAGTACTCCGAGGGCGACGCAATGCCCCTGTACGAGTTTGAGCCTTCCGCCGATGCGCTCTTGGATTACGTGCTGCCCATGTACGTGGGCGTGCGAATCCGCCACGCGCTCTTGCAGTCGGCTGCTTCCGAATTGGCTTCCAGGCAGACAGCAATGCACACTGCCTCGGATAACGCGGAAGAGCTGATCAACGACTACACTCGTCTGGCTAACGCCGCAAGGCAAACCGAAATCACTCAAGAGATTACCGAAATCGTGTCCGGTGCCGACGCACTGGCAAGTTAGAGGGAATACACAAAAATGACTGAAACTGAAGAAAAAGTCCCGGGCGTCGGCCGCATTGCGCGCGTTACGGGCGCAATTGTCGACATCGAGTTCCCGCCGGATGCGATCCCCGACATGTACAACGCCCTCAAGGTTGAGGTAAACCTATCCGGTCAGGGCGAGGGCGAAGGCGTCACCCAGATGACGCTGGAAGTTGCCCAGCACCTAGGGGACAACCTGGTGCGCGCTATTGCACTGAAGCCGACTGATGGCTTGGTGCGTGGCGCCAAGGTAATCGATACCGGCGAAGCAATCACCGTCCCGGTCGGTGACGTGACTCGTGGCCACGTGTTCAACGTGATCGGTGAATGCTTGAACCTGGAAAAGGGCGAGAGCCTCGAGATCACCGAACGGTGGCCAATCCACAGGCAGCCCCCGAAGTTCGACCAGCTAGAGCCGAAGACCCAGATGTTCGAGACCGGCATCAAGGTTATTGACCTGCTCACCCCGTACGTGCAGGGTGGCAAGATCGGTCTGTTCGGTGGCGCCGGTGTGGGCAAGACTGTTCTGATTCAAGAAATGATTCAGCGTGTGGCCCAGGACCATGGCGGCGTATCTGTATTCGCTGGCGTGGGCGAGCGTACCCGTGAGGGTAACGACCTGATTCACGAAATGGACGAGGCGGGTGTCTTCGACAAGACAGCACTTGTGTTCGGCCAGATGGACGAACCGCCAGGAGTACGTCTTCGTATCGCGCTAACCGGTTTGACCATGGCAGAATACTTCCGTGATGTGAAGAACCAGGACGTGTTGCTGTTCATCGATAACATCTTCCGTTTCACTCAGGCAGGTTCTGAGGTATCGACCCTGCTTGGGCGCATGCCTTCGGCAGTGGGCTACCAGCCCAACCTGGCTGACGAAATGGGACAGTTGCAGGAACGTATTACCTCGGCAGGGGGCCACTCGATTACCTCGCTGCAGGCAATTTACGTGCCCGCTGACGACTACACCGACCCTGCACCAGCGACTACCTTCGCTCACCTGGATGCTACTACTGAGCTTTCTCGTGAAGTTGCCTCCCGCGGTCTGTACCCGGCAGTGGATCCGTTGGCTTCGTCCTCGCGAATCCTGGATCCGCGCTACGTGGGCGACGAGCACTACCAGGTTGCCACCAGGGTGAAGTCCATTCTGCAGAAGAACAAGGAACTGCAGGACATCATCTCGATCCTGGGCGTTGACGAACTGTCTGAAGAGGACAAGGTTACTGTGGCAAGAGCTCGTCGTATCGAGCAGTTCCTGTCGCAGAACACCTACATGGCCGAGAAGTTCACTGGCGTAGAAGGCTCTACGGTTCCGCTCGCAGAAACCGTTGAGGCATTCAAGCGCATCTGTGACGGTGTCTACGACAAGGTACCCGAACAGGCTTTCTTCAACATCGGCGGCATCGACGATCTGGAACGCAACTGGCACGAAATGCAGAAGGCATAAATGTTAGACGTAAACGTGGTATCGCGCACAGAATCCATCTGGTCTGGCACTGCCAGCCTCGTGGCGGCTCCCTCTATTGACGGCGAGATTGGCATCTTGCCGGGTAGGCAGCCCCTACTGGCAGCAATGGCCAGAGGCACTGTGCGGGTGAAAAATGGCGATTCACTAGTCAAAGAAGTAAAGGTTCTTCGCGGATTGATCTCGGTCGATTCCGACATGGTAACCATACTTATAGACGAACTGGATAAGAACTAGCTAAAACAGCTAACATATAGTGCATGACGACTACTAATGCACTGACCATCGTTCTGGCAGTTATTGCCTGTATTGGTCTGATTATTGTTGTCGTCGTTGGACTTTATGCGTTCCGCATGCGCCGCGTTATGCATGCCGCATCATTCGATTGCGATTACCGGCCGGACATCACCTCGGGGTGGACGGCCGGTTTCGCTGTCTATGAGCGCGATTCGCTGGATTGGTATCGCCTGGTGTCGTTCCGTCACCGCCCTGATCTATCGTGGGGGCGCAGGACAATGACGCTCGAGCGACCCGTTCGAATCGGGAAACGCGATGACAAAGAAGTATTTTTGACGAATGTGCGCGCCGACGGACACAAATTCGATTTGGCTATGGACCGAGACGATCTGAACGGCCTGGTCTCCTGGTCAGAGGCTGCACCACCACGCGCACAGTAGGGAATTCATGCGACTCGTTGTTGCGACATGTTCTGTCGAATATTCAGGGCGTCTTGACGCCCACCTGCCCATGGCAATCCGGCTCTTGATGATCAAGGCCGACGGCTCTGTGCTTGTCCACTCTGACGGCGGCTCCTACAAGCCGCTCAATTGGATGGCTGCTCCCTGCACCCTTCGCGAGATAGAGCCCGACCAGAGCGAACGGGAAGCTGGCATCACCAAGGTTTGGGATGTGCGGGCCAAAAAGAGCGACGACAAGCTGAAAGTGCGCATCGGGGAAGTACTGCACGACCTCGAAGAAACCTTCGGCATTGATCCTGGTCTTACCAAGGATGGCGTAGAAGCCCATCTGCAGGAACTGCTGGCGGAGCAGGTGCCGCAGATCCTCGGCGAAAGGTGGCGGCTGGTGCGCAGAGAATACCCGACCGCAATCGGACCGGTTGACCTGATGGTCCGCGATCCCGAAGGAAATGCGTGGGCGATCGAAGTAAAACGTGTGGGCGGTATGGACGGGGTAGAACAGCTTACCCGATACCTGGAATTGCTCGGAAGAGACCCCAAATTTGCTGGAATTAAGGGAATTTTTGCTGCCCAGCAAATCCGCCCACAGGCCAAGGTATTGGCCGAGGACCGCGGTATTACCACAATGCTGTTAGATTATGCAGCCATGCGGGGAACCGACGACGTGGAAGCAAGATTGTTCTAGAAGGGAAGAAATGTTTGCCGTCGAGGGAAAAGTTGTAACGGAGCAACAAGTAATTGCGAACGGAGTAGTCGCGATAGAGGGCGAGACGATTTCCTGGGTGGGGCCCGCAGCCGAATTCACCGGCAAGATTACTACCCACTCTGACTACATTTTGCCGGGCCTAGTTGACGTGCACTGCCACGGGGGAGGGGGCGCATCCTTCCCGGACGCCCTCGATGCTTCGGATGCGAAACGGGCGGCGGCAGAACATCTGCGCCACGGCACTACTACCATGGTGGGGTCGCTGGTAACACAGGACGAACCGGTTCTGCTAAAACAGGCCGAGCTGCTTGCGCAACTGTGCGAAGAGGGGATGCTTGCAGGCATCCATTTTGAAGGTCCTTTCGTGTCTGCAGGACACTGCGGCGCGCAGGATCCTCGCTATATTCGCGAGCCCGACACTGACTTTGTAAACGGACTCCTGGCCGCCTGCAATGGGTGGGCTCGAACCATGACGATCGCGCCGGAAAAGCCGGGTGTTTTGGGCGAGGACGGGATTGCCGCGGCACTGATAGCCGGGGGTGTGATTCCGTCTTACGGGCATACTGATGCTTCCTCCGAAGAATTCCGCGAGGCGGTAGAACAGACTGCTCAGATGATGTCTGGCGGGAATGCCCGCTGCAACGTTCCTACGGCTACCCACCTGTTTAACGGAATGGCTCCTATGCACCATCGGGAACCGGGACCTGTCCCGGAGGCATTAGCGGCCGCGCGGCGGGGGAGACTGATCGTAGAGGTGATCTGCGATGGAGTGCACGTATCGCCCTCGTTGGTGCGGAACGTTTATGAGCTTGTCGGACGCGAAGCAATCACTTTCGTTACCGACTCCATGGCTGCTGCAGGCATGGAAGACGGGCACTACCGGCTCGGCCCGCAAGAGGTGGACGTGCGGGACGGGAAAGCATTCTTGGCCGGCGGCACCTCTTTGGCCGGCGGCACCTCTCACCTGCTGGGCTGTGTAAAGATCGCGGTTACGGCTGGAATCCCGCTGCTCGACGCCGTCTACTGTGCGGCCACCTCCGGTGCGAAGGTGCTGGGAATGAAGCACGTGGGAAGCATAGAAGTGGGCAAGCAAGCAGATCTAGTCCTGGCGGATACCAACTTGTCAGCAAGAACCGTGATCAAGGCAGGCCGGCAACTAGACTAGTGTCATGAGCGCTATTCATACCTATGGCGAGGCGCGCGAGGGCGCTCTCGTCCTACTGCCGCCGTTTCCTTTTGATTCCCGCCTGTGGGAGGCAGTCGCCTCCCAGCTTGAAGGGTTGCCCGTGGTAACGGTTGACCCACCGGGGTTTAGTGGAGATCAGGTGCCGGTCACCCCCTCCCTGGAAGCCTATGCTTCTTCGGTGGTAGACAAGCTGCGCGGTGAAGGCATTAGAAGAGTCTTGGTAGCCGGCTGCTCGATGGGCGGCTACACAGCGCTCACTATGCTGGAACGGTACCCTAAAATGGTGGCTGCAATCGGGCTGTTCGGTACCCATGCCGGCCCCGACAGCGCTGCCGCTAGAGCTGGACGCACAGAAGCTGCGGTAAGAGCGCTAGCAGGATCAGATATGCCGGCCCGTGCCGAAGGCACACGGGACCTGTTAGGCGCCTCCTCCAGGAAGGACGAGGAGCTCGTGCACATAATTCGCTCCTGGGCATCGGAGGCTCCCGCAGAGGCCGTGGCATGGTGCCAGCGGGCAATGGCCGGTAGGCCGGGAAGACTACACGTATTACAGAGGGCGAACATCCCAGGCATCGTAGTTCGTGGGATTGAAGACCCCGTCACGAGCCCCGAGCAGGCGACAGCCATGGCCGAGGCACTGCAAACTCAGGTTATAGAAGTGCCCAGGTGCGGGCACTTGGTGCCTATCGAGGCTCCGAGTATTGTGGCCCGCCACCTGGGCGATCTATATAAGCACGTATTCGGTTAGTCCTGAGAAGCCGACGGCAGATCTGCAGCGCTCGCTTCGCCCTCGTCTAGGGCGAGCGGGCGTTCCTGCATGGGGGTAATTCCCTCTAGTGCAGAAGCGGTCTCGGTAGTTAGCAGGCCACGTAGCTCCTCCAGGTAGGCGGCAACCGAGTTGCGCTGCTGGGTGAGCTTTTCGACCGTCCGCTGAGCGGAGGCTCGTTCGGACTGGGCCTCGACACGTGCAGACTCGCGCAGCTGCTCGGCTTCGGCCTCGGCTGCCGCAATAATCGACTCAGCGGAACGGCGAGCCTCTTCCTGACGACGGCGAACCACCGCGTCGGTGTCGGTGAGCAACCGTTCGGCTCGCTGCAGGGTGTCACCTAGATGCTTTTCCGCCTCGGCAACCTGGGCCTTGGCAGCGGCAACCATCTGAGAGGTTTCGTCATATGCCTGCTGGTGGGCGGCAGCGTCAGCTTCCTTGGCCTCGGCACGAGCCTGGGCGATCTCGGTGTCCGCCTCCTGCCTGTTCTGCTCGATCTGGTTGCGCAGGTTTTCTGCTTCGACGCGGGCTTCGCGCAAGAGGGCGTCGGCCTCGTTCTTCGCGTCGGTTAGTAGACGTTCGGCCTCGAGTTTGGCCGCCTCCCGTGCCTGGTTAGTCTCCGAAAGAGCAGAATCGCGCAGCGACTGGGCTTCGGTAGAAGCATCGTTGCGCATCTGCGAAGATTCCTGTTCGGCCTTCACGCGCATCTCGACATAATCTTTTTCAGCCTGGGCCCGCTGCAATTCGGTCTCGCGCTGGGTAGTGGCGCGCAGATCGGCAATTTCAGTGTTCACCTCAGCGCGCAGGGAAGAGGCTTCACGCTCTGCAGCAGCAACGAGCTCATCTGCGCGGTGCTGAGCATTGGTCAGTACGGTTTCGGCCTCAGTTGCCGCACGAGTAGTGCGCTCTTCAGCTTCGCGACGAGCCTCAGAAAGCATTCCCGCTGCTTCGGCTTCCGCCCTCTGAGTCATTCGGGAAGTGTTGTCGCGAGTCTTCTGTAGAAGTGCCTCGGCGTCCGCATTAGCCTTACCGACAATGGCGGTGGACTGCTCCTCGGCCGAGCGAAGAAGCTGCTCAATACGTGCGCCCACGCCCTCGTACGAACCGCGATCGATGTCACGCACCTGCGCTTTAGCATCGGAGAGCTGTTCGGACAGATCCTCGCTTCGGGCCTCAGCTGCTGCGAGTCGTTCACGCAGTTCAGACAGTTCTGCGTTCAGGTTCTGTAACTGCGTATCCACTTGCACGCGGTCATAGCCACGCATCACAATTGGAAAATCAGTCTGCTCTTCCACGTGTTCCTCCTCGCGCGTGCCGCGCGTAAGCGCCCGGGGGCATCCATACAAAAATCGTTCCTATTGTCGCACCATTTTCCTATTTCGACCAAGTTCCACGCCGAAGGTTCGCCCATACATGTTCGGTTGCATGATTTGCTCCGAAGTAGAGGACGAAGAAAAGCAGTCGGCAGTGATGGCCGGTTCTCCCAAGGGCCAACATGACAAACCTGCGCGCTCGAGGCCGCGGTCTTGCCTTCGCCGGAGCAAAAGGGCCTTATTTGTGCCAAAAGGCAGGGTAGATAGTACGGATTGGCCAAAAGAACGTATTCTTAAACGTAAGACTGTCAAATGTGCCGAAAAGGTGCTGAAAGAGGGGAACCGTGCTAGCAATTCTTCGCCGGAACATCATCGCACTCATCTTGGGCGTAATAGGGCTGTGCCTGATCCTTGCCGGTATTGCCAGCGCTACCATTTGGAAGCCAAGTCCCACGGTTGCAGCAACAACTACAGTGCAGAAGTTGGGCGTCACCCGCCCCGGGGTGCTTGAGCTGATCGCTAAGGACGTCCATATTCAAGCGAGCACTTCGAAAGGAGCAGTTGCCATAATGGTCGGCCGCTCCCGCGACGTGAATGCGTGGGTAGGGCAGTCCGGCTACACCGAAATCAACGGCCTGAAGACCTTTACTGCCCTAGACACCAAAGAGGTAAAAGGCAAGAACGTCGACCTACCTGATCCCACCAACTCTGACATGTGGGTGCAACAGGAAGCCAAGAACGGCAAAGCACAGATGAAGTGGCAGAACAAGGAAGGATCCTGGTCCGCCCTCATCTACTCTCCTGAAGCTCCTGCCAAGGTACAGCTGACATGGCATAGGACTGTTACTACCCCGTGGCTGTGGCCGCTAGTTGGCGCCGGGATAGTGTTCCTTCTGCTAGCTGCGCTCGCGGCAGTGCTTGCGTTGCGTTCGTTCCGCAAGCGTTCTGGCACGGGGAAGAACGAACCTAAGACAGATACCGTTTCTATCAATGTTGGTTCGCGAAAGATTGAGGCTCCGGGTAGGAAGGCGTTGCGGCAGGCCCGCGAACGCGGTGAGTCAGAGATAGTTGTGGACGGGGTGTCCTTCCCGACCGGACTGATTCCCGTTGTTTCCAAGAAGGAAGATTCTGCCGAAGAGGACGCAGCTGAAACCCAGGCGCAGGATCAGGCTGACCAAAAGGAAGAAGCCGATAGTCCCGAATCCCAGTTGAAAGAAGCGGAGCAACCTGAGCTGACCCCCGAAGCAGAAGAAGCGGAACCGGTAGCTACTCCGGAGGCCGAGACAAAAGATAATGAGGCCACCGCAGAGGGACACAATCCAGAAGAGGAACTAGCAGTTCCCGTGGTCGAGCTACCAAAAAAGTCCGGCTCAAGCAGAATCGATCTGAGTAAGTTTAATTTCAAGAAGAATAAGAAGGAGCAGTAAATAATGCGTAAGACGCTCCTAACTACTGCACTGGCAGGATGCCTGGTGCTTACTGCAACCGCATGCTCGCCCTCGAGTCCACCTTCCGTGAGTGCTCCCAAAGAGGTCGACGCGCCCTCCTTGAATGCGACGCAGGTTCGCGAAGTGATTAGCAAGGTGCAGGAAACGGTCTCCAAGGCAGACCAGAAGAAGGACAAAAAGGTTCTTGCCGAGAGGGTGTACGGGCCGGCATTGCAGACTCGTACTGCGCAATACGACGCTGCGAAGAAAGATGCCCCGCCCGCCCTCGACATGACCCCCACCGCGCTTACCGTTACTAAGTCGGCCGGGTGGCCGCGAGCAATTCTGGATCAGTCGATCTCAAGCAAGTCAGCAGCAATATTCTTGCTGCGCCAGGAAGACGCCCGCCAGAACTACAAGTTGTGGAATTGGGTGCGGCTGTTCCCAGGGGTGACTGTGCCCGAGACTACCGGCGAGAAGAAGGGCACTCAGATTCTGCCCAACGATACGAAGGATCTGGCCATCTCTCCGACAGACCTGGTCAGCCAGTACTCGAAGGTAGTGGTCAACCCGAAAGATAAGGCGGCTGGCAAATTCGAGGCCGACCCGTACGCGGAGTCGGTGCGGAAGAACTTGTCGCAGTTGCGCGACCAGATCGGTGATAACGGCCAGGTAAGCGTGAAGTTATCTCCCTCTCCGGAGAATGAGCCGATGGCCTTTTCGCTACCCAATGGGGGAGCCCTTGTAGCGGTTAGCTTAAAACAGCAAACTGATGTGAAAGTTACCAAAGCTCGTGGCACCATAACTTTTGAAGGACGCGTCGCAGATCTGCTTGGAGGCGAAGGAAAGGTACCGGGCGCAGCGAACTGGACTACTGCGGTCATGGCGCTATTTGTAGTGCCTCCCAAGGGCTCTAAAGACAAGATTCAAGCTATTGGTGCCGAGACGGCTATCGTTGCAGCGACGCGCGACGATGGGGCGGCGCCAGCAGGGGAATAGGTAATGGCAAATCCATCGACATATGGGGCTGTCGATCTAGGCAGCCAGAAGGCACAAGAGACTGCGCCGGCGGCAGAGCAAGCCGGGCCGGCTCTGGTAGTCGAGCTAACTGAGCAGAATCTGCAGCAAGAACTGCAGCTATCACAAAATGTGCTTGTGGTGGTCAGCTTCTGGGCAGATTGGTCCGATGCTTCGAAACAGGTCACCTCTGATCTGGAGCAGATTGCCGGACAAATGGGTGGGCAGTTCCAGCTGGCAAAGGCTTCCACGGATACGGCCAAGCAGGTGGCCGCTGCCTTTCGGGTGCAGTCTGTGCCCGCAGTATTTGCCCTCCTGGGCGGGCGGCCAATGCCTCTATTCCAGGGTCCGCAGCCCAAGGAACAGTTGGAACAGCTGCTGAACCAACTAGTTCAGGCCGCTCAACAACAGGGGATTACCGGCAGAGTAAGTGCTACTGCTGCGCAGCCGGCAGAAAAGCCCGTGTCCGAAGCACAGCGACTAATTGATGCTGCGCTGGCCGAGGAAGACTACGCCAGGGCAGAGGAGCTGTTACATAAGGAAGTAACTAACCACCCGGCAGATAAAGAACTGAAAGTGCAGCTGGCAGGTGTGCAGCTGCAAATGCGGTTGAGGCAGGAAGAAAATCAATCCGAGGACGACCCGTTGGTACTTGCCGACCGGTTCGCGGGAGTCGGCAACGAAAAGGCAGCTTTCGACGTGCTGCTCGAAGCAATGCGCAACCACACCGGGCAAGAGCGGGAGCCCTACCGGCAGAGGCTAGTCGAGCTATTCAAGGTTGCCAGTGACTCGGCTGCAGTGAACGAGGCGCGGCGGCAGATGTCGGCAATTTTGTTCTAACCGTCTTAGCAGCTTAATGGCCCAGTACCAGCGGTACTGGGCCATTCTTGCGGGTAAGAGTCATCCGTTCGGTCTTAGCCTTGGAGCCTCCTGAGTGTCGCGCTGGGCGGCAGCCCCGATCTTGCGTTGCCTCCTCACAAAGGAAAACGGGAAGATCGGGGGCTGGCTTGGCTCTATTTGATGTCTAGAGGGCGGAGGAACAGTGCGCCGAGGGGCGGCACCCTGAGCTCAACGGAGTAGGGCCTGCCCATCCACGGGATTGGTTCTGCGGTGACCGAACCAAGATTGGTAACTCCCGAACCGCCATAGGCCTCGCTATCAGTGTTGATGAGTTCCTCGTACCGCCCTTCAAATGGCACGCCGACTCGGTACCCCTCGTGAGGATTTCCAGCAAAGTTTGTTACGCATACCAGGAACTTCCAATTCCCGTCCTTGTCTTGTCCCTTTCGCAAGTAAGAGATAGTGTTCCGGTCACCGTCGCCGGCCTCTATCCACTCGAAGCCCGAATGCGTGTCATCCCAGAGCGCCGGTTCAGCCTTATAGAGGTTGTTCAGGTCGGTCAGCAACCTAGTTATTCCGGCATGCAGAGGATCATCCAACAGCCACCAGTCAATGGAGGAATCGGCGTCCCACTCGCGTTCCTGGCCAAATTCGGATCCCATGAACATGAGTTGTTTGCCCGGATGGGACCATTGGTAGGCGTACAGCGCGCGCAGCCCCGCTGCTTTCCGCCAGTTATCGCCCGGCATCTTATTCCACAGAGAGCCTTTTCCATGGACGACCTCGTCGTGGGAAAGCGGCAGCACATAATTTTCGGAGAAAGCGTATACCAGCGAGAAGGTGAGTTCTCCGTGGTGGAATCGCCGGTTGATCGGATCCTCGTTCAAGTACCGCAGGGTGTCATTCATCCACCCCATGTTCCACTTAAGTCCGAACCCAAGCCCACCAGCGTCAGTTGGGGCGGTCACTCCGGGCCAGGCTGTGGACTCTTCGGCGATCATGACGATGCCAGGATTGTTCTTGTAGGCGGTGGCATTTGCTTCCTGCAAGAAGCTGATGGCTTCAAGGTTCTCGCGGCCGCCGTAAATATTGGGGCGCCACGCTCCGTCAGAACGCGAGTAGTCCAAATAAAGCATGGAAGCTACCGCGTCGACTCGCAGCCCATCGATGTGGAATTCGCTCAGCCAGTACAGTGCGTTGGCAACAAGGAAGTTCCGTACCTCTCGACGGCCAAAGTTGAACACCAACGTGCCCCAGTCAGGGTGTTCCCCACGCAGCGGGTCCGGGTCCTCATAAAGCTTTGTGCCATCGAAGTTTGCTAGCGCCCACTCGTCCTTGGGGAAGTGTGCAGGTACCCAATCTAGCAATACCCCAATACCAGCCTGGTGCAGTCTATCTACCAAGTACCTGAAATCGTCCGGGGTGCCGAAGCGAGCTGTCGGGGCATAGTAGGAGGTTTGTTGGTACCCCCAAGATCCCCCAAACGGGTGTTCTGCAACCGGCATGAACTCAACGTGAGTAAAGCCCAACTTGGTTACATGGTCTACTAGATGATCAGCTAGTTCGCGATACTGCAGTCCCTGCATCCACGATCCTAGATGTACCTCATACACGGACATGGGGGCCGAGTGCGGATCGTGCGTTTCACGATATTCCATCCAGTCGCCGTCGCCCCAATCATGGAACTGGTCAGTGACTACTGATGCGGTTGCCGGGGGCACCTCCGTAGCCCGAGCCATCGGGTCAGCTTTCTGGAACCAGTTACCATCCGGGCCGCAGATCTCGAATTTATAGCGGGCTCCCACCTTCACATCGGGGATGAACAGCTCCCAGACTCCAGAGGAACCGAGCGAGCGCATAGCCGAACCGGAACCATCCCAGTAGTTGAAATCGCCCACCACGCGCACGGCACGCGCATTGGGGGCCCACACCGCAAAGGAAACCCCATCTACTTGGCCAAGTTCGCCCCCGTAAGAATGTACGTGCGCTCCCAGGGCATTCCACAGTTGCTCGTGGCGGCCCTCGCCAATTAGATGCAAGTCCAGTTCACCCAAAGTGGGCATGAAGCGGTACGGATCGTCGACGGTAGAAGTCTGATCGCCGTAAGTCACTCGCAACCGGTAGTCGGGAATGTCTTCGCGCTCTAGCACGGCCACCCACACCCCGTCCTGCTCATGGCTTGCAGGGTAAGTGCCGTCGGCGGTGACGATATCCACCGAATCAGCCAGGTGCCGGACAGTACGAATCGTGACGCCTCCCTGGTCTAGGTGCGCCCCGAGTACCGCGTGGGGCGAATGGTAGCGAGCATGCGCTACATCCAGGAGGGTCTGTGGATCCACGTAGACAGGTTTTGCGTTCATGTGTTAAGCCTTACACGTTTAGGCCCTAAACGTGATGATTTTGACGGGCCAAGTTAGCCTAAAAGACGCTTCAGCCCACCAAGCGGAACATGTACCCACGTAGGACGGTGCTGAGCTTCATAGGCAACTTCGTATAGGGCCTTATCAATCTCAAGGATCTGCAAGGCCTCCTGGTGGAACTGCCTTACTGAGCTGTAGCCTTCTAGGAAGGCTTTCCGGTGGATTTGCTCCCACTGCTGCGATGCTCCGCCGGTGGCCCTAGCGTAGTCGAAGGAACGCAACATGCCTGCTATGTCCCGCTCCGGCATATCGGGTTCTAGGCGCTCCGAAAGAGGGCGAAGAGGCTCGCCCTCGAAGTCGATGATCGACCAGCCCGTGGCGCTATGAAGTGTCTGTCCAAGATGGAAATCGCCGTGCACCCGACACACGGGAGCCGACAGCTTCGGAAGGTCAGCAATGGGCAGATTTATCTGGGTAATGGGCGGGTAGGCGGCAGCGGCGCGCTCGTAGGAGGCCCTCAGCCGATTAGAGGCATCAATGTCCTTCAAAGTGCTACCAAAGTGGCGCTCTAACAGCGAATGCATTTGCGCGCTTATCCTGCCCAGTTCGAAGGCCTCCTTGGAGAGAGAATCGCCTGCCTTGGCCGCCTGGGTAAAGAACACGAAGCCGTCCTCGGCCCGGTGCACGTAGTCACTGGCAACAGAGTCAGTGATGACCTCGTTATTCCTGGTGATCTGCGAAATAGCGCGTACCTGCGGCACCCCTTCAAAGCCAGCCTTGGTAAGGGCTAACGGTAGCGATACCTCAGGCTGTTCACCACCGTAGAGGACACGGAAAAACTTGATAATTACCGGCCAACGCCGCGCCGGTACCAGCACTGAGGTGTTGGACTGTTCTCCGGTAAGAACCTTGGCACCGCCAAGGGCCTGCATCCAATCGGTGTAGGCCTCGTCAACCAGCTCAGGCTGCGACGGAAACAACCCGCCGCTCTTAGCCACCTTCTGCAACCATGCCTTCAAAAAATTAGGGTCTGCGCAGCCGTCCTTTACCAGGTGACCGTTGAAGAGCGCTTCCTTGCCTTCTGCGAGGGGAACTTGCAGGCAGGCTCCCTCATAATCCAGCTCAACAAGCCACCAGTGGTCGGAGTGGTCCAACACTTGCACGGTAGGGACTTGTCCAGCCAGGCGTTTTGGGAACCACCTTTTGGATTCGACCCACTGAGTAAGGGAAGGAATACTATTCATCATCGCCCTTTTCAGGTTGTTTCATTCGGAGCCAGTAGAAGGTGTGTCGCCCCAAGGTCAGTGTCAGCTCATCGTTTGCGTCAACTGTGGGGAACGGGTTGCCCGCGTACATGTCAACCGTGCGCCACCCTGCCATGCCGGGAAGCCATAGGTTCACCGCATGAGGAGTCCCTGCCAAGTTGTAGACGCAAAGGACAGTGTCTGACTCGTCGCGGCGGGTGAAAGCCAATATTGCATCATCGGAGGTATGTACCAAGGTCATCTGTCCCACCCCAAAGACGGGGTAGGACTTGCGGATTGCTAAGGTGCGGCGCAGCCAGTTCAACAGTGAGGTAGGCCGCCCCCACGCCTCTTCGACGTTCACCGCGCGATAGTCCCACGCCGGCGTATCGATCAGCGGTAGCCTAAACGTCTTTGGATCGGCTTCAGAAAAGCCTGCCCCTTCGGAAGCATCCCACTGCATCGGGGTGCGCACACCGTCACGGTCATGGAGCCAAATATTGTCGCCCATCGCAATTTCGTCGCCATAGTACAGGAATGGCGAACCAGGCAAAGCAAGCAAGAGGGCGTGCGCCAGTTCGATGCGGCGGCGAGAGGAACCTAAAAGTGAAGCAAGTCGGCGGCGAATACCAACGTTCGCGCGCATTCGATCCTGGGGAGCGTACCACCCGTACATGGCCCGCCGCTCCCGATCAGTAACCATCTCCAGGGTAAGTTCATCGTGGTTGCGTAGGAACGTGCCCCACTGGCCACCGCTTGGCAGGGGAGGCAGCTGTGCCAAGATCTGCTTTACCCCCTTGGATGTTTCTTCCTGCATCGCAGCGAAAAGACGAGGCATGATCGGGAAATGGAAACAGATGTGACATTCCGGATTCGCATCGGTACCGAAGTAATCTACGACCTCTTCGGGTGGTTGGTTGGCCTCGGCAATCATGATAACGCCGGGAAATTCTTCGTCAATCATCTGCCGCAGATCGCAAATGAACTCGTGTGTCTCGGGTAAATTCTCGCAGTTAGTGCCGTCTTCCTCGAATAGGTAGGGGATTGCATCTAGGCGGATCCCGTCGACTCCCAGCGAGCACCAATAGCGCACTACTTCGCGCATGGATTCACGCACGTGCGGATTTTCGAAATTCAAATCTGGTTGATGCGAGAAGAACCGATGCCAGTAGTACTGGCCGCGCACCTCGTCATAGGTCCAGTTCGAATGTTCAGTGTCGACAAAGATGATGCGCGCGTCCTGGTAGGCGTCCGGCTCATCGCGCCAAACATAATAGTCCCCGTAGAAACCATCCGGCTCTTCCCGAGACGCCTGGAACCAGGGGTGCTCAGAAGAAGTATGGTTCATGACCATGTCGATGACAATGCGAATGCCGAGGGCATGTGCGTCCTCGATCAGCGCCTGAAAATCTTCGAGGGTGCCGTACTTGGGATCGATCCCCGTGTAGTCCGAAATGTCATAGCCGCCATCTAGTTGTGGAGACGGGTAAAACGGGGGAATCCACAAACAGTCAATCCCAAGCCAAGCCAGATAGCCGAGCCTAGAGCGCAGCCCTTGGAAATCGCCTATTCCGTCCGCATTCGAATCGGCATAGGAACCAAGAAGTACCTCATAAAAAACGGCATTGCGGTGCCAGTTCTGAGCCTCATGAAGAGGGCGGACCGGCTCCGGATCTAGCGGTTCGGGAAGATTCACAGTGCCTCCACACTAAAGACGTGCGCGACCTTTCCGTTCGGCCACAAATCCACATAGTTGGAAGATCCCCACTCGTAGGTGCGCCCGTCGAGTTCGTCGCGTACCCGCATAACTGGCCTTCCGCCCTCGGCAGGCGGGAGCGCAAGTCCCAGTGCCGGGATGTCAACGGACACCATGCCCCGGGTCGTATTATGCGGATCTAAATTAACTACCACCAGAACTGTATCAGCGCTGCCAGTAGGTGACTCCTCGGCACTAACGTGTTTCGAGAAAGCTAGTAGATTCGGGCTAGAGGTCTCGTGAATATGAATGTTACGCAGCCGCTGCAAAGCAGGGTGCGCTTTGCGGATTCGATTCAACGAGCGAATAAGCGGGGCAATGCCCAACTGTTCTGCAGCTTCGAAGTCGCGGTTCTTGTATTCGTACTTCTCGTTGTCATTGTTTTCTTCGTATCCCGGCCGCGGGACGTTTTCAATGCATTCATAGCCCGAATAGATGCCATAGGTGGGGGAGCCGGTAGCGGCAAGAACCGCACGGATCGCATAAATTGCTCTGCCCCCGGTCCACATTTGCGGCGTCAAAATATCGTGGGTAGTAGGCCAGAATGCTGGTCGCAGCAAGTGTGCGGTGTCGTTAGCCAGCTCCTTAAAGTAATCCTGCAGTTCCTCCTTAGTGGTGCGCCACGCGAAGTAGGTGTAGGACTGGTGGAAGCCAAGTCCTCCAAGAGTGCGCATCATTGCTGGACGGGTGAAAGCCTCCGCCAAGAAGATAATGTTCGGATGCTCCTCGTGCATCTGCTTCAAGAAGCGCTGCCAGAATGCCAGCGGTTTAGTATGCGGGTTATCTACGCGGAAGATGGTCACCCCGTGGGCTATCCACTGTTCGGCTACCGCGTAGACCGCCTCATAGATGCCTTTGGGGTCGTTATCAAAGTTCAGCGGATAAATATCCTGATATTTCTTGGGTGGGTTCTCGGCATAAGCAATGGACCCGTCTGCCCGCTTCGAGAACCATTCAGGGTGCTCACTGACCCAAGGATGGTCCGGGCTACATTGGAGGGCGAAATCCAGCGCTACTTCAAGGCCAGCTTCCTTCGCCTTCGACACGAAGAAGTCAAAATCTTCCATGGTGCCTAGGTCTGGATGGATGGCGTCATGGCCGCCCTCTAAAGCGCCGATGGCGTAAGGGGAGCCGGGATCGCTCGGGGACGCCTCTAGTGTGTTGTTCTTGCCCTTCCGGAAGGTGGTCCCAATCGGGTGAACTGGGGTTAGATACACGACGTCGAACCCCATCTGTGCCACCCTTGGCACGATGTCGGCAGCAGTCCGCAAAGTGCCCGATACCCACTCGCCATCTTGCCAGTGTGCCCCAATAGAACGGGGAAAGATTTCGTACCAAGAGCCATACAGGGCGCGCTCGCGGTCTACCTGCACCGGGTAAGACCGGGATCTTCCGGCAAGGTCCCGCAGGGGATATTTGCGCATGATGTGGCGGATTCTAGAATGTAGGCCTGCAGAGAGGCGGGTCTGTGCCGACTTGCTTTTGTCGCGTAGCATATCGATTGCTTCGCGAAGGGATTGGGCATTTTTGGGATCTAGCTTTGCCTGCGTCGGATTATGGGCTGCCTTGCCGACAATTGCCCGCTCTAACAGCCTGGCGCCCTCTTCAAGCATTAATTCGGTATCCACCTCGGCGGCCACTTTGATTGACGCATCATGGCACCAGGTCTCGTAAGGATCTGCCCACGTCTCTATGTGAAAGCTCCAGTCGCCGGGTTCACCCGGACGGAGCCAAGCTTCGTAACGATCTAGCCCGGGCGCGATGTCAACCATCCGGACCCGCATATGTTCACTTCCATCGGGTCTGATAAGGACCGCTTCGGCGGCGTAGCGGTCGTGGCCCTCACGGAATACCGTGGCGCGCACGGGGAAAGATTCGCCCTCGACAGCTTTCGCTGCCCACAGCCCATCTTCTATGGACGGGAAAACTTCGGTAACCGGAATACGTGCAATCTGCCCTCCAGTAGGCCTTTTCAGACTCTTTCTAGGCTTTCTGGCCCTACGTGGGCTAGTGGAGGTCACGGGCGAAGATGCCTTGGAAATCTTCCGGTCAGTCATGAGGCCGCCTTTCAACGTAGCTCGTGTGTACCAGTCTATTGAAAAGCGTCCCCCTTCGTGGTTTTTAGCGCCTTCAAGGGGAGACAAAAAATTTTGGGGGCCGAGTTTATCGACCCCCAAAAAAATTGTCTTTAGTAATCCATCTGCATTGCAGCCTTGACTTCAGCCAGCGTAGCGTTTGCTACTTCATTGGCGCGTTCGTTGCCCTTGTGTAGTACGGAAAGCAGATAGTCAGGATCCTGTTCCAACTCCGCGCGACGGGCACGCATCGGAGCCAAGAATTCATTCAGCGATTCCGTGACGACCTTCTTTAGAGTGCCGCCACCGCCGTCACCAATCTGGTCGGCCAGCTCTTCGGGGCTCTGGTCGCTTGCGAGTGAGGCTAGCGTCAGCAGGTTTGCGACCTCGGGACGGTTCTGCGGATCGTACGTAATGTGGCGATCGGCGTCGGTCTTAGCCTTCTTAATGCGCTTGGCAGTCTCGTCGGCGCTCATGCGCAGTTCGATGGTGTTGCCGCGGGACTTAGACATCTTGGTTCCATCAAGGCCAAGCAGGAGCGGAACGTTCGATAGCAGTGCATCGGGGCGCGGGAAAACAGCATGTTCCTTATCTGCCCGCCCGTAGCGCTTATCGAAGCGGTTAGCGATCTGGCGGGTCTGTTCTAAGTGGGGGAGCTGGTCCTTGCCTACGGGAACCACGTTCGCCTTACAGAACAGGATGTCTGCCGCCTGGTGAACCGGGTAGGTAAGCATGAGTCCGGACATTGCTCGCCCCTCAGTGGCCTCCAATTCGGCCTTCACTGTCGGGTTGCGGTGCAACTCCGATTCGGTGACCAGCGAGAGGAAAGGTAGCAGTAGCTGATTTAGTGCCGGTACCTGGGAGTGAGTAAAAATAACAGACTTAGCAGGGTCTATGCCTGCTGCTAGATAGTCAGTCAGAAGACTTAGTACTCGCTCTTTGAGTGGTCCCACACCGTCTCGGTCGGTTATGACTTGGTAGTCAGCGATGAGTACCCAAGTTTCGACGCCGCGATTTTGCAACTTCACGCGGTTCTGCAAGGTACCAAAGTAATGGCCTAGGTGAAGGTGGCCGGTGGGTCGGTCGCCCGTCAGTACGCGGAAACGAGAAGGGTCTTCATCAATTGCTTTGTCAATTTGCGCCGATCGCTCAATAGAGCGGGCAAGTGAAGCCTCATTGGTAGAGGTTTCCAGTAGGTCTTCTGCGTTTGTCATGGCTCCACTTTAGCGCGAAATGTAAATCTGCATCGAAAGGGCCGGGAGGTCGACTTTTGTACCCGGTTCTTCGACCTCTGGAACTTCGTTATCGAGGGCGACTAACGGGTGGGGCTTCGATAGGGCAGAGTCCCACACCTTCCTCCAGAATGTGCCTCGTCCATCCGCCAGAGAAAACGGGATGGCCTCGTCTAGGCCATTGAAACAAACAAGAACGTCGTTGGACGTGGACGGTAGGCCAGATCGGAGCATCTGGAAGGCCCGTCCGGCCGGATCGTGCCAGGCGCGTTCGCTCATAGGCTTTCCGCTTCGGTCAAACCAGCTTTGGTCCGGGATGGAATCGTCGCCGTACTGGGTGCCTGTCAAGAAATAGTCCGGGCGCATTGCCGGATACCTTTTTCTTAAGGAAATAAGGTGGGTTACGGTTTCTTGCAATTCCCGCTGCCAGGGTGCAAGATTCCAGTTCAGCCACGATATTTCGTTGTCTTGGCAGTAGGCGTTGTTATTGCCCTGTTGAGTGCGCCCAAATTCGTCTCCGGCAACCAGCATGGGGGTACCCGCAGAGACGAACAGCGTGCCGAGCAAATTTCGAATCGTTTTCAGGCGATCCTCCATCAAAGAGATGACCTGAGAACCGCCATTCGAACTTTCGCGGATGTCTCCCCAAGGGAGCGAAATGGGCGCCTCGAGCCCGTGGTTCCAAGAGAGATTGTGGTCAGAGCCGTCCCGATTATTTTCTAGGTTCGCCTCGTTGTGCTTGTCGTTGAACGAAACAAGATCGGCCAGGGTGAAACCGTCGTGAGCGCAGATAAAATTCACCGAGGCTCTGGTGCCTACATTCTGCGCAGGGTCGGCACGGTAGTAAAGGTCGGGGGAACCTGAAAGGCGGGTGGCTAGATCCCGGGGAGAACTGCCTCGGGAGGAGCGTTCAGCCTGCGCCTTGGCGTCGCTAATCCAGAAAGTGCGCAAACTGTCGCGGAAACTGTCGTTCCAGGTAGAGAACGGCCTCTTGAAATTGCCAGTCTGCCAGCCATTTTCGCCTACGTCCCACGGCTCGGCGATCATCTTCACCTGGCAAAGAATCGGGTCAGTAGCGATTGCAGAGAGGATCGGATGGTCGGGCGTGAACTGCGTGCCAAAGCGGCCGATAGTAGTAGCTAGATCGAAGCGGAATCCGTCCACTCCCATGTCACTCACCCAGTACCGCAATGAATCCAGGATCATCTGCTGAACGCGGGTGGAGCCGGCATCGAGCGAATTGCCGCAGCCGGTAACGTCAGCAAATTTGCCCTCCGGGTCATATAGGTAATATTCAGCTTCATCTAGGCCGCGCCACGACAGGGACTGCCCGCCCGGTCCGCCCTCGCCGGTGTGGTTGTATACGACGTCCAAGATTACTTCGATGCCGGCCTCGTGAAGGATCGACACCATGCCACGTACCTCGTCAACTACGGCGCCTGGACCGGAGTGCTGCGACTGCTTCGTTGCCAGTGAGGGTTCGGGGGCGAAGTAGGACAGCGGCGAATAGCCCCAGTAGTTGGTCAGGCCGCGCTCGGCTAGGAAGGGCTCGTCAAACTTCGCATTAATTGGCAAGAGTTCCAGGGCAGTAATGCCCAGTTTTTTCAGGTAGCTGATGGTGGCCGGATGCGCCACCCCAGCGTAGGTGCCACGTAGGTGCGCGGGCACGCCCTCGAGATTCTCGGTGAGGCCCCGCACATGGGATTCGTAGATGACCGTGTCTCGCCAGCTGGTATGTGGACGTCGAGCGACCTCGAATGATGGTCCGGTAATGACCCCGCGCACCGTGTAAGGAGCCGAATCTGTTGGGTTTGGCCGCATCGGCTGGAGCGGGTAAAGCTCATCATCGGTCTGGTGGGCGTGAATTGCCGGGCAAAGTTCTACTTTGCCGGTGATAGCGCGAGCGTACGGGTCGAGCAGCAGTTTGTTGGGGTTGTAGACCATTGCGTTTTCGGGTTCCCACGGGCCCCAAGCCCTGAAACCGTAGGCTGTGCCCGGGCCGATGTCGGAAACATGCCCGCTAAAGATGCCTTCTACGGGGCCGCGAAGGCGAATTCGCCGTTCTGCTGCGTCGGGTTCGTAGGAAGAGAAGATGCAAAATTCGATGTCAGTCGCGCGGGGAGCAACGACAGCTATGTCGACCCCACCGCCAACCAGGGTTACGCCGAGGGCGGGCATGGCCCCCATGATGGGAAGGGCCAGTTCTGAAGTGGGGGCAAAAGTCCGATCGTTACTCACTACTGCATATTCTCATAGATGGTCTGGAACAACTCTGGAAGCGTTTCGCCTTTTCGCCGCTTCGCGTAGAAAGGCACGAAATTGCGCGGATTGGCACTTATTTACATTTTCGTTATTGGCGGATAACTTAAGTCATATCGTCATTGCAGGCATGTTTGTGGCACGCTGGAGTCATGAAGATTGTCGTATGCGTAAAACACGTGCCTGATGTGGAATCAGATCGCAGGTTGGAAGATGGCGTCCTCGTCCGTGGCGAAGACGACGTGCTGAACGAATTAGACGAAAATGCTGTCGAAGCAGCAGTGTCTACTGTTGAAGAATTTGGTGGGGAAGTCGTAGCTCTCACCATGGGCCCCGAAGACGCTGAGGATGCAATTAGCCGGGCCTTGCAGCTGGGGGCTGATTCGGGTGTTCGAATTACGGATGATGAATTGGCGGGTTCGGATGCGCTGGCAACTGCTGAGGTGCTAGCTAAGGCAATTCAGAAGATAGGTCAAGACGGCAAGGTCGACCTGATCATTACGGGTATGGCATCTTTGGACGGTATGACTTCGATGCTGCCGGGATCGCTGGCAACTCAGTTGGGGCTGCCATCTTTGACGCTTGCCCAGGAACTGCAAGTAACAGAGAAGACCGTGCGAATTCGCAAGGTGGCAGACGGCTTTGTCGACGAACTCGAAGCTGATCTTCCGGCAGTCGTTTCTGTGACTGACCAGGTAAATGAGCCGCGATTCCCGAATTTTGCGGATATGGCTGCGGCGCGAAAGAAGCCGGTAACGGTGTGGCAGGTTTCCGACCTGGGCTTGCAAGGCGATGACCGTACCGGTATTGAGGGCGCCGGTACCAATGTGCTACGCGCCCGCCAGGCTCCCGCCAAGACTGCCGGGAAGGTAGTTGCCGACGCCGGTGAGGGCGGCCACCAGCTCGCGCAGTTTTTGATTAACGCCGGCTTTTCTGGGGAGGAAAAATAATGAAGCAGTTTACTGACCCTGTAATCGTCGTGGTCGACCACGTCGGGGATGCCACTCATGGCTACACCTTGACCCCTCCTTCTGAACAGCTGCTCAGCGCAGCCCGGAAGCTGACTTCTGGCAAGGTGTATGCGGTAGCGCTAAATCCCACCCCGCAAATGGACCGTCTTGCCGCATTCGGCGCGGATAGTGTATTTGTTCCTGACCTGCAGGGGCGCAGCCCGCGCGTAGCTGGAGTGGTAGCTGACGCCGCTGCAGCATGCATCAAGCATCTTCCGGAGGCCGCAGCTTTGTTTACGGTGTCGAACTACCGAGGTCGTGAAGTTGCTTCTCACATGGCCACTTTGATGGATGCGGGAGCATCTGTAGACGTCACCCGACTCAGTGTGCGCGACGGTAAGTTAGTTGCGGGCAAATCGGTGCTGGCGGGTTCCTGGGAAACCATTTTCGCGGTGCGCCGTGGTACTCCCGTGATCGCGGTTCGCCCTTCCGCTTTCGAGGCGGTACAGGTGGATTCTCCTGCAGACGTTGAACGAATCGACCTGACAGTAGAATTTCGAGATTCTTCCTCGGCAGTTCGCGTGGTCAGCTCCGAAGCTCGCGAGGGCGACGGGCCGTCTTTGACAGAAGCAGCAGTAGTCGTATGTGGCGGTCGCGGCACAAATGGGGATTTCTCGCTCGTCAACCAGATGGCAAGTACCCTTGGCGGCGCAGTTGGAGCAACCCGCGTGGCAGCCGACGAAGGATGGGTAGATCGTGCTATCCAGATCGGACAGACAGGCGAGACCGTGGCACCATCCCTATACATAGGCCTAGGCGTCTCCGGCGCTGTCCATCACACCTGCGGCATTCAAGGAGCCGGCATGGTTGTCGCCGTTTGTGACGACCCTGACGCCCCCATCTTTGAACTGTGCGATTTTGGCGTCGTAGGGGACATCAACCAGGTGATCCCTCAGGCATTGGAGGACCTTCGCAAATGAGTCCGGTCTACCTGGACTATGCAGCCACCGCTCCGATGCGCCCATCGGTACGGGAAGCAATGATGAAGGTACTGAGCGGTCCCATGGTGGCCAACCCCAACGCGCTCCATATTGCCGGCCGCTCCGCTAAAGAAATGCTCGAGGCTGCCCGCGAACGGGTAGCCCGAGCACTGGGCGCAGCCCCCGCAGAAGTCATCTTCACAGGTGGAGGAACGGAAGCTGACGCGCTCGCGGTCCGCGGCCTGGTCGGCTCTGGTCCCTTGGCAATTAGCGCGGTCGAGCACGAGGCGGTGGCAAAGAACGCTGCCGACATAGCACAGCGCGAAGGAATTGGCTTACTTCACCTGCCTGTGGGGTCCGACGGAGTGCTAGACCTCGAAGCGAGCCGAGAGGTAATTGAGAGGGAACGCCCCTCACTGATTTCGGTGATGGCTGTAAACAACGAAAACGGGGCAATCCAGCCAATCGCGAAACTGGTTGAAATCGCCAATTCGTTGCCGCGCCCCGCCCTCGTGCATACTGACGCTATCCAAGCAGTAGGCAGAATCGATTTTGATTTTGCAAAATCCGGTCTTACCGCTCTTTCGGTGGCTTCTCATAAGCTAGGGGGCCCCGCGGGTATCGGGGCGCTACTCTTACGCAAAGGCCAGTCCTTGCGCACAGATCGCAAAGGCGGGGGGCAGGAACGCGACCTTCGCTCCGGCACGCAAAATGTGCTGGGGGCGGTTGGCTTTGCCGAAGCCATTACTACCACGTTGGCGTGCCAGCACGAAGAAGAACTGCGAGCCAGGAAGTTTCGTGAACAGATTCTGCAAGCAGCTGCCCAAATTGATGGCGTAGAGGTTACTGCAGAGGGCGTTTCCGAAATAATCAACTTCACATGTGAGGGATGCACCTCAGAGGGCTTGCTCTTCGGGTTTGACCAGAGCAAAATATGCGTCAGCGCTGGTTCTGCATGCAAAGCTGGGGTAGCCAGGCCATCGTCGGTGCTCCTAGCCATGGGCAGAACCGAAGCTCAAGCGGCGTCCTCTCTGAGGGTGTCAATGGGCTGGCATACCACTGAAGAGGACATAGAAGCGTTTTGTGCTTGCCTACCGCAGGCGGTGCAGATAGCGCGCAGACTGGAAGGGCGTAAATGAAGGTACTCGCTGCACTATCGGGCGGAGTCGATTCGGCGGTTGCATGTGCGCGCGCCGTAGAGGCCGGGCACGAAGTAACTGCGGTACACATGGCGCTCTCCGGTTCCAGTCAGGCTACTCGGTGTGGTTCGCGTGGCTGTTGCACTATCGAAGATGCGGATGATGCCCGCAGGGCTGCCGCCAAGTTGGGCATTCCTTTTTACATTTGGGATTTGGCAGAAGATTTCGAGGATACAGTAGTTTCCGACTTTGTCGCGGAGTATCAGGCCGGCCGAACTCCGAACCCGTGCGTGCGATGCAACGAATTCGTGAAGTTTCGCGAGCTGCTAGAGAGGGGGATCGCCCTCGGCTTTGATGCTGTCTGTACAGGCCATTATGCCCGACTAGTTCAGGGCGAAAACGGCCCTGAACTACATCGGGCTATTTGCGAGGAGAAGGACCAGTCTTACGTGCTCGCGGTAATGGGCAGGGAGGCGCTCTCGCACGTACTTTTCCCGCTGGGAGAGGTTCCGTCTAAGGCACTGGTTCGTGCCGAAGCGGAAGAGCGCGGACTGATCATGGCTAACAAGCCGGACTCATACGACATCTGCTTCATCCCCGACGGAAACACGCGAAACTTTCTTGCTTCTAAACTTGGCGAGAAAGAGGGCCAGATCGTGGACGTCGATGGCAACGTGCTAGGCAGCCACAAGGGATATTTTGGGTACACGGTCGGGCAGCGGAAAGGGCTAGGACTTACTGTTCCCGCTCCGGATGGCCGCCCTCGATATGTGCTGGAGACGCGCCCACAGTCCAATCAGGTAGTGGTGGGAGCTGCTGAACTCTTGTCGGTTGATCGGATTGAGTGCGCGGACATGGTTCCAATGGCGTCCGATATTTACGGAGAGGGCGCGCGAATCCAATTCCGAGCACATGGGCGGCAGATAGAAGCGACGATCGTGCGTACTGAGGCAGGATTCGTAGCGGAGCTACTAAAGCCTGTGCGAGCAGTTGCACCAGGACAGTCGTTGGTGGTGTGCCGCGGCTCGCAGGTGGTGGCTGAGGCGACCATCATGAAGGCTTCCAGGGTGGCACAGCAGGTCGCCTGAAGAATGTGGCGATAACCATTATTTTGGCTTTGGAGATAGGCCACTGGCGCTGGTATGGTTATTGAGTCTCGCGCGCGTGGCGGAATTGGCAGACGCGCTGGATTTAGGTTCCAGTGTCTTACGACGTGGGGGTTCAAGTCCCCCCGCGCGCACCACAAAATAGTTCTCACCAGTACTGACAACTGGTTATAAATGTGAATCGCTGGCCGGCAGCAAACGCTGCGGCCAGTTTTTTATATACCTTCTTCGTGCTTTTCTGTTTTGCGCTAGCGCTAACTAGACTAAAAGGCAGTAGAAAGGCGCTCGATGAACCTAACAACGTTTGTGGCAGATATGTCCGATCCCAAAGATTTTTATCGGCTTTCCATGTCCCTGGTGGTACCCAGGCCAATCGCCTGGATTTCTACCTATAATTCCAAGGGAGAAGCCAACGTCGCGCCGTACGCGTTATTTACTGCTGCTAGTACGGAACCGCTGATTGTGCAATTCTCTTCTAGAAAGCCCAAGGACAGCTACCATAATGCCTGTGAACGCGGTGCTTTCGTTGTGAATTTTGCCGGGGTAGGCGACAAAGAACTGGTTGCGGCTAGCTCGAGGGAATTTAGGCGCGACGTTTCGGAGGCAACCGAATTGGGCCTAGAAGTTATCCCTGCCCAGGACGTGGATGCACCTATGCTGGCAGGCACTAAAGCTGCTTTTGAATGCAGACTAGTGGACACCCATCAGGTTGGTGGGGCGATACTAACTTTCGGGCAGGTGACCCGCATACATGTGGCGAAAGATGTGCTTGGGGCAGATGGCTTGGCAGATGTCACTCGTCTTGCCCCACTTTCGAAATTGGGTAGCTCCCTGTGGGGAAGTACTCTTACTCTGTAACAGCGTTGGAAGGAGCAGCATGCGACTGGAAATAGGACAGAAAGCCCCCGACTTCTCTATCCCGTTATGCGGAGGAGGCCAGTTTGTTCTGGCAGATGAACTGAAGAAGACCGAAAGCGGGGCAATCGTATATTTTTACCCGCGAGCTTCGACCCCCGGTTGTACCACTGAAGCCTGCGACTTTCGTGACTCCTTAGCCTCTCTGCAAGGCGCTGGGTACGCGGTGGTCGGAATTAGTCCCGACAAGATGGGAGCGCTAGAGAAGTTTGCGCAAAAGTATTCTTTGTCTTTCCCGCTTGCATCTGATGAAGATAAGGAAGTCATGAAGGCGTACGGAGCCTTCGGCGAGAAGAAGAACTACGGCAAGGTGGTTCAGGGAGTGATCCGTTCTACCATCGTGGTGGGCAAGGACGGACTGGTAAAAGTTGCCATGTATAACGTGCGCGCCAAAGGCCACGTTAGCCGGCTTCGGAAGGAACTCGCCCTCTAAGGCATCACTTCAGGCTCGCCGTGGCTGCTAGCCTTGCGAGCCTGAGCCATCAACTTGTGAGTATCGCCGCTGAATATAGCCTGCTTCGGAGGAGT
The DNA here is from genome assembly GCF_002849225.1 of Actinomyces sp. UMB0138. Lineage (GTDB taxonomy): Bacteria > Bacillota > Negativicutes > Veillonellales > Veillonellaceae > Veillonella > Veillonella parvula_H. The sequence continues at coordinate 397,338 of NZ_PKMC01000001.1, forward strand.
CTCGCCGGATGCCCACCAGCAGGCCGCTTCCACTGGACCCATCTTTTGCCGCAGTAGCGCGTGGATTTTACCTATGTTTTTGTCGAGGGCGCGATCTGGACGCATCTGCCAAGTCGGGTAATACCAGGTGCGTCCCAGTTGCACTGCTACAAGCCGGTTTTCCGTTGCCGCTTTATGTATTCCCTGTCTAGAAATACCTAGCCACGCAACTAGTTCGGGAGTTGTGCAACACGGCCCAACTAGCTCTGTCAGGCGTAGGGGAGTGTTTACTAGGGACCGGACTAGTCGCAATACCTCCTGGGCAAGTTCGTCCTCGCGCGGACTCTTAGAAAGGAGGGCGGCTATCTTGTCTTTTGAAGAGGGCACAGGCGAAATCCAGTCTAGATAAAAAAATATCCCAGCCCGCGGCTGGGAGAGAGTGCGCCATGAGGGAATCGAACCCCCAACCCGCTGATTAAGAGTCAGCTGCTCTGCCAATTGAGCTAATGGCGCAGGGAGGACCTCTGGTCGTGAGAACCCAAGGTCCAGTGCGCCATGAGGGAATCGAACCCCCAACCCGCTGATTAAGAGTCAGCTGCTCTGCCAATTGAGCTAATGGCGCAGGCGTTTGTTTCTCAAAACGTCCGAGAACTACTGTAGCGCTACGTCTGTTCAGATATCAAATTGGCTCCCTGTGACATGCATCGCGTTGCCCTGAAGCTGTAGCGCAATGGGATGTCAATCCCGGTTAAACTAGCTTCAGATTGGAAGAGTGTTTGGAGAGATTTTGAACGAGCATAGCGGGGTAGGCCGCACTTGGGCGGAATGTTTTCTGCTGCTTTCGGTAGTCGGGATGGCGGCCTCCATTGCCCTGGTAAAGGCAGAGCTTTCGCATCTAAAGAATCCAGATGCAGCTTTGGCTTGCGACATCAACCCACTGGTGGGGTGTGGCAAGTCCCTGATGTCGCCGGCAGCGCACTTGCTTGGGGTGCCCAACGCCCTAGTCGGAACTGCGATCTTTGCGTTTGCAGTCGCGGTAGCACTTCTACTTGCCATGGACGTTGCCTTGCCGAAGGTAGCTTGGTTCTTGGGTGCCGCTGGTGGAATTGTGGGATTGGGGGCTGTGGCGTTCTTCCTCTACCAGTCCATTGTCGTTTTTGGGGCACTGTGCCCCTACTGCCTTGTGGTGTGGGTGGTCGCCATTGCTATGGCGTGGATGCTAATTGGTAAGGCTGCGCGCCTTTGCAATCCAGACGGGGCGGTGGGTTCTTTCCTGTCCGCTTACCCGTGGGCTCCAACTGTGCTTACCTATCTCGTTGGCGCGGTTGTGGTCGTCTTGGCAATGGCGGACCAGATTGCGTTGGTGTTGTAAATGGATCTTTCTGCGATGGCCGAGGACTATTTGAAATACATCTACTCGGCAACAGAATTTGAAGATGCCCATGTAGGAACCAACTCTCTAGCTGCCGCAATGGCCGTGGCGCCCTCTACGGCCTCGGAAAATATTCGTCGTCTGGTGGACGCCGGACTGGTCGAACACGAACGTTACCGCGGCATAGGGTTAACGAAACAGGGGTACGAACTGGCGGTGCAGCTCGTGCGCAAGCACCGGCTACTGGAGACCTTCTTGGTGGACATTCTTGGTTACACCTGGGAGGAAGTAGACGAGGAAGCCGAGATTTTGGAGCACGCTGTCACGGAGCGCCTCTTAGGGCGCATTGACAAGGTCCTGGGCCACCCTAGACGCGATCCACACGGTGACCCGATTCCCGCAGCTGACGGCAGTGTCGAGGACGCCCAATGGGTTCGCCTGAGCGCGGTCGACAAGGGAGCGCTGGCACGCATAGAACGCGTCTCCGACGAAGATCCGCTAATCCTGAAGGAAGTAATTGCACAGGAGCTGTTACCCGGTGCGGAAGTCTTTGTAGCTGAACACAAGACGTACGCCGGAGTTATGCAAGTGGTGGTAAATGGAAAAGAAAAGACGATCGGCGACCCGGTGGCCGCCGCCATCTTTTGTGCCATTACTTGAGCGAGTGAAGATCCTTTGGCACGAGCTTCTCAAAACCTGCATCCACAAGTGCGCGGCGGAGTTTGGTGGCCGCCTCGTCCAGTTCGGCAGGGGAAGCCTGTGCTGCATTAGCAAGGTTGAGTTCGCCCTCACCATGAACCGGGATGACGTGCAGGTGCAGGTGTGGAACGTCGAAACCGGCAATGACTAAACCAGCGCGCTCGCAGTCGAAAGCCTTTAGCTGGGCCGCGCCGATCCGCTTAGCAACCACGGCAAGGTGGCTGAAAAGCTTTTCGTCAGCCTCCCAGAAGCTCTCCACTTCCTGGCGGGGAACAACTAAAGTGTGACCGGCATTTACCGGCTCGATAGTCATAAACGCAACCGCCACGTCGTCCGCATAGACGAAAGTGCCGGGAATTTGCCCATCGATGATTTGGGTGAAAACGGACATTTATCCTCCTTGTTATACCGCTTCAATCTTATGAATTTGGAAGTCGGATTGTGAGCTAGTTTCAATGGTTGGGGCTAAATGACCTAGGATTGAGGCGATAACGCCGCAAGGAGGAGACAAGATTCATGGCTGAAGAGACTGCTCACCGGTATACCGCCGCTCTGGCAGGCCAGATTGAAAGAAAATGGCAGGACAAATGGGAAACTGAACAGACCTTTGCTGCCGATAACCCGGTAGGAGACCTTGCAGGCCCTCTGGCCGAGGCCGATCCTTTCTTCCTCCTAGACATGTTCCCTTACCCTTCAGGGAAAGGGCTGCACGTGGGGCACCCGCTTGGCTATATCGCGACTGACGTGGTTGCCAGGTATCAGCGAATGCTCGGCAAGAACGTGCTGTACACCATGGGCTACGATGCTTTCGGCCTGCCTGCTGAGCAGTACGCGATTCAGACCGGGCAGCATCCTCGGGTAACTACCGAACAGAACATTGCAAACATGAATAGGCAGCTGCGGCAGATCGGCCTCTCTCATGACAAGCGTCGTTCTTTCGCCACTACTGACAACGAATACGTCAAGTGGACTCAGTGGATCTTCTTGAAAATTTTTAGTTCCTGGTACGACCCGGATGCGCAAAACCGTGAAGGCGGCAAGGGCTGTGCGCGGCCTATCGAGACTCTGATTGCCCAGTTCGAGGACGGAACTCGGCAGACACCAGATGGTCGCGAGTGGGCAGAACTGTCTAAGAAGGAACAGGCCGATATCGTAGATAGCTACCGGCTCGCCTACGTGTCCTATGCGCCGGTCAACTGGTGTCCTGGCCTTGGCACTGTGCTCGCAAACGAGGAAGTTACTTCCGAGGGCCGCTCCGAACGTGGCAATTACCCGGTCTACAAGTCGAAGCTGCGCCAGTGGATGATGCGGATTACGGAATATGGCCACCGGCTTACCAAGGACCTGGAAACTATTGATTGGCCCGACAAGGTGCGGGCAATGCAAGAGAACTGGATTGGTGAATCGCATGGGGCGAACGTAACGTTCGATTTGGCTGATTCTGCCGGATCTGATGTTTCTTCCCTAGAGGTGTACACGACCAGGCCGGACACTCTGTTTGGAGCAACCTTCATGGTTATTGCTCCTGAACATCCTCTGCTGGGCGATTCGGATCCGCAAAATGACGACCTGCATGTGCCAGCTCAGTGGCCTGAGGGTACCAGGGAGGCGTGGACCGGCGGTGCGGCGACCCCGAAGGAGGCTGTGAAGGCATACCGGCTCCAGGCCGCTGCGAAGAGTGACGAAGAACGTGGTGATGCAACCGAAAAGACTGGCGTATTCACCGGTATCTTTGCTACGAACCCGGTCAGTGGTGTCCCGGTTCCAGTGTTTGTGGCCGACTACGTGCTTTGGGGCTATGGAACGGGCGCCATTATGGCGGTGCCAGCACACGATGAGCGCGACTTCGCATTCGCTAAGAAGTTTGATCTGGATATCATCACCACCATTTCGCCGGAAGAAGGTTTTGACCCCAGTGAAGCAGCCTGGACCGGCGACGGCGTGCTCATGAATTCTGCCAACGATTCTATTGACCTGAACGGTAAGAACAAAAAAGAGGCAATCGCGGCGATGGTGCAGGGGCTGGAGCAGACCGGCCATGGTCATGCCGCCACCACCTACAGGTTGCGTGACTGGCTCTTCTCTAGGCAGCGCTACTGGGGGGAACCATTCCCGGTGGTCTATTCGAAGGATGGGCGCGTTCATGCCCTCCCCGAGGACATGCTTCCGGTGACCTTGCCGGAACTGGATGATTTCAACCCGCGAGTCTTTGATCCCAACGATTCTAAGTCGGAGCCAGAACCTCCGCTTGGACGGGCACGAGATTGGTTGAGTGTAGAACTTGACCTGGGCGAAGGTAAGCAAACCTACTATCGCGACTCAAATACGATGCCGAACTGGGCGGGTTCTTGTTGGTACGAGATCCGTTACACTGACCCGAATAATGACGGCCAGTTCGTGGATCCCATGAACGAAGCCTACTGGATGGGTCCGCGCTCAGATGGTGCCTCTGGCGGAACTGACCTGTATGTGGGCGGCGTGGAACACGCCGTGCTTCACCTGCTTTACGCTCGCTTTTGGCACAAAGTGCTCTTTGACCTTGGTTATCTGTCTAGTTCGGAGCCTTTCCACAAGCTCTTCAACCAGGGCTATGTGCAGGCATACGCGTACACTGACGGGCGCGGTCAATATGTGCCCGCAGACGAGGTCGAGGGCGACGAGGAATCTGGCTTCACCTACCAAGGAGAGCCAGTCACCCAGGAATACGGCAAAATGGGGAAGTCCCTCAAAAACATCGTTACTCCCGACCAGATGTGTGAAGAATACGGTGCCGACACGTTCCGCGTATACGAAATGTCGATGGGGCCGCTTGACATGTCCCGTCCCTGGGAGACCCGCGCCGTTGTTGGTTCCCAACGATTCTTGCAGCGACTGTGGCGAAACGTCCTCGATGAAAACACCGGAGAGGTAACTGTCACCGAGGAAGAACTTGATCGGAAGACTGCAAAGCTTCTGGCTCGCACGATTGCCGATGTGACTGTCGAATACGACAATATGCGCATCAATACGGCGATTGCCAAGATGATCGTGCTGAATAACCACCTGACCGGTTTGAAGCAGGTACCGCGAAAGGCAGTTGAGCCGCTAGTGCTCATGCTCTCGCCTGTCGCCCCGCACATCGCCGAGGAATTGTGGCAGATTTTGGGACACGAAGACTCCATCGCCCGCGTGTCCTTCCCCGTGGTAACTGATGAGTCCTTGCTGGAAGAGGACGAAGTTACCTGTATTGTGCAGATTCAAGGCAAGGTGCGCGAGAGGCTTTCAGTGTCGCCCTCAATTTCTGCTGAAGAGTTGCAGGAGGCAGCGCTTTCGACGGACGCGGTGAAGGAGGCACTAGGTGGCCGCGAGCCCATGCGTGTCATCGTCAAGGCACCGAAGCTGGTGAACGTCGTACTTCCGAAGAAATAGGCTCTAGATAATTAGTGGGGCCAGCTAGCGCTGGCCCCACTAATTATCTGTCGAAAGGTTGTCCCAACTGTAAGGGGTTTATTTAGTTCCTAGCAGGTGGGTTCGCATACGCTCTTCCGCTTGTAGGCGGGTAGATTCCCGGTTGGTGCGCTCAGCAAGAAGAGCGGCAATTATCTGTTCTGGCGGTGCCTGTGGCGGCCGTGGCAGTACCGCTACGTATACCTGCCTCATAATCTGCTCAGCGAGGGAACGTCCGCCGGCGGAGCTAAATAGGTCGCGTCTGGTTATGAATTGCCTCATGGCAATGGCGAGCCCAGGGCTGATGCCTCCAAGATCGACAGTTTTGGCCCATGCCTCAAGTTGCGGGGGCATCTGCGGAGGAGTGGGGATGCGCAGTGGCATGCGTTCGCGGATTACGTAAGTGCCTGCTGCCAAGTCACCAACTCGCCGAGAACGTTTTTCCACTAGGACTGAAACGACAGAGATAGCTTGTATGGTCCAGATTTCGATTAGCCCCATGAGCGCCCTGGTAAAGCACTGGCGCCAGACGATTGGGCCCGAATCTATCCGAACTACCCTCATTCCGCCAATCAGCTTCCCCAAAGACTTGCCTTTTGACAGGTACTCGACTGTGGCAGGAAGAATCAGGATAGAAAAAGCCATAAGAAGTATAAGTGCTGCTTTGACAAGGGCCTCGTCCAAGCTGGGGCCGTACTTTATGAAGAAGTACAGCATGAGGATAGCCAGAGAGGCGTAGAGAACCAGGTCCAAGATGCCACAGCAGATCCGGATTACGGGTGCAGCCGGAGGAATCAGCAGGGCTACGCCCTCGCCTGCAATGAGTTCGTCTGTTTCGTTAGTCGCCACGCCTTCGAGCATACAGGTTCGGTAAGCTAAAGGCATGGACATAGATGCGTATGCAAATATACACGAACCGCGGTGGCGAGAACTCGAAAAGCTTACTAAAAAGAGGAAGCTCACCGCTGCTGAAGCAGATAGGGCTATAGAGCTTTATCAGCGAACTAGCACGCATCTGTCGCAGCTGCGCACAACTGAGCCTGATCCGTCCCTAGTGGCTTCACTGTCGATGCTGCTCGCTAGGACCAGACGCAGGATGGGCTCTGCGACTCGTCCGTCCTTGAAGATGGCATCGCATTTTTTGACCTCGACTTTCCCAGCAGCACTCTACAAGTTGCGTTGGTGGTGGATGTCAACGATGGCGGCAAGCCTAGCAGTGTGCATTTTTATAGCGTGGCGCATCATTCATGATCCGTCTCTCGAGAGTTTGATTGGTACGCCGGAACGAATTCGACAACTAGTAGAGCATGACTTTGCAGATTATTACTCCGAGTATGCTGCCAGTCATTTTGCCTTCAGCGTGTGGGTCAATAATGCGTGGGTTACCGCTACCTGTATTGCTACGGGCATGCTGGGGCTCACGGTGATCTTTTTGCTCTATCAAAATGTGGCTAACTTGGGCGTTTCTGCGGCAATACTAATAAATCATGGGGCAGGAGCACAGTTCTTCGGATTGATTTTGCCGCATGGCACACTGGAGCTCACTAGCGTGTTCGTGGCGGGCGGGGCCGGTCTCTACCTTTTTTGGTCGTGGATAAGTCCGAAAGATAGAACTAGAGGCGAGGCCCTTGCTAATGCGGGACGCACAGTTGCCGGAATTGCAATTGGGTTGGTACTAGTCCTAGCCGTATGCGGCGCACTAGAGGGGTTCGTTACGCCCTCTGGACTGCCCACCGCCGTCCGCATTGGCATTGGTATCGTTGCTGAGGTGCTTTTCTTCGTGTATGTGTTTGGACTGGGAAGATATGCCTACAATCACGGTAACGATGGAGACATCACTAAGTCTTGGCAGGAAGATAAAGAAATAAGAGTTGGGTGAATATGTCGCGGAGGGCGAAGATCTTTTTACCGCTGTTGGCCTTAGCATTAGCCCTGGCAGCAGGCGGAGCATACTGGTTTTATTTTCATGACAAAGGGCTCCCTGGGCAGAGCATTTCCGGGGTGTCTATTGCGGGAAAAAATCAGTCTGAGGTAGCTGCCCTTATCCGTAAACATGCCCAAAATGCCTCCCTTGAGGTTACCGGTCAAGGCGTAAAATCTCGCTCTTTCACTGGAAAGGAATTGGGGGCTAGTGTCAGCGCAGAGGAGAGCGCGAAAAAGGTATTCGCGCACCGCTCGTTCTGGGACTACTTCCTAATACCTGTCAGCGGAAGCACCGAGGACCTAGTTGTGGATTATGCTTATCCCGCTTTGATCGAAGCCGCCGCGGGACTTACCAAAGACTACAAAGAGGCCGTCGAACCGGAACTGGTCGTTGCCGCGGGAACGCTCACGATTCAGGAGGGCAAAGAAGGGCGCGGCATTGCGCCTACAAAGCTATCCGAAGGCTTCACAAAGGTACTTCGCGAGGGCAATTCGCAGAAGATAAATCTTTCCGCTGGGGTAGTGAAACCTCTAAACACGGCTAGCGATTTACAAACCTATCTTGCGTCAGCGAAGAAGTTCGCGCAGGTAGCAATCAAAGTTGCCGCTGCCGACAAAACCTTCGAAGCGGCAGAGACTGACAAGCTTGGATGGGTTACTTCGCCCTCCAAACTGGGGAAAGCTCCAAAACGAGCCACAGCCGATGCGGCAAAGGTACAAAAATGGCTCAGAAGCAAAGAAAAGGAAGCTGCTAAGGTTCCTCAAGATGGATGCCGGAACGTTACCGAGGACGGAAAGGTCACCCAGGTCGTAAAGAAGAAGGTCGACGGAACAAAAGCAAATAATGTCCCCGCACTATCGCAGCAGATAGCTGCAGCATTGTCCACTACAAAGCCGTTCTCGGGCTCATTTGACATGGTTTCGGCGCCGGCAAAGTGGCAGGACAAGGTGATTGCTCCTGGAGCAGAGAAGCTTCCATATCAGGCCAGCAAGGGCGAAAAATGGTTCGATATCAACCTAACTGACTACACAATTGCCGCCTACCAAGGCGCAGACAAGGTGATAGGTCCCTACCTGATGGTTCCGGGCAGTCCACAGCACCCAACGCCGCAGGGAACTTATAAGGTTTACATTAAGCGGCCTATACAAACCATGGTCGGCTACAACGATGACGGCTCGCTAGCATACCGCGCCCCGAATGTGCCATGGATTTTGTACTGGCATTACTCATACGCAATCCACGGCGCATACTGGCAGCATCAGTTTGGTCCGGGCGTAGGCTTCGGAGGCTCGCATGGGTGCGTACAGCTACCGCCTGAAAAAGCAAAAGAGATGTTTGACTTTGGTGAACTTGACACCGTAGTGAGGGTCCACAAGTAACCGTACTGCTAGAGCAGCCCCCGCGATTTGAGAGCAAGATAGTGGTCAACAAGCTTCGTAGGAACTTCTTCGGGCGGGGCATCTATGACGTGGACGCCCATCTGCGCCACCGCATTTATCAGCTTTTGCCTTTGTACTTGTGTCTTCGCTGCAGCAGCGGCGCTATAAACCGAATCGGCATCGGTAGTTTGCCGTCGCATCTGCTCGACCTCGGGATCAGCTATCGAAGCAATAACAACCCGATACCGCTTAGCTAGGTGGACTAGCGTGGGCAGCAATGTTTCTGCAGCTGCAACGGGCTCTAGGGGAGTAAGCAGCACTAGCAAGGAGAGCTGCGGGGCCTGCGCAATGATCGCCGAGGCCAGCTTTGTCCAATTCGCCTCAACCAGCTTTGCCTCTAGCGGCATCATCGCGTTTGAGAAGTCTGAGAGCACACTAGTGCGGGAAGTATGCGGCACCGTAACGCGTACTAGCTGGTCTCCTGCCAACAGGCTTACGTTGTCGTCTGCGCGTCCTGCCACCGCGCCTAGCAACAAGGCAGCGTCCATCTCGGATTCCAATCTGGCCACGTCCTCGACACGGCCGGCTGACAGACGCGAGGTGTCCAGGACCAGCATTACCTTCCTGTCTCGCTCTGGGCGCCAGGTACGGACTACAGTGTCGTTATGTCTGGCTGAAGCTCGCCAGTCAATTGACCGAACGTCGTCGCCATCTACCCATTCGCGAAGGGAATCGAATTCCGTGCCTTGGCCGCGCTGCCGCGACCGTGCACGACCTTCTACAGCCTGCAATTTGGCGAGTTTTGCCGGCAAGTGTTTCCGAGAGGGAAATTCCGGAAGTACACGGAGTTCTCCGGGTAGAGTAAAGGAAACTTGCCTAGCGGCTAGGCGCATAGGACCCCATGAACGTACGGTCACATAATCCGGGTGGGCTACACCACGCTTCTTCGGACAGACGGGAGTAGTTACCTCTGCCTCTTTACCAGGAATTAGGACGAGGCGGTGGCGGTTGGCCTTGGCTTGTACGCTGGGTGGCCACGCGTCGCGCACCTCTACCTTCATCTTCCGAGATCCGGGAAGGGACAGGTAAAGCCCTACGCTACCCTCCTCGAATGCTCGAAGTGGTTCGTTTTCAGTGCGCCGTATCTGCAGTTTGCGTGGTGAAGGTGCTGCCACCAGATCTATGATGGTCAGCCCTATAACGACCGCGAGCCAGATATATACCAGCTCTAGCCTGGGAAAAAAGAACAGGGGGAGCAGGCAAAGCACTGCTAAGAATGGAACCCGCCAAGATATGCTCATCGCGGTACCGAGATAGAATCGAGCGCGCCAGCTAGGACTGCCTCGATGGAAACACCTTCGAGCTCAGCTTCAGCACGTAGGACCAGACGGTGTGCGATGGTTGGCATCACGAGTGCCTTCACATCGTCGGGCGTAACAAAATCCCTGCCGGATAACCAGGCCCAGGCGCGGGCAGCGGCGAGCAAGGCAGTAGCCGCCCTAGGAGACATCCCGAGCGAGAGCGAGGGGGCCTGCCTGGTGGCCCTGGCGATATCTACAATATAGGCAATCACTTCGGAGCTTATTTGCACCTGGGAGACCTGGCGAATCCCCTCCTCAATATCGGCCGCACTGGCGACGGGCTCGAGTCCGGCACCCTTTATATCGGACGGGTTGAAGCCATCAGCGTGCCTGCGCACGATTTCGATCTCTTGATCCCGCTCTGGAGCAGGCATCTGGATCTTCAGCAAGAATCTATCTAACTGGGCTTCGGGCAGTGGGTAGGTGCCCTCAGATTCGATAGGGTTTTGGGTAGCCGCGACAATAAAAGGGCTGGGAAGACGGCGAGCGGTCCCCGCTACGGAAACCTGCCGTTCAGCCATTGCTTCTAGCAAGGCCGACTGAGTTTTTGCCGGAGTACGGTTGATTTCGTCGGCTAGCAGCAGATTTGTGAATACAGGACCTGGTCTGAAAGTAAAGTCTTTCTTCTCTTGGTCATAGATCAGCGAGCCCGTCACATCGCCTGGCATCATGTCAGGGGTGAATTGGATGCGGGAAAAGTCTACGTCCAAGGCCCTAGCGAGGGATCGGATAAGAAGCGTCTTACCCGTACCAGGCACGCCCTCTAAAAGCACATGGCCGCGGGTGAGTAAGCCGATGAGCAGTCCGGTTATTGCCCCTTCCTGGCCTACGACAGCCTTTCCAACTTCGGAGCGCACGCGGATCATTGCCTCGCGGGCGTTATTTTCGTTCACGGATTACCTCCTGTTCGAGGGCGGTGAGTCCACGCGCCATGGAAACCATTTCAGATTCGGTTGTAGGGGAGCCATAGAGTAGATAAAGCAATTCTTGTTCTTTGCGCCCGCTTCGCCTTGCAAGTGCACTCACAAGTGCCTGCTGGCCTGCCGAGCTGGGCAAGTAAAGTGCTCTCGCCAGACGGGGGCGTAACTGTTCTTGCAAGGCTGCAATCATCGGCTCGGGTTCACAGGCTTGCGCATACATTCTGCCCAAAGATTGGGTAGTTTCGGAAGCTTTTACCACCACAGGAAGTGGTTCAGTGGCTAGGCGGCCGAAGCGGCGCCCTCGCCAGAAGGCAAATAGGAGGAATACCCATGCCAGAAGGATCATCATAGGCTGTACCCAGTTAGGTAGCAGGTCTCGCGTGGTAAAACCAATGCCTCCGGTGGCTGCCGTGTTTGATTCCGACGGGGAGTACCACACTACGTTTTGGGTCGGGCTGAGGGCCGCCAACGCAGCTGCGGCATTGTCATCTTCTGTAATGGAACCATTTACGAACCAACTAGCTGACCCCAGTAACAGTGTTTCAGGATGGTCTTTAGTCCGGGGGAGGAGCACAACCTGAGCACCGCCGGGCTGGCTCATACATTGGAAACTTCCCTGGGGCATAACACCCATAGGGGTATACATGAGTCCGACTTTGGATACAGTCCTGGCTTTTCCAAGCAGATTGTTGCAGTGCGACGGCGGATCCGCTACGGCCATGCCCTCTGAGAGCACAGCCATGTCAGTCTTCAGCTGGCCGAGCACCTCATCTGTCGGTGCAAGTACTACAGAACGCCTTACTTTTTTGCTGACTAGTAACTCAGGTACGCCCTCGCCGATCCCAACCCTATTGTCGGATATGACGACAGTGACGTTTTCCTGCTTGGAGAGTTGTTTTTCCAAGTCCTTCTTTGTGCGGACGATAGTAAGGTCTACGTCTTGTCTAGCTAAAACGCGGGCAAGAGCCTGACTGCCTTCCGCCTTTGGGTTCATTGGGTCTAGCGGAAGAGGTTTTTCGGAGGGCCAGAGTACATAAAGCCCCAAAGCGATCAGGATGAAAGATGCCACCAACAGCGTGGCGCTCGATCGGAATATTGCCTTTGGATGCGCACCAACAGCCTTCATCTTGGTCATGATCCCTGCCTCATTGTTGCAGGAATAGGCATGCTTGAGGCGGCACCGGCGGTGCTACTGGGAGAGAGGGCGGATAACTCGTCGTAAAGGCTAATCGCTGCGCGCGCATCGACTTCAGTAACAAGTGAGGCATGCCCGTATGTGGCTTCGTCAAACGAGGCATTCACGTGCGCAATTTGCGGTGAATTATTAGGAAATAGTGCCTCTAGCTGCCGGCTCACCTCGCCCGCTGTTTGGCCTGGTACCGCCTCTATCAGCCCGCGCTCGACGCCTCGTTGGACAATAGCCCGGAAGGCCGCTTGCACTGAGAGGGCTGGAGCGTCGGGATAGTTATTCTTTGCTTGGGCCAAATATGTTTCGGCAGGTATCGACGGATCTACCAAGGCGGCAGAGTCATGACGGGTGCCTTTTGATAGATTCTTGCGTAGTCGCCGAATAATGAAGAACCCTATTATCAGAACAATCAGGATAATAATTGTGGGGAGTACCCAGCCCAGAGAGGGTGGCTCGATGGTTGCCAGATTGAGCTGGCTTAGGAGTTGTTCCCAGAAATATCTTAAGAGAGCACCAAGATCGAAATAGCCCGGTTTAGCTAGCTCGTCCTCAAGCGCCTGACGGGCGTCATCTGGAGATGGCGCAATACTTGGCAAGTACAAGAGGAACATTTATCGTCCGGAGCTAGTCAGATATTGGATCAGAGCTACGTCCAGCCCTTCTTTGCGGAAGCGCACGTCTACATATAGCAGTGACATCAAGGAAGTCTGCAGGGGCAGCGTAATTATTGAAGCAAGTAGAGAAGTAATTACTGACAACACCAGAATGATCGTCATCTGCGAAGCTGCGTTGCCAGAGCCGATCGCCACGGCTATTAGGGCGGAGACAGCAGATATTGGGGTAGTTATGGATGCTGCAATGATGCCAATTATGAATTGTCCAAGCCAAGTAATTCCCAGGCAGCGCAAAAAATATCCAGACATCAATTGCCAAGAGCGCTTTAAAGAAGCAAATGCGCCGGCTCCTTCAATGACTATGGCCTGGCCGTAGAAGGAGAAGCGAACGGCCACAATTGAGATAGCAAGAAGGATACCAATTCCTAAAATAAGCAGGAACAAGATGGCGAGTCCTCCGCTTCCGATGGTCTCAAACGCTCCACTGGCGTAAAATATCCCACCAATAGTTGCGGTGATTACAACTAAGATGAGCATCATTACTAACCATAGGATTATAGACGCGCCGAGGTAGCGCCATATTTTTCTGCCTACCGCTTTCCAAGTTTGCCCTATAGATACTTTTTGTCCTTCAACAGCCTTCATTACCACGAAGACCATCAGCGGTATCAGCAAGATCTGGCCAATAAAGATAGGTAAATAGGAGATTAGCTGAGTGCCTTCCATAGCCAGGGAATTGTCGTTATTAAAATCGAAGTGGGGAATCCAGCCCATGCGAGCGGATATGAGCACAGGCATGAGCATTGCCAAGAGGACGATCTCTACAAGGAAAGTTAGCCCAAAAACAGTTTTTGGATTCATGCGGGCGAGCTTGAATACTCCGCCCAAGATGTCTCCTACCGATAGTGGGCGCAGTGGGATAATGCCCGGTTGGAGCTGATCATAATGGAGGGGGCCCTGGGGAGCATTGGGGAAGCCGTTAGAGCTGTGCTCGCTGGGAGCGTATTGCCCATATCGAGGCTGTGGGGTCTCAGGCAGGTGTTGCTGATTCTCTGGGGGACGCGGGCCCGACGGGAGAGTGAAATCCGACACTAATACCTCCTGTATTTGTTGCTTCCACCTTCCACTGTACTGAAGATGCGGGCTACTGGCTCCAGGAAAACGAATTTGGACAGTTTTCTAATCTCTTCTTCATCAAGACAGTAATCTTGTTTCTATGAATGATTGGGTAATTTCTTGCGCGGACGCGCGAGCTAGCGTTTCTGCCTTCCGAGGCGTTGTTACTTCGTGGATTATTGAGCGCGACGGAGTAGAACACGAACTAATTGATGGCTACTGTACCGAGGCAGAGATGCAGTCCTTGGATGGGTACCGTGGAGCCTTGATGGCGCCGTGGTCGAACCGTATATCTGATGCTCGGTTCACTTTCGAGAACGAGGAATTTGATCTGGGAGTCGATCCGTCTGGACTGCGCGAAGGCCTGCATGGGTTGTATGCGTCCGCCACCTTCAGCCTCGTCCGTCTTCTTCCCGATTCTGTCACCATTGAGGCTGAAAATCAGGGAGTACCAGGGTATCCGTGGCCTACCAAGTTGCAGGCTACGTACACCATTCGGGAAGGTGGAAGGCTCGAGCTGGAACTGCGGTGCACAAACTGTTCTGATCGAGCCATAAAAGTGGGATTGGGGTGGCACCCGTACCTGGCGTACCAGGGGAGCGGGCCATGCACTGTAGATATTCCCGCGCGTACGAAGGTAAACGTGGACGATGCGCTTATACCTCTGCAGGAGCCGCATACCTTCAGCGATCGAGGCGAAGAGCGCCGAATCGACTTTGAAGGATTAGCCGGAATTGATTTGGCATATACGAATTTGGTTCCAGACCCAGATGGTGTAGTGCGAACTAGGCTGACTCACCCAGACGGTTCTGTCACTACGTTAGAGGGCCTCCTTGAAGGTGGTAAGGATGGTGTGGGGATAATCCACATATTCACCGGAGATACGTTGCAGTACCGGCCCGGCGAATCTTTTGCCATGGAACCGTGCCACTTTATGACAGACGCTTTCAATCGGGAGGCGGTTGGGGACACTGCTCTACTTCAGCCAGGACACACAAGAGAGCTGCGAGCTGCGTTAATACATGAGTTCTAAATATCCACAGGCAGATCGAGGCTAGGTGTCCACAACCGGTGTGTTTCTGCTGAGCTAACTAGGGGCGAGTAAGCCTATTTTCGAGGCATGAAACAAATTCCGGTGGAAACTCTAGCTAACGCTGCCTTCAAAGCGGTGAAGCCGCAACCGGAACGAGCTCCTAAAAGCCGGTTGCGGCTTCTCCCAGGGCCTACCTCTGCACTAGTATTGGGCATAATAATCGCGCTGGTGGCGATCGTGTGCGGCATTGGTAGCGCCATGGACAATCCAGACACACCCGCTAATTCCTCGCCTAAACAGCAGGTGAGCGAAGCGGCCTCTGCGCCTGCTGGTGACGAAGTAATCGTGCACGTCGTCGGCAAGGTGGCCACACCTGGTTTGGTACATCTAAAACGGGGAGCAAGGGTTGACGATGCGATCAAGAAGGTTGGCGGAGTAAGCAAGGGAGCCGACCTTGCTGCTATCAATCTTGCCCGCCCCCTCACGGACGGGGAACAAATAGTAGTACCGGCACTCTCTCAGCCTAAATCCCCTGGTACGCAGACTGCCGAATCCGATTGCATAAATTTAAATTCTGCTTCCGAGAAAGATCTTCAAGAACTAAACGGCGTAGGCCCTGCCCTGGCCGGAAGAATTGTAAATCACCGGGAAAGCCAGGGGCCTTTCACCAAAGTTGAAGACCTACAGCAAGTGTCTGGGATAGGCCCGGCGTTGGTCCAGAAAGTATCCGGACAGGCATGCGTATGAGAACTACCGACTTGCGCCTTTTGCCAGCGGCTATAGGTGGTTGGCTGCTTATCCTAATGAGCCAATATGTTTCCGGACTGGTACTTCTCTTATTTGCTGCAGGATCCATACTTGCCGTCGGCGGCGCTTGGATGAACAAGGGAGGCCGGCACCTGCAGGCAAACGTCGGGCGTATTAACGGCATGGTCATCCTGCTTCTCATTTCCATGGTTGCGCTCGCGGGACCTGCCTGGCTCAAGGCATCACAAGTGAGTGCTTCGCCACTGGGGCAACAAACTGCGGGGCAAGTAGTCGCAAAAATAGTTACCGAGACAAAACAAAACGAGCGCACCGCTTTTGCTAAGGCGCAGATAATATCCGTCTTAGATCGGCCAATATCCATGCCCGCGTTAATTTTTGAAAAGCGCCTCCATGCCCATCCCGGACAGACGATCAGAGCAAAGTGTACGTGGAAGCGGCACAGTGGACTGGGAAGGATAATGCTGGCCTGTTCCAGAAGCAAGATAATTCGCCGTGCTGATCCATGGACTCACTGGGCGAATTCGCGCAGACAAAAATTACACTCAAGGCTCGGCAATTCCGCAGCGGGGGCTTTAGTTTGTGCAATGGCACTGGGCGACAACAGGTATCTGTCGCCAACTTCCTCTGCCAACATGAAACGAGCCGCGCTAGCCCATCTAGCCGTGGTCTCGGGTACTCACGTGGCTATTGTTATTAGCACGTTTTGGGGTCTGCTAGCTTTTCTGAAGCGGCGACTTCGGCTGCTGAGCGCTGCAACAGTACTTGTTGGCTTCGTGATCTTAGTGGGGCCTATGCCTACGGTGGCAAGAGCTAGCGCAATGGGAATGATTGCCCTCGCAGGGATGGCATTAGGCCGGCCCGGAAGCGCAACGGGTGCACTGGCACTAGTAACGATGGGGCTGCTAATAACCCACCCGACTTATGCGGCCGATATTGGCTTTGCCCTTTCAGTAAGTGCCACATTCGCCGTCCTCACATTGTCTGAACGAATTGAGGCGCCCCTACGCAGCATACTTCCGAAGGGCATCGCTAAAGCAGTGTCAACCTCAATTGCTGCACAAAGTTTCTCTGGACCGTTGCTGCTCCTACTATCGCCAGGTACCTCCTTATATGCCCCGATTGCCAATTTATTGGCCGCACCGGCCATCGCTCCAGCGACGTTACTAGGTTTGCTTGGGGCACTATTGCCTCGACCAGTGGCCCAGCCGATATTAGCTCTAGCAAAGCTAGCAGCCTGGTGGATAGCTACCGTAGCCAACAAAATCAGCGCATTACCTGGGGCTGTCTTGCCCTGGCAAGGAGGACCGGCGGGAGCGGTGGCACTCGCATTCAGCGTGCTCTGCATTCTATTTGCGGTACACCGCCACTTCGCTGCAATAGATGGGGGTGGTTCATGGCATGGTTAACCCATGGCCAAAACAACATGGGATAAATTGCAGTTAGCACCGGTGATGCTCATCCGCGGCCCCGAAGAAGTCATTGCTTCCAGGGCAGAAGCACGCGTTCGCGATCTGGCGAACAAAGCAGACCCCAACGTAGGGATCATCGATGTAGAAGCAGCCACATACCAGGCCGGTCAGTTAGGAGTGCACACTGCCCCTTCCCTGTTTGGCGAGGCCAGACTAATCAGGATACACAACTTAGAGACGCTGTCAGAGTCGCTGGCGAAGGACTTGCTGGAATACCTGAAGGCTCCTGAACCTGACGTTTGGATTCTTGCCCGCCACGCAAAGGGGCAAAAGGGAAAGAAACTGCTGGAGGCAATTTCCAAGGCAGGCATGCCCGTGGTGCAATGCGATCCAATAAAATCTGCCCGCGATAAGGCCGATCTATTGAAAGCCGACGCACGCAGAGCACACCGAAGCATTGAACCGGCTGCTGTTGAGGCGCTAGTTGACGCCTTAGGATCCGATTTGCAAGAAATGTGCGCCGCCCTCGCCCAACTCTTCTCGGACAAGGAAGGCAAGATCACTGAACAGGATGTGCACACCTTCTACGGCAACAGGGTAGAAGCATCGGGATTCGCAATAGCCGATGCGGCAGTAGCCGGAAACAGCGGCAAAGCCATAGAACTTGCCCGCCATGGATTTGCCACAGGTGCTGCCCCGGTAGCGATGATGGGAGCACTGGCACTAAAGGTGCGTAATATCGCGAAGGTATCTTCCGGAGCACGTAACCCCCGCGAACTTGGGATGGCACCTTGGCAAGCTGACAGGGCCCGCCGCGAGGCCCGCGGTTGGTCGCAGGTAGGCCTAGCCGAGGCGATAGCGGCTGTTGCGGCAGGAGAAGAAGAAATAAAAGGTGCCTCCCGCGACCCCGAATTTGCTTTTGAGCGAGCCCTTCTGCGGGTCGGGGCTGCGCATGGGCGCCACTAACAATTCCATTATGTGACCCGAACCAACACCGAAGTACCTCTTGGTCTACTTTTTACAGAAAAACTAAGGAGGAATGTAATGGCTGAGAAGATCCGTGTCGCAATCAATGGGTATGGCAATTTGGGTAAGGCGGTGGAATTAGCCGCTAGCGCAGCAACTGACATGGAACCAGTAGTTGTCTTTACCCGTCGAGACCCGGCATCCGTGAAAACCTCCGGAACCCCAGTGGTCAGAGTGGACCAGATGGCGGATTGGGAAGATAAGGTAGACATCTGCGTAAACTGCGGAGGTTCTGCTACGGATATGCAAGCCGCAGGTCCTGCAGCCGCGAAACTTTTTAGCACGGTAGATTCTTTCGATACCCATGCGAAGATTCCTGAGTACTATGCCGCGGTGGACCAAGCCGCAAAAGAAACCGGTCACCTTGGGATGATTTCCTCCGGCTGGGATCCAGGATTATTCTCGCTCAACCGCGTGCTAGGAGATGCAATTATTCCCACTGGAAATACCTGGACATTTTGGGGGCCGGGAATTTCCCAAGGCCATGGAGATGCAATTCGGCGAGTAGCTGGAGTAGTAGCAGGAGTGCAATACACCATTCCGCTGGACGCTGCTGTGCAAGCTGCGCACGACGGGAACGGCCAGACTTTGACCGCCCGCCAAATGCATCGGCGCGAATGCTACGTAGTAGCTGAAGAGGGCGCAGATAAAGAGCGCATTGAGCGTGACATCGTGTCAATGCCTAACTACTTTGCTGACTATGATACGACGGTGCACTTCATCTCCATCGATGAGCTCAAAAAGAATCACTCTGGGATGCCTCATGGTGGGCGAGTGATTAGGCAGGGACAGACGTCGCAGGGGACCAACCAGGTTTATTCCTTCCAGCTGCATCTGGACTCCAACCCGGAGTTCACTGGGGCGGTATTAGCTGCCTCCGCCCGGGCTGTCTATCGGTTGCACAAAGAAGGTAAGACAGGCGCAATTACAATCCTTGACGTGCCTGCAGCATACCTATCGGATAAGTCGCCGGAGCAGCTGCGCTCCGAATTGCTCTAGTAGACAGTGGCCGCGGGTCCATCGCCATGGGCGCGCGGCCTATGCAGCATTCCGGAATGCATCTGGATTTCAAGCAAATCTGCAACTATGGTGCCGTAGCCGTCCACTATCAACGTCCAGCCGTGGCGTTGCAGAGGCTGCCAGAGAAGGGTCACGTGGTTGTTCGCCGCAACATTTTGCTTGATTGACTGCCGCGGATTGGCAACCAGTATCTTTCCTCCTTTTAGGATTGGGTCGACCGTCATGACCTTGGCGAATCCACCTTCTCTTAGAGTGATTAGGGTGGCACTGTTGTAGTTCTTCAGTACCTGCGCTAGCGAGGTAAACGGGACGGGAATACTCATTTTGCAAGCTCCAATGAAAAGTGGCTTAGTCCTGGCTTCAACTTCGATACTGATGCCCCTGCTTCGACCTGGAGCATGACCCAGTGCGGATCTATAACTGCGGACGGAGCCAATACGTTAGCTCGTCCAGTAAACGCTTGCACTGCTGCAGGTAGAGAAGGGCCGATTACGTAAGTTTTCGCCCTCTTAGCCAACGAGAGCAGACGCGGCAAAGTCTTATTAGTAAGTGCCATGGCGGTAATCAGTGCTACTTCCGCGTCAGGTAGTACGTACTCGCAGGCAGAGTCTGGTAGATCGCCACCGGTGGGTTTCCGCTCGAGTACGGTTAAAGAACATATCTTCTCCAGCGATGCTATGGCAGTACTGAAATGCCCTACCATTACGACTTTCTTCCCGGCTAATTCCTGGCGTGCCGCTGTAAAAATGGATTCTCCTGGATTAGCGCAGCGATTGTAAAAGCTATTCATCGCAGCCACTCCGAGACTTGCCCGGGCAAAATCCCAGCTCTTCGCCATGGCTGCCACCTCTCGCAAAGGGCGTCCTTGAAGGGGAGCCGCATCGAAGCTACCCAGGCCAGCGGCAACCCCAACTCCTGCCTCGGACTCTACGCAAGCCGCGTTAGCGCTAAGAGCACGGCGAACCAGCACATCTTCCGGAATAGCGGCAATCAAGTCGTCATAAAGTGCGAAGGGATTCATACCTCCATTGTCCGAGAAAAAATTCCTGAATCAACCTGGAGCACTTACATGTAAAAGGTGGGCGCAACCGATCGGTTGCGCCCACCCGAAGAACAATCAGCTTAAGCTGACATCTTGTTCACACGACGAGCCAGCTTCGACTTGCGGTTTGCAGCCTGATTCTTGTGAATCACGCCCTTGGAGACTGCCTTATCCAGCTTGCGGGAGGCAATCTGCAGGAACTTTTCTGCTTCTTCGCGGTCTCCGGCCTCGACGGCTTCGCGGGTGTGACGCACGTAAGTCTTTAGTTCGGACTTGACGGCGCGGTTGCGAAGACGACGCTGCTCGTTGGTGCGGTTACGCTTGATCTGAGACTTGATATTTGCCACGGATTTCGCTCTCTGTACGTTCTTACATCGGTCGGTGAGGGTGTGTCATAACCGGACTGAGGCCGTGGGGCGGCCGTGGTTGGTGTATGACCGGACCACCACCCGACCAGGCGGCAATCCAGCTATCCACTGTAGCAGAAATGTAGGTCGTAACAAAGGTATGTGCGCGCTTTCACCTGGGAGGGCGATGTGGAGCGGGTGACACTTAGCTCCACAACTAAAAAGAGGCAGGAAAGGCGTCGAAAGTAACCCTATGATGTTACCTATGCAGTCGCCAACCAGCTCTCAACGATTCCGGGTCCGTGGGCTCGATGGCGTACGTGCAATCGCGTGTTGTGCGGTACTTGCCTATCACTTCTTCCAGGCGGGTACTCCCGGAGGGTTTCTGGGCGTTGACGTATTTTTTGCACTCTCGGGATTCCTTATAACCGGTCTGCTGGTGAAGGAACAAGAGCGCTCCGGCAAGATTGACATCCCCGCATTCTGGTTGAGGCGAGTCCGCAGACTCTTTCCCGCGGTGGCGTCCACCGTCGTCGCTACCTCACTCATTGCTGCTCTGGTATCGACAGATCTGCTGGTAGGGATCCGCAGACAACTGTTCGGGGCCGCCACCTTCACCTACAACTGGGTAGAAATATGGGCAGGCAATAGCTATTTCAATCAGGGATCGCCGCCGCTTTTTCGAAACCTGTGGTCCTTAGCTGTAGAACAGCAGTTCTATGTGATCTGGCCGCTTGTAGTCACCCTAATTGTCTACATGCGTCCAACTAAGCGATTCCTGGTGCCTATCCTGCTTGCAGTCGCGTCGGCGATTTTTATGGCCACAATTGTCCTGAGCGGTGGGGACATATCCCGGGCCTACATGGGCTCGGACACGCACGGCTTCTCGCTCATGATTGGTTCTGCACTGGCCTGCCTGCAAACAAATCCGCTCTCGCCGATGCCTTCAAATCCAAGGGGGTACAGGCTCCGCGGGATTCTCGGCTGGGTAGGCCTGGGCGGGATGATTGCATCCTTCTTTTTAGTGTCGGATTCATCTAAAGCCACCTATCCATTCCTCACCGTTGCGGTATGTCTATGCTCAGGGGCCACCATTGCGTCCCTGGCGCAAGAGACCGCTCCCGGAGCGCGAGCATCCAGAGTGCTGGCTCAGGTACTGGACGTAAAACCGCTGCGGTGGTTGGGAGAACGTTCCTACAGCCTCTACTTGTGGCATTGGCCAGTGCTCGTAATCATGCGTCAAGCCTTCCCCTCCACGCAGATCTGGGTTCTCGCCCTCGTCGTAGCCGGACTGTCGATCCTCGTAGCGGCCGTTTCCTACACGTATGTAGAGACTCCCATGCGTAAAGAAGGGATCATGGCTGTCCTCTCCAGGTGGCTATACCTACGCAGCTCCTCCCGTTACGGCGACCTTTCTAGGTACGTGGCGTGGGGTGTGGCTGCAGCGACACTAATTGGAGTAAGCACCGTCGTCATGATCCAACCGCCAAAGAGCTCGGCGCAGATCGCGGTAGAGAAGGGGAAGGTGGCAGCTAGGCCAACTCCGAAGCCGAAGCCGGCCCCACCAGATCTAGGCGACAACCAACCGGTAGGCGGCAATATCACCGTCATTGGAGACTCGGTGACGTTAGCATCTTTGCAACCGCTACAAGAAACGTTCCCCGGCGCCCTCGTCGACGCAGAAGTGTCGCGACACTGGGACGATGGGGTAGCGCTAATAGACCAGTACAAGGCAGAACAGAGCCTGGGTAGGTGGGTAGTGCTGTCGCTCGCAACGAACGGTACCGTCACCACGGACAACCTAAACGCGGCGCTGGCACAGCTTGGACCGGAGCGCCGCCTAGTGCTTGTCACCGGATTTGGTCCGCAGTACCAGTCCGAACAGTGGATCGATCAAAATAATGCAAACATCCTTGCCTTCGGCAAAGCACATCCAGACAGAGTGGTAGTTGTCCGTTGGGATGAGGCGATAAAGGCACATACTGACTGGCTTGCCGGCGACTACATCCATCCGGACGAGGACGGAGCAAAGCTTTGGCGCGACACCCTGGTGGGCGCCCTCAAGTCCTTCCCCGGTGTGAAACAGGTGGGCGGGGCCCCCAAGAAATGACACGACCAGTTAGGATTGTTCATTTGGACGTGGGAAACTAGAAGTGACTACGCATATTAAGGAGGCCGCGTGAGCGCGCAAAAAGGAAAGTTGGACCCCCAGATTTCCCCGGCGAAGACTGACCCTTCGCTCATTCGTAACTTCTGCATTATTGCCCATATTGATCACGGTAAGTCCACTCTTGCCGACCGGATGCTCCAGCTATCTGGCGTAGTTGAAACGCGAGAAATGCGTGATCAGTACCTGGACCGCATGGATATTGAGCGCGAGCGAGGCATCACTATCAAGTCGCAGGCCGTGCGCATGCCCTGGAAGGTAGATGGCCATCCCTACGCCCTCAACATGATCGATACGCCCGGACACGTGGACTTTTCCTACGAAGTTTCCCGGTCACTGGCAGCCTGCGAGGGAGCGGTCTTGCTGGTAGACGCTGCCCAGGGGATCCAGGCACAGACCTTGGCAAATCTGTACATGGCAATGGAACACGATCTGCAGATCATTCCTGTGCTGAACAAGATTGACCTTCCTGCCGCCCAGCCTGAACAGCAGGCTGAAGAAATTGCTGGCCTGATCGGATGCGACCCATCCGAGGTACTAAAGGTGTCAGCAAAGACCGGCGAGGGCGTCGCAGAATTGCTGGACAAGATAGTTTCTGATGTCCCCGCTCCTAGGGGGAATGCGGACGCTCCCGCCCGGGCCCTGATCTTTGACTCCGTCTATGACATTTACAGGGGCGTAGTTACCTATGTGCGCGTCGTAGACGGGTCGCTCAAACCGCGGCAAATAGTCAAGATGATGTCTACTTCTACGACTCATGAGCTGCTAGAGATAGGTGTTATTTCGCCCGATCCTATTCCCAGTGAAGGATTAGGTGTGGGTGAGGTAGGCTACCTGATCACCGGCGTGAAAGATGTACGTCAATCCAGGGTCGGTGACACGGTTACCGACGCCCACGCTGGGGCGAGCGAGCCACTATCCGGCTACCAGGATCCCAAGCCCATGGTTTTCTCGGGGATCTACCCGATTGACGGGTCGGATTTTCCGGCCTTACGAGAAGGGCTAGACAAGTTGCGTCTAAACGATGCTGCCTTATCGTACGAGCCGGAAACTTCTGCAGCACTAGGCTTTGGCTTCCGCTGCGGCTTCCTGGGGCTGTTGCACCTAGAGATCATCCGCGAGCGCATCGAACGAGAAGCGGGCATATCGATTATTGCCACAGCGCCTTCTGTTGTTTATAACGTCATTACCGAGGACGGTACTCACGTTCAGGTCACGAACCCGTCCGAGTATCCGGATGGGAAACTTCGAGAAGTTCGCGAGCCCGTGGTAAATGCGACTATCCTTACGCCCTCGGAATTCGTGGGAGCGGTGATGGAGCTTTGTCAGGGGCGCCGCGGTGTCATGAAGGGGATGGACTACCTATCTCCAGAGAGGGTAGAGATTCACTACACGCTGCCGTTGGCCGAGATTGTGTTGGACTTCTTCGACCAACTCAAGTCCCGTACCAAGGGCTATGCCTCCCTGGACTATGACGTCGAGGGCGAACAGGTAGCAGACCTGGTGAAGGTAGACATTTTGCTAAATGGCGATGGGGTAGATGCGTTTAGTGCCATTGTGCATCGCGACAATGCTTACGCCTACGGCGTGAAGATGACGAAGAAGCTGAAGGAATTGATTCCTCGCCAGCAATTTGAAATTCCTGTGCAGGCAGCGGTTGGGGCGCGAGTCATTGCTCGCGAAACTATCAAGGCACTGCGCAAAGACATGCTGGCTAAGTGCTACGGCGGCGACATTTCCAGAAAGCGAAAATTGTTGGAGAAGCAGAAGGAAGGTAAGAAGCGGATGAAGGCTATCGGCAGCGTGGATGTGCCGCAGGATGCCTTTATTGCTGCGCTAACTTCTGATGCGGAGGCTAAGTGAGTCCCGCAAAGAATTCTCCGGACCCTGGAAGGTTCATGGCACGTACGAAGTCCTTCACTAGGCGCGGCAGGTCCTTGGAAGGGGCGCTCGCGCGGGCGTGGGAAGAAAGCGGTGACTTCATTGTGCCTGTGCGCCGCGGTGAGGGGTACACAACGGTTGCTGAAGACCACGAACCACTTGATTTTGAGGCTCTCTTTGGGCGCAAGGCGCCGCTGGTAGTCGAGATTGGTTCGGGCACTGGGGATCAGATCCTGACGGCAGCTAGAAAGAATCCGCAGAACAACTATCTTGCCTTTGAGGTCTGGGTACCGGGAATTGCGAAGGCCCTAAATAAACTGGACGGGCTTACCAACGTGCGGTTTGTGGAAGCTGACGTGGCCCAGGCTGGTCCTCTTTTGCTTTCACCTTCTTCGGTGTCGGAACTGTGGACATTTTTCCCGGATCCGTGGCGAAAATCCCGGCACCACAAGCGGCGGCTTGTACAGACGGAGTTCGCCACTCAGGTAGCCACTTGGTTGGTGCCCGGTGGGCGCTGGCGTCTGGCTACGGATTGGAACGACTACGCCTGGTGGATGCGAGACGTAATCGAATCCGTCCCCGTGCTGCGCAACGAATATGCCGGGCAGAATCCCGATCTGGACGATCCAGCGGGCAACAGGGGAGGATTTGCTCCGCGCTATGATGGCCGCATCATGACTACCTTCGAAAACAAGGGACTGCAGGCGGGACGCACAGTGCACGATCTGGTTGCGGTCCGTGACTAGACCATTTTCGGCCTACGTTCACGTCCCATTCTGCCGGGCAAGATGCGGTTACTGCGATTTCAACACTTACGTCGCCGACTTCGGACCGGGAGCGAACCGGACAACTTTCGACCAAAGCGTCGCCCTCGAAATTGGGCGCGCGAAAGCGCATCTAGGGCCTAGGCAACTGCAGACTGTATTCTTTGGAGGCGGCACTCCTACAATGCTTCCGGCTGCGGCATTGGCGAGTATCCTCAGTGAGTTGGATTCGGCTTTCCCGCTCGCCTCGAAGGCAGAGGTAACAACCGAGGCAAACCCCGAAACTGTAAGTCGCGATGATCTATTCCAACTAGCGAAGGCCGGCTTTACTAGGGTGAGTTTCGGCATGCAATCTGCCGTCCCAAGAGTATTAGCTACCCTGGATCGCACCCACCGTCCCGAGCGCGTGCCTCAGGTCGTCCAGTGGGCAAAGGAAGCTAACTTTGCAGTAAGCCTGGACCTAATCTACGGCGCCCCAGGCGAGAGCATTGAAGATTGGAATGCCTCCCTGGATGCGGTAATAGGCATGGACGTAGACCACGTGAGTTGCTACGCCCTCGTCATAGAGGGCGGCACAAAAATGGCGAACGACCTGCGTCACGGTAAGATCGCGCCGGTCGATCAAGATGTGCAGGCAGAAAAATATCGCCTAGCCGACGCCCGCCTTTCCGACGCTGGTTTTAGATGGTACGAAATCTCGAACTGGGCCCGCCCGAAAGAGGGCGAAGAACACAAGGTTAGTACCGAGCTAGAAAACGCATGCAAACACAATCTGGCATACTGGCGAAACTGGGATTGGTGGGGATTTGGCCCCGGCGCCCACTCCCACCTGGCAGATCGTCGGTTCTGGAACGTTAAACACCCGCTGGCTTACGCAAACGCGCTGCGGCAAGGGCGGTCTACGGTACTTGGAGAAGAGCGGCTAGATGCAACCACGAAAGAACTAGAACGAATAATGCTGGGCGTACGCATCTCGGAAGGACTTCCCAAAGCAGACGTGTCTGCCGCAGGACTTTCGCGATGCCGCGAACTGGGATGGGTAGACGAGTACGCCCTGAAACAAGGACGGGTAGTGGCAACATTGCAAGGGCGACTCATGGCCGACTCAATGACGCTCACGCTGTTGGGAAGCTAAGGGCAGGTCACAAAATCGATCAGTGCTTCCACCTTGCCCAACAAAGCTGGCTCCAAGTCCTTGTACGTGCGCACAGTACGCAAAATCCGCTTCCAGCCCTGAGCAATGTCGGCCTGAGTTGAATGCGGCCAACCCAAGGCGGCGAGGGTCCCCTTCTTGATATCTGTTGTCTTTGGAATATTCGGCCAGGCGCGCAACCCCAACCGGGCCGGCTTCACCGCCTGCCAGATGTCAACAAATGGGTGCCCCAATACCAGTACCGAATCGGGATATTTCCTGCCAATACTAGCGGCAATACGTGATTCCTTTGATCCTGCCACCAAATGGTCCACTAACACGCCCGCCTTTCGGGAGGGGGAGGGTGAAAAAGCGGAAAGTACGCACTCCAAGTTGTCTACGCCCTCAAGAAGTTCAACCACTACACCTTCATGGCGCAAATCATCGCCCCAAATGTGCTCTACCAACTCGGCGTCATGCTTTCCCTCCACCCAAATTCTGGAGGCCTTAGCAACCTTGGCGGGCTCAGGGGCGAGCGCATAGGAGCCGGAATTAGTAAGCTTGCGCCCCGTAGAAGAGCGGAGGCCGCTCTGGCGCGTCTTAGCTACCGGCACGAGTGTCACAGGCTTGCCATCAATCCAATAACCCGGCCCCAGCGGGAAGGAACGCACGCGCCCTTTCGCATCTTCTAGCTCCACCACGTGCATGCCCCCAATTTTCTGGGTACGCAAGATGGCGCCAACCCACCCGGACTCCACGTCCTCGACAACCAATCCCACCTTGGCGGGAACTTCGGTAGAGGTGGGCCTTCGGTGAGGATCATTTGCTAAAACGTCGCTGCCATATCTGTCGAACACGCCCTAAATCCTATTAGAAATAACCGAAAAGAGCGCACCTGCCAACGCGGTTAGTATTAATCGCTTCTAATGTGGCACAATCGATATATACGCATTCGGGGTCAGTGAAAGTCTGAACCGGCGGTTATAGTCCGCGACCCGCTAAGGCGGTTGAGCTGGTGAAATTCCGGCACCGACGGTAAAAGTCCGGAAGGGAGAATGTTACACGCCTAAGCAAGTCGCGCTTGGGCGTACGCCCCCTATGCAAGAAAGGGGGAAAATGATAAACACCGCGTTAGCCAGAGCAATCACTCTGGCAGAAAAAGGGCCACAATTCGGGCCCAATCCACGCGTCGGCTGCGTAATCTACAGCGAGAAGGAAATCCTCGCTGAAGGATTCCATCGTGGCAGCGGTAGCGCTCACGCAGAAGTAGCTGCTATCCAAGACGCCCACCAAAGAGGCAAGTGCGTGCGCGGCGCTACCGCTCTAGTGACGCTAGAACCATGCAACCACACCGGGAAAACCGGCCCATGCTCGCACGCCCTACTTGCAGCTGGGATCAGCCGAGTCATATATGCCCAGGCAGATCCCAACCCCGTGGCTGCGGGAGGAGCTGCCTACCTGCAAAGCCATGGCATAGAAGTGGCCACCGCGCTCGCGGCGGGTGCAGACCAAGGATTGGTAGCTAGGGCACAGGCGATCACTGCTGCCTGGCGCACAGTTCAAAAACGAGGCCGAGCCTGGGTTATCGCGAAAGTAGCCCAAACCCTAGATGGCAAAGTAGCTGCCAGCGACGGCACCTCGAAGTGGATTACCGGCCCGCAGGCTCGCGAGCACGGCCACCAGATTCGTGCGACGGTTGATGCGATCTGTGTCGGTACCGGAACGTACCTGACAGATTCGCCCCAGTTATCGGCGCGGCCAGCAAATGTGAAGGACCCACACCAACCGAAGAAATTCGTCATTGGCAACACAGATCTGTCACTGCCTGCCCAGTTCACTCAGGTACGCACGCATGACCTGCGTACCTTCTTTGAAGACATGTTCAAACAGGGCAATACCCGGATTCTGCTCGAAGGCGGACCGACGCTAGTAAGCGCCGCCCTCAAAGAAGGTCTGGTGGATGAACTGCACGTTTATACAGCACCTAAATTGCTAGGCGAGGGCAAAGCCTCCTTCGCAGATTTAGGCATAACAACGGTGGCAGACGCCATCGACGCAAAGGCAACGATCACGCAGCTGGGACCGGACTGGCTAGTGTGCCTCGCCCTCACGGAGTAGGAAAATGTTTACAGGATTAGTAGAAGCAACAGGGAAAATACTGGCCGTTACCGACAACGAGGGCGGCAAACGCATCAAGATAAGCGCACCGTTCGCGTCATCTTTGAGCTACGGGGAGTCTGTGGCGGTAAATGGCGTGTGCCTGACAGTGGTCGATTTTGCTGAAGACGGATTCACTGCTGACGTCATGCCAGAGACGCTGCGAGCATCCAACCTCGCAGAAGTAGAAAAAGGGCAAGTTGTGAACCTAGAACGCGCCCTCAGCCTTCAGGATCGCCTAGGTGGCCACCTGGTTCAAGGACACGTCGATGGAGTAGGCAAATTAGTTACTAGGCGCCGTGGGCAGCGATGGGACGAGCTCACCTTCTCTCTGCCGACCGAGCTGGCAAGGTATGTCGCGCGAAAGGGATCAATCACGATCAATGGGGTATCGCTCACCGTGACTGAGGCGGGCGAAGCCTCCTTCGGGGTAGCGCTGATTCCAACCACTATGCGTGAAACCAACATGGGACTGCTTGAAGAGGGCGACGCAGTCAACCTGGAAACTGATGTTATTGCAAAATATGTTGCCCGTCTGGGAGGATACGATGACTGAATTTCGTGTTGCCTTGGAAGAGGCTTTAGAAGAACTACGTAAGGGCAAGCCGATCCTGGTAGCGGACGATGCGGACCGCGAAAATGAGGTCGATGCGATATTTGCTGCTGAGACCGCTACTCCCTCGACAACCGCGTGGGTGATCAGGCATTCCTCCGGATACCTGTGCGCGCCAATGACTAATGACCGAGCCGATGCTTTAGAGCTGCCGGTTATGGTCGAGCAAAACGAAGATTCTTTGCGGACTACCTACACGATCACCTGTGACGCCGCTAGCGGGGTCACCACAGGCATTTCTGCGGCTGATCGGACAACGACGCTGCGAGCGTTGGCGCGCAAAGAGCCTGATCCGCGAGCACTAATAAGGCCTGGTCATGTGGTGCCGCTAAGAGCCCGAGATGGGGGAGTCCTGGAGCGTAGTGGACATACTGAAGCTGCAGTTGACCTGACTAGGTTGGCAGGCTTGGTGCCGGTAGCCGGAATCTGCGAGTTGGTCAATGATGACGGCACTATGATGCGCCTGCCGCAGGCGCGCAAGCTGGCTGAGGAATACTCACTAAAGGTAATCACTATTGCCGATCTGGTTACTTTTAGAAGGCAAAGTGAATCTGCCGGAGAAGCGGGGGTGGCTCCCGTGGAAGCTGCCCCTCGAGTTGAGCGAATTGCGCAGGCGAAATTGCCCACTGATTTTGGCGAATTCACCATCACCTCGTATCGCGATCTTACTACCGGTGCCGAACATGTAGCGCTGGTGCCTGTAAAGAAAAGTGAGCATCTGCCGCTTGTGCGGGTGCACTCAGAATGTCTGACTGGGGATGCTTTTGGCTCGAAACGGTGCGACTGCGGTCCGCAGCTGCACGAAGCCATGCTGCAGGTGGCTAACGAGGGTGGGGCGATTGTCTATTTGCGTGGCCACGAAGGGCGCGGCATAGGACTATCCGAGAAGGTGCGTGCATATCGCCTCCAAGATGAGGGCGAAGATACGGCTCAGGCGAATCTATCGCTTGGTTGGCCTGTAGATATGCGTGAATATGGCGCTGCCGCCGCGATCTTGGAAGATCTGGGAATTACTCAAATTCGCCTACTCACCAATAATCCCGACAAAGTGAGGCTCGATACCTCCCGAGTAGAGGTGAAAGAGGTAGTACCTCTTGTAGTTGGGGTAGGACCAGAAAATATTGAGTATTTGCGGACCAAAGTTAGGTTGGGGCACACCCTAAACCTGGATTCTTTTTCGATGGAAGGACAAAAATAATGGCAGGAAGTGGAATCCCCTCTCTGAAGGTTGATGGGAAGGGCCTGAAAGTTACCATTGTGGCGGCACAGTGGCATAAGCAAGTAATGGATGGTCTTATCGAGGGCGCCAAGCGTGCGTGTGCAGACGCCGGTGCGCAGGCAATGACAGTACGAGTACCCGGCTCTTTTGAGTTGCCGTTGGCATGCAAGACTGCGGCACAGAAGGCGGATGCGGTAGTCGCCCTCGGCGTGGTAATCCGGGGTGGCACCCCACACTTTGATTATGTCTGTGAGGCGGCTACCAACGGGCTAACGCAGGCGTCGCTGCTAACTGGCACTCCAATCGGGTTTGGGGTTCTTACCTGCGACAACGAACAGCAGGCGCTGGATCGGGCGGGACTGGAAGGTTCCGCCGAAGATAAGGGGTATGAAGCTGCTGAGGCGGCAATGGCGATGGTGGCCACTTTAGAGCAGGTAGGTGCCTAGCTCTCGCCCGCAGTGAAATAAATGTGCCCAGGTGGTAGCTGGGGGCCTCGACCGCGTAAGATTAGCAGTCGAGGCCCCCGGGTGCTAAAAGGAGATGAGGATATGGGTAGCTCTCGCCAGCTGCAGGTTCTAAGCGCCATCGTCTCCGACTACGTAAACAACAGGGAACCGGTGGGATCGAAGGCTCTGGTTGAACGCTACGATTTGGGTGTTTCTTCAGCTACTATCCGCAACGATATGGCGGCACTGGAAGAAGCCGGTTACATCTACCAACCACACACTTCTGCTGGGCGAGTCCCGACCGACAAGGGGTATCGGGCTTTCGTCGACCAGATCGCACATTTGAAGCCGCTTTCAAAACCGGAACGCACCGCCATTGAGAAGTTGCTCGCTGGGGCAGTCGATATTGACGACGTCATGGAACGAACGGTGCGGGTCCTGGCACAACTAACTAGGCAGGTGGCGGTCGTGCAGTATCCGTCTATGCACCGCGACAAACTTCGCCACCTTGAGGTTGTGCCAATTGCAAGCCGATATGTTTTGCTCGTAGTAATTACCGAGGTGGGCCGGGTAGAACAGCATCCGCTCGAGGTACCGGAGCAAGTAAATCCCGCCCAGTTGACGGCCGCGGCAGCCTGGATCAACCAGACTTTTGCTGGCAAGGGTTCAACCGAATTAGAAGAGGGCAAGGAACTAGTATCTGCGCTTCCGCCCGAAGTAGCTGGACTGGTTGCCCTTATCATAGATGCCCTGTTGGTGGCTTTACCTACTGCCGAAGATCGGATCGTAATGGCGGGCACGGCAAACCTAGCTCGGGCTGGCACCGATTTCGCACACACTATTGGCCCTGTTTTGGACGCTCTCGAAGAACAGGTGGCTCTGCTCAGGTTGTTTGCTGAAATGGAGCAGGGTAGTGTTGCTGTCTCGATTGGCTCTGAGAACCGCCATGATGGTCTTTCTGAGGCCTCGGTGGTAAGCGGAACATACGGAAGCGAGGACGGACTGACTGCCCACGTGGGGGTAGTTGGTCCAACTCGAATGGATTACCCGGGAACGATGCGTTCTGTAGGAGCGATTTCCCGGTACCTGACACATTTCCTATCCAACTGAAAGGAATAACGGTTGAAGGACTACTACGAAGTACTGGGAGTGCCGCGTGATGCCTCACCAGAGCAAATCAAGCGTGCCTACCGCAAGCTTGCTCGTAAGCTTCACCCGGACGTTGCAGGTCCTGGTCATGAAGAGGACTTCAAAGAGGTTTCAGTAGCCTATGAAACCCTGTCTGATCCGTCCCGGCGGCGCAAGTACGACATGGGAGGCGACACCGGCAATTTCGGTGACGCATTCGGCGGTTTTTCAGACATTTTTGAAACCTTCTTCGGTAGTGGTGGGGCCGCTAGCGCAGGGACTGGCCCCGTGCCCCGAGGGCGGCGTGGACAAGATTCCCTTACCGTTGTCGAAGCCAGCCTGGCAGATGTTACTTTCGGCGCCACTAAGGATGTCGAGATCAATACTGCTGAGGTGTGCTCGAACTGCGATGGTTCCTGTTGTAAGCCCGGTACTTCGCCTCGGAAATGCGAGACCTGTGGAGGACGAGGGGCTGTGCAGCGTACTGTGCGTTCCTTCTTGGGGCAGATGGTCACCTCGGCTCCCTGTGCATCCTGCCAGGGGCATGGCACGATCATTCCCGATCCGTGCCCAGAATGTGCCGGGGAAGGACGGATCCGCACTAAGAAGACGATCAAGTTGGATATTCCTGCCGGAGTCGAGCACGGTACTCGCATTCGTATGGCAGGACGCGGCGAGGTCGGCCCTGGCGGCGGTCCGGCGGGAGACCTCTATTTCGAGATCCATGAGCAGCCTCACCCGGTGTTCAAGCGGCAGGGCGACGAGCTACACACAGAGGTGAGGGTGCCAATGACTGCTGCGGCGCTCGGGACCACCTTCACGCTTACCACTCTTGACGGCGACAAAGAACTGACGCTCGAACCGGGAACGCAACCGGGCGAAGACGTGCTCATGCGCGGACTCGGCGTCACCCACCTGCGGCGTTCTACTAGAGGAAATCTTCACGTACATATAAACGTTGAAGTGCCGAAGCACTTGAACGAAGAGCAGCGGGAATTGCTCAAGCAGCTCGCGCAGCTACGCGGTGAAGAAAAGATAATCGCCGAGGGCGAGGACACGGGCATGTTTGCTAAGTTGCGTGACAGGTTCACTCGATGAGCCTGCAATCTTTCCTTTTCCCGCACACCGATGAGTTGGTTGAGGGAGCCACTGTAGGTTTGGCTGGCGAGGAAGGTCATCACGCCGCCTCCGTGATGCGAATCCGCCCGGGCGAGGAAATCTTTCTGGTAGATGGGAAGGGGCGGCGCGCTCGCGGCGAGGTCCTTCAGGCCAGCAAGAATCAGGTGCAGGTCAAGGTCTTGGCTACTGTGAACGAGGCATTTCCGGGTAAACAAATCACCCTGGTGCAGGCTCTAGCCAAGGGTGGGCGAGACGAGATGAGTATCGAGACCGCCACCGAGCTGGATGTCTTCGCGGTGATTCCGTGGCAGGCCGATAGGTCCACTGTGCGATGGAATGGGCCAAAGGTTGAAAAAGGAGTGCGCAAGTGGCAAGCCAAGGTAGCGGCAGCTACCAAGCAATCTAGACGTTCTTACATCCCCGAAGTCGCTTCCCTTGTGGGCACTAAGGCACTGGCCAAGCAGATAGAGGAAGCGGTAGCAAATAACACCTTGGTGCTGCTCCTACACGAAGAGGCCGAGACGCCCTTGATGCAACAGCCGCTCCAAGAAGCTGATCGTATATGGTTGATAGTTGGCCCAGAGGGAGGCATAGGACAGGCAGAAACCGAGCTGCTTGTAAAAAGTGGCGCTCGCACTTGCAAATTAGGGAGCACAATTTTACGCACCTCAAGTGCCGGGCCCGCAGCACTGGCTTATATTGCCGGTACGTGCGGGGCATGGAACAGTTAAGATAGTTCCAGAGCAAGGAGGAACCCTGAGCACTATAACCATCCCGGAGGGACTAGCTCCGGTAACACTTTTCGGCGCTGGCGATAGCGCACTTAGAGCAATAGAAGACGGCATGCCGAGTGTCGATATTCGGGTGCAAGATCGCACGATCCACGTGGAAGGGCCTGCCGGCGTGGTGCAGGCGGTGACCGCACTTTTTGAGGAGTTAATTTCGCTTGCCGAATCCGGTTCTCCTTTGGGGCCCGATGAGGTGGCGCACGCGGTTTCGCTGTTGCAAGCTTCCCAAGAGAAGCAGGCTACCGTTTCCGCGGCTGTTCTTTCTGCGCGTGGCCACGCAATTCGTCCTCGAAGCGAGACGCAGGCCAAGTACGTGCGGGCAATGGACGAGTCGACTGTGGTGTTCGGGATCGGCCCGGCGGGTACTGGCAAAACCTACCTGGCAATGGCTAAAGCAGTACAGCAACTGCTCGATGGGGTAGTACGACGCATTATTGTTACGCGTCCTGCCGTCGAGGCCGGAGAGTCGTTGGGATTCTTGCCTGGCTCGCTTACCGAGAAGGTGGATCCGTATCTACGCCCAGTTTATGATGCGCTCGGGGATATGCTTGAGCCCGAAACCTTGGTTGAACTGCGTGAGTCGGGCACTATCGAGGTGGCACCGCTGGCTTACATGCGCGGGCGTACTCTAAACGATGCCTTCATCATCCTTGATGAGGCGCAAAATACCACCAAGATGCAGATGAAGATGTTCTTGACCAGGCTTGGGTTTAACTCGACCATGGTGATCACAGGAGATCCGACCCAGGTCGATCTTCCCAAGGGCAACCTGTCAGGTTTAGTGGATGCGGTGAACGTGTTGGCCGGGATTGACGGCATCGAGTTTTGTAAATTCTCCAGTGCGGATGTAGTGCGCCACGCCACTGTCAGGGCCATTATTGACGCCTACGATCGGCGAGACAGTGCTAAAGAGAGGCTGAAGCATGAGTACTGAGGTATGTAACGAAACCTCCTACGAGGTCGACGAAGCAGAGTTTGCTGCGCTAGCAGCGTTCGTGTTGCAGAAGATGCATGTCTCTTCCAGTGCGGAACTGTCTATCATGTTCATTGATCCTGAACCCATGGAGGAATTGCACGTGCGGTGGCTGGGTCTGGAAGGGCCAACGGACGTGATGAGCTTCCCAATGGATGAGCTGCGCCCCGGCACCGCTGAAGATCCCACTGAGGCAGGGATTTTGGGGGATATTGTGCTGTGCCCCCAAGTTGCCGAAAAGCAGGCTAGCGCTGCCGGACACTCGACTACCGAGGAAATGCTCCTACTGACCGTCCACGGCATTTTGCATCTGCTTGGATATGACCATGCTGAAGAAGAGGAAAAGAAGGTCATGTTTGGCCTGCAGCGGAAGTTGCTGCTTACTTTCCTAGCGGAGAAAGATTGAAGGAAGTAATTTGGCTGGGCGTACTAGCCCTAGTTTGCCTAGTTCTTACCGGATTCTTCTCGGCCGCAGAGACTTCATTCTTACGCCTGTCTAGGGCAAGAGTTGAGGACCTTGTAGAGGACGGACGCGAGGGCGCCGAGGTCGTGCGGAAGATTATCGAGCACAAGGCGTTGTCGCTTACTGCAACCAGGGGAATGCGCATCATATTCTCTACTTTGGCGACCGTCATTATTGTGCTCGCTGTTAATTTTCCGTGGTGGCCTACCTGGGTGCGGATTCTAGTAGCAGTGCTAATTTCGGCGGGAGCAGCCTGGCTCATCTCCGGGTTGTTCGGTGATTCCGTTGGCAGTCGCAATCCGGAATCTGTAGCCCTTCTGGCTGCGAAGCCGGTGTGGGCCGCGACCTATCTGCTTGCCCCTGCGACCAAGGCTTACCTGTGGCTTCGCCCCGAGTCTGCCCTTACTGAGGCAGAGGCGCGCCAGGTAATGGCCGACGATCTTCGCGAGATGGTAGACGAGATGGGCGAGGAAGAAAGCCTCGAGATCGAGGACGAGGATCGCGAACTTTTGCGATCTGTCTTTGAGCTGGGAACTACCTTGGTACGCGAGATAATGGTCCCTCGCACCGAAATGATTACGGTAGATAAGGACACGCCGGCTTACAAAGCAATGAGCCTTTTTGTGAAGTCTGGGTTCTCGCGTCTTCCAGTTACCGGTGAAGACACCGACGATGTGCGGGGAGTGCTGGTACTGAAGGATCTCTTGGGCAGGGTTCACCGGCATAGTGAATCCAAACAGGCGCCGGTTCACACAATGATGCGCCCCATATTGTTTGTTCCCGAGACGGTTTTACTCGATAACCTGTTACGGCAAATGCAGGCCTCTGGCGACCATATTGCGATGCTGGTAGACGAGTACGGAGGGATTTCCGGCCTCGTCACCCTCGAGGATCTAATTGAAGAGGTTGTGGGCGACGTTACCGATGAGCACGACCATTCCAAGGCGGAACCGCGCCAGCTTGCTCCCGACACTTGGGAGGTTCCGGCAAACTTCCCGTTGGATGATTTAGGCGAGCTATTCGACTTCGAAATTGAAGATGAAGACGTAGACACCGCGGCGGGATTGTTGGCAAAGGCACTAGGGAAAGTGCCACTGGCCGGTGCCAGTGCCCCCGCGCAGGGGCTAGACTTGACAGCTGGTGAAGCAACTGGGCGACGCCGCACCATTACTACTGTGATCGCACGGTGTAGAAACGAGGACAAGTGACTGATTTTCCATCTGACGAAGAGCTAATGGCTGGCCCTTCCGCTGTAGAGGGAATGTCTCTACCGCAGACGCCAGAGGACTTTGTAGCCGGTTTTGCGACGATCGTCGGGCGTCCTAACGTTGGCAAGTCCACACTTACCAATGCGATCGTAGGCAAGAAGATAGCCATTACCTCGATGCGTCCAGAAACGACCAGGCATACCGTGCGTGGGGTACACACCAGCGACGAAGGCCAGCTCGTGTTGCTGGATACTCCCGGTTACCACCGCCCTCGAACCCTGCTGGGCAAGCGCCTCAACGATCAGGTGCGCGAGGCACTAACGCAGGTCGACTTGGTATTCTTCTGTATCCCGGCTGATCAGAAGATTGGTCCGGGTGACCGTTTTATCGCGCGCGAGTTGAAATCGGTGAAGGTGCCGGTAATAGCCGTGGTAACCAAGTCTGATCTGGTGGGTCCAGAGCGGCTGCTACCTCAGATTGATGCTGTCTCGAAGTTGGGGGATTGGGCCGAGATCGTGCCCACCTCGGCAGCCAAGGGGAGGCAGGTTGACGACCTGATCTCGGTTGCCATGAAATATTTGCCAAAATCGATGCCGCTGTACCCCTTGGATGCCAAGTCGGATGAATCTGACAACACGATGATCGCGGAGTTTATTCGCGAAGCTGCGCTAGAGGGGATGCGCGAGGAGCTGCCTCACTCTCTAGCAGTCCAGGTGGAAGAGGTAATTGAGCGCAAGCCGGTAAAAGGGCAGAAGAAGCCGCCGCTGCTCGACATCCACGTCAACATGTACGTAGAACGAGACTCCCAGAAGGCAATAATCATTGGCAAGGGAGGCTCACGGCTGAAGTGGATCGGGTCGAACGCTAGGCAGAACATCGAAGAGTATTTGAATCGGCGGGTTTATCTTGATCTGCATGTTCGCACTGCTAAAGATTGGCAGTCCGATCCGAAGATGTTAGGTAGGCTCGGCCTTTAGTGTCAAAAGGCGGACTTTAGCAATCCAATACATAAAGTGGTGTTAGTTTTTACTTTATGAGGTTGTTCCTTCTGCTTAGTTGCCGCGGCGAGTCCTGATGTGCCGGTTCCTCGTCGTGGAGTTAGCCGTACCGGCGAAACGACTATGTGGAAGTGAATACTAATGCGAACGACCGGGAGAAGCTCTACCCAACAACCTTCGGCCATGCCGGTATCTAAATACCGTCCTGCCAGTGAGACTAACCCACTGTCTCTGCCCGATAGGACGTGGCCGGCCAAGACGATCACTAAGGCTCCAAGGTGGCTATCGACGGATTTGCGCGATGGCAACCAGGCACTTATCGAACCGATGTCGCCGGAGCAAAAGCGAAAGATGTTCTCGCTGCTTGTGAACATGGGCTTCAAAGAAATCGAGATCGGTTTCCCTGCGGCTTCGCAGACAGATTTTGACTTTGTACGTTCCTTGGTAAAGGACAGTGCAGTACCAGAGGACGTGACAGTCTCTGTTCTGACTCAATCTAGGGCAGATCTGATTGACCGCACTTTTGATGCAATCGATGGTCTGCCGAGGGCGACTGTGCACCTCTACAATGCCATCTCCCCATTGTTTCGCGAGGTAGTTTTCAAGAATTCGAAACAGGCTACGGTGGATTTGGCCGTTACTGGGGCCCAGCAGATAATCGCTACGGCAGAGAAGCGACTTAGCGAGGAGACGATTTTCGGCTTTGAGTATTCTCCTGAAATTTTCGTGGATGCCGAGATCGATTTTGCCCTGGAAATTTGTAATGCCGTTACGGGAGTGTGGCACCCCGATGCGGATAGGGAATTGATAATAAACCTTCCGGCTACTGTGGAACGTACGAGCCCTAACGTGTTTGCGGACCGGGTTGAGTATATGAGTCGGAATTTGGCTCACCGGGAGCACATCGCCCTCTCTGTTCATACTCATAATGACCGCGGCAGTGCTGTTGCTGCCGCTGAGCTGGCAATTATGGCGGGAGCCGATCGCGTTGAAGGATGCCTCGCTGGGCAGGGGGAGCGCACGGGGAACGTTGATCTAGTCACCCTTGCTATGAATTTGTTTAGTTCGGGCGTGGATCCAATGCTCGATCTGTCGAATATCGACGAGGTAAGGCGAACTGTAGAGCACTGTACAGGGATGCGGGTGCCGGATCGTGCTCCCTACATGGGGGACTTGGTCTACACGTCGTTCTCGGGCTCGCACCAAGACGCGATTAAGAAGGGCTTTGCGGCGCGAAAGGACCAGCTTGCTAAAGCCGGCTCTGAAGAGGACGTGCCCTGGCAAATCCCGTATTTACCCATCGATCCGCATGACGTGGGTAGGTCCTATGAGGCGGTAGTGCGGGTCAACTCGCAGTCCGGCAAGGGCGGGGTGGCCTACGTCATGGCTTCGAAGTTCAACATCGACATGCCGCGCCGGCTCCAGATTGAATTTTCCCGGATTATTCAGCGGCATACTGACACTTATGGCGGCGAGATTGACCCCGACGCAATGTGGAACATTTTTGTCGATGAATATCTGCCGTATGGTGCGGCTAAGGATGAAAGCGTGCGCCCGTGGGGTAGATTTGCGCTGCGGGCAGCTTCATCTATCACGTTTACTGACGGCAATGACGAGGTTGTAGAGGTCACCTGTGACTATACGGACGAGGGAATTCCTTGCAGTATTACCTCTCGTGGCAATGGTCCCATTGATGCGTTCTGCCGTGGATTTGGCGAGGAGGGAATTGCAGTTCACGTGCTCGACTATTTCGAACACGCAATGTCTTCTGGCCATGACGCGGTTGCAGCCGCATTTGTCGAGGCTGACGTAGATGGGCAGGTGCTGTGGGGAGTCGGCATTGATCCGTCTATTACCAGGGCTTCTTATAAGGCCATTATCTCGGCAGTGAACCGTTCACTGCGTTAAACAGTTGTGGGGCCCGAGGGCCCCACAACATGTAGCTGATTGCTATTCAGCCGGTGCTAGTTTCTGTCCGGCGTGGATGTGCCTTGAGATCCATGGGGACAAGGCTGCAAGAACCACGGCAAGAACGACTGCGATGCCGCCGACAACCAGGAACATCTGGTGTGCCGGCAACTCGCCGGTAGCCTTGAGCACCTGGGCACCAATTGACTGTCCGGCTGCGGAAGCTAAGAACCAGAGCGATAGTGCCTGCGACCGGAATGCCTTGGGAGCCAACAGGGTGGTTGCTGCCAGTCCGACGGGGGAGAGGCATAGCTCGCCAATAGTCTGGATGATGTAGCAGATGGTGATTACCCACCAAGGAGCCTTCATATTCAGGTAGTGGAAGGCAAATGCGCCCAGCCAGATGAAAGACAGGCCAGCCAGCGCGAGGCCGACGGTGAACTTGACTGCGGTTGAAATGTTGCGGCCTCGTGTTTCCCAGAAGCGTGCAAAGAAGGGGGTAAGTAGCACGATAAAGATCGGGTTTACAGCTGCAAAGAGCTCCGGCGACATGTTGAAGAGGCCGGTATTCAGGTCGGTGTTGTTCTTCTGGAACGAAGCCATGGAAGAGGAGGCCTGCTCAAAGATCATGAAGAACATCATTGCGGCAATGAATAGCGGAATGAAGGCGCGGAGACGAGACCGTTCATCTGCCGTTACCTGCTTGGAACGGAACATGACAATGAAGTACACGATCGGTGCAACCAACGAAATTATGGTCAGCGTATCGATCACGTTTACTAGGAACGAGTTTCCAGTGACCATGTGAACGATAAGGAACAGAACAACAACGGCGACCAGTCCGGCCGCGCAGATCATGGTGATGCGGCTCTTTTCTTCGTCGCGAACTGGAGTAGGCACGGTGTCGGCTTCAGCTGGCAGATACCTGCGCCCAACTACGAAGCAAACTAGTGCCAGCACCATGCCGATTGCAGCAAGCGAGAATCCGGCGTGGTAGCCACCAAAAGAACGCACTGCGGAAACCGCGAAGGGCGCAACGAAAGATCCGATGTTGACGGACATGTAGAACAGTGAATAGCCTGCGTCGCGCTTGGGGTCGGTCTCGTCGTAGAGTTGGCCGACCATGGTCGCGGTGTTCGGCTTTAGAACGCCGGAGCCGATAGCTACAAGAATGATGCCAACGTATGCAGAGGTCTGCATGGGAAGAGAAAGACACGCGTGGCCCAGCGCGATGATGATGGCGCCGTAGAGTGTAGACCGCCGCGGGCCCCAGAGGCGGTCGGACACCCAGCCGCCCAGAACAGCGATCAAGAAGATCGATGCTGAGTAAACCTGAACTAGTGATTCGCCAAGGGACTGCTCAAGCCCCAAACCATTGTTAGCAACGGTGTCGACCAAGAAGTAAAGCAGGATCGCACGCATTGAATAGTAGCTGAAGCGTTCCCACATCTCGGTAAAGAAGATTGTTGTAAGCCCAAACGGGTGCCCAAAAAATGTTTTTACCTTGTTGGGGTGTTCGGACCGGCTGACGGGCGACGATTGCTCGCTCATGCGGTCTTTCCTTCCAGGAATAGGTGGGTCGCGTCGCCAGTTGACGCGACGTGTCTTTATCATGGCTATGACACAGATAGCATTGTTCGCCTAATACGCTCTTTTATGCAAACTGAGACGCAAATTTTGCATATAGGGTGATCTTAATCACGGAGGGGTAATTGGTTAGGACTTACCGAGATTATGCCATTGTCCTGCGCACACATAAGTTGGGCGAGGCTGATCGCATTATCACGGTGCTTAGCCGTAACTACGGGCAAATACGCGCGGTAGGCAAAGGCGTTAGAAGAACCAAATCTAAACTTGGGGCGCGCTTAGAACCTTTCTCGGTGATTGACTTTCAGGCATACCGAGGGCGGAACCTAGATACCTTCACGCAAGTAGAGCCAATTGCCGAATACGGTCGGCAGATTGCTGCCGACTACGAGCTGTATACAGCTGCCACTGTCATGGTTGAGGCGGCGGAAAAATTAACTGTGGAAGGGGCTTCTTCACCAGCCCATTTCAACCTGTTGCGTGGTGCGCTTCACGCT
This sequence comes from Actinomyces sp. UMB0138, assembly GCF_002849225.1. Lineage (GTDB taxonomy): Bacteria > Bacillota > Negativicutes > Veillonellales > Veillonellaceae > Veillonella > Veillonella parvula_H. The sequence continues at coordinate 439,010 of NZ_PKMC01000001.1, forward strand.
CTTGCGCATCGGCGGTTGCCACGAGAGCTGGTCATGAATTCTTATCTTCTTCGCGGTCTTGCCCTATCTGGGTGGGCACCTTCGTGCTGGGATTGCGCTATCTGCGGGGCACCCGGCCCTGGCGAGGCATTCTCTACTACCGCAGGGGGAGTGGTTTGCGGGAATTGTCGTCCTCCTGCTTCTGTGAGCCTGGAGCCGGAAGAAGTTGCGTTAGCCGCTGCTTTGCTAACGGGGAACTGGCAGGAAGCACTGAAGTCTCAGTCGCCTGCTCGGTCTAAGATTGGGGGGCTGGTGGCAGCGTACGCCCAGTGGCACCTGGAACGGCGTCTGAAATCTCTAGCAGTATTGGAGCGAGGAATATGAATGAAGTAGCAGGTCCTGCCGAGGGCGAGAGGCGGGTTCCGTCCTCGTTGGTCGCCCCAACGCACGTGGGAATCATTATGGATGGGAACGGCAGGTGGGCTAATGCTCGCAAGCTGCCACGCACAGAAGGCCATAAGCGAGGCGAAGTGGCTCTTATGGACACGATTGCCGGGGCTCTAGAAGCGGGAGTGCGGTACCTGTCTGTGTATGCCTTCTCTACAGAGAACTGGAAACGGTCGCCGGCAGAGGTGCGCTTCCTTATGGGATACTCCCGCGACATTTTACGGAAAAGGCGCGATAGGCTGCACGAATGGGGCGTGCGGGTGCGGTGGGCAGGGCGCAAGCCAAAGCTGTGGAAGTCAGTGATAACTGAGCTGCAGGCGGCCGAGGAGCTCACCAAGAATAACACCAAGATGGACTTGGTGATGTGCCTCAATTATGGAGGCCGCGCTGAGTTGGCCGATGCGATGAATAAGATTGCCTCCCGCGTTGCACAGGGCAAGTTGAAGCCAGGCTCGATAAGCGAGGCAACCGTGGGAAAGAATCTCTATTTGCCGGATGTTCCCGATGTAGACTTGTTGATTCGCTCCGGCGGCGAGCGTCGACTCTCGAACTTTCTGCTGTGGCAATGCGCCTATGCTGAGCTGGCATTCTCTCCAAAGCCCTGGCCCGAATTCCGCCGCGAGGATCTGTGGGATGAATGCCTGGCCTTTGCCGGTCGGGAGCGCCGTTTTGGGGGAGCCGTAGACCGAGTTTAGGCGGTGCGCTTTTTGCGCATGTATACAACGAGGGCGATAACTGCAGCTACGGCGAGCACAGCCACGATCGCGTAGGGACTGCCTGCTAGCGCAGAGAAGGCAGCGTAAAAGGCGGCCATCCCAACGGTCGAATAGATACCCGCCCAAGCAAGGTAGCCGGGAATTGCTGCCAGGGTGTAGTGGGTCCAATTCATTGCCAGGGAGCCAGCGGCCAGGTGGATCATGGTTTGGAAGCCGATGGTCAAAAACGACAGGGGGATAGCTAGTAGACCCCATTTATTGATGAAGCGTACTGCCTTGTCGAAACCATCTGAGTCCATCTTCGCGGTGATGGTTTGAGCGAGGTGGCTGTGTGATTTGGAAGCGCCCTTGCGAATGGCTCCCACTGATCCGCGCGCTAGCCAATAGGTAGCCTGCGAGCGCCCGGCCACAACCACTACTAGGAAAGCGAAGAAGAAAACCCAGGGAAAACCCTCTAGAAAGCCAGGAACACCACTCATAGGCTCAGGTTAGCTGTTTAGTGACGTTTAGAGCAATCCTGACATATTCCCAGTAGGTCGACAGAATGATTGACCTCGCTAAACCCTGTTTGAGCTGCTATTTTAGCTACCCATTCTTCGAACTCAGGGCCGGAAACATCTATGGTTTTGCCGCAGTTTCGGCACACGATGTGATGATGATGACTTTCAGTATCGCAAATGCGGTAAAGAGCTTCGCCCTCGTCATTCTTCATAACGTCTACCTCGCCAGCTTCAGCAAGTCGCTGCAAGTTGCGATAGACGGTAGTGAGTCCCACATTCGAGCCCGAAAGCGTTAGGTCGGTAAAAATCTGTTGTGCAGAACGGAAACTGTCAGAGGTGCGCAGATTCTGCAGTACTGCTTCCTTCTGTCTGGTGTTCCTTTGTTCCGCCATTCTTCCTCCTGCAACGATCCTTCAGAGTTAGGATACACGGACGCGCAAACGCAACGATAGCGTAAAGCAATATAGCCAGAACTACAATTGTGGCTCCGGAAGAGACCGGATAGAAATACGAAACCACGAGTCCGGCAAGGCACAGCAATGTTCCCATTGCTGCGGCAAGCGCCATCGTGGAACGGAATGAAGCCGTCACCAGCTGAGCGATTGCCACCGGAACAATCATGATTGCCGAGACCAAGAGGACGCCGACGACTCGCATTGCCGTCGAAACAGTCAAGGCAGAAACTATCGCTATCAGGGTGGTCAGCATGCGCACAGGCAATCCGCTAGCGCGCGCAAACTCAATGTCGTGGCATAGCGAGAATAGGGCTGGGCGAAGCCCGAGGCCAACGCCCAGAATCAGCGCAGCAAGGAGGGCGGTAAGCAGCACGTCTGCCCATGACACCGACGCGATAGAGCCGAACAGGTACCCGTTTAGGTTTGCGGTGGTGCCGCCGGCAATCCCGATTAGGAGCACGCCGCCGGCAATGCCGCCGTAGAACAACAGTGACAGGGCCACGTCGCCGGAGGTGCGCCCTCGTTCGCGAACGATCTCGATCAAGACGGCTCCCACAACCGAAGCAACTACCGCACCGGGCACTGCGAGCGCATCCGAGGAAGTCAGGTTCATGGCGTTCCCGACCAGCCATCCGAGGGCGACGCCGGTAAGTGCCACGTGGCCAATCCCGTCACCGAGAAGAGCGAGGCGCCGCTGGACCAGGTAGGTGCCCATGATGGGAGCAGAAACGCCTACCAGCACAGCGACAATGAGGCTGCGTTGCATGAAAGGCGTGGAAAACAAGGTAAGTAGAGTGTCAAGCATTCGGGGTTCCCGTATCGATCGGTCCTGCGGCTACCTCTGGCGAGAAGTCGCCTCCTGAAGGGCCCATATGGGCATGGCTGTCGCCGTGGGAATGAGTTTGGTCAAAGTTGCCAGAGTGGGCGAGGTGGCCTCCAGATAAGACGATGGCGCGATTGAAGAAGGTGGCAAGCGGTCCCATCTCGTGCATCACTATCAGGAAGGATCTCGCTGGGCTGCGCAGATTGTTCAGCGTCTTGGCAAGGGTGTCCAGGGAGTGGAGGTCGATGCCTGCTGCGGGTTCGTCCATGATGATGAAATCGGCCTCGCGGACAAGCGCGCGGGCAATGAGGACTCGCTGTTGCTGACCACCCGAGAAGGTCTGTACTGATTCGTCTGCCCGGTAAGCCAGCCCTACCCGCTCGAGGGCAGTAAGGGCTCGTTCCTTATCTCCCTTTCTATACCGGAGCCGCCCTCGTCCTAGGGTGCCTGAAAGCACTACTTCCAGCGCGGTAGCCGGAACGCCGGAGGCGGCACTGACTCGTTGAGGAACATAGGAGATTCGGGCCCAGTCGGAGGACTGGTGAATGCGCGCCAGTTTTTGTCCGTAGAAGCTGATGCTCCCGCTCTGGTGAGGGTTGATTCCTACCAGCGTTTTTACCAGGGTAGATTTGCCTGAGCCATTTCCCCCGAGCAGCGCTACGGCTTCGCCCTTTCGAATTTGAAAGGAGAGGTCATGCAATATCGTTCTGCCGGATAGGGCGACTTGAAGATTTCTTACGTCTAAAGCTACTTCGTCTTGCACTGGAGGGCGTTCGCAATCTTGTCTAGGTTTAATTTCATTGTGTCAAGATAGTCGGCTTTGCCGACTTTAGTTTCGATGGGGTCCAATACCTCAGATTTTATGCCAAGATCAGTTGCCAGCGTCTTAGCGCTTTTCTGGTTGAGTAGGTTCTCTGAAAAGATGACTTCCACGCCCGCGTCGGCGGCGATTTTTCCAATCTTTGCAAGCTGGGTGGGGGAGGCTTCTTGCTCCGGGTCGAATCCTGAAAGGCCGACCTGTAAGAAACCGTACCTGTCAGCTAGATAGCCGTAGGCTTCGTGGGAGACGATAATCTGGGAAAGCCCGCAATTGCGCAGCCGCTGCCGGTACGAGGAGTCCAAGTCGTCCAGCCGCTTTTTCAGTGCTGCTGCGTTGGCTGCGAATTGTTCCTTATGCTCTGGGTCTGCCTGCGTAAGTGCCCGGTTGATGGGGGCAATCGCGGCTTCCATTCTTAGCGGATCTAACCAAAAGTGGGGGTCCAGCTCAGCGTGCTCGTGGGCTTTAGAGATCCCGACTAGAGCGTGTTCGCCCTCGTGTGCGGTGGTGGGGACCAGGGCAACGGCTGTGGAGATGTCTAATGCGGTTTTTGGTTCCGCCTGCCTTATGGCTTCGTCCACAGCTGGCTGGAATCCCTTCTGATATAGCACCAGGTCAGCTTTGTGTAGTTGCACCAAATCTTTGGTAGCCAGTTCGAGGTCGTGAGGTTCCGTTCCAGCGGGAGTTAAAGAGGTGATATGGGCTTCCTTCCCTGCTATCTCCTCTACTAAGTACTGCAGTGGGTAGAACGCGGTCGATACCTCCAATCCTTGCTGCGGCTGGGCTGTTGTGCCCTGACAGCTGCAGAGGGCTAGGCAGGCTGCGGCAAGGAAGGCGAATCTCTTCATAGTGGCAGAGTAAGGGTAATGAAAACGGTTGTCAAAAAGAGGTTTCTTCTAGTGATCAAAAATTGTCCAGAGCGGCGGTAAGGTTTCTATGTAACATTTCTTTTCACCGATGAAGGAACCCCATGCGCGCACGTGTACTGCTTGCTGCCGCCTGCGCCACATTGTTGGCTTTGACAGGCTGTTCGGCGGCTACTCACTCCGATAACGCATACGGTCCGCTGACTCTTTGGACCGATAGTATTCGCCTTGATGCGATGAAGCAGCTGGCTGCGGATTTTGAGAAACAAGACCATATCAAGATCAATGTTGTGGTGCGCAAGGGTGATGCTGTTACCGATGATTTCGTCCAACAAGTTCCCTCGGGCAAGGGGCCTGACTTGATTGTTACCGCCCACGACGGACTCGGCAAACTAGTTCAAAACGGTGTGGTAAATCCGGTAGACATTCCCACCGAAAGATTCCGTAAAGAGGCCATTAAGGCGGTTACCTACGACGGGAAAATCTACGGAGTTCCCTATGCAACAGAGAACCTGGGCCTGGTTCGCAACGATGATCTAACTAAGGCGGAGCCGAAGACCTTTACCGAGATGATCGACGCGGGTCGGCAAAGTGGGGCGGAGTACCCGTTCGTCATCGATCAGGATCCTGAGCTGGGCGACCCCTATCACATGTATCCCTTCCAGACTTCTTTCGGTGCGCCGGTATTCAAATCGGACAAGTTCGGCTACACCACAGATCTGGGGATGGCGGGCAAAGAGGGAAAGAACTTTGCCAATTGGCTTGCCCAGCAGGGAAAGAATGGTTCCATTGATGCGCACATTACTGGCGACAAATCAAAGCAGCTTTTCATGGATGGCAAAGTCGCTTTCCAAATCACTGGACCTTGGAATACCAGTGCCTACGAAGAAGCCGGCAGACACATCAGCGTCCTGCCCATCCCGTCGGCAGGAGGCAAGAAAGCTTCTCCGTTCTTGGGCGTGCAGGTATTCTTCGCCTCTAACAAGACTTCTAATCCGGTACTGGTGCGGAAATTTTTCGACTATGTAGCCTCCGAGAGGGGCCAGAAGCTGCTATTCAAACTTGATCCTCGCGTGCCGGCACAAACCAAGATCGCTGCCAGCATGAAAGATCCGGTCCTTAGAGGTTTCCTCACAGCCGGAGAAGGCGCGTCGCCGATGCCGGCGCTGCCCCAGATGGGCTCCGTCTGGAAGTTCTGGGGTGGAACGGAACTAAACATTCTCACTGGAAAACAGGATCCTACCAAGGGGTGGGATCGCATGAACGCCAACATTGTAAACGAGATCGGAGCTAAATGATGCAGGCATCTTCGACACGTCTATCAGGCGGCTGGCTTATTAAGCTCCTGCTCATGGCAGCGGTCAATGCTTTCGGGCTGTACTGCCTGTTTGCATGTTGGATGGCGGGCTCGACGATTGTGTTCGTCGCCGTCCTCATCTCCTTGATCATTATTGACGTAGTGTATTTTTCGAAGCGATTCTTACCCGGAAAATACTTGATTCCCGGAATGGTCTTTCTGCTGGTATTCCAGCTATTCGTCATGATCTATACCGGCTACATCGCCTTTACCAACTACGGCAGCGGGCATAATTCAACCAAAGAGGACGCCGTTGCTGCCATTACCGCGAAGTATGAGACGCGCGTGGGGCCGGTAGTACCCGCAAAGGTTGTGACATCGATATCGAAGACGGGCCTTGCAGTTGTCAAAGACGGCAAGGTGTACGTAGGCGAGGATGGCAAGGCGCTGGAACCAGCCCCCGGGGCCAAGGTCAAAGACGGCCAGATTGTCTCGGTGCCAGATTGGAAAGTCGCCGATTTTGCAGATGTAGTAGACAACCAAATGCAAATAACGCAGATGCGACTGCCAGCTGCAGACGGTGCAGCTTGGCGCACTGAAGATGGCGAGCATGCCTATCTATCGCGCTCCAGCATGAAATACGATGCTGGCAAACAGACTATGACCGACACGCAGACGGGCAAGGTTTACAAGGCCACCGATGACGGGGCTTTTACCGCCGCTGACGGCACGGCTCTTTCGCCGGGCTGGCGAGTAGCTGTTGGAGCCAATAATTTCAAACAAATGGTGTCAGGAACCGACATAGGGGTTCCCTTCTTCAAGTCATTGATATGGACGTTTGTCTTTGCGATCGTCTCTGTAGCCTCGACTTTCGCGTTCGGCCTACTGCTGGCACTCATCTTCAACGACAAACGAGTGCGCGGGCGGAAGATCTATCGATCCCTGTTCATCTTGCCCTACGCGTTCCCGGGCTTTTTAGCTGCGCTCGTCTGGAAGGGCATGCTGAATCAGAAGTTTGGCTTCATAAACACCGTTTTGCTGCAGGGAGCAGAGATTCCCTGGCTTTCAGACGGAACCCTGGCGAAGATAGCGATTCTAGGTGTAAACCTCTGGTTGGGTTTCCCCTACATGTTCTTGGTTTGCACCGGAGCATTGCAGGCGCTGCCTGACGACGTAATGGAGGCGGCAACTATTGATGGTGCCGGGTGGTGGCGCAAGCTGCGTTCTATTACCTTGCCTCTGGTACTGGTGGCAACCACCCCATTGTTGATCTCGTCTTTTGCCTTCAACTTCAACAACTTCGCCCTCATCTACATGCTTACCGGGGGAGGGCCCCAGTATCCGGGCAACCCGCTCGGGGTGGGCGAGACCGACATCCTCATCTCTTTCGTTTACACGATCGCCTTCGACTCGGGGGCAAAGAACTACGGCTTGGCTTCTGCCATGTCCCTAGTCATCTTCATAATTGTTGGACTGATCGCCTGGATCTCCTTTAGGCGCACCAAGACTTTGGAGGAAATCTAAATGAGTACCACCCTCCCGTCCCGCCGCAAGAAGGGATTCGGCAACCGGATGAAGCAGGTTGGATGGAAGCATCTGCTGGCACTGGCGGTAATCGTTTACTGCTTGTTGCCGCTGCTATATGTGCTTTCCACCGCGCTGCAGGAAAATGCGACGCTTACCGGTTCTAATAACCTATTCGCGTCGTTCTCTCTGGCAAACTTCGCCGCATTAGGAAAAACAAAGTTTTGGACTTGGGCGCTCAACTCGCTGCTAGTTTCTGGGGTTACCGCTATCGGCGCGGTAATCATGGGTGCTTGCGCGGCATATGCGTTCTCTCGGTTCCGTTTCCGAGGGCGGCGGGCAACGCTCACATTCCTGCTACTGGTGCAGATGTTCCCACAGATGCTGGCTTTCGTTGCAATCTACCTGCTGCTATTGGCAATAGGCGAGGTATTTCCCTCTTTGGGGCTCAACTCGCTACTGACGCTGATCTGTGTGTATTTGGGCGGCGCCTTGGGCGGCAATACATTCTTGATGTACGGCTTTTTCAACACTATTCCGAAGTCTTTGGACGAGGCCGCGCGCATCGATGGAGCTTCTCATGCCCAGATCTTCTGGGGCATCATCATGCGGTTGGTAACCCCAGTTCTAGCAGTGGTGGGCTTGCTGTCGTTCGTCTCTACTTTTGGTGATTTCGTTATCGCACAGGTAGTACTGCAAGACGAATCGAAACTAACTCTGGCTGTGGGGTTGTTCCAGTGGGCAGCTGACGAACGCAATGCGCCGTGGGGACAGTTCGCTGCAGGCGCTGTAGTGGCAGCGGTACCCGTGCTGCTATTGTTCCTGTTCCTACAAAGGTACATTGTCTCCGGACTGACCGCCGGCTCGGTAAAGGGGTAATACCGGTTTAGGCTGAGATACCCGTTGTGGGTAGACTGGTTTTCAGGTTCACGCACCAGCCAGGTGCGCCAACATTGAAGGAGTCAACGTGGCATCTCGCCTAGATTCAGTAATCTCTTTAGCGAAACGACGCGGGTTCGTCTTCCCGTGCGGTGAAATATACGGCGGCACCCGCTCCGCCTGGGACTACGGTCCGCTCGGGGTAGAGCTAAAAGAAAACATCAAGAAGGCCTGGTGGGGCCGTATTGTTCGCGGCCGTGACGACGTTGCCGGCCTCGACTCCTCTGTAATCCTGCCGCGGCAGGTCTGGGAAGCTTCTGGGCATGTCAAGGCATTTACCGATCCGCTAATTGAATGCCAGGCTTGTCATAAGAGGCTCCGCGAAGATCAGCTCATCGAAGAATACGCCGAGAAGAAGGGCATCAGCGAAGACGAGGTAGACATTTCCGCCCTAGCTTGCCCGAACTGCGGCAACCGCGGCAAATGGACTGAGCCGAAAGCATTTTCGGGCCTACTTAAGACTTACCTGGGCCCGGTCGACGACGAATCCGGCCTGCACTACCTACGCCCCGAAACGGCACAGGGGATCTTTGTAAACTTCGCGAATGTCATGTCTTCTGCCCGTAAGAAGCCCCCGTTCGGCATCGCCCAGATCGGAAAGTCCTTCCGAAACGAGATTACCCCCGGTAACTTCATCTTCCGCACCCGCGAATTCGAACAGATGGAACTGGAATTCTTTGTGGCCCCGGGAACTGACGAAGAATGGCACCAGTACTGGATCGACGAGCGCATGTCCTGGTACACCGACCTCGGCATCTCTAAAGAGAACCTGCGCCTGTACGAGCACCCGAAGGAAAAGCTTTCTCACTACTCCAAGCGCACTGTAGATATCGAGTTCGCATTCGGATTCCAGAACTCGAAGTGGGGCGAACTGGAAGGTATCGCAAACCGTACTGACTATGACCTGTCTACCCACGCGAAGGCTTCAGGTACGAAACTCGACTACTACGACCAGGCTAACAACGAGCGGTGGACACCGTACGTAATCGAGCCGTCAGCAGGACTGACCCGTTCTCTCATGGCATTCCTCGTTGAGGCTTACACCGAGGACGAAGCTCCTAACACTAAGGGCGGCGTAGATAAGCGCACCGTGCTGCGTCTTGACCCGCGCCTGGCTCCCGTCAAGGCAGCAGTTCTTCCGCTGTCTCGCAAGCCACAGCTGGGGGAGCCTGCTCGCGCCCTCGCCAAGGAACTGCGCACCATTTGGAACGTGGACTTTGACGATGCAGGTGCCGTCGGACGCCGGTACCGCAGGCAGGACGAGATTGGTACGCCGTACTGCATCACCTACGATTTCGACTCGCTCGAAGATGGGCAGGTCACCGTGCGTGACCGTGACACCATGGCCCAAGACCGCATAGCGATCGACCAGGTGAAGAACTACCTGCTCGACAAAATCGGGATTTGCTAAGTTCAGTTAGGATCGGTCCGCTCGCCCTCGGGGTACCAATGATGTTGGCCCCGATGGCGGGCGTTACCGACGTGCCGTTTCGGCGACTGTGCCGTAATTTCGCGGAGGAAGCTCTGCATGACATGGGGCAGGATCTGACTGCCCGGCCGGGCTGGGCCCCAGCTGGGCTATATGTCACCGAAATGATTACTGCTCGAGCGCTGGTCGAGGGAAACTCCCGTACCTTGGACATGATCACCCCTGATCCCACCGATCCGGTCAGGTCAGTCCAGTTTTATGGGGTGGACCCTGTCACCACCGCGGCTGCTGCCGCGCGCGCAGTGGCAATGGGGGCGGCTGAGCATATTGATCTGAACTTTGGTTGCCCGGTACCTAAGGTTACTCGGAAGGGCGGCGGGAGTGCCCTCCCGTGGAAGCTAGGTCTACTGCAGGATATTCTGCAGCGCACTCGTAAGGCTTTAGATAAAGAGGCGGGGCCGGATAGGATCCCCCTAACCGTAAAGATGCGCACCGGGATAGATGCCGACCACCAGACCATCTTTGATGCTGCAAAGATAGCCCAAGATGCCGGCTGTGCCTCGGTAACACTACATGCACGATCTACCGCTGAATACTATTCGGGCAGTGCCCACTGGGACATGATCGCTAAGCTAAAGAGCGCGATGGACATACCCGTGTTCGGCAATGGCGACGTTTTCAGCGGTGACGATGCTCTGCAGATGATGACTCAAACTGGCTGCGACGGCGTCGTAGTCGGGCGGGGAGCCCAGGGCCGACCGTGGATATTCGCCGATATCGCCTATTGTCTTTCCGGAAGCAAAAAACGGCTAGCTCCTTCCCTGGAACAGGTAGCGCAGACTCTGCTAAAGCATGCGCAGCTAATGGTGGAATGGAATCACAACGAAGACCGAGCAATGCGCGAGATGCGGAAGCATGTTGGATGGTATTTGCGCGGTTTTGCTGTTGGTGGGGAAGAACGTCGCAAGCTCAATCTCGTGGGAAGCGTAGCCGAACTGGAGGACCTTCTTGGCGAACTAGATCTGGATCAGCCGTACCCAGCTGCTGCGAAGGGCGCCAGGGGCAGGAAAGGTAGGCCTAGGCAGCCCCATCTGCCGGAAGGGTGGCTCTCGTCCAGGGAATTGTCTGCCGGGCAGCTCGAAATGGTGGCTGCTGCCGAGGCACGGGTGGCCGACGGGGGCTAAGCCTTCATCGGGCTGAACCAGGCGCAGGTACCCGGATCAATTGAAGGAATGGCTTCTACGCCCGAGGGCGAAGAAACGTGTACTCGCTTCATTGATTGAGGAATGTATTGCGTGGTATTAGACGTGTTGAAGACCGTAATTAGCGATCCTGAGGTACCAACCAGTACCTGATTGCGCGGGTATGCCTCCGCCTCTACCCAGGACCAGGATGATTCCCCAAGTCCATACTTTGCGCGCAAAGAGGTAGCCTGCACCATCGTCGAATATGCGGACGAGGAATCGGCTGCTTGCCTGGCGCATTCGGCTGTAGTTGCGGCAATGAGCTCTGTCGAATGCTCGCCCTCTTCGGGGGCAAAACCCGGGGTAATTAGCTCCGGCTTCGCCGTTTCTTCCCCCGAGCGTAAATAAACGCATCCGGGCAGGGCTAGCACTAAAGAAGTGACGGCGCGTATGCGCTCCGAGATCTTTTCGTGTTCTGGCTTATACCAAGCTAAGTCGTCGAATACTCCAAGTTTCCACCGTTCTGTCGATGGTGGGGTGGTAGACCACGCTAAACCTGAGCCGGATGTATTGTGCTCGCGGATAGTTGTGACGATTGTCGATAAGAAGTCGATGGCCTCGAACTCAACTCGGATGAGGCCGTCGTCGCGGACCTGGTCGAGGTAGTCGGCAGTCAGAAGGCCCTGTAGGCCTTCCTGCGTGTTCGTGGTGGCACTGGCTGCAAGCAGACCGTCCTCAGGAATGTAGATGCCTACCTCCGAGCGGGCATTTTGCATGTATTCGCTATACCAGCTAAAGAGCTCGGGAGCGGAGGAATCGTTAGCTAGCATCCCAAGATCGATGCCGTCTGCTCCGGACTCTAGGGCTGCAGCTAGATGCCTTACAGGGTCGGGAGCCTCGTATCCGAGGGCGCAGGCGGGATTGTCGGGCGCAACCGGTTCATGGGTGTGAATGTTGCCCGAAACGCGCACTACCACCTTCAACTTCGCCCTGTGTGCTGCCGCAATGAAGTCCTTTACACAGGGGTCCTTGTCTATCCTCACGAAAGATGGACGAATCTCGACAGCATCAACCCCTAATTTGGCTACCCAGGGGAGATGCTCAATTGCAGCGCGGACACCTGCTGCATTGCAGAATCCACGGAAGTCGTAGATGAGTCCGTTGCGCCACCACGGCTGCCTTCCCCGGGTAGGGGGATGGATGCGGTGGGTACAAACTGTACCCGGCAATGAAAACGGAATACTCACCTTACTATTGTGACCCGACGCACCAGAAAAAGAAACCGGACTCTCCCATGAGCGGACAAATAGGCCTGGCAGAACTGAAAAAATGACTTCAGCCGATACACTGACCTCGTGAAGGACGAATACGAGGCAGCTACTTTCCCACCCGCTTTTACCGCTTACAGCCAAGATGATCGCCTACGGTACGTACCAGAGGCCCCTAAATCCCAGCGCAGAACCGAATTCGAACGGGACCGAGCGCGCATCCTGCACTCTTCCGCGCTCCGCCGCCTCTCTGCCAAAACGCAGGTAATGGGGCCGGTTAATTCGGACTTTGCTCGCAACCGTCTGACACATTCTTTGGAAGTAGCCCAGGTGGGCCGAACCCTCGGCAGAGAACTGGGGTGCGACCCTGACATTGTCGATGCTGCCTGCTTGTCTCATGACATAGGGCACCCACCCTTTGGGCACAATGGGGAACGCGCTCTCGATCAGGTTGCCACTGAATGCGGCGGATTTGAGGGCAATGCGCAAACATTTCGCATTCTGACCCGGCTCGAGCCGAAGGTAGCCGATAGTGAGGGAAACCCGGCAGGAGTAAATCTGACTCGCGCCTGCCTTGACGCAGTGCTGAAGTATCCGTGGCTGAAAGGCCAGGGGACTAACCAAGAAAAATCCCTGCGTAAGTACTGCGTCTATCAGGATGATGCGCACTACTTCGCCTGGGCTCGAGAGGGCGCGCCAGAGGGACGCCGGTGTATAGAAGCCCAGATCATGGATCTATCGGACGACATTGCCTACTCTGTTCACGACGTTGAGGACGCGATCGCAATGGGCAAGGCTAAGCTTCCGGAACTGGCATGCGAACAGGTGCAGGAAAAAATATTCGACTGCACTCGGCAGTGGTACGGAGACAAGATCCAGGTTGATGAGCTAGCCGATGCCCTCGACAGGCTGATGAGGACCGACTTCTGGCTGCGGGAATTCGACTGGACATACAGCGCAGAGGCAGCTTTGAAGGATCTTACCTCGGAACTTATCGGGCGTTTTTGCGGGGCAGCCCACGACGCAACCAGGTTGGCAGCAGGAGATGGGCCCCTAACCCGCTATGACACGGATCTGGTGATCCCTGAACAAACCTTGGCTGAGATTCTGGTGCTGAAAGGAATTGCGGTCTACTACGTAATGGCTCCTCGCGAAATGGAACCGGTATACCTTGACCAGCGCACAACACTCTTTGATCTGGTCGATGCGCTTTACGAGGGCGGTCCTGAGCTTCTTGAGGTACCCTTCGCTAACTCTTGGCGCGCTTGCAATACCGATGCAGAAAAACTGCGAGTGGTAATAGATCAGGTAGCTTCTTTGACAGACATATCTGCTTACCAATGGCATGGTCGCATCTGCGGAATGCTCTCTGGTATCTAATGCCTGTGTCATCTAAGAGCCGAAACACCGTAGACTGAGACTCGTGGCAGGATTAATCAAACGTGAGGATATAGATGCGGTGCGCGAGGCCACCCGCATCGACGAGGTCGTCTCCGACCATGTAACTTTACGCCCCGCCGGAATTGACTCAATGAAGGGACTCTGTCCGTTCCACGACGAACGTACCCCTTCCTTCCACGTTCGCCCTCAGATGGGTCTGTGGCACTGTTTCGGATGTGGCGAGGGCGGTGACGTAATCTCGTTTGTTCAGAACATCAACCACATTTCTTTTACCGAGGCCGTCGAATACCTAGCCGCAAAAGCAGGCATAACTCTCCATTACGAGGACGGCGCCTCAGGGCCTTCGCGCGAAGAAACGTCGATGCGCTCGCGGATATTGGACGCCAACCGGGTGGCTGAAGAATTCTTCGTCTCTCAGCTTTCTACGAAGCAGGCTAGGGTCGGACGCAATTTTTTGGCATCGCGTGGCTTCGGTCCAGAGGTGGCTGCCCATTTTGGGGTGGGCTATGCCCCCGCCTCTTGGGATGAGCTACTTCGAGTGCTCCGCTCGAATGGGTTTACAGAAGCCCAGATTCAAGCATCGGGACTTGCTTCGCAAGGCTCGCGCGGGCTCTATGACCGGTTTCGTGGCCGCTTGATCTGGCCTATTCGGGATTTGACCGGGGCCACGGTGGGCTTTGGGGCACGTCGTCTAGGGGACGACGACAAGGGGCCGAAGTACCTGAACACTCCTGAAACGGCGGTCTACAAGAAATCTCAGGTTCTCTACGGCATCGATCTTGCAAAAAAGCAGATTGCTGCTTCGCGCAAGTTGGTTGTGGTTGAGGGGTACACGGATGTGATGGCCGCGCACTTGGCGGGTGTAGAGCAGGCAGTAGCAACTTGCGGTACGGCTTTTGGGTCTGAGCATGTGCGTATCGCGCGTCGCCTTATAGGCGACTCGGCTGATCCGGCTGCAGGAGTGATTCTTTCTTCGGGGAAGGCTCGCGGCGGGGAAGTGGTCTTTACCTTCGATGGGGATGCTGCTGGGCAGAAGGCCGCGTTGCGCGCATTCCGCGAAGATCAGAACTTTGCCTCGCAAACGTTCGTTGCCGTCGAGCCGAATGGGCTAGATCCATGTGATTTGAGGATGGCCAAGGGCGACCAAGCAGTTAGGGCCCTAGTGGAGTCGCGCGAACCGCTGTTTGCCTTTGTGATCCGGTCGGTACTTGCCTCGTTGGATTTGAATACGGCAGAGGGGCGGGTAGCCGGGTTGCGGGCTGCGGCCCCCGTTGTTTCCCAGATAAAGGATCGGGCTCTAAGACGGGAGTATGCGCGTGAGCTATCTGGCTGGCTAGGAATGGACTCGGCGGAAGTAATGCAGGCTGTGAGGCATTCGTCGTCTTATCGCCCCGCGAATCGTCCGGGAGTGCAGATGGCTGGTGCTGGTAGGCCGGCGGCGCCACCGGCAGTGCCTCCTGCTGACCCGGTTACCAGGCTAGAAAGGCAGTGCCTGGAGGTTGTATTGCAACGACCTGCGGATGCTATTGGCGCCGGCTTCGACCAATTGGATGGAGAGGCTTTTTTGGCTCCTTCTCACAAGGCGATTCACGATGCCATCCGGGCCGCTGGAGGGCTGGCGGCCTTTGCGAAGGCTTCATCTCTCACCCCACCTTCTGATGAGGCGGGACAGCGGGCAGCGCAAACTAAATGGCTCGAATCCGTTCTTGAAGAGGGCGGGGAATTCATAGCCCCGCTAGTGCGGCAGTTAGCAGTAACTCCGCTAGCGCAAGATGATCCGGGCAGAATGCGTTCCTACGTGCAGGGGATCGTAAAAGCACTCGTTGGCATGTCGCTGACCCGTAGCGCTGGAGTGCTTCGATCTCAGCTCGGAAGACTGAAACCGAATGATCCTAGCTATTCTGAGGTATTCAGTCAGCTTATGGAAATCGAGAAGAAAAAGAGAGCTTTGCGCTCGTAGAGGCATTATAAATGCCCTCCGTAGGGATGCCAGCTAAGATGAACGCATAAAACTTTTGAAAGGACACCATGGGTAAGCACATTGAGGGTGAAGAAGCAGCTGCTGCCAAGCCGAAGCACCCGTTTCTTTCTTCGGTAAAAGAGTTTCTTCTAATCGTGGTGGTGGCGATTCTGCTCTCGGTGGGGCTAAATACCTTTGTTGCGCAGCCATTTCGGATCCCGTCCTCGTCCATGGAAAACACATTGCTAATAGGCGATCAGGTGTTGGTTACAAAGATCAACAAAGAGCTAAAACGAGGCGATGTTGCTGTTTTCGAAGATTCGCAGGGGTGGCTAAACGGTCAGGATGTTCCGGAGTCTTTTTCAGATCAGCTCCGCCGGCTTGCTTTCAAAGCAGTAGGTAAGAACGAGGAGCCTAAGCAGTACCTGATAAAGCGAGTCATTGGCATAGGCGGTGACCGGGTTAAGTGTTGTACTGCAGACGGGAAGATTACTGTCAACGGCAAGGCAATAACTGAACCCTATCTAAAGCCCGGTTCACATCCGTCCTTGCTTTCATTTGATGTGAAAGTCCCTGCAAATTCCTACTGGATGATGGGTGACAACCGCGATAACTCTGGAGATTCCAGACTGCATATGTCAGGTCCACTGTCGGGGGCTATTGCGCAAGAAGACATCGTAGGTCCCGCTAAGAGGATCATGTGGCCAGTAGGTCGGTGGGGGTCCTTGGGGGCGCAAGATGTGTTCGAGTCGGTGAAATGATCCAGCCAGATCGGACTACCGAGGTCGCCCTCGCTAAGAAGTACGGGACTGTTGCGGCTATGGACGAGGTCGGCCGCGGGGCCATAGCAGGTCCGGTTGGCGTCGGATGTGTCCTAGTGAAAGAGCTCATGGGACCTGTCCCCGAGGGACTTGCTGATTCAAAGATGCTTCGCCCTAAAGCGCGCGCCGGCCTTGTTAACGCAATAACGAGCTGGGCTGTCGAGTATGGGCTGGGCTATGCTTCGAATTCCGAGATTGACCGGTGGGGAATCGTTGCCGCACTGCGCTTAGCTGGGCGGCGGGCCTTGGCGAAGGTGTCGAAGGCGGATGTAGTGCTTTTGGATGGGTCCCACAACTGGCTTTCTATACCTTCTCCCGACCTGCTTACGCCCGTCGACCATCCTGACTTAGATACGTCGCTGCCAGAGGTGCCGCCGGTCATTACCCAGGTCAAAGCGGATGCTAACTGTTGCGCTGTCGCTGCTGCTTCGGTGCTAATAAAAGTTGACCGTGACCGGTATATGGAATCATTGCCTGACCCTGGTTATAGCTGGGCATCGAATAAGGGATACGCCTCAGCTGCCCATAAGGCTGGTCTGGCAGAACTGGGCGTCTCTTCGTTCCATAGACGCTCCTGGCATCTTCCAGGAATTTCGGAAGATCATCTGAAATAATCCTTGCGTGAGTGCTGAAGACCTAGAGAGCTACGAGAACAATTTAGAGCTAGAGCTTTTTCGCGAATATCGCGATGTTGTGGGCCTTTTCTCGTATGTCGTCGAGACTGAACGTCGCTTTTACTTGGCTAATGGAGTGGACGTACAAGCGCGCACCGCGGGAACTGACGTTTTTTTTGAGCTAACTCTGACAGATGCTTGGGTTTGGGATATCTACAGGACGTCAAGATTCGTAAAATCCGTTCGTGTCATTACTTATAAAGATGTGAATGTAGAAGAGCTGAATAAACCTGAACTCAACTTATAAGTATCCACAGAAAATAACGCCCCCACTTTCCACAGCTGTGGCGTCTCTTGGATGCAAGAGCTGGCTGCGGTGGCCAGACTCGAGGTATGAGCGGTGAAATTGGAAATGCGGGGGAATCCCTAGCTTGCAAGGTCCTCACTGATGCGGGCTTAGTCATATTGGAACGCAACTGGCGCGCGGGGCACTTGGAGGCCGATATTGTTGCGTTCGATCCGGCTGCGGGAACAACTGTTATTTGCGAGGTAAAGACTCGTCGATCTCGTGTTGCCGGAGCCCCCGTCGAGGCCGTTGATCACAAAAAGATGGTACATCTGCGAGCGCTTGCTTCAGAATGGATTCGCCGCCATGGTCCAACGCTGATGCGGATTGATGTGGTTGGAATAGACTGCGTCATTCCTCCGAGGGTTACCTACATACGGGGCGTGCAATGAGCAATTACACGCACACCTGGTCAGTCGTAGTCTTAGGAGCTACTGGTCATGTAGTTAGGGTTGAGGCGAAGAGGGCACGTTCGCTACCAGGCTTTACAGTTATAGGTTTGCCCGATTCTGCTTTGCGGGAGGCCTCTCACAGGGTGGGGGCGGCTATCTCAAGTGGAGCTTTACCATTTCCGAGTGGGCATCTGACTGTAAATTTAGCACCGGCATCTTTAAAGAAGGCAGGAACTGGTTTCGATCTAGCGATTGCGGTGGCTGCTATTGCAACTGCAAGTGCAAAGTGCAGAAATATTGCGCGTGAGTGTGTGTATCTAGGTGAATGCGGTTTGGATGGAACTATACATCCAGTAACTGGCGTTCTCCCTGGAGTGATTGCGGCGGTAGAACAAGGTAAACCGAGGGTAGTGGTCCCAATCCAGAATCTGGAAGAGGCCTCTTTAGTACCCGGAGCTCGGCCAATTGGGGTGCGCAACTTTGGGGATCTAGCTAATCACCTCGGAATTGAACCGGCTCGCGAAGTCGTATATCCCGATTCTGAACCTTTAGCCATGCCTGCAAAAACTAGCTTAGATGCGATAGACATGGCCGAGGTGTATGGCCAATTTGAAGGGCGATTGGCTCTAGAGGTCGCCGCTGCCGGAGGACACAATATCTTCTTTCTCGGCACTCCGGGATCTGGCAAGACTATGTTGGCGAAACGGTTGCCAACGATAATGCCACCATTGTCGGAAAAAGAAGCAATCGAGACAACGGCTATTCATTCGGTAGCTGGCACGTTGGATCCTAGTGAAGGGTTGATATACGCGCCTCCTTTCATCGCGCCCCATCACAATGCATCTATGGCGGCAATGATTGGAGGTGGCAGTGGTCTTGCGCGTCCAGGCGCTATCTCTCTTGCTCACAATGGGGTGCTGTTTTTGGATGAGGCACCCGAATTTGCCCCGTCGGTATTAGACGCCTTGCGACAGCCAATTGAATCAGGATCGCTTACTATTCATCGCAGTCTTGGGGCAGTTACCCTTCCGGCAAAGTTCCAGTTGATAATGGCTGCTAATCCCTGCCCCTGCGGGTATGCCGGAGATACTTCTGGTAGGTGTGTATGTACTCCCTATCAACGCCGAAGATATCTAACTAGACTTTCTGGTCCGCTGCTAGACCGAATGGACATTCATGTTGATATGGCTCCACCAAAACCTGGCACTCTTGCAGGGCCGGCACCAGAGTCTTCCGCTAGTATCCGCCCCCGGATCGAAGCGGCAAGGCAGGTACAGCGCGAGCGTAGTGGCTGCCTAAACGCTTTCCTGAAGGGACCGGTGCTAAGGAAGTTTGTGAGTGCAAAGCAGAATCTAAAACTTGATGAATTAGTTGAGCAGTCGGTCATAACGATGCGTGGAAAGGACCGAATTCTGCGAGTAGCGCGAACTCTTGCAGATCTGGCGGGGCGTGACAATTTGGAGGCCGACGACATAGCCAAGGCCTTCATACTACGCACCAGGAACGGAGGACAAAATGGATGAGCGCGAGGCAAGGCTAGGTTGGGCATTGGTTAGTGAACCAGCGGATACGGTAGCGCTCTCCTTCGCAACCGAGGTTGGTGTAGTGCAGTCATATGAATGGTTGCTCTCTAGTCAGAAGGTTCCGCCAATTTCGGGGAAGATGGGAAAGCTCGTTTCGCAGCGGGCAGAGGCCTGGCGGGCCCGGCTAAATCCAAGCGAGGTTGCGGGGCTCTTGGCTAGATGGGGAACTCAGGGGCATAGGTTCCTAATTCCTTCCGACCCAGAATGGCCTCTAACCGGCAGACGGTTGGTAGAACAGGCCCCCTTCGGCCTCTGGTTTATAGGAAACGAGGAGATTCTCCGAGGACTAGATGCTTCTGCTGCACTTGTGGGTGCCCGAGCATCTACCCGGTACGGAGACGAAGTAGCGGCTCAACTTTCACACTCACTGTCAGCAAAAGGAGTAACTACGATCTCTGGAGGGGCATACGGCATCGATGCCGCAGTACATAGAGGGGCTCTTTCTGCAGCAGGAAACACGCTTACAGTGCAAGCTGGAGGACTAGATCGGCTATACCCGCAGATGAACTCTCAGATGTTCGAACAGATAAAGGTAAACGGAGGAATAATCTCGCAAATCGCACCAGGACGACGGCCATCGCGATGGCGCTTTCTAGACAGAAACCGTCTTATTGCTGCTCTGTGCCCACTAACTGTCGTCATCGAAGCAGCGTCTCGTTCAGGAGCCCTAAATACTGCTCGCCATGCCCTTGAGCTAGGCAGAGAACTGGGGGCCGTTCCTGGGCCCATTACTTCCGAGATGTCTAAAGGTACTAATAGGTTGCTCCAGGAGGGCGCAACCTGTATCACCGATCAGAACGACATTATGGAAATACTGGGAGAACGGGAGAGCCTGTCGCGTCCTCCATCATGTGGCAGTCTTCTTGACGATCTTGACGAACGAGAATCCAGAGTTCTGGATGCTTTTCCGAAGGTAGGTTCTACAACCTGCGAAAAGCTGGTGGTTGTATCCGGGATCCCTCCAATTGAGGTAAGCGCTGCCCTCGGAACACTGGAGATGGCTGGCCGCATTAGTCGTAATGGGAAATCCTATAGGCGCATGCAGTAGAATTTGCCCATAGTGGAAGTAGAAGAAACTCTGACGGCATATGCCGATTATTTGCGTTCGGCTCGCTCTATGAGTCAGAACACCGTGCGAGCCTATACAGGCGACGTAAGGGATTACTTCGCGTTTGTAGATAAGGACGGTAACCAGTCGCTTAGGCCAGAGGATCTGTCTTTACAAAACTTACGAGATTGGTTGGCAAATTATGCTGAGCATGGCAGTGCCCGTGCTTCACTTGCGCGCAGGGCAGCGGCTCTACGCTCTTTTTGTGCCTGGGCTAAGGGCAGGGGGATTATCTCAGATAACCCTGCCGCAAGACTGAAATCGCCGAAACTACAGAAAACTTTCCCCGGGCTATATACCTCAGAACAGGCAGATTTATTCCTTGCGGTAGCAAAGAAGGTTGGCGATGATCCTGCCTCTATCCGTGATTGGGCCGCATTAGAACTGCTATATGCCACCGGCATTAGAGTCTCAGAGTTGGTAGGACTAGATCTACCAGATCTCAACATGGACGAACTCGTTATCCGGGTATTCGGCAAGGGCGCAAAGGAACGCACAGTACCCTTTGGCATACCAGCAAGGAATGCGCTCCGCTGTTATCTGCGGCAGAACCGAGACAGGCTGCTTGGCAAATCGAAGCAGAATACGAAAGCCCTATTCATATCTAATAGAGGAATTCGTCTCTCGGACCGAGCAGTACGGCGAGCGGTCACGAAAATAAGCGCGCTCGCGGGGCTAGCGGACGTCGGGCCACATGGACTGCGGCACTCTGCGGCAACTTCGCTATTGGCGGGGGGAGCCGATCTTAGAGCCGTCCAAGAACTGCTTGGGCACTCCTCAATGCAAACTACTCAAAGATACACGCATATTGATGATGCTCGTCTTAGAGCCGCATTTTTGCAGGCACATCCCCGAGCCTAAGCATCCACAGTTTACGATCCACAGTTAGTGGTTTTCAGCCCCTCAATCAGAGGATAATTATTCTTCAGTTAAGACTATGAAGAAGTTATTTTGTGTATGTACCTGTCTAGTTTTCGCTCTGAGCCGTTGCCCCACAAGCAGTGCCGTTCCACACTATCGTTTTCTGTGGCCATGCGGATATAAGTCCCGGGTAGTCCGCAGTTTTGCTCCGCCAGCAAAGAAGTGGCTTGCAGGGCACAGGGGAGTTGATTTGGCATGCGGCAGGAAAATCTTTGCGCCGGCGGCAGGAACCGTCTATTTTTCTGGCAACATTGCCGGGAAATATGTGATCTCAATAAAGCATTCAGAGCACCTTCGCACAACGTATGAACCTGTGCGATCGGATCTGAAAAAGGGCCAAAGCGTTAAGAAAGGACAATTTATAGGAACGCTTATGCCAGGGCATCATGACGCATTGCATTGGGGAGCTCTGGTGGGACGAGATCGGTATATAAACCCTCTTCAATTTCTCTTCGGACCCATAAGGCTAAAACCGCTATAGAAGAAAGCGGAGGCGAAATTCACGGCCGCGGGCTTGGAAGTACTCACTTGCTCAGCTAAACTGCTTCATAGCACTCACCGTAGGTGGGTGACTTCGCGTGCAATTTTCGGCTTTTGCCGGTGCGCCGACAGCGGTCCCTTCGGGGTGTTGGCGTTCGTTGCACCAGGAACCGTTGAAACGTAACCGAAACTAGGGGCAAAGGCCCCGCGCGCTTTGGCGCGTCAGAGAGGAATTATCATGGCAGTAGTAACCATGAGCCAGCTGCTTGAAGCTGGCGTTCACTTCGGGCACCAGACTCGTCGCTGGAACCCGAAGATGAAGCCGTTCATTCTAACTGACCGTAACGGCATCTACATCGTCGATCTGCAGCAGACCCTAACCGGTATTGACGAGGCTTATGACTTCGTGAAGCAGACCGTGCTACACAACGGCACCCTGCTGTTCGTGGGTACCAAGAAGCAGGCTCAGGAAGCTATTGCTGAGCAGGCAACCCGCGTCGGCATGCCCTACGTCAACCAGCGTTGGCTCGGCGGTATGTTGACTAATTTCTCCACCGTCAACAAGCGTCTGCAGCGCCTGAAGGAACTTGAGCAGATCGATTTTGACGACGTCGCTGGCTCCTCTTACACCAAGAAGGAACTGCTGATGATGCGTCGTGAGCGTGACAAGCTCGCCCGCACCCTTGGTGGCATCCGTGACATGGCCAAGGTGCCGTCGGCTGTTTGGATTGTCGACACCAAGAAGGAACACCTCGCGGTTGCTGAAGCCCGCAAGCTCAACATCCCCGTTGTCGCCATCCTGGATACCAACTGCGATCCTGACGAAGTTGACTACCGTATCCCTGGCAACGACGACGCTATCCGCGCTGTCGAATTGCTGACTCGCGTCATTGCTGACGCAGTAGCTGATGGTCTTCTAGCTCGCTCTAACTCGAAGTCCTCTAACAAGGACGAGGAAGGCCAGCCTCTGGCCGACTGGGAACGCGAGATTCTGGAAGGTTCCGAAGGCAAGGAAGAAGCTAAGGCTGAAGAGTCGGAGTCGGCTGCCAAGGGAGAAGAGTCCAAGTCTGAGACCCCGGCAGCCGATGCTGCCTCCGCAAAGTAATTAGGGGAAACAAAATGGCAAAGAACTACACCACTGCAGATATCAAGTCTCTGCGCGAGGAAACTGGCGCGGGCATGCTTGATGTCAAGAAGGCTCTTGACGAGGCCAATGGTGATCACGACGAAGCTCTGAAGATCATCCGCCTGAAGGGTTTGAAGTCCATCTCCAAGCGTGAAGATCGCTCGGCCTCTGCTGGCCTAGTGTTGGCTCACATTGCTGATGTCGATGGCAGCCAGGTTGGCGTCATGGTCGAGGTAAACTCCGAGACCGACTTCGTGGCAAAGAATCAGAAGTTCATTGATTTTGCCAACGAGGTACTTGAAGCCGCTGTCGAGTCCGGTGCAACCAACGCCGAAGAGCTGCTTGCAGCTAAGGCTGAAGAGGGAACCGTCAAGGACAAGGTAGACGCAATTGCAGCCGTAATTGGCGAGAAGATTGAGGTCTCTCGTATGGCCCGCGTTGAAGCGCCCAAGGTCACCAAGTACATGCACTACTCGAACCCGGATCTGCCCCCGCAGGTTGGCGTTCTAGTTGGTACCGACGACGCTGCTGAGCAGATTGCGCACGATGTGGCAATGCACATTGCGGCATACCAGCCTGATTACCTCTCTGAATCCGATGTTCCCGCAGAGGATCTCGAGAAGGAACGTCAGACTCTAACTGAACTCACAATCAACGAGGGCAAGCCCGAAAAGATTGTGCCGAAGATCGTTGAGGGGCGTATGAAGTCCTTCTACAAGGATCACTGCTTGCTTGATCAGGATTACGCAAAGGATCCCAAGCACACGGTGGGTCAGATCGTTGAACAGGCAGGCGGCGAAGTGAAGTCCTTCGTCCGCTTCCACGTAGGCGCTTAAGTCCAGCAAAGGATGGCCCCGGGCGGTAGGCTCGGGGCCACCGGCATGTTTACAGCAAAGAAAGGCTAGCTATGTCTGCACAACAACCTCGCCGAGTTCTCCTGAAGTTGTCTGGGGAGGTGTTCGGAGGAGGCGCCGTAGGGTTAGATTCCGAGGTAGTCTCCGGTGTTGCAAAGCAGATCGCGCAAGCCGTCGCGCAGGGCGTGCAAGTGGCAGTCGTTGTGGGCGGCGGAAATTTCTTCCGTGGTGCTGAGCTAGTCACCAAGGGCCTAGACCGAGCGCGCGCAGATTACATGGGCATGCTTGGTACGGTGATGAACGCCCTGGCTCTTCAGGATTTTCTAGAGCAGGCGGGAGTTACCTGCAGGGTCCAGTCGGCGATTGCTATGACCCAGGTCGCTGAGCCATACATCCCGCTTCGAGCCATCAGGCACATGGAAAAAGGTCGCGTAGTCATTTTCGGCGCTGGCGCTGGCATGCCATATTTCTCCACCGACACTGTCTCCGCGCAGCGAGCTCTGGAAACCCACTGCCAGGAGCTACTAGTTGCAAAGAATGGCGTGGATGGTGTTTACACCGATGATCCTAAGGCAAATCCAGATGCGGTGCGTTACGACCGAGTAACATACCGTGAGGCTCTGGCTGAAGGACTTCGCGTCGTTGACGCAACTGCATTCGGTCTTTGCAGCGAGAACAGTCTGAACATGCGTGTTTTTGGCATGAATGGGCAAGGGAACGTAACTCGCGCCTTATTAGGTGAGAAGATTGGAACACTGGTAACTGCAGACGAAGGGACAAGCAAGTGATTAAGGAAGTTCTTAGCGATTGCGAAAATCGAATGAAAAAGGCGTTGGCCTTTACCCGCGAAGAGTTCTCTAACATTCGCACGGGGCGCGCCAACACTTCGATGTTCGATTCTATTCAGGTTGATTACTATGGGGCGCCTACTCCTTTGCAGCAGCTTGCCTCGTTCAACATTCCTGAAGCTCGCACCGTCATTGTTAACCCATTTGACAAGGGCGCCATGGATGCCATTATCAAGGCAATTCGTGAGTCCGACCTTGGCGTTAACCCCACTGATGACGGCAAGATTATCCGTGTTACCCTGCCTGCCCTCACCGAGGAGCGTCGCAAGGAATACGTGAAGCTTGCTAAGACTAAGGCCGAAGAGGGCCGCATCGCGGTGCGCGGTATTCGTCGCAAGGGCATGGATCAACTCGACGAGATCAAGAAAGATGGCGACGCAGGCGAGGACGACGTTGAGCGTGCTCAAAAGGATCTCGAAGGCCTAACCAAGACCTATGTCGAGAAGGTCGACAAAGTCATGGAAGCGAAAGAAGAAGAACTGCTGACTATCTAGTCTCAGGTAGGGAAAGTGCGTCAACGAGCGAAGAACATTCTGCGGCCTAAAGCTACCCAAGAGCGGGCAAAAGCTGCCCCTACTGGAAAGGCCGGAAGGAATTTGCCTGCGGCGATTGGTGTGGGCGCTGCGCTCATTGGCGCACTTTTGCTTTCTTTGCTGCACCCGTTCCCACTTGCCGTGCTTATCATCCTCGCTGGCGCTTTAGGGCTTTACGAATTAGCTGGGGCATTTGCGCGATCAGATAGCGAGGTAATGTTGCCGCCCCTATGGGTCGGCATGGTGGGCATGGTCGTGTGCGCGTACTTTATTGGCCCTGAAGGGATGATGGGTGCCTATTTCGCTACTTTGTTGGCGCTGGTCTTGTGGCGCTCTGTTGAGTCACTTGATCAGTCAGCGATGCGGGACATCTTAGTCTCTGTCTTCGCTGCAACTTATGTTCCATTCCTTGGAAGTTTTCTTGTTCTAATAGGGTCTTCGCCGCAAGGTACGTGGCCCGTTGCGTTAGCTGTGCTGTTGCCGGTGTGCTCCGATACGGGCGGATATGCGGCAGGAGTTAAGTGGGGGAAGACCCCAATGGCACCAAAGATCTCGCCGAAGAAGTCCTGGGAGGGATTCGCAGGATCGGTGGTAGCTGCGGTAGTGGCGGGAACCGTCGGCATGTGGTTGTTGGGTGCATCACCGCTCTGGGGAATCTTGCTCGGCGTTGCAGCTGCCACATTTGGCTCACTTGGCGATCTGGGTGAATCTCTGCTAAAACGGGACCTCGGTCTAAAAGACATGGGATGGCTCCTGCCCGGACACGGAGGTGTTATGGACAGGTTGGATTCCATTCTTTTGGCGACTCCAGTTTGCTATTTTATCTTCCGCGTTGCGTTTGGTTGGTGACATGAACATACAGGTTAGGCCTACGGATCAGGCGCCGGAGGGGGCTACCCACCCGGATGCTCGCCCAGTTCTCTCTTTTAAAGCCAAGCGCCGCGGTAAGGCACCAACCCACCTAGCTGATTTCGATCTGGCTGGTAGGAAGGCTGCTCTGAAGGAAGCAGGACTGCCTGCCTTTCGTGCCGACCAGCTGTCTAGGCATTTTTTCACTCACTTGACTACCAATCCGGCAGATATGTCAGATTTGCCCGCCGGGCAGCGGAGCCAGATCTGTGAGCACCTGCTTCCGCGCCTTATCCAAGAGGCAGCTGCAATTAGGGCAGACGATGGTCGCACAGTGAAACATCTTTGGGAACTTTTTGATGGAGCCCGTGTTGAGTCTGTCCTGATGCGGTATCCGAGCAGGACAACGCTTTGTGTGTCTTCCCAAGCCGGTTGCGGCATGGCTTGCCCATTTTGCGCCACCGGTCAGATGGGGCTTACTAGGAATTTATCCACTGGCGAGATAATAGATCAGGTTCGCAGGGCTAGTCAGGCCGCACGTGATGGTGATCTTGCTGGGGGGCCAACTAGACTCACCAACGTTGTCTTCATGGGGATGGGAGAACCGTTGGCGAATTACAAGACGGTCGTGGGAGCGCTACACCGTCTTATCGATCCAGCACCGGAAGGGTTCGGGCTTTCTGCTCGCAACATTACTGTTTCTACCGTGGGGTTGGTCCCTGCGATTAAGAAGCTATCTAAAGAGGGCCTACCGGTAACACTGGCAGTTTCTTTACACGCTCCCGATGATGACTTGCGCGATGATCTTATTCCTATTAATTCCCGATGGAAAGTAGGTGAGTTGCTGGATGCGGCGCACCAATATTTCGAGGTAACTGGTAGACGCGTATCCATCGAATATGCGCTTATCAAGAACATGAATGATCATGCCTGGAGAGCGCAGTTACTCGCTGATGAACTGAATTCTCGCGGTAGCGGTTGGGCTCACGTTAACCCAATCCCATTGAATCCGACCCCCGGTTCTATCTGGACGGCCTCGACAAAGGCTGCCCAGCAAAAATTTGTAGATACTCTTAGAAGGAACGGTGTGGCCACAACTATTCGTGACACGCGCGGATCCGATATTGATGGGGCTTGCGGTCAGCTGGCCACAGCAGTGGAAAAGAAAATGAAGGAGCAGCAATGAGCGAGGTCTTTCCGAAAGCT
This sequence comes from Actinomyces sp. UMB0138, assembly GCF_002849225.1. GTDB lineage: Bacteria > Bacillota > Negativicutes > Veillonellales > Veillonellaceae > Veillonella > Veillonella parvula_H. The sequence continues at coordinate 466,296 of NZ_PKMC01000001.1, forward strand.
AGATGGCCTAAGAAGGGCTACACCCAAAATGAGGTAGACAGCTTTTTTGAAAGAGCTCGGGCTGCCTACGAGGGCGGTATGCCGGCCGAGCAATTTAGTTCTCCCGAGGTTAGAGCAGTCCGGTTTTCTATGGTTCGTGGCGGATATGCTACCGAGGTCGTAGATGGGGCTCTGGATAGACTTGAAGCCGCCTTCGTGAAACGCGACCGAGCCGACCACGTGGCAGTAAACGGGCAACAAGCCTGGTTGGATCGGGTAGCTTCGAGGGCTACCACGCTTTACCCGCGCTTGCTGCGTCCGGCGGGGGAGCGCTTTGACCATCCTGCTTCTGGAAAGGGCTATGATGCCGAGCAGGTCGATCAGTTCCTAGATCGAATCGCTTCATTTTTTGACGATGGGGAAGTACTTACCGCCGATCAGATCAGGGGCGTCACCTTCAAGCATGCTCGCGGTACTAAAGCGTATGAAGAGGGCGTAGTAGACGCCTATCTGAATCGGGCTATTGAGATATTGCTGTCGGTAGAATGAAACAGATATCAATACTAGGCTCTACGGGCTCCATCGGTACGCAGGCTTTGGAGGTCATTAGGACCCATCCTGGTGAATTCGAAGTCATAGCGTTAGCCTGTGGCGGTTCTAATGTAGAGCTGTTGCGTAGGCAGATTGACGAGTTCAAACCTGCGTTTGTTGCAGTAGCTAACCCACTTGCGAAGGAAAAGCTGTCCGACATCTCGAATGTTGATTTCGGCGCTGAAGCAGTAGTTCGTGCGGCTAAGGCTGTTCCTAATGGAACGGTACTAAATGGGATAAATGGTGCCGTGGGATTGGAATCTACACTCGCTGCTCTGCAAAGTGGTGCGACGCTCGCACTGGCTAACAAAGAGTCGCTTGTGGTTGGCGGTTCGCTTGTGCGAGCGGCTATGGTGCGGCCGGGCCAGATTGTTCCGGTGGATTCTGAGCACTCCGCTATTGCCCAATCGCTGTCGGGTGGAGTCCATAACCGTGGTCTTACTAGCCAGAATCAGGATGGCCATTCAGAGGTTGACAAGCTCGTTCTTACCGCCTCCGGGGGTCCTTTTAGGGGGAAGAGCCGGGCTGAACTTTCGGCAGTAACCCCGCAGCAAGCGTTGAACCACCCTACGTGGGCAATGGGGCCGGTGGTAACTATTAATTCATCTACCCTGGTGAATAAGGCCCTCGAACTGATTGAGGCATATCTTCTTTTCGATATCGCGCCCGAGAATATTATTCCTGTAGTACACCCCCAGTCCATTGTGCATTCCATGGTCACCTTCAAAGACGGTGCGACATTGCTGCAAGCATCCCCTCCATCTATGAAGATTCCAATTGCCCTTGGCCTCACCTGGCCAAAGAGACTGGTAGAAGTGGCACCGGCGTTGCAGTGGGATAAAGCTAGTGCTTGGACCTTCGAGCCGATCGATAGTCAAACCTTCCCTGCTATAGATATTGCTCGGCAGGCTGTCGCAGCTTCCGCTGCCCACCCCGCGGTGTTTAACGCCGCGAATGAGGTATTGGTAGATGCTTTCTTGGCAGGACAGGTGCCCTACCTGGCGATAGTTGACACGGTGCAAAAGGTTGTAGCGGAATTTTCAGGAGTTGACGAGCCTGATCTAGCTCAGCTTCATGAAGCTGAAAATTGGGCGCGAACTAGAGCGAAACAACTACTGAACTGATATGTCTTTCTTGCTTGGCGTTCTTGTCGTAGTAATCGGGCTCATCGTCTCGGTTGCTCTACACGAGTGCGGACATATGCTGCCCGCAAAGAAATTTGGTGCGGCCGTCCCTAAATACATGGTCGGGTTTGGGCCCACCCTCTGGGCTAAACGAGTTGGTGGAACTGTCTACGGCATAAAGGCTATTTTGCTGGGCGGTTATGTGCGTATTGGAGGAATGTTCCCACCCGCTAGAGCCGATGAGGTAATTGGCTCCATTGACGGTGAACCCATTAGGGCTGCTGACTACGAACTGATGGATAGAAGCCGGCAGCAGGACGTACGCCTCACACTGGCCCAGGAGGCCCGTGAGGCTTCTGCCGCTGACCTGCTAGATCAGCATGGCCGCAAAGCCTTTTGGCAGTTGTCCGCCTCGAAAAAAATCGTGGTCATGTTTTCAGGCCCCCTGGTGAATCTATTGCTCGCCGTTGGCTGTGCGGTGGTTACATTGGCAGGCATAGGGGTTGCAGTGCCTGAAACTTCGCTGGCAAGTGTTGATAGCTGTAGTGATGCGTCCTGTCACCAAGCGGCTTTCAAAGGGGGCTTGAGATCAGGGGACAAGATAACCTCCATAGGCGGAGTCCCGACGAATTCATGGCAAGATATTACGCGGCAAATTAAGGCGCACAGTAGCCAGCTAACCCCGTTTGAAGTTATCCGAGACGGTCATACTAGAACTGTTAGAGTGACTATACCTAGTGATGGACCTATTGGCATTACCGCTGCGACAAGCAGGAAACGTCTGAGTGCCTCACAGGTAGCCCAGAGTGTGTGGCAACAGTTCACAGGAACCTTAGCGGTAATCGGGAAACTGCCAGTTCAGGTATTTGAAGTTAGCAAGTCAGTCTTTACTGGAGCTCCGCGCGATCCGAATGGCGTCGTTTCTGTGGTCGGCGTAGGACACATTGCCGGAGACGTAGCTTCCACGGCAAAAGTTACGTTAACGGACCGCATCGCTATGCTTATTTCCCTGTGGGGCGGAGTGAATATGGCTTTGTTCGCTTTCAACCTAATTCCACTACTTCCTCTTGATGGCGGGCACATTGCAGGAGCGCTGTGGGAAGGTGTGCGTAATTTTTTGGCACGTATGCGGGGGCAGAAAAAGCCGCAACCTGTTGATACTGCGCGCCTAATGCCACTTACGTACGGGGTATTTGGAGTTTTTCTTTTGCTTACCGTGCTTCTTGTTGTTGCAGATTTTGTGGTCCCGATTCAGCTTTCGTGATATGGCTCGCGGCGAAGCCGGGCGACAATTGAGCCTCAGTTGGGCATACTTATGTCTGTGAGTGAAGCTGTATCTTTAGGAATGCCAGAAGTTCGGAACGTTTTCCCCCGGAAGAAGACCCGTAAGGTCCGACTAGGTAATTTGTGGGTTGGTGGCGACGCTCCGGTCACGGTGCAGTCGATGTGCACTACTAAGACCACCGACATTGGCGGTACCTTGCAGCAAATCGCAGAGTTGACTGCTGCAGGATGCGATATTGTGCGAGTTGCCTGCCCGTCTGCGGATGACGCCGAAGCGCTTCCAATTATTGCGAAGAAGTCAAACATTCCGGTTATTGCCGATATCCATTTCCAGCCCAGGTACGTCTTTGCTGCTATCGAGGGCGGCTGTGCAGGGGTGCGTGTGAACCCGGGAAATATCCGCAAGTTTGACGATCAGATTGAAGATATTGTCAAGGCGGCTAGGGACCACGGGACGTCTCTGCGTATCGGAGTCAATGCAGGTTCTTTGCACCCGAAACTTTACAAGAAGTATGGAGGGGCTACTCCGGAAGCAATGGTGGAGTCCGCCGTCTGGGAAGCGTCGCTTTTTGAGCAGTATGATTTCCACGATTTTGCTATTTCTGTGAAGCACCACGATCCGGTCACAATGATTAAGACTTATGAGCTGCTGTCTTCGAAGGGGGACTGGCCGCTACATCTTGGAGTGACTGAAGCGGGTCCTGCTCTGCAGGGGACGGTTAAGTCCGCTACCGCTTTTGGTGCACTATTGCGCCAGGGCATTGGCGATACGATTCGCGTCTCCCTGTCTGCTCCTCCCGTTGAAGAGGTAAAGGTAGGGGTTGAAATCCTACAGTCTCTGGGTCTTCGTGACCGTACGCTCGAGATTGTCTCGTGTCCGTCGTGTGGGCGTGCCCAGGTGGATGTCTACACTTTGGCGAATGCCGTTACAGAGGGATTGAAAGATTTGAAGGTTCCGCTCCGAGTAGCGGTTATGGGATGTGTCGTCAACGGCCCGGGTGAAGCTCGTGAGGCTGATCTTGGCGTGGCTTCCGGCAATCAAAAGGGCAAGATCTTTATTAAGGGAAAGGTCGTCGAGACAGTCCCCGAGACCGATATTGTGCCTACACTGATCCGGTATGCCAACAAGCTTGCCGAAGACATGCCCGAGGGCGAAGGCGAAGGGGTTCAAGTCCTGGTATAGGACGAAGTAGCTATATCTGGGCCACGTCTACTAAAGTTGTAGGCGTGTTAGCTCAGATGTCATCGTATTTCGTACGAACCTTACGTGAAGACCCGGCCGACGCCGAGGTCGCAAGCCATAAGCTGTTAGTCCGCGCGGGCTATATCCGCAGGGTAGCCCCGGGGGTTTATACGTGGCTTCCTTTGGGGATTCGTGTGCTTCGTAAGCTAGAAGCGATTGTGCGCGAAGAGATGGAACGGGCGGGTGCCCAGGAAGTCTTGTTCCCTGCCCTGCTGCCGAAAGAGCCTTATGAGGCTACCGGCAGGTGGGAAGAATATGGCCCGAACCTGTTTAGGCTGAATGATCGCAAGGGCGCGGACATGCTGCTTGCTCCGACTCACGAGGAAATGTTCACCTTGATGGTGAAGGACATGTACTCCTCCTACAAGGACTTGCCGGCTACTCTGTACCAGATCCAGACGAAATATCGTGACGAAGCTCGTCCTCGTGCTGGTCTGATTCGCGGCCGAGAATTTGTCATGAAGGACGCGTACAGCTTTGACATTGATGATGAGGGGCTAGAGAAGTCTTACGAGTCTATGCGTAAGGCGTATCAGCGGATTTTTGAACGCGTGAATCTGCCGTATGTAATTTGTTCGGCCATGTCGGGCCCTATGGGAGGCTCTCGTAGCGAGGAATTCTTGTTCCCCTGCGAAATTGGCGAGGATACGTTTGTGCGTTCTGCAGGTGGTTTTGCCGCCAATGTTGAGGCGGTCACGACCCCTCGGCCGGAGCCAATTACTGAACAGTCTCCTGCTGCACACTTGGAGGAAACTCCGGGTGCCGGCACCATCGCAGCATTAGTCGATTATTCTAATGCTCATTACCGTCGCGATGACCGCGACTGGGATGCGGCGGATACACTGAAATCCGTGGCGCTAACGGCAGTGCATCCCGACGGTCACCGCGAAGTCATTGTGATCGGTATACCTGGTGACCGAGAGGTGGACATTCGTCGCGTTGAGGCTGCTCTATCGCCTGCGGAAATTGAGTTCGCTAACGAGCAGGATCTGGCTGCTTTCCCGGGGTTAGTTCCCGGCTATATCGGGCCATCGGTGTGCGGCCCTAACGCGCCGAAGGATGCCGAGGGCAATTCCACTGGTCCGAAATACTTGTTGGATCCGCATGTCGCGGAAGGCTCCGCGTGGATTACTGGTGGTAATAAGGCCGGCTATCACTATTACGACTTTGTATATGGTCGTGATTTCGTTGCAGACGGCTTTATTGAGGCATCTGAGGTCAGAGAGGGCGACCAGGCACCGGATGGATCTGGCCCACTGGAGTTGGCCCGTGGTATCGAAATTGGACATATTTTCCAGCTAGGGCGCAAGTACGCCAAGGCACTGGACCTGAAAGTTCTGGATCAGAACGGTAAGGCTCAGGTCGTGACCATGGGCTCTTACGGGATCGGTGTTTCTCGTGTGCTGGCAGCTCTGGCAGAAGTTGGACATGACGATGCTGGGTTGATCTGGCATCCCGCGATTGCACCATTTGATGTGCACGTATTGGCTACTGGCAAACACGCAGGAGTATTTGAAGCCGCTGCAAACTTGGCCGAAGGATTGCATGGTTGCGGTCTAGACGTCATTTATGACGACCGGCAGAAGGTCTCGGCGGGCGTCAAGTTCAAGGATTCGGAACTGATCGGCGTGCCGTATTCGATTGTCGTCGGACGAGACTTCGAAAAAGAAGGCGTAGTGGAACTGCGCAATAGAGCAACTGGTGAGCGTACCCAGCTGCCTTATGAAGACGCCGTGGACAAAATCGCCTACACGATTATTTCCGCTAAGGAGGACTAGTGGCACTTCGAGACATTAGGGTTGTTGGTGACCCTATCTTGCGCACTGAGTGCGAGACGATTACTGATATTGATGACTCGATCAAGGAACTCGTCGAGGACCTTTTAGAGACCGTTGATATGGATGGCCGCGCTGGCCTCGCCGCTAACCAAATTGGTGTGGGCGTGCGCGCTTTCAGCTGGAATATTGATGGCGAGATCGGTTACATCTTGAATCCGAAGATTGTGGAATTGTCCGAGGACGAATATCAAGATGGCGACGAAGGCTGTTTGTCGGTGCCCGGACTCTGGTTCCCAACGGAGCGCGCCTGGTACGCCAGGGCAGAGGGTATTGATCTTGATGGCAAGAAGGTTGTAGTCGAGGGCGAAGAACTAATGGGCCGTTGCATTCAGCACGAGTGCGACCACCTGGATGGGCATCTGTACTTGGATCGGTTGTCTAAGAAATACCGGCGGAAAGCGATGAAGGAACTTCGCGAGCAGGGGCTCTAAGAAGTTTTCGGGCCGGCACGCTGCTAACGGCGTGCCGGCTTGTTATTTCGTATAGGTGTGGTGTTCAATAGTTTTGCACACCGCCGAATGGATCACCCTGAGGTCGTAGGGGAAGACGTCCCTCAGTATTATGGAGGTCCAAAATGAATGGAACGTTCTCGCGCGGTGTACTTTTCGTGCATTCAGCCCCGCGTGCACTCTGCCCTCACGTGGAGTGGATTGTCTCCGACGTGTTGGGGACAAAAGTATCCATGGATTGGACAGAACAGCCCGCACAAGAGGGCACTTTCCGTGCTGAATTCAGCTGGGTGGGGAAGTCTGGCACCGGTGTCCAACTCGCGTCTGCTCTGCGCGGGTGGGAGCATTTGCGATACGAGGTGACTGAGGACGCTTCTGCTGGAGCAGATGGAGGTCGTTGGTCGCATACTCCGTCCCTCGGAATATTCCATGCACAAACTGACGTCGCCGGGAATGTTGTTGTACCCGAGAACAGGATTAGAGCGGCGCTGGAAGAGGCAGGGGGAGATGCTACTTTGCTCCAGGAGAAACTTGACGTCGCATTAGGCGTAGCGTGGGACGAAGAGCTGGAGCCATTCCGGTATGCAGGATCTGGAGCCCCCGTCCGCTGGTTGCATAGGGTGGGGTAATGGCACTAGATGCAGAGGCTTTAGCTAAACTCGCGGCACTACAGGACGAAGACTTCAGTGAATCCGGCGAGGGTGGTAGCGGGCGAACTACTTCTCACAGTGAAGAACTGCGAACCCAAGTTCGCCAGGCGTTGGCCGGGGAAGTGGGGCATGTTGTCGAAGAGGACGACACCTTAGAATCTCTTGGTCTTACTGACCTTCAGCTCTGGGCCGTTGTGGCGAGAGTAGAAGATGAAGGCTATGTAGCCATGGATAAAGATGTAGATAGCGCGAAGAGCGTTGCTGATCTGATCGGAGCTTTCGCCAGTAATCAAAAGTAGTTCGGCTCCTCAGTTTCCGACAGTTAGTAGCTATTCTTTGCAAAGGTTCGCGAAAGCACGAATTCCTATGGCTCTATCTTGATGGCAATACTGGCGTCTAGATTTTAACGTTTAAGAAGCGAGTCCAGCTTCGTACCGCGGCGCGAATACGCAGCCACTTAGGACACGGCATTTGGGCAAAAATTTGGGGGATGTTCCGCGGAACATCCCCCAAATTGTCTTTGCCGTTAGGCTACCGAGTCATCGGAATCGTCAACTCGATGCGAGGTCGCATTGACGTTCATCAGGTCATACTTTTCAATGGCCTGACGGATTAGGTCGCGTTCGATCATTCCGTCGTCAGCCATTGCCTGTAGGGCCCGAACTACGATCGATTCCGCGTCGATCAGGAAGTGCCTACGAGCGGCTGGGCGAGTGTCGGAGAAGCCGAAACCGTCTGCACCGAGGGTGTAGTACCTTCCGGGAATCCATTCGCGCAACAGATCCGGGAGCATGTGGTCGAAATCGGTGGACGCGACGAATGGGCCACCGGTATTTTCGAGCTTCTGTGTCACGTAGGGCTTGGTGTAGTGATCCGGATCCAGGTAGTTCTTCCGGTTAGCTTCCATGCCATCTCGGCGGAGTTCACCCCATGAGGTGACTGACCACACGTTGGCACCGATGCCCCAGTCGTTCAGCAGTAGTTCGCGAGCATGCCGGGCCCATGGCACGGCAACGCCAGAAGCCATCAGGTTGACGGTGGGACGATCTTCCGGTGCCTCATCCACCTTGTAAATGCCGCGGAGAATGCCTTCGACGTCCACGTTTTCCGGCTCGGCAGGCTGCACAATCGGCTCGTTGTACACGGTTAGGTAGTACATTACGTTTGGATCGCGGTCGCCGGGATCTCCGTACATACGCTGCAGGCCATCGCGGAAGATGTGCCCGATTTCGTAGGCGTAGGCGGGATCGTAGTGGACAAAGGCGGGGTTGGTTGCAGCAATGACGGGCGAATGACCGTCCATGTGCTGAGTTCCCTCGCCAGTTAGGGTGGTGCGACCGGCAGTAGCGCCAATCACAAATCCGCGTGCTAGCTGGTCGCCCGCTGCCCAGAACTGGTCGCCAGTACGCTGGAATCCGAACATCGAGTAGAAGATGTAGAACGGAATCATCGGAACGTTATGGGTTGCATACGATGTACCAACGACCTGCATTAGTGCAGCAGAACCGGCTTCGTTAATGCCGGTGTGCATTAGTCGACCCTGAGCGGATTCCTTGTATGACAGCATCAGGTCGTGATCTACCGCCGTGTAGTTCTGGCCGTGAACGTTGAAGATCTTTGCGGTCGGGAACATAGCGTCGAGGCCGAAGGTACGTGCTTCATCCGGAATAATCGGAACGAAGCGGTTACCGATGTTCTTGTCGCGCATGAGCTCTTTGAGGAGGCGTACCAGCGCCATGGTGGTAGCAACCTTCTGCTTCCCAGAGCCCTTGGTCATCATCTTGTAGGCTTTATCGCCGGGAAGCTCAAGGTGCGGATCTTCGTGGTGGCGCGAGGGTAGGTATCCGCCTAGGGCCTCGCGACGTTCGAGCATGTACCGAAGAGCTGGATCGTCCTTGTCAGGCATGTAGTACGGAGGCTTGTACGGATCCTTCTCTAGTTCCTCATCAGTGATCGGGATCTGTAGCCTGTCGCGCAGTGCCTTCTGATCCTCAAGGGTAAGCTTCTTCATCTGGTGAGTTGCGTTTCGCCCAGCAAAGTGTTCCCCGAGTGCATAGCCCTTAATCGTATGGGCCAAAATCACGGTAGGACGGCCCTTGTGCTTCAGAGCAGCATCGTAGGCGGCATATACCTTGCGGTAGTCGTGGCCACCGCGGCGAAGATCCCAAATCTGCTCGTCAGTCCAGTTCTTTACCAATTCCTTCGTACGTGGGTCGCGACCGAAGAAGTGCTCGCGCACGTAGGCGCCGTCATTGGCCTTAAGAGTCTGGTAATCACCGTCACGTACCTCGTCCATCAGGTGTACGAGCGCGTGGTCCTTGTCTGCTGCGAGCAATCCGTCCCAGCCACGGCCCCAGATTACCTTGATTACGTTCCAGCCGGCTCCCTTGAAGAAGGATTCCAGCTCCTGAATGATCTTGCCATTGCCGCGGACGGGGCCGTCTAGTCGCTGCAGGTTGCAGTTGACAACAAAGGTGAGGTTGTCGAGGTTCTGGGCGGCGGCGGTCTGGAGCATGCCCCTAGATTCCGGTTCGTCCATTTCACCGTCACCAAGGAACGCCCAGGTGTGCTGCTCAGAGGTGTCCTTGATGCCATTTAGGTGCAGGTACTTGTCGAACCAAGCTTGGTAGATTGCTTCTGCAGGTCCTAATCCCATGGACACGGTTGGGTACTCCCAAAGATCGGGACGTTGCCTTGGGTGGGGGTAGGACGGCAGTCCCGAGGGCGTGGAAACCTCCTGGCGGAAGCCGTCCATTTCTTCTTCACTGATGCGGCCTTCAAGGAATGCGCGCGCATAGATGCCGGGGGAGGCATGACCCTGGAAGAAGATGTGGTCGCCTCCGCCGGGATGGGACTTACCTCGGAAGAAATGGTTAAAGCCGACCTCATACAGGGTGGACACAGAAGCGTAGGACGAAATGTGGCCGCCGACGCCAATGCCTGGGCGCTGTGCCCTGGTCACCTGTACTGCCGCGTTCCAGCGAATCCAGCGACGGTATGCGCGTTCAGTGTTTTCGTCGCCTGGGAAGTAGGGTTCGTTCTGCGCTGGAATAGTGTTGATGTATGGGGTGGTGAAGGATGCGGGAACCGACACGTTCTTGCGGCGTGCTGCATTCAGCATTGCAAGCATGACATACCGCGTGCGGTTTGCACCCCGCTCCTCGATCAGATCATCTAGTGATTCAATCCACTCGCTTGTTTCTTCAGGATCGTTGTCAGGGATCTGTACTAACAAACCGTCAACAAGCGGGCTCGACTGGTTCTGTTCGGGCACGTCATCTCTTTCCTCTAAAAGGACACCCCGAGGAGGCGTCCTTGCCGGATAGGGGCACAAAAGTCCCTCGTTCACTTTGAATTGTGCCATAAGTCCCGGAAAAGTTCGGCCGGAAGGATGATATTCGTGTCCCAAGTGGGGGTGAGATGTCCCATTGGGGGGCGTGACAATGTAAAGTGAACACAGACACGTACCCGTTTTATTGTTTCAAGGAGAAAAAGGTGTCCCAGAAGTCGGCTGTAAAGCCGCTCGATTTCAAAGACGGTCAGATTGTCCAAGAGTTTCTTTGGGATCAAGATGTCGACGAGGCGCTGCGTGAAGCAGTTGCTGAGCAAACTGGCAATGAATTAGTAGATGAGGATTATGCGGACCTCGTCGATGGGGCCATTATTTGGTGGCGCGAGGACGACGGTGAAGTAGACGACTTGACCGATTGTTTGGTGGATGCCACTCAAAATTTTGCCGGACCTGGAGTAGTGTGGGTAATCACACCTAAGTCTGCTCTGCCGGGCCACGTATCTCCGTTTACCATTGAAAGCGCAGCTCAGGTGGCAGGTCTGCACGCTACCTCCTCAGTGGTGGTGGCTCCGGATTGGGCAGGAATTAGGGTTCAGACCCGCGATCGAGCATAAGTGGATTTTCCTTTTGAGGCCACAGTAAGTTATTGTTGTGGCTCCAGGGCCTATAGCTCAGTTGGCTAGAGCGCCACGTTTACACCGTGGATGTCGGGGGTTCGAGTCCCTCTGGGCCCACAGTAAGAATGAAGAGTCTCGGTGCAGCCGAGGCTCTTCATTTTTGTTTACATAGATTTCTGCCGTCGTATTTGGCAGGGCGTAGGCAGCTAGCAGTGGTCGAAGCGCGGACTCGTGCGTTAGTCGGAAGGCCGACGAACTAGGGTGAAACTATGACACTGACAGTAAACGTTCTTCCTCAGGTCCGCACTCTTCCGCGCTATCAGCCTGGGAAGAAGGCGCCGGGGCAAGACCCGGTGAAGCTTTCTTCCAACGAGAACCCATACTTGCCCGAACAGCTGGTGGTTCACGCTGGAAAAGAAGCGGTGGAATCGGTAAATCGATACCCGGATATGTTCTGTACTAGCCTCCGCGAGGTGATTGCAAAGCACCACGAAGTGTCTGCATCTCAGATTCTTTGCGGGACTGGACTTTCAGCTTTACTTGTTCATTGTCTAGCCGCTGTGGCAGGACCGGGAGACGAAGTAGTGTACCCGTGGCGCTCGTTTGAGTCCTATCCGATAGCCACCGCTACTGTGGGAGCTACGGCCGTGCCGGTTCCTTTGGTGGAGGGCAGGCACGATTTAGATGCAATGGCCGCGGCTCTCTCGGAGCGCACGAAAGCGGTTATAATCTGCAACCCGAATAATCCAACAGGTGCGGCTATAGCCTTACCGGAGCTAATGGATTTCATTGAAAGAATAGACCCCACTGTTCTGGTTCTAGTAGATGAGGCCTATATCGATTTTGCTGATGATTCCTATTCGAGCATCGTTGGCTCGCTTAAGAGATTCCCGAATGTGGTCGTTGGCAGAACTTTTTCAAAGGCGTATGCATTAGCCGGTGCTCGCGTTGGGTATTTGGTAGGTGACGAAGAGCTTCTAGGGGCTATCTCGGCGGTTGCTACACCATTTGGTGTATCAGCGCCCGCGCAGGCGCTTGCTGAGGCAGCTATGGCTAATCAGAAGGTAGTTGCCCAATCTGTAGAAAAGATCCGAGGCGAGAGGGACAGGATCTTGAAGGTGCTGGCCACATTCGGGGTATCGGGGCAGTCTCAGGCCAACTTCATTTGGTTACCTAAGGAAGTTCTTCGTGATGAGACTTTTACTGCTGCTGACCAATGTTTGGAGCGTGGGGTAGCGCTGCGTCCGTTCCCGGAGGGACTGCGGGTTTCTGTTGGCTTACCGGAAGAAAACGACCGTTTTCTGGCTCTGGTTGGCGATCTCCTAGTCTGACTGGGCTTCCAGGGAACGCATCGATACGAACTTTCTTGTATCGGGCTCGGAGAGTTGCATTAGGGCAATAGTCAGTAGGCCCACGTGCAGGACGATTACAGCAAAGTTTGCTTTCCAGGCCAGGAAGTAGCCTACTGAGAACATAACGAGCTGGGCCAAAATAACAGCCATCAGTAGAAGGCGGGCAAGGCCCGATCCGTTCATCATTCGCCAACAGAGCAGGAATTCGACGAGCAGTAGCACCACCATGACCCCTGCACCAGCTGTAGCCAGCATGGGGGCTGCCTCGTGAATTTCTGAGACAGGTAGTTTGTCTAGAATCTGATTTGCAACTGCAGCGTGCACATAGTGGTCCCAGTGCCACAGAGTCCAGGCAAAGGTAAGAATCCCTATCGCGGCTGAGGCAAGTACAGTCAGCACCCCTAAAAATGCTGATAGCGGCCGGGTCTTGGCGAGGTCTTTCGTGAGTCTGGACGCATCGCCGATGGAGTGCTTTCCATGGAGTTTGAAGGCCTCCATAAACGAGGAATCCGTGTCTGCTCCGGCTGCTTCCTGGGCCTTCATGTTTTCGAGAGTTTTTCGGGCGCGTTCCCGGTCTATGTCTTCGGCTTCGATTTCACGCAGATCCATAATGGGGAGGTTCCCGTCGGTTTTTATTTGGTCTCCGCCGCCATTTCTAGAATGGTAGCCGGTTGAGAAGTCTTCAAGTACATCAACCTGGGCGTTCGGATTAGCCTCCGTGACCGTATCTACGATGTGGTCGCGTTCGATGTCAGTGTCTTCGTCGATCTTGTGCGTCACCTGCAGGGTGAAGATAGATAGACCCACGGCTTTGTCGAATGTACCTCCGGCTAGCCAATCGACTTTTTTACCACCGGGCAGCAACCAGTCTTTCGGAGTCGCCCAGAAGCGCACGTGATGGCGGGCCTTCGGGTTGCCGTCTACCTCTTGCTGGTAGGCAAAATCTTGTTTTCGTTCGAACAGATGGAGGGGGGAAATGGGGGCTTCCGGGTAGGACTTGCGCGTCAGTGTTGATTGAACCATCTTCCAAGCCGAGGTGGCCGTGATCGGGTCAGCCAGAGTCCATCCGGCTTTTCGCATCGCGGCGTGAATCTGTTGAGCGGATCCGTGAGCCGCCAGGTTGATTGGGTCACCTAATAGGCCGTCAGAGGTTTTTGCCCGCCCAATAAAATAATTTGGCACGTAGATATCTGTGAGGATGGAGTGTAGCCGCGGCAGCGTTAGGTAGGAGGCGACGCCCCATATAAGGAGGGCGAGCAGAATGGCCCACCAACCTCGTGACCACACCTCTATCAGCAGAAATATGTTGAGCCACAGTCCGGCCAGGAAGGCAAGAATGAAGAAGACTTTATCGATCAAGCCTGCCTTGGTGTGCTTGAGTCGGAAATTGCGGACGCGTTGCTTACCTTTAGACACTCCTTGATCTTATCGCGCATTGTGCAAGGAAAAGAGGTGCTTAGCAGGTACTTCGCCTTGCTACAGAGTTGGATATTTGCGGTTCTAACGGGACAATTGAACTATGTCTGAAAAGCCCACTCTTCGCCGTTCTCTTTCGATCCGTGACCTTGTGGTTTATGGAATGCTTTTTATTGGCATTACCGCGCCTATGGGGACCTTCGGCGTTCTAGACGCCCGTTCTGATGGGGTTACTCCGCTAGTTTTTGCCGTGGCGGCACTTGGGATGGGGGCGACGGCGTATTCGTATGCGCGGATGTCGCATGTTGTTCCCAAGGCGGGCTCGGTTTATGCCTATGCGCAAGCTGGGCTAGGGAAGTTTCCGGCATTGGCATCCGGATGGATGCTTACGCTTGACTACTTATTTATTCCGGCAATGGCGGTCTTGTTCATGGGAATAGCATTCAATGCGTTATTCCCAGCAATTCCTACCTGGGGCTTTACAGTTTGCGCGGTTGTGGCCATCACCGTGATGAACCTGTTGGGGGTGCGCTTAGCTGCGAAGGTTGGAACGTGGGTGCTGGTGGTCGAAATAATCATGCTGGCAACCTTCGTGGCTTCCGCCATTTACGTCCTGTGCACTAGTGGAGCAGTGCGCAGCGTTGGCAGTCCTATTGCGGGTTTTGGTCGGTTTGATTGGTCTGGAATGTTTGGGGCCGCTACGGTGGCGGCCTTGGCGTTCTTGGGCTTTGATGCGATTGCCTCTTTTGCGGAAGAAACTACCGGAGATACTAAGGACGTCGGTAAGGCATTGGGGGTGTGTCTAATTGTTGCTGCTGCATTATTTATTCTGCAGACCTATTTGGCGTCTTTGCTTAGCCCCTACAGTCCTGAATTCCTAAGGAGCCATCCGGAGGTACAGGGGACTGCTTTCTACGACATGCTGGATAGGCAGATAGGAACATGGCTGCATCTGCCCATCACCCTTATGAGGGCGGTTGGTCCGATTTTCTCAGCATTTGTCGCCCAGGCTGCGGCGTCTCGTCTTCTTTACGCAATGGGACGTGGGGGAGACTTGCCTACATTTCTTGGCGAGGTAGAACAGAAGGAACGAGTGCCTAAGAATGCAACGTTGTTGTCTGCGGGCGTGACGTTGGTGGTTTCGACGCTTGCTGCTTTGTCGCCTTCAGGCTTGGAAACGCTTTCAACCATGGTTACAGTTGGTGCTCTGGTTGCCTTCCTGTTCCTTCACGCTTCTGTGATTGGTTACTATGCTTTTTCGAAGGGCGAGGGCGTTCGCGCAGCAGTGATACCGGTGCTGGGGATGGCAGTTGTTCTTGTTCTTTTGATCGATGCTTCGCACACTGCACTGTTGATCGCCGCCGGATGGGCAGTACTGGGCCTACTGGCGCGGGCTGGGCGCGGCCTATTTCACAAGAAGAGTTAGTGCGGTAGCCCGCGGCAGCTCTTCTAATCGGGCGTCGCGTATTTCTGGCAGGGTTCGGGATAGCTCTAAGACCTCGTCTATGGTCAGATCTTTGCCTTCTTCGAGGAGGGCAGTAGCAAGTAGTCCACGATATTTCTTTGCCATGTGTGAGATAACTTTTTCGCGGCCATCTCGCAGCGCGCGTACTCCCACGCTGAAGAGGTTGTGGTCTGGGCCTGGCCATACTTTTGCATATGCGGCAGATCTGCAGTCTATGACGGTCTGTGAGCCGATTTGTGCATTCATGAGGTTCGCCAAGTGGTCGCGCCAAAATGAACCTAGGCTACCTAGGGTTGGCAGCTTTGTGTTTATCGAGAGGCGGTAAGCGGGGATGGCACTGAAGAGGTCGACTATGCCGAACAGTGCCGATTGGACATAAAGACCCACCTGGCTC
This sequence comes from Actinomyces sp. UMB0138, assembly GCF_002849225.1. Lineage (GTDB taxonomy): Bacteria > Bacillota > Negativicutes > Veillonellales > Veillonellaceae > Veillonella > Veillonella parvula_H. The sequence continues at coordinate 481,990 of NZ_PKMC01000001.1, forward strand.
TGGGGGCCGACATTGGCTGCTGCCTGAGCAAGATTTCCGGCTTCATACAAGACACCGGAATAGACAGTATAGGCCGGACCCGTCGCTGCTGTTCTTAGTTTGGTATTAGCTCCGACCGCGCTGGCAGCGCGGGGACCAACCCCCAACACTTCCAGCGCGTCCGGGCGCGCACTGGTTTCTATTAGTTCTGCTAGAACCTGCTCCCTAGCAGCCCTCAACTCTCTATTGAAGGGAGAGATCCTATCTAGGTCGAAGTCGGCCCCAGTGGGGGAGCTTTTGCCTTCTGAGGAAGGGAGCAGAACGATCATGTTTTGATTCTAGCTACGCTTACCGTCCAGGTTGAGGTCTTCACCGCGAAGTAGTTTTCCTGAGGCGCCGCTACCGAAGCGCTCGAGGGCGAGTCGGCCCACTAGCTGCTGATTGGTGGTAGTGCGCGACGAACGACCATTGGAGAGGAACGAGATGAGCCAGTGCAGCAAAGTTCCCACTCGCGCCTTAAACCCGGCGATGTAGAGCAAGTGCAGGAAGCACCAGGAGAGCCACGCTGGGAATCCGTGGAACTTGACTTTCCCGATGGATGCTACGGCACTAAATTTTGCGATGGTAGCCATTGAACCTTTGTCCCAATACTCAAATGGGGTTGGTTCGCCACCGGAGAGCTTGGTGATTATAGCTTTGGCGACGTACCGACCGGACTGAATCGCACCTTGTGCCACTCCGGGAACGCCTTCGCGAGACATGAGGTCTCCGACCACATAAATATCTTCGAAACCAGGCACTTGTAGACGGTCGTTTACCTTTACGCGTCCTGCGCGGTCCAGTTCTACACCAGTCGCTTCTGCTAGTTTCTGGCCGAGTGGAGAGCCCTTGACGCCAGCTGCCCAAACTTTGCAGATGGATTCTATAACTTCGGTGTTGCCGTCTTTGTCTTTGATGGTTACCGAGTCTGCATCGACATCGGTAACCATTTGGTTCATACGTATTTCGACGCCAAGTTTCTCTAGCTCTTTACGGGTTACGCCTCCCAGTTTCTCTCCGAATGCGGGCAGCGGGGTGGGCGCGCCGTCCACTAGGACAACGCGCGCATTTTCCGGATTTACTTTCCGGAATTCGTTCTTGAGGGTCCTAGATGCGAGTTCGCGAATCTGGCCAGCCATCTCTACGCCGGTGGCACCAGCGCCAACGACTACGAAAGTAAGTAGTCTACGTCGCTTTACCGGATCTTCCTCCAGTTCAGCGCGTTCGAATGCTCCGAAGATTCGGGCGCGCAGCTCCAGTGCATCATCGATTGTTTTCATACCCGGAGCGAACTTAGCAAATTGGTCGTTGCCGAAGTATGACTGACCAGCACCAGTTGCTACAACTAAATAGTCATAGTCGGTGTGGTAACGGTTTGAGTGGTTTCGCCAAATTACGGTTTTTGATTTCGCGTCGATGTCTTCGACTAATCCGAGCAATACGCGCACATTCTTTTGGCGCCGCAGAATCTCGCGAGTTGAAGGGGCAATGTGCCCAGGGGACAAGATGCCGGTTGCAACCTGGTAAAGCAGAGGTTGAAATAGGTGATGGCTGGTCTTGTCGATCAGTGTGATAGCTACGTCTTCTTTAGCGAGGGCTTTCGCCGCGAATAGGCCTCCGAATCCGGAACCGACAATGACAACGTGAGCTTTTGCCACGGGAACTCCTTTTATGGACTTATCAACATGCTACTTTTGGGCTGTAAGCACTCGCAGCGGTTTGATTGTGCCAGCTCGAGTAGGATTAATGCAAGGTGTAAGTATGTATATTTCTCGACCGGAACTAGCTATTGACCTGCAAGGCCACCGCGGTTGCGTGCAAGATGTAATTAAGGTAATGGAATTCCTATATCCATATAAACTCAAAGAAGAGTGGGACAAGGTGGGCCTTATCCTGGGGGATCCGGACTGGCCGGTCCGAAAAATTCTACTTGCAGTCGATCCTGTGCCGATAGTTGTCAAAGAGGCGATCGATCTCGAGGTGGATATGGTGATCACCCACCATCCGCTGTACTTGCGCGGCACGTCTTTCCTAGCAACGACAGATTATAAAGGTAAGGCTGTAACTGATCTACTAATGAATAGAATAGCGTTGGCTAACGCCCACACTAATGCTGATTCTGCGTCGCGGGGCGTGGCGTATGCGCTCGCCGCGGCTTTTGGCTTGAGGGAGACGAGGCCGCTCGCGCCTTCGAAGGATGATCCCACTCTTGGGCTTGGCCGAGTTGGCAGGTTGCCTGAGCCGGTAGAGCTTGCCCAGCTCGCGCGCGAAGCTGCACGGGTGTTGCCGGTGGGCAGCTCCGGAATCCTAATGTCCGGTGATCCGGCTACAAGAATCGAAACCTTTGCTGTCTCAGGGGGCGCGGGCGACTCCCTACTTGAAGCGGCAGCGCGCTCTGGCGCGCAGGCTTATCTGACAGCGGATTTGCGGCACCATCCAAGCTCCGAACATATTGAGGACGGCGGCTGTGCTTTACTTTGCGGATCGCATTACGCGACTGAATTTCCATGGCTGCCAATAGCTGCGAAGGACATTTCCGGTGAACTCGCAAAGGTAGGACTTGGTATACAGGTATATGTATCCCGTACCATTACAGATCCATGGGTCGAGTATTTTCCAGCAGAATAGAGGGGAACAATGAAGGTAGCGGCATCGGAGCAGATTAAGCTTGTAGACGTTCAAGAAATAGATCAGAAGCTCGCGAAATTGCGGCATCAGAAGAAAACTCTCCCGGAGCTGGAACAGATTCAGAAGTTGAGGGAGGAGCGGCGATCCCTGGTAGAGGCGCAAGTATCTGTAAAGACGCGTACGCATGATGCACAACGGCGCCAACGTGATGCTGAAGTAGACGTAGAGAAGGTAGTCTCCAGGCAGAATTTGCAGCAATCTCGCCTAGATTCAGGCGAGGCATCGCATAAGGAATTGTCCTCATTGCAGGGGGAGCTAAATCAGCTCGCGAGAAGGCGCGCAGAGTTGGAAGCCATCGCTCTCGAGGCCATGGAGCAGGCCGAACAGTTGCAACAGCAGGTGGATAATTCTACCGCCAAGATTACCCAGCTAGATGAACGGATTCAGGAATTTGAGCAGAAGGTCGGCGAATCTGGCCTCGACCTGGACGAGCAGATTGGCAATCTAGAGGACAAGCGCGAGGAACTGATCAGCAACATTGATCCTGATTTGGTTGCCGAATATGAACGGATTCGTGAACGCACCGGTGGTGTTGGAATAGTTTGTGTTCGGGGCCGCAATGTGGTTGATTCTCATATCGATTTCGCGCCGGCAGAGTGGGAAGAAATTCGTTCAGCTTCTCCGGACGAGCTGATCTATTCCGAGGAGTACGAATACCTTATTGTCAGGTTGCCGCAGCTCTGACTTTGCCAGGGGCTTGCATGCGCGTAAACTGTGTGGACGAGCCGGCCGGACGGTCGCGGCGTGAGTCGAGGAAAGTCCGGGCTCCACAGGACAGGGTGGTGGCTAACGGCCACCCGGGGTAACCCGCGGGCTAGTGCCACAGAAAAAATACCGCCTATAGACAACGTCTAGTAGGTAAGGGTGAAAAGGCGAGGTAAGAGCTCACCGCGCGGCAGGTGACTGAAGCGGCATGGTAAACCCCACCCGGAGCAAGACCAAGTAGCAAGGAAGGTGGTCCGCTTACCCTTGCAGGTAGGTTGCTAGATCCTGTCGGCAACGACAGGGGTAGATGGATGGCCGTCGCCTCTCAATGAGGTACAGAACCCGGCTTATAGGCCGGCTCAAAAATATGGGTTGTGGGGAACCTGCAGGTTCCCCACAACCCATATTTTTATTTGTCTTTTGCAGCTAGGATCGCTGCGCCGACTATTCCAGCAGTATTACGTAGCTCGGCCGGTTTTATGGGAGTCTTCAAATCCAGTTTCGGAAGGAACTTCTCGTGATGTCGTGATACTCCGCCGCCCACAACGAAAAGGTCAGGGGTGAAGAGCATCTGCAAAGTGGAGTAGTACTTCTGTAACCGTTTTGCCCATTTATCCCAAGAAAGCTTTTTCTTTTCGCGTACTGAGGCAGCAGCCTTTTGCTCAGCATCATGACCATCAATTTCGATATGCCCGAGCTCGGTGTTCGGCACTAGCACTCCGTCTACTACTAGGGCAGAACCGATGCCGGTGCCTAGAGTGGTCACAATTACAACACCATGATTATCTTTTGCGGCACCGTATGCGACCTCGGCGTAGCCAGCGGCATCCGCATCATTTACTGATGTCACCTTATAGCCGGTGTACTTCTCGATTGCGTCGCAGACATTTACACCTACCCACGACTGGTCAAGATTTGCCATAAACATGACCGTGCCGTGGCGCTGTGGTGCCGGTAAGGCAACCCCAATCGGGGTGCCCTCCGGTACTTCGCACTTGCGAATTAGCTCGCCTATTACTTCCGCTACTGCTTTTGGCGTCGCGGGAATCGGAGTCTTAATCTTCTGGCGTTCCTGGGCTAACTCGCCGGTTTCTAGGTCTACCAAAGCTCCTTTGATGCCGGAACCGCCTACGTCAACTCCGAATGCAAGCGCCATTGATTGCCCTTTCTAGTTCTGCGTCGGCAAGGTCAGGATCTCGGCCCCGTCCTCAGTCACAACGATCGTGTGCTCAAACTGTGCGGTGCGGGAACGATCAGCTGTAACAACTGTCCAGTCGTCGTCCCATTGTTTCCAATCAATACTACCCAAAGTGAGCATGGGTTCGATGGTGAACACCATCCCTACTTCCATCACTTCGTTAGCGCCCGGCGAAGCATCGTAGTGGGGGACGATTAGTCCTGAATGGAATGCTTCCCCAACTCCGTGGCCGGTATAGTCGCGAACTACTCCGTAATCGAAGCGCTTAGCGTAAGACTCAATTACCCTTCCAATGACGTTGATTTCGCGTCCCGGCTTTACGGCCTTTATGCCGCGCATCATTGCTTTTTCTGTGCGCTCGATTAGTAGCCTAGACTCCTCGTCTACATTACCTACCTCGACCATTGCACAGGTATCGCCGTGGACTCCGTTCTTGTAGGCGGTGACATCGAGGTTCACGATGTCGCCATCTTCGAGTGGGCGATCATCCGGAATGCCGTGGCAAATTACCTCATTTACTGAAGTGCAAATAGATTTGGGGAATCCCATGTAACCCAGGCAGGACGGGTAGGCATCGTGGTCGATAATGTATTGGTGGGCTATTTTATCTAGCTCATCTGTAGTAACACCGGGGGCAACGGCCTTGGCTGCTTCGGCGAGCGCATCGGCAGCGATGCGTCCTGCAATTCGAATCTTCTCTACGGTCTCTGGATCCTTGGTGTCAGAGGCAGTTACGACCTCTGGGCCATCATGGAACATGTACTCAGGGCGTTCAATGTGTCCGGGTACTGCGAGCCTCGGAGAAAGCTGGCCCGCCTTGGTGTTTCCTAAGGGTGCACGGTTAGCAAGATTATTCATGCTCCCATTCTAAAGCCCCATAGGGGCGGACTGAATTCATAAGCAGGCCCCTGTCGCGGTAACCTTGGTGTGCAAAGGAACTTGGTGGAGGAAAAGTTTTTATGACTAGCCAGCTCACCCCATTAGATGGGCCAGGTATTGAGGCTGCGGTTAAGGAAGCACTGGAAGCTTTCGCAGCAGCTACTGATCTAGAAGAATTGAAGGCTCTGAAGGCGCAACATATTGGCGATGGTTCTCCAATCGCGTCGGCCAATCGCATGATGCGAGAGGTGCCGAAGGAGCAAAAGGCCGAGGCGGGAAAGCGCATGGGTGCAGCCCGTGGCGCCGTGCAAAGTGCATTTGCTAAGAGGAATGAAGAACTTGCGCGGGAGGCTGAAGAGCGTGCACTCGCACAGGAAGTAGTGGATGTTACGGTGCCTACCGACCGTTCACTAACGGGAGCCCGTCACCCACTAGAAACGCTCATGGAACAAATATCCGACTTCTTCGTCTCGATGGGGTGGGATATTGCAGATGGTCCTGAAATTGAGCACGAATGGTTCAATTTTGACGCGCTCAACTTCGATATTGATCATCCGGCCCGGCAGATGCAGGATACTTTTTACGTCGATGGGACCTCTATTGGCGGACAATCTGTGCGCGAGGGAAACCTAGTCATGCGTACTCATACTTCCCCGGTGCAAGCTCGAGTGCTTCTCGATAAAGAGCCGCCCGTTTACGTTGCCTGCCCAGGCAAGGTCTTCCGATCCGATGAGCTGGATGCTACTCACACGCCAGTGTTCCACCAGGTTGAAGGTTTGGCAGTTGACAAGGGCATCACTATGGCTCATCTGAAGGGGACGTTGGACCACTTTGCCAAGACGATGTTCGGCCCGGAGGCAAAGACTCGGTTGCGTCCCTCATACTTCCCATTTACCGAGCCAAGTGCCGAAATGGACCTGTGGTTCCCGCAGAAGAAGGGGGGCGCCGGCTGGATCGAGTGGGGCGGTTGTGGCATGGTCAATCCCAATGTCTTACGCGCCTGCGGTATCGATCCCGACGTCTATACGGGATTCGCATTCGGCATGGGAATTGAGCGTACATTGATGCTGCAGCATGGAATTGCTGACATGCATGACATTGTCGAGGGCGACGTCCGTTTCTCGAGTCAATTTGGTACTACCGGAAGGGGCAATTGATGCCGTACGTAACTTTGGATTGGCTTGGCGAGCACACCAAGATCGCCGAAGGAACAGATGCAGCTCAACTTGCAGCTGATCTGGTGAAGGTGGGTATCGAAGAAGAAGAGATCCATGCCTCGCAGGTGCAGGGTCCGCTGGTAGTGGGCAAGGTGCTGACTCAGGAGCCAAAGGAACAGAAGAACGGCAAGGTTATCAACTACTGCCGTGTAGACGTCGGGGTACACAACGACGCTCCCGGTGAGGGCAAAGAACCGTCGGATCTGCCTTCGCGGGGGATCATCTGCGGCGCGCATAACTTTGGTCCGGGTGACCTGGTTGCTGTTGTGTTGCCTGGAGCGGTCCTTCCGGGTCCATTTTCTATTAGCTCTAGGAAGACTTACGGACACATCTCTGACGGCATGATCTGCTCTGAGCGCGAGCTGGGGCTTTCGAATGAACATAATGGCATTCTGGTGCTTACAGAACGCTATTCTCCGGAGCAGATACCTGAGCCAGGCGAGTCGTTAATGGATCTGTTTGGCTTCGGCGAAGAGATCTTGGAAGTGAACGTCACCCCTGATAGGGGCTATTGTTTCTCGATGCGTGGTCTTGCCAGGGAATACTCTCATTCCACAGGGCAGCCGTTTGAGGACCCAGGTATTGCTCCCGTGCCGGAGGCTGATGGTAAGGGATTCAGCGTAAAGATCTCGGACCAGAACCCCATTCGCGGGAACATTGGTTGCGATCGTTTCGTAACGCGCGTGGTGCGTGGCGTCGATCCGCAGGCAAAGACTCCTGAGTGGATGGTTCATCGTCTAGAGGTAGCTGGGATGCGCTCGCTTTCTTTGCCCGTAGACGTCACTAACTACGTGATGATGGATCTTGGACAGCCAATGCACGCATACGATCTGTCTAAGGTAGACGAGGCTTTGCACGTGCGTCGCGCTAAGGCAGGCGAGAGCCTAACTACTCTTGACGAGGTAAAGCGCGAATTGGATCCCGAAGACCTACTTATCTGTGACGGTGCGCAGGGAAACCGAGTGCTTGCCATTGCAGGTGTGATGGGTGGTGCGGATACCGAGGTCGAGGAGGGCACCACCGATGTGTTGCTCGAAGCAGCCCACTTTGACGCAGTGTCTATTGCGCGCTCCTCGCGGCGGCACAAGCTACCTACCGAAGCCGCAAAACGCTTCGAGCGCGGGGTGGACCCACAGCTGCAGGCGGTAGCCGCTCAGCGCGCGGTTGATCTGTTGGTCGAGTACGGTCACGGAGAAGCAGACAGTCATATTACTGATCTGAACAACGTTCCTGAGCCGACCCCGATTGCTATGGGCCAGTCGTATCCTTCCAGGCTCACGGGCGTCGATTACGGTGTTGGCCGAATAACTGAGCTGCTCGAGATGATTGGTGCGCAGGTAGATCAGGATGGGGACCAGCTTCGTGTTACTGCGCCGTCGTGGCGTCCCGATCTTACCGGGCCGGCGGATTTGGTAGAAGAGATCGCTCGTTTGGATGGCTACGACAAGATTGAGTCGATTGTGCCGCATGCTCCGGCAGGAACTGGCCTTTCTTTCTCTCAGGCTGTCCGTCGCGATGTGCAAAACGGTCTCGCTGCTTCTGGTCTTACCCAGGTGCTGTCGTACCCGTTCGTAGGGGATGCTTTTGATAGGCAGCGCCTAGAGGAGCAGGATTCGCGCAGGGATGCGGTGAAGCTTGCTAACCCGCTGGCCGCTGATCATCCTTATCTGCGTACTTCAATTCTCGATTCGCTCCTGCCTGTGGCGGAACTGAATATCGCCCGTGGCACTGAATCTCTAGCAATCTTCGAGGTAGGAAAGGTCTACTTCGCTAAGGGAACTGTGCCTGCGTCACTGCCAAGGGCAGATAAAAGGCCGGATGAGCAAACCATTGCCGCCCTACACAAGGGGGTACCGAGCCAGCCGCAGCACGTCGGGATAATTCTTGCCGGTCAGGCAGGGCCAACCGGTGTTCTCGGGAGCGTCCGTAATTTTGACTGGGCAGATGGAATTGAGCTGGCGCGCAGTATTTGCCGCATTGCCGGGGTGCAAATGGACGTTGAGGCACTCGCCGAATTGCCCGAACCGTTCCATCCAGGCCGAGTCGCACGGCTGAGTGTAGAAGGTAAGGAAATTGGTCGAGCAGGTGAATTGCACCCGCAGGTAGTGACTGAGTATCACTTGCCTGCCCGCGCAGTTGCTTGTGAGCTAGACCTGTCGGCTGTTTTGCAGAAGGCTTCGCAAGAGCCTAAGCAGGTTAAAGCTGTCTCTACCTTCCCGCCTTCGAAGGAAGATATTGCGCTCGTAGTGGATGAATCTCTTCCTGCCGAGGACGTAGCACAGCTCATTCGTACTTTGCTTGGTGATGTTTGTGAAGAAGTACGCCTCTTCGATATTTACCGTGGTGCGAACATTGGGGAAGGGAAGAAGTCGCTTGCCTTCTCGATGAAGATGCGCGCTGCGGATCGCACGCTGACAGCGGAAGAAACAGCTTCTTTGCGTAAGCGAATAGTGAAGAAGGCTGGCAAGAAGTTTGGAGCTGAGCTTCGTAGCTAGTTTGCTTAGGTAAGAGGACCCAAGAGCAAGATTCCGCGCCCCGGCTGGGGGCGCGGAATTTCATTTATTGGGACTTTTTATTACGCAATATCGAAACTTTGGAGCGATACTTAACGCATGAAGACGTTAGTAGCAGTTGCGACAAAACATGGTTCCACAGGTGAAATCGGTGACGTCATCGTCGATGAGCTGCGAAACGCAGGTCACGAGGCAAAACGGGTTGATCCAGGTAAAGTCCGCGACCTATCCGGCATTGACGCCGTAGTCTTGGGTAGTGCGGTATACATGACTCAGTGGCTCGAAGGGGCAGGTGATTTTGCAAAGAAGTTCGGTGAAGAGCTTCGCACATTGCCTATGTGGGCATTCTCGGTCGGTCTTTCGGGGGTTCCTAAGGGCAATGTCCAAGATCCCTCCAGGGTAGGGCCAGTTCTTCTGTCTATGGAACCGATCGATTATGTCACCTTCAAGGGCAAGTTGGATCCCACTGTGCTGAATTTGCGTGAACGTACCGTTGCCCGTCTTGGCGGTGCTTTAGAGGGCGATTTCCGCGAGTGGGAACGCATCCGCAAGTGGGCTCAGCAGGTGGCTTCTAAGCTTGATGAGCTCGAAGCCAAGAAGAATTAGCAGTTAGTAATACTCGAAGGTGGGCGGCTTTGGCCGTCCACCTTGGTTTAACCTCATTGTCATGATTATGCGTAATAATGTATAGTTATGCGCACAGTCTTTCTGAAGGAGATACGCGAATGGGACAGGTTAGGCCAGGAACTAAAGCTGCGCGTAGGGCAGCGATTGCCGAGATCTTTGCATCGGAAACTATTGGATCTCAATCTGAGCTCCGTGATGCTCTAGGGGCCCGTGGAATCACTACTACTCAGGCAACCTTGTCTCGAGACCTGGTCGAGATGCATGCGACAAAGGTTCGTAACGAATCGGGGGACTATGTTTACGGTCTCTCGACTACCCGGGTTGTGCCTGGAGAGGTATCTACAGAATCGGGTGAAGTGAGGCTCCGACGATGGAGCCAAGACCTAGTGGTGGCAGCTACGGCCGTGGCCCATCAGGTGGTTCTTAGGACGCCTGCTGGTGCTGCCCAGCTGCTTGCTTCTGCCATCGATGGGGCGATGCTTGAAGGCGTGGTGGGCTGTGTTGCGGGCGATGACACCGTCCTCATCATCTGTGTCGATCCGGAGCAAGCCGAAGAAGTGACCCAATATCTAATGAATTTCGCAGAGTCGCGTGGAACTGAAAATTGAGGGGGAGTATGAGATGTCAAAGAAAAGGATTGTATTAGCCTATTCCGGTGGCCTAGATACCTCGGTAGCGATCGGCTGGATTGGTGAACAAACTGGAGCCGAGGTTATTGCCGTTGCAGTCGATGTCGGCCAGGGCGGGGAAGACCTCGAGGTAATCAGACAGAGGGCGTTGGATTGCGGAGCGGTGGAAGCTTACGTCGCTGATGCTAAAGAAGAATTTGCTTCCGAATACTGCATGCCTGCTCTGCAGGCAAACGCGTTGTACCAAGATAAATATCCGCTGGTGTCGGCCATTTCTAGGCCGCTAATTGTGAAGCATCTTGTTCGTGCAGCTAGGCAGTTTGGCGCTGACACGATGGCGCATGGGTGCACCGGCAAGGGAAATGACCAGGTTAGGTTTGAGGTCTCCTTTACCTCTATGGCTCCCGATCTCAGTTGTATCTCTCCGGTGCGGGATCTAGCACTGACGCGGGACGTGGCGATTGAATATGGCCAGGAGCACCAGCTGCCCATTGAAACAACGAAACACAATCCGTTCTCAATCGATCAAAACGTGTGGGGCAGGGCTGTAGAGACAGGATTTTTGGAGGATCTGTGGAACGCGCCCACTAAAGATGTTTATACCTACACGGATGATCCCACTTACCCGCCGCTTCCCGACGAGTTAGTCATCTCATTCGAGAAGGGAATTCCCGTTGCTATTGACGGAAATCTAATGAATCCGCTTCAGATTATTCAGGAATTGAATACCAGGGCGGGAGCCCAGGGGATAGGTCGAATCGATATTGTCGAGGACCGCCTGGTGGGCATCAAGTCCAGAGAGATTTACGAGGCTCCCGGTGCGATCGCGCTGATCGAAGCTCACAGAGAACTAGAGAATGTCACCATCGAGCGCGAGCAGGCGCGATTCAAGAGACAGGTGGATCGGCGCTGGGCAGAGCTGGTCTATGACGCCCAGTGGTTTAGTCCGTTAAAGAAATCTTTGGATGCTTTTATCAAAGACACGCAAACCTATGTGACTGGGGATATTCGCCTACAACTACATGGGGGTAGGGCTACTGTGACTGGGCGTCGTTCGGAGTCTTCGCTCTACGATTTCAATCTGGCAACTTACGAGACTGGGGATACGTTTGACCAGTCCTATGCTAAGGGGTTCATTGAAATCTACGGGTTGCCGGCGAAGCTAGCTGCGGCTCGTGACGTGAAGTTTGGGCACGGCGTGGATTTCGGTATAGGCAATTTGTAGGGTGCATCGATGCAAGAAAAGAAGATAAGTCTATGGGGAGGTAGATTTTCGGGTCAGCCTTCTGAGGCACTGGACGCATTGTCTCGATCTACGCATTTTGACTGGCGGTTGGCACCTTACGACATTGCTGGCTCACTTGCGCATGCGAGGGAACTACACCGAGTAGGACTCTTGACTGACTTAGAACACTCCCAGATGGAAGAAGCTCTTTTGACATTGCGAGAGCGGGTTCTAGCTGGCACCTTTGTTCCGCTGGCGTCGGACGAGGACGTGCATACCGCCCTCGAGAGGGGGCTCCTTGAGATTGCGGGCGATGAGCTCGGTGGGAAACTGCGTGCTGGTAGATCCAGAAATGACCAGATTGCTACTCTGATCCGAATGTATCTGCGTGAGCAGGCAACACATCTTCACGGACGGGTGCTGGATCTCGTGGACTCGCTAATTGAGCAGGCCGAGCGTGTTGGGGACGCGATTATGCCGGGGCGCACTCACATGCAACATGCTCAACCCGTATTGGTAGCCCACCAATTGCTAGCCCATGTCTGGCCGTTGCTGCGTGATCTGGGCCGATTCCGAGACTGGGATAGCCGAGCGCAATATTCTCCGTACGGGGGAGGGGCGCTTGCAGGCAATACCTTGGGACTGGATGCTTCGAATATTGCAGATGAACTCGGGTTTGCTGCTCCTTGCAAGAATTCCATAGACGGTACAGCTAGCCGCGATGTCGTCTCGGAGTTCTCTTTTATCTGCGCGCAGATAGGTATTGATCTATCACGCCTGGCAGAAGAGATAATTACTTGGAATACCGTGGAGTTCGGATATGTCACGCTTGCTGACTCGTTCTCTACTGGATCCTCGATTATGCCGCAGAAGAAGAATCCTGACGTAGCTGAGCTTGCTCGCGGGAAGGCAGGCAGACTTATTGGGGATTTGCAGACCTTGCTGGTTGTATTGAAAGGAATTCCCCTGGCTTACGACCGGGATCTGCAAGAGGACAAAGAACCGGTATTCGACCAGATAGACACGTTGGATGTCCTGTTGCCAGCTATGGCTGGAATGGTTAGGACGATGACTCTTCATACTGATCGAATGGGCTACCTGGCTCCGCGGGGTTTTTCGCTGGCGACAGATGTCGCTGAATGGCTGGTGCGCCAAGGTATGGCCTTTAGGAACGCGCATTCCATTTCGGGGCGATGCGTTGCACTTGCTGATGCAACCGGCCGTGAGCTGTGGGAGCTGACGGATAAGGAATTCCAGACTATTTCTCCTGCTTTGACACCCGAGCTAAGGGCTGTACTCAGCGCGAAAGGCTCGGTGACCTCTCGTAATGGGGTGGGTGGTACAGCACCTTGTCGAGTTGCAGAACAGTTGCTTGAGGCAAAGCAACTGGCAAAGTGTTTTCGGGCCGAATAGCGAATATCTTTGCTGTGGAGTTGGCATTTAGCTACTTCTATGCGAGAAACTACTAAGAGAATAAGAAACCATTTTCTGGAAGGAATGACAGTGACGGATATTATCGACGAGCTGCAATGGCGTGGTCTCATCGCCCAGCACACGGATTTAGAAGAACTGCGCAAGACCCTGGCGCAGGGACCTGTCACTTTCTATTGTGGTTTCGATCCTACTGCTGCATCGCTCCACCACGGGCATCTGGTGCAGGTGCTTATGATGCGTCATTTGCAAAATGCCGGGCATAAGCCGATTGCACTTGTCGGGGGAGCGACCGGACTCATTGGCGATCCTAGAATGAAGGGCGAGCGTACTCTCCAGTCACGCGAGGTCGTGGAAGGTTGGGTAGAGCGGTTGCGCGGTCAGATCGCTCACTTCCTGTCTTTCGAGGGCGACAATGCGGCAGTCATGGTGAATAACCTTGATTGGACCAGTGAGCTCTCGGCGATCGATCTGCTAAGAGACCTGGGGAAGAATTTCCGCATGGGGGCCATGCTCTCGAAGGATGCGGTAGCGAGGCGCTTAAAGTCCGAAGAAGGTATTTCCTACACGGAGTTCTCCTACCAGATTTTGCAGGCGAATGACTTCTTGCAGCTGTTTGAGCGCTACGGCTGCACCCTGGAGACTGGTGGCAACGACCAGTGGGGTAATTTGGTCGGTGGCATGGACCTGATCCGTAAGGTGAAGGGCGAATCCGTACACGTTATGACTACGCCGCTCATTACTAAGGCGGATGGAACGAAGTTTGGCAAATCTGAGGGCGGGGCTATTTGGCTAGATCCCGAAATGATGTCACCCTACGCCTTCTATCAGTTCTGGCTTACTGCCGAGGACGCAGACGTAATTCGTTTCTTGAAGGTGTTTACATTCAAGTCTCGCGAGGAAATTGAAGAGCTAGAGAAGCTGACTGCGGAGAAGCCTCAATTGCGGGCGGCCCAAAAGGAGCTTGCAGAATCCGTAACCCGACTTGTCCATGGCGATGAAGTAACGGATCAGGTTCTTGCTGCTACTGAAGCTCTGTGGGGTAAGGGCGATCTGGCATCGATCGATGCGTCGACTCTAGCTTCGGCTACAGAGTCCCTTCCGGCAACTGAACTTGAAGTAGGCACCTCCACAATTGTCGATCTTCTAGTTGGTACAGGATTAGAGAAGGGGAAGGGAGCCGCCCGGAGGACGATCAAGTCCGGTGGCGCTTACCTGAATAATCAGAAGGTAGAGGACGTCGATTATGTGATCGCCGAAACAGATCTGCTATCTGGCGGAAAGGTGCTAGTGCGCAAGGGGAAGCGAAATCTGGCTGTAGCGACGGCAGAATAGAGTATTACCCCAGTTCAGGCGCGGTGTGTTCAGGCTCACCGTGCCTGAATTTTGTATTCTGGGGTAGTAGCTGCTTATAGTATTACCCGTTGCGGTTCGCCGCGACGGACAAGGGAATAAATCTTCTGCGAGAATCTACTTGACAAGCTTCAGGGAATTCTTCTAGGATAGATTCCCGTGCTGCGGAACTGCAGCGTCCCAACTTCTAATTCTAGAGGTTCGTGGTGTGGTTGTTTTTGTTCTCGATAGTGTGTTTTTGTTTTTGCTCTTTTTTGTGTGTGGGCTTTGCGCAACTGTTTTGGTTGTGTTTGGTCTTTTTTTGTTTTTTTGGTTGGGATTGCCCTTTTTGGGGTGTTTTCTGAATGTTTTTGTTTGGAGAGTTTGATCCTGGCTCAGGACGAACGCTGACGGCGTGCTTAACACATGCAAGTCGAACGGGATCCATTAGCGCTTTTGTGTTTTTGGTGAGAGTGGCGAACGGGTGAGTAACACGTGAGTAACCTGCCCTTTTCTTTGGGATAAGCCTGGGAAACTGGGTCTAATACTGGATGTTCCGGCTTCCTCGCATGGGGTTGTTGGGAAAGGTTTTTTCTGGATTGGGATGGGCTCGCGGCTTATCAGCTTGTTGGTGGGGTGATGGCTTACCAAGGCTTTGACGGGTAGCCGGCCTGAGAGGGTGGTCGGTCACACTGGGACTGAGATACGGCCCAGACTCCTACGGGAGGCAGCAGTGGGGGATATTGCACAATGGACGGAAGTCTGATGCAGCGACGTCGTGTGGGGGATGAAGGCCTTCGGGTTGTAAACTCCTTTCGCCCGCGGAAAAGGCAGGGTTTTGGCCTTGTTGATGGTAGTGGGTAAAGAAGCGCCGGCTAACTACGTGCCAGCAGCCGCGGTAATACGTAGGGCGCGAGCGTTGTCCGGAATTATTGGGCGTAAAGGGCTCGTAGGCGGTTTGTCGCGTCTAGCGTTTAAGGCTCGGGCTTAACCCGGGTTTGCGTTGGGTACGGGCAGGCTTGAGTGCGGTAGGGGTAACTGGAATTCCTGGTGTAGCGGTGGAATGCGCAGATATCAGGAGGAACACCGGTGGCGAAGGCGGGTTACTGGGCCGTTACTGACGCTGAGGAGCGAGAGCGTGGGGAGCGAACAGGATTAGATACCCTGGTAGTCCATGCTGTAAACGTTGGGCACTAGGTGTGGGGGCTGGTTTCATGGTTTCCGCGCCGTAGCTAACGCATTAAGTGCCCCGCCTGGGGAGTACGGCCGCAAGGCTAAAACTCAAAGGAATTGACGGGGGCCCGCACAAGCGGCGGAGCATGCGGATTAATTCGATGCAACGCGAAGAACCTTACCAAGGCTTGACATGCACCGCGAGACTGCAGAGATGTGGTTGCCTTCGGGGTGGTGTGCAGGTGGTGCATGGTTGTCGTCAGCTCGTGTCGTGAGATGTTGGGTTAAGTCCCGCAACGAGCGCAACCCTTGTCTCATGTTGCCAGCACGTTATGGTGGGGACTCGTGAGAGACTGCCGGGGTTAACTCGGAGGAAGGTGGGGATGACGTCAAATCATCATGCCCCTTATGTCTTGGGCTTCACGCATGCTACATTGGTGTCTACAGAGGGTTGCTATTCCGTGAGGTTGAGCGAATCTCTTAAAGGGCATCTTGGTTCGGATCGCAGTCTGCAACTCGACTGCGTGAAGGTGGAGTCGCTAGTAATCGCAGATCAGCATTGCTGCGGTGAATACGTTCTCGGGCCTTGTACACACCGCCCGTCACGTCACGAAAGTTGGTAACACCCGAAGCCTGTGGCCTAACCTTTTTGGGGGGAGTGGTCGAAGGTGGGGCTAGCGATTGGGACGAAGTCGTAACAAGGTAGCCGTACCGGAAGGTGCGGCTGGATCACCTCCTTTCTAAGGAGCACTGTTTTTGCCCCCTTTTTTTGTTTGTCTGATTGTTGTTTGGTTGGGCAGGGGGGTTGGTGTTTTTATATGGGACCACACAATTTGTGAGTGGGAATGAAAAGTTTGGCTCTTTTTTTGGGGCTCGCACTATCGGGTGCTGGATCAATCATTTTGGTTCGTGCCTTTTCTGTCTGGTGTTTGCTGTTTTGGTGGGTGCTGGGTGGTTGTGGGTTGGTTGTTTTGTGGAACTGTATAGTGGACGTGAGTGTCTTTGTTGATGCTTTTTTCGAGTTTTTGAACTTGTTTTGTTTTTGGTTTGTTCTTGTTTTGTTAGTTGCTATGGGCGTTCGGTGGATGTCTTGGCATGAGTGGCTGATGAAGGACGTGGCGGCCTGCGTTATTCCCTGGGGAGTTGGCGAGCGAGCGTTGATCTGGGGGTTTCCGAATGGGGTAACCTAGCCTCCTGTTTGGGGGTTACTGCGCACTGAATTGATAGGTGTGTGGGAGGTACGAGGGGAAGTGAAACATCTTAGTACCCTTAGGAGAAGATATTTCGTGAGTAGTGGTGAGCGAAAGCGGATGATGGCTAAACCGTGTGCGTGTGATACTCGGCAGGGGTTGCGTGTGCGGTGTTGTGGGGTCTTTTTGTTGCTTGTCTGCCGGCGAGTAGATTCCGGGATGATTGTTTTGGCGAAGGGTTTGGAATGGCCTGCCGTAGTGCGTGAGAGTCGTGTAGTTTTTGATGATTGTTCTGGTTTGGAGAAGGTGCCCGAGTAGTGCGGGACTCGTGGAATCTCGTGTGAATCTGCCCAGACCACTGGGTAAGCCTGAATACTTACTTGTGACCGATAGTGGATTAGTACCGTGAGGGAATGGTGAAAAGTACCCCGGGAGGGGAGTGAAATAGTTCCTGAAACCGGGCGCTTACAAGCCGTCAGAGCCTGTTTGTTGGGTGATGGCGTGCCTATTGAAGAATGAGCCTGCGAGTTAGTGGCATGTGGCTTGGTTAACCCGTGTGGGGTAGTCGTAGCGAAAGCGAGTCTGATAAGGGCGTTTGGTCGCGTGTTCTAGACCCGAAGCGGGGTGATCTACGCATGGTCAGGTTGAAGCTATGGTAAGACGTGGTGGAGGACCGAACCCACTTCAGTTGAAAATGGAGGGGATGAACTGTGCGTAGGGGTGAAAGGCCAATCAAACTCCGTGATAGCTGGTTCTCCCCGAAATGCATTTAGGTGCAGCGTTGAGTTTAGGTTTGTGTGAGGTAGAGCTACTGGTTGGTCAATGGGCCTTGTTGGTTACTGAGACCAGCCAAACTCCGAATGCGCATTAAACTATTGCTTGGCAGTGAGACAGCGGGGGATAAGCTTCGTTGTCAAAAGGGAAACAGCCCAGATCGCCGGTTAAGGCCCCTAAGGGTATGCTTAGTGGGAAAGGATGTGTAGTTGCTGTGACAGCCAGGAGGTTGGCTTAGAAGCAGCCATCCTTGAAAGAGTGCGTAATAGCTCACTGGTTTAGTGATTGCGCGCCGATAATTTAGCGGGGCTTAAGCATACCGCCGATACCGTGGCTTCCATACGTGTGCTGGCTGCTCTTTGTTGGGTGGTTGGTGTGTGGTTGGGTAGGGGAGCGTCCTGCATGAGGTGAAGTTTCGGAGTGATCCGGGGTGGATTGTGTGGGAGTGAGAATGCAGGCATGAGTAGCGATTGAGAAGTGAGAATCTTTTCCGTCTTATAACTAAGGGTTCCAGGGGTAGGTTCGTCCGCTCTGGGTTAGTCGGGTCCTAAGGCGAGGCCGTCAGGCGTAGTCGATGGTTAACCAGTTTTTATTCTGGTACCGGCATATTCTCGTTCAGTGGTGAGGCGCATAGTACTAACCAATATTTACTGCTGGTTTTCCCTTTCGGGGGTTTGCTGGTGGTGGTCTTGGGACCGATGTGTGTAGTAGTCAAGCGTGTTAACAGGGGTGACGCAGTTAGATAGCTCAGCGTCGTGATGGTTTACGGCGTTCAAGCATGTGGCCTATCGGGTTGGTAAATCCGCTCGTGTTTGGGTGAGGTGTGATGGTGACCTGTTTTTGTGGGGATATTGGGTGATTCTGTGCTGTCTAGAAAAGCCTCGGCGTTAGAGGGTGTGTTGCCCGTACCCTAAACCGACACAGGTGGTTTGGTAGAGAATACTAAGACGTGCGAGTGAATCATGGTTAAGGAACTCGGCAAAATGCCTCCGTAACTTTGGGAGAAGGAGGACCCGGCCTTTTACATTACCTTTGCGGTTTTGGTGGGGGTTGGGGCGCAGAGACCAGGGGGAAGCGACTGTTTATCAAAAACATAGGTGTGTGCGAAGCCGTAAGGCGATGTATACGCACTGACGCCTGCCCGGTGCTGGAAGGTTAAGAGGAACCCTTAATCGGCTTTTGTTGGTGAAGGGGTGAATTTAAGCCCCAGTAAACGGCGGTGGTAACTATAACCATCCTAAGGTAGCGAAATTCCTTGTCGGGTAAGTTCCGACCTGCACGAATGGCGTAACGACTTCCCTGCTGTCTCGACCGTGAGCTCGGTGAAATTGCATTATGAGTAAAGATGCTCGTTTAGCGCAGCAGGACGGAAAGACCCCGGGACCTTTACTATAGCTTGGTATTGGTGGTTGATTATGCTTGTGTAGAATAGGTGGGAGACTGTGAGGCCGCGCCGCTAGGTGTGGTGGAGTTGTAATGTGAAATACCACTCTGGTGTGATTGGCTGTCTTAACCTTGGCCCGTGATCCGGGTTGGGGACAGTGCCTGGTGGGTAGTTTAACTGGGGCGGTTGCCTCCTAAAAGGTAACGGAGGCGCTCAATGGTTCCCTCATCCTGGTTGGTAATCAGGTGTTGAGTGTAAGTGCACAAGGGAGCTTGACTGTGACACTGACGGGTGGAGCAGGTACGAAAGTAGGAACTAGTGATCCGGCAATGGCTTGTGGAAGCGTTGTCGCTCAACGGATAAAAGGTACCCCGGGGATAACAGGCTGATCTTGCCCAAGAGTCCATATCGACGGCATGGTTTGGCACCTCGATGTCGGCTCGTCGCATCCTGGGGCTGGAGTTGGTCCCAAGGGTTGGGCTGTTCGCCCATTAAAGCGGTACGCGAGCTGGGTTCAGAACGTCGTGAGACAGTTCGGTCCCTATCCGCTGCGTTCGTTGGAGATTTGAGAGGGCCTGTCCCTAGTACGAGAGGACCGGGACGGACGAACCTCTGGTGTGCCAGTTGTACCGCCAGGTGCATGGCTGGTTTGCTACGTTCGGGAGGGATAACCGCTGAAAGCATCTAAGCGGGAAGCCTGCCTCGAGATAAGATCTCCGTGCACTGTTTGTGTGTGAGGGTCCCAGTAGAAGACTGGGTTGATAGGCCAGGAATGTAAGGCTCGTGAGGGTTTGAGTTGACTGGTACTAATATCCCGATGACTAACAAAATTGAGTATTAATGTTTGTTTTGGGCATGCCAATTACGTGTGTTGGCATTGGCATTTGCGTCCACTGTGCGGTTCACGATTCAACCAGTCTTCTTTTTTTGGTTGGTTCAATAGTTTTTCGTGGTGGTCATAGCGGTGAGGTCACGCCCGGTTCCGTTCCGATCCCGGTAGCTAAGCTTGCCAGCGCTGATGGTACTGCACTTTTTAGTGTGGGAGAGTAAGACGCTGCCACGAATTATTCTTCTGGTTTAGCCTCCAGGCCTGCTTTTGTTAGTGGGTTTGGGGGCTAGATCTTTATCCCCATTTAACAACACCCGACGGGGCGACTGACGGCCGGGGAGCGAGACTTCACACCATGGAATATTCTTGCGCCAGCTAGTTTCTACTATGCTAGTACCAAATAGCTTTGACGATTTTTAAGGAACACTGTGAACGATCGCTTCTCAAGGGACTGGCACGGCCGCGAACGCTCGCCGAAGTGGCGAGACTCCAATAGAGCTGAGCGCTCAGATCGACCGACCCGCCGGGGCCGGGATAACAACTACTCCCGGGAAGATGGACGCAGGGATTTTTCTAAGTCTCGTTCAGATCGCAGCCGGCGGTATGAGTCCGGTTCCGGATGGTCCGGAGGTGGCCGTAGACGGTCCGGCGGTGACGGAAGAGGCAAGCGCGGCTGGAACTCTGACAACTCCAGAGGAAAAGGAAAATTCTCCGATCGTCGCTCATCGGGCAAACGGTTTAATGACCGGGCCCGCTCTGATCGTCGGGAAGACCGTGGTCCCCGTGACTTCCGCAAGCAGAACAAGTGGGACTCACGGCGAAATGAGCCTGCTATTCCAATGAATGTTAAGGCTGAATCGCTAGATCCCATTGCCCGCAAGGCGCTAAATGGGTTGAACGCAGATAACGCTGAGACTGTAGCGCGCCATTTGGTTATGGCCGGTTCTTTGATCGATATTGATCCCGAAGCGGCATACGCCCACGCGCAGGCAGCAGTGGCCAGAGCCGGTCGAATTGGGCCGGTGCGAGAAGCGGCCGCGCTTGCAGCCTATGCTTGCGAGAAATTCCCTGAAGCCCTCCGCGAGGTTCGCGCGGTGCGCCGACTGACAGGCGAAGATAGCCTGCGCGCAATTGAAGCGGACTGCGAGAGAGGCATTGGCAAGCCGGAGAAGGCTCTGGAGATAATCGGCGACACCTCAACGGCCGGTATGTCGGTTGGGGAACAGGCTGAGTTGGCGTTGGTTGCTTCTGGGGCTCGGGCCGATTTGGGCGAGCCGGAGGCCGGACTTCTTGTTATTGAGGACTTTCTCGATACCCGTAAGGTAGAAGACGACGAGGTACTCTCTCGCCTCCTGCATGTTAAGGTAGACCGTCTGCGTGAACTGGGGCGCGAGGAAGAGGCCGATCAGGTAGAAGCTGAGATTCCGGCGGTTCCTGAGCCTCTGACTATCGTTGATTTTGACGAGGTCGTTGAAGCAGACATGGAATACGTGCCCTCCGATCTTCAAGGGTGCCGGAAGCCACTGTCACAGAACTTTGAGCTCGCCCTCGTGGACCTGGACGGCGTCGCGTACATGGGATCTAGTCCAATTAAGTATGCCGACACCGGACTCATGAGTGCTAAGGAAGGCGGCATGGAGCTCGTCTTCGTAACTAACAACGCCTCACGCACCCGGCAGGAGGTAAAAGACAAGCTAGCCGGTTACGGAATAGAGGTAGATGAAGACAAGATCATGACCTCCGCGATGGACGGCGTAGCTATTTTGAAGGAAATCCTGCCTCCAGGCGCAAAAGTCCTGTCCATCGGTGGCAATGGATTGCGCAAAGCTGTTACTGAAGGTGGCTTCGAACTTGTCGAAAGTGCCGACGATCGTCCAGCTGCTGTGATTCAGGGCTACGATCCGTCCGTAGGTTGGGCGGAACTCTCCGAGGGCGCTTACGCCATCAATCAGGGTGCCGCTTTCGTGGCCACAAACATGGACGCGACGCTACCTACTGAACGAGGCTTTAGCCTTGGAAATGGCTCCCTGGTGCACGCAGTTGAACATGCAACAGGAGTTTCCGCGAAGGCGGGAGGCAAGCCCTTCCCGGGGATTTATCGACACGCTGTCGAACTGGCCGAAGGCTCCAAGGCAATGTGCATTGGCGACCGACTGGATACCGACATTGCGGGAGCTCGTGCCGCTGGTTATCCAGTACTTCACCTCCTTACTGGTGTTGCAAGCGCAAAAGATGTTGCACTGGCTAAGAAGGAAGAACGCCCCACCTATCTAGGTCTTGACATGCGTTCTTTACTTGAGCCTGTTCCTGGTCCAGTAAAGACCGCTAACGGGGATTGGACTTGCGGATCGTCAAGGGCATTCCGGGTAGAACGCGGCACAATTCAGGTTGATGAAGTTCCCCTTGAGGCAGATTCAGTCACGCTGAAACTCGACGACTACCGGGCCTTGGTAGCAGCGGTTTGGGAAGCACGTGACAACCGCGATCGCGTCACGGTTCCCCAGATTGAGGTAACTCGCAATCCTGAGGTCGAGAACGCGGCAGACCAGGAAGCCACTCCTGAGCAAGAAGCGGACGATACCGAAGTAAATGAGTGATGAAGAAAAAGGTTTGCCAGGGCTAACCGATGCTCTGGCAAACCTTGCCGAACTTCCCTTAGAGGAGCAGGTGAATCTTCTAAAGGAAATACAAACGAAGCTGAGCGAAGCTCTGACGACGGTAGGACACTAATGGGCAGACTGAGGCGTATCGATTCTGAGCTAGTGCGCAGGAAATATGCGCCCTCACGAACTAAAGCTGCCCAGATGATTCAGGATGGACTGGTCAAGCTAGATGGTCAGGTCGTGGTCAAACCTGCTCGCCAGGTCGATCCGGCCCAAGCTATAGAGGTTACCGAGTCCGCCCAAGATGGGTATGCCTCCCGCGGAGCATACAAGCTAAGCGGGGCTTTAGATATCTTGGGCGCAAATGCTCCCTCGATAACTAACGTAAGGGCCCTCGATGCGGGAGCATCTACAGGTGGGTTCACCGACGTACTCCTAAGGCGCGGTGCCGCCTCGGTAGTGGCAGTAGATGTGGGCTATGGGCAGATGGCATGGCGACTGCGCACCGATCCTAGAGTAGAGCTGCTTGAACGCACGAACGTACGTACTCTGGAGCCGGAACAGGTAGGGGAGCCGCCATCTTTGGTCGTGGGCGATTTGTCTTTCATCTCCTTGACGCTCGTGATTCCCGCGCTAGCAAAGGTCTCCGCTGCAGACGCCCATTTCCTGCTTATGGTCAAGCCGCAATTTGAGATTGGAAAGGACCGGCTTGGCCACGGGGGAGTCGTCAGGGATCCAGCTCACCGGATTGAAACGGTTCTAAAAGTGGCCAGCTGCGCTGTAGAGAACGGACTGATAGTGCACTCCTGCGCTGCTTCTCCGCTTCCGGGACCGTCCGGAAACGTTGAGTATTTCCTTCACATGTCCAAGACAGGAACCCAGTGCTCGGAGGAGCAACTGACTAAGATGGTTGAAGATGCCGTCGCAGCCGGGCCTCAGGGAGCACATAAATGAGGAAGGTATATGCGCAGCTACACTCAGATCGGGCCTCGGCCAAAGAGGCCTATCTTGAGTTGCGGGCTGGGCTTGAAGACCGAGGTGTAGCACTAGTAGACCACATAGATGATGAGGTAGAGCTCGTCATGGCAGTGGGAGGCGACGGTACCGTCCTTTCGGCGGCCCCATTGGCGAGGGACGCAGGATTGCCTCTATTCGGCATAAATTTAGGGCACATGGGATTTCTTACGGAGGCCGAAAAGGAAGATTTGAAGGTGGTCATCGACCACATTGTGCGTGCAGACTTCCAAGTTGAGGACCGCATGTGCATGAAGATCACCATCCGTCCTCCGCACGCGTGCCCAACCGAGGACTGGGCCTTGAACGAAGCTGCCATATTGCACACAGATGCCGCCCACCCGGCACACTTCGGCCTTGGCATAGACGGACAGGGTGTATCAACTTACGGGGCAGACGGAATTATCCTGGCCACGCCCACGGGCTCTACCGCTTACTCATTCAGTGCAGGCGGACCAGTGGTGTGGCCAGATGTGCAAGCTCTTGTTGTTACCCCGCTTGCTGCGCACGGTCTTTTTACGCGACCTCTGGTTGTATCGCCTACTTCGCTGATCGAGGTCGCAGTTTCTATGGAACAGCGTAGCCACTTGGAGCTGTGGTGTGATGGGCAGCGTTGCTCGCTGCTTGAACCAGGGACCGTCTTAACGATGACTCGATCGGAAAAACCAGTTCGTTTTGCCCGAATTAACAAGGCCCCCTTCTCATCTCGGTTGGTGGCAAAGTTCGATCTTCCGGTACATGGGTGGCGAGATAACTAGTGCTTGAAGAACTAAACATAGAAAACCTTGGGGTTATAGAGAGCGCCCAGCTTTCAGTGGCGAATAACCTGACCGTCTTGACCGGCGAAACTGGTGCTGGCAAGACAATGGTTCTTACCTCCTTGGGACTACTCACCGGCAGCAAGCCGGATCTGGGGAAAGTCCGGGCTGGCAGTGAGCGGGCTCATGTAGAGGGCATATTCACCCTTGCCGAGAATTCAAAAGCGGCGAACATAATCACTGATGCTGGTGGGCTCATCGAGGATTCCACAGTCGTACTGGCTCGCTCCGTCCCAGCGAAGGGACGCTCTCGGGCCTTCGCTGGAGGGCGAAGTGTTCCTGCCGCAATTCTCTCTGAAGCTGGAGAGCAACTTGTAGCAATTCACGGGCAGGCCGACCAGCTGCGGCTACGATCTGCATCTGCGCAGCGAGAGCGTGTAGATCAGGTGGGAGGACGCCCTCTGCAGGCGGTTCTTCGCAGATATCGACAGAAGTATGCGGCATACAAGAATGCCGTTGCAACCCTCGAAGAATGGCGGAAAAACTCTCGCGCTCGTGCAGTAGAAATAGAAATATTGCGTTCGGGAATTCAGCAGATAGATGAGCTTGCTTTGAGCGAGGGCGAGGACGACGAGCTACGCCAGCAAATAGAACGCCTAACTAACGTAGAAGATTTGCGTGAGGCTACTGCTAGGGCACTCAACCACATTTCGAGGGAAGGCGGGATTGCTGACAGCTTGGGCATAGTAATCGAGTCTTTGAATAAGGCAGCTAATTATGATGCCCAGTTGGAAAATAGCGCAGCTGCTGCAAGCTCGATAGAGGCAGAGGTCCAAGACCTCGCGGGTACCTTGGCAAGTTATCTTGAAGACTTGCAAGCCGACCCCGCAGCCTTAGAACATAAGCATGAGCGCTTGGCGAAGATCATCGAGGTTGGGCGAGGACGTGCAGAGTCCGCAACCGCTCTGCTGCGCTGGCGCGAAGAGGCAGGACAGAGGCTTGCCGAGATTGACGGGGGCACCGATCGCGAAGAAGAGCTTGCCGAGCAGGTGGCTGTCTTACGGGAAGAGACTTTGGAGCTAGGCCGACAACTCTCGAAATTGCGCCGCCAAGCCGCCAAGCAGTTGGGCGAATCGACCAGTAAAGAGCTGACGGAACTAGCAATGCCGAACGCAAGAATCCTGGCAGAGATAGATTCATTGGACGAGCCCGCTGAGTTCGGCATGGATAAGGTTTCCCTGAAGCTGCAGTCGCATCCGTCACTGCCACCGGTAGGGCTAGGTGAAGGCGCGTCGGGCGGAGAGCTGTCTAGAATCATGCTCGCCCTCGAATTGAGCAGTCTAGGTGATCACGATGACGCCCCGGTAATGATATTTGACGAGATAGATGCAGGCATCGGAGGGCAAGCAGCGACATCTGTAGGGTTGCGCTTGGCGCGCTTGGCTCAATCGCGACAAGTAATAGTGGTTACCCACCTGGCTCAAGTTGCAGCATATGGCGACAGACATATTGTGGTCGAAAAGCAGGGTGGGAAGGCAACTGTTAGGCAGGTAGAGGGCGAAGATCGCGTTTTGGAACTTGCGCGAATGCTCTCTGGGCACACCGACTCGAAATCAGCTAGAGTGCACGCCGCTGAGCTCCTTGGCGCCTCGCACGTGTAATACTAAGGTTCGTGGCTACGTTGTTCAGAAGGTCTAAAAAACGTGGGCTGTCCCAAGATGAGGGGCCGGCTCAGGTAGATAAACGCACAAAAAATCTGACGCGGCGACTCGAAGAAGGCGCTATTGCGGTAATTAACCATGCCGATATCGATAGGGTGGCCGCCGAGGCTCTTGTGAATGCCCGGCCTGTGGCGGTGTTGAACGCAGCTAAGTCGACTACCGGGCGTTATCCCAATATGGGGCCTGGAATCATCCTTGAGGCAGGGATAACACTAATTGACGATCTCGGTACAGACGTCATGCAGGTCCGGGAGGGGACCGTCCTAACGCTGAAGGATAACGAGGTCTACTCTGGTGGGAAGCTGGTCGCTGCGGGCGTGAAGCAGACTGCCGAGACAAATAAGAATGCCATGGAAGAAGCACGCTCAGGACTGTCCGTGCAGATCGAAGCATTCGCTGCCAACACTATGGAATATCTGCGTCGTGAACGGGAGCTCCTCCTCGACGGGGTAGGTGTGCCAGAGGTCAGGACTAAGCTGGACGGCCGGCAGGTGCTTATCGTGGTGCGCGGTTACAACTACAAAGAAGACTTGCGTTCGCTGAAACCTTATATTCGCGAGTACAAGCCCGTCCTTGTTGGTGTGGACGGAGGTGCCGACGCGATCCGTGAAGAGGGCTACAAGCCAGATATGATCATCGGAGACATGGACTCCGTCAGTGATGAGGCATTGCGCTGTGGTGCCGAGATCGTGGTGCATGCTTACAAGGATGGGCGCGCGCCAGGCACTGAACGTCTAGATCGCCAAGGAATCGATTACATTACCTTCCCTGCCACGGGCACGTCTGAAGACGTAGCGATGCTGCTTGCTGATGACAAGGGAGCCGAACTTATTGTTGCTTTAGGCACCCATGCCACCCTGGTTGAATTCTTGGATAAGGGGCGCGCCGGTATGGCGTCGACGTTCCTTACCAGGCTGCGGGTGGGTTCTAAGTTGGTTGATGCAAAGGGTGTTTCCAAGTTGTATCAGCCGAAAGTCTCGAATAGGCAGGCTATCCTCTTCGCCCTGGTGGGCATAGCATCTGTACTAATTGCTCTAGCTGTAACTCCCGCGGGCCAGACCTTCTACGGGGTAATTGGGCTATACCTATCTCGGCTATGGGCAACTATTACCGGGGCAAATGGCTTCGGACCTATCTATCCGTTCACATAAGAGGTTGAATCTTGATTGATTTTCGCTACCACCTAGTCTCACTGATGGCGGTTCTGATCGCCTTGACCTTAGGCGTGGTCTTGGGGGCAGGTCCACTGCAGGGGCCCCTTTCTTCCGCGCTTACTGGGCAGGTAAACCGCCTCACAGAACAGCAGGCAACACTAAACCAGCAGCTATCTGAGGCTCACACTGCGGTTCGGAACTCCGACGCTTACGTGAACGGCTTAGCTGCAGCGGTGCTGCCCGGATCGTTGAAGGATCAGAAGGTTGGCCTAATCGTTCTTCCCGGCACTGAGGCCGACGACGTTAAGGCAGTTTCTGACAAGCTGGCGCAGTCCGGTGCCAGTGTTGTCGGGCAGCTCTCTCTAGAAGCTGATTGGTTCACCCAGGCCAGGGAGTCCTACAGGAAGTCTTTGGTCTCTTCTATTTCCTCCTATCTGGAGGCTGCTCCTGGTGGGAGCGCAACCACAGGAACGATCATGGGAGCAGGGGCGGTACAGCTACTTACCACTCCGGGCGACAAATCCAGTGCGTTGGCCGAAATTCTGACCTCGAAGTCGGCCCCCTTGGTAACGGTTACTAAGGCCGCTTCGGAGCCGGCGAAATCTGTAGTCGTAATTGGTCCGCGTAGTGACAAGGATGGTTCGAAGGAGCAGAAGAAGGAATCTCAGGGCTACAGTGATGACGCTGTTACGGGGCTTGCACAGTCTGTAGCCAAGGCGCCAGAGGGCGGAGTCCTTACAGGCAGTGCTGAGGCGGAGGAATCATTGATTGCGAAGGTGCGCGCAGGAGGCGTATCCGTTGCGACTGTGGATTCGATCGGCCAGATCAGTGCTGCTGTGTCTACCCCGCTTGCTCTAGCGGCCGCCAAGGCTGGACACCCCGGAGCCTTCGGGTTCCAAACCGGTGCGGATAAGCCTATTCCTGACGTGAAAGCCAAGTGATGAAGCAGAGGCTTCTTGGCTTGGCGCTAGGTGGTGCGGCAGCCTATCTGACACAAAAGTTGCTCCCGGAGTCAGAGTCGTGGATCAGGCAGAATTTTGTCGGTAAGCCCGTCTCACTTAGAGGAGGCGTTGCCAGCGCCATCACGGCTACTGCGTGTTCCGCAGTGACTATCCTTGCCAGTCCTCGTATCGGTCTTGCCGCTACAGCGTTGAGCGCTGTCTCCGCGGGCGCCGGCTATTTCGACGATATGGATCAGGGACGCCACGACGGGGATCATACTGCCAAAGGGCTTGGGGGACACCTCGGAGCCCTGCGTGAAGGGCACGTTAGCAGCGGGCTAATAAAGCTGGGATCTATTGGGGCGGCGTCAGCAGTCGCCGCAACTGTCCTGCCTCATCGCAGGGGGATGCTGGGATGCGCTGACTGGGTTGCAGGTACAGTTCTGCTTGCTGGCGGAACAAACATGATAAACCTGCTGGATCTGCGTCCCGTTCGTGCTCGTAAGGCAGTTCTAGCCACCTCTATCCCCACACTGCTTGCTCGGGGTGACGCGAGCATCATCGGGGCAGCAGCGACTGCTGCAGCTGCCGGAGGGTTTAGCGACGACGGACGAGGTAAGACGATGCTAGGGGACACCGGTGCAAATTCGCTTGGTGCGTTAGCTTCGTTTGGAGTTGGGCTCGCAATGCCGCTTACTGGCCGGTACGCTGCGGCTGCTTTGCTGGTGGCGGCGACTCTCGCTTCGGAGAAAATTAGTTTTTCGGAAGTAATTGCAAACAGTACAATTCTGAGCCGTATCGACGCATGGGGTCGCCCCGATGGGGTTTAGGCGCTCCCTGCCCCAGCTACTTGGGGCTGTGGGCCTCATTTCGGGGCTCACCCTGGTAGCGCGTGTTTTTGGTTTTATCCGTTGGTTCGCCCAGTTTGCCTGGGTAGGACAGGGAGAAACCGCAAACGCATATGCCTCAGCTAATCAGATCCCCAATATCATTTATGAAGTAGCTGCTGGTGGGGCGCTGGCGGGGATAACGATCCCACTGCTAGCAGCGCCGCTCGCAAAGGCAATGAAGGCAGACATAGATCGAATCGCGTCCTCCTTGCTAACCGCCTGTCTGGTCCTACTGATTCCTATCGGCGCATTGATAGCTTTAGGGGCGCCTGCTATCGCGACGTTGTTGCCCGCCCCCGTTGGTAGTAACGCGCATGCCCAGCAGCTGCTGTTGACTCTGTTCCTCAGGGTGTTTGCCGTCCAAATACCGTTGTACGGCATATCGGTCGTATTAACCGGGGTGCTGCAGGCCCACAAGAAATTTTTCTGGCCGGCTTTCGCTCCCCTGCTGTCCTCATTGGTGGTAATAGCCACATACGCCCTGTACGGGGCCAACCAAGGAGCAGCGGATAGCGCGAGCCAGGTAGGGGCAGAAGCCATAAATATTCTTGCCTGGGGGACAACCGCTGGGGTGGCGGCCTTATCGCTGCCTCTATTTATTCCGGTAGCCAAACTCGGAGTGCGGTTGCGCCCACGACTCGCACTCTCCCATGCAGAGGTACATAGGGCGATCGCGCTCGGTTCTGCGGGAGTTGGCGCGCTACTGGCCCAGCAGTTCGCAGCACTCAGCGTGTTATCTCTTGCCAGGGCATACGGAGACGTCGGCACTGTTGCCATCTACCAGTACACGCAAGCAGTTTATATGCTGCCTTATGCCGTTCTTGCGGTTCCGGTGGCGACTGCGGTTTTTCCTGATTTAGCGCGGGCAGCTGCCCGCCCTCACAGGGAGGGCTTCGCAAGTGCGACTAGGAAATCGACATCTACGGTGTGTGCAATAGCAGTTGTCGGCACAGGACTGCTCGTCGCAGGTGCGAAACCGGTGGCGAGGATATTCGAAATTCTAAAGCCTGTGCCTGGAATGTCGCCCTCGCTAGTAGCCCTGGCTCCCGGAATCGTAGGGTTCGCGCTGATTTTCCATCTGAGTAGGGTGTTCTACGCAATTGACAGAGGCAAAATTGCTGTTTCAGCCAGCGCTGCAGGCTGGGTTATAGCTGCCCTAGGCTCGTGGGGATTTTGTGCGCTCTTGGCTCCCGATGGGGCAGATGGTCCTATGACCCTATTGGCGCTGTCCTTGGGGTCTTCGGTGGGCATGAGCGTAGCTGGGGGTGGGCTCCTGTATGGGCTTAGGCAAATCGGGCTAGCTAGCGAGGCAAAACAATCTTTACTTGTCCTAGGAAAATGTGGCGTCGTTGTGGCAGGCGGCTCATGGCTTGCTTGGCTACTGCAGGTGCCGATACTGCGGGTACTTCCAGGTATATCCGGTACGCTGGTTGCGGGCATTGTTGGCCTTGCGGTTATAGCGGTAGCTGCGGTGCCAGCTGTCAGAGTCGTAAAAAGAGGGATGCGCAATGAGGATCTTGCAGCTAATGGCCAGAGCCGGCGGCGGGGTACCGGCGCACGTAAGACAGATTGTTGACCTGCTGACTGATGCAGGCCACAGTGTGCTAGTTGCTGGGCCGGCTGACACTGTTTGTCGATTCCCGGATCGAGCCGAGGTTGAGATCGGCTCTTCTCCCTCTAAATATGACCTGAGGGCAATCCGGAAAATATCCCAGCTAGCAGCTGAATTTGACGTGGTGCACGCCCATGGGTTGCGAGCTGGAGCTCTGGCGTGTCTGGCGGATACCGGCGCCGCGAAAGTGGTTGTAACTCTGCACAACAAGCCGGTTGGGCCAAGGGCCGTCAGCCTTGTAGGAAGTGTTCTGTTACGAATTATTGCTGCCAAAGCAGACACGGTCTTAGGGGTTAGCCCAGATCTTGTCGAGTGGGCTACCTCTGCGCATGCTCAGCGGAGCGAACTTGCTTTAGTGCCTGCGCCATCAAGAGGGATTGGGAAAGCACAGCGGTTCTTGGATGCCACGGGTCTTGGCAACACTCCGATTATTTTGCAGGTGGCTCGCCTTAGCGTGCAGAAGGGGTTGGACTTGTTCCTTGCGGCTTTGCATCGGGTAGATGTGCCGTACCAGGCTGTGATCATTGGCGACGGCCCCGAATACAGTCGGCTTGCAAAGCTTGCCGAAGGTGCAGATGTCCATTTCCTCGGACGGCGGGACGACATCGCCGACGCGCTGGCAGCTGCGAGTGTTTTCGTCTCTACCGCGGTCTGGGAAGGACAACCGGTAGCCATCCAAGAAGCCCTGATTTCGGGCGTGCCCGTAGTGGCAACCGACGTGGGGGGAACCAGTGTGGTGACGGGCAAAGACGGCGCGTTGTTGGTTCCTAGAGATCCTGATCAGATTGCCGATGCGATAACCTCTCTGCTTCAAGATGCTGCCAAGCGAGCGAGCGCTGCCAAACGGGCACGCGCCGCTGCTTCCAGACTGCCCAGTCCTGCCCAAGTTCTCGATTCCCTACTCAGAATTTATAGTCTTAATAGATCTGCCCCAAGACGCGCAGAAAGGTAGAACAGATGCTCAGCGACGCTGCAGAACAAAAGCGGGTACTCGAGTCCTCGCGCCCCTGGCAGGGAGCTGTCTTCGGCATTCGCACCGATTCAGTCGACTTTGGGGATGTGATCGCGAAACGAGACTATCTAGATCACCCGGGAGCTGTTTGCATCGTCGCACTTAGGAATGAGTCAGATCCAGAAATCTGTTTGATAAAACAGTACCGCCACCCGATCCGGGCGACACTTTGGGAAATTCCTGCCGGGCTTACCGACGTGGAGGGGGAGACCTTGCTAGAGGCGGCGAAACGCGAGCTGGCAGAGGAAGTCGGTTTGGCGGCATCGCAATGGGACACCCTTGTGGATCTGTTTTCCTCGCCTGGATGTTCCAATGAGCGGCTTAGAGTGTTTCTTGCTAGAGGCATTAGTTCCTGTCCGGCTCCTGAGGGGTTTGTCAAGGAGGCTGAGGAAGCGGAGCTAGAGCTTCGGTGGGTAAAACTTACCGAGGTGCTCCAGGAGATTTTCAGTGGATCTATTCACAATCCTTCAACTGTGACTGGAGTGCTTGCTGCCTCCGCTGCTGTCGAAGGCGGGTTTCAAAATCTCCGCAGCCCAGATGATAGATGGTGCCTATCAAGAGATTCGCTGCAAGAGTAAATATTAAACGGAAGTGTTGCGAAAATACGATAGGATGGCAGCAAGGAAGTCGGAGGCGATCTTAAGGGGGTGCAGGTAATGACGGACTCACTCAAAGAAGAACCTACCCGACAGGCAGTGCTTGACCTCATAGTCGAGAAGGGGCCCGTTACCGCTACTGTTCTGGCGAAGGTGCTAGACCTGACCACGGCTGCCGTGAGGCGTCACATTGGGGCATTGGAAGATGCTGGGTTAATTGTCGAGTATGACGGATCAAAGCCCGGAAAGCGTGGCAGGGGGAGGCCGGCGCGTTATTACGTTGCCACTCGCAGTGGTCATGACACTCTTCCTGAGGATTACTCCGAACTCGCTTCTAGAGCGCTGAGCTTTATTGAACAGACTTCAGGCGAACAGGCGGTAGCGGACTTTGCTGCTGCCCGGTCGCGTGACATTGAGCGAAAATATGCTCCCGCAGTTCGAGCCGCTCCAGACGACCCCCGGTCTAAGGCTATGGCTTTGGCGGACGCCCTCACTGAGGACGGCTACGCTGCCACAGTGCGCGAGGTCGGTAGTGGAGGGTATGCTGTTCAGCTGTGCCAGGGGCACTGCCCGGTACAGGATGTTGCAGGGCACTTCCCGCAACTTTGCGAGGCCGAAACGCAGGCTTTTGCGCGGTTGTTAGGAGTCCACGTGCAGCGTCTGGCAACCTTGGCTGGTGGGGAGCACGTGTGTACCACGTCGGTCCCCGTCGCTATGCCAAGAATGCGGCCAGGTTTGTCGCAGCAAAGGCATAAGTGAGGGTGCAGGAAATAGGGAAGGAAACTATGACAACGTCACCTCCAGTAGGCTCGTCGGCTGCTAAAGAGGCAGCGGACGAGGCGATCATTAACTCTATTGGGGCTTATGAATACGGCTGGCATGATTCCGACGCCGCCGGATCAGTAGCGAAGCGAGGGCTGGATGCCGACGTGGTTCGCTACATCTCGAAGGCGAAGAACGAGCCAGAGTGGATGTTGAAACGACGTTTGAAGGCATATAAGACTTTCGAACGGAAGCCAATTCCCACTTGGGGTCCGGACCTTTCGAACTTGGACATGGACCAGATCAAGTATTTCGTCCGTTCAACTGAAAAGGTCGCCGAGTCTTGGGAGGACCTGCCCGAGGACATTCGAAACACTTATGACAAGCTTGGGATCCCGGAGGCTGAAAAGCAGCGGCTGGTTTCCGGTGTCGCGGCCCAATACGAGTCTGAGGTGGTCTACCACCAAATTCGCGAGGACTTGGAGCGGCAAGGTGTCATCTTCCTGGACACGGATACTGGGCTGCGTGAACACCCCGAGCTGTTCAAGGAGTATTTCGGCAAGGCAATTCCAGCGGGCGATAACAAGTTTGCAGCCCTGAACACGGCGGTGTGGTCTGGTGGATCCTTCATCTACGTCCCGAAGGGCGTACATGTAGAGATTCCCCTGCAGGCCTATTTCCGTATTAACACCGAGAATATGGGCCAGTTCGAGCGCACCTTGATCATTGCCGACGAGGACTCCTACGTGCATTACGTAGAAGGCTGCACGGCGCCGATCTACAAATCTGATTCTCTGCACTCCGCAATTGTGGAAATTTTCGTGCGGAAGAACGCGCGCGTTCGCTACACGACCATTCAGAACTGGTCCAATAACGTGTACAACTTGGTCACTCAGCGAGCCGTGTGCGAAGAGGGCGCGACCATGGAATGGATAGATGGCAACATCGGTTCGAAGGTCAACATGAAGTACCCATCAGTGTATTTGACGGGCGAGCATGCTAGGGGCGAGGCACTGTCTATCGCATTTGCTGGTGAGGGCCAGCACCAAGATACTGGTGCAAAGATGCTGCACCTAGCTCCACACACTTCCTCGTCTATCGTGTCCAAGTCGATTTCGAGGAACGGTGGGCGATCGTCTTACCGCGGTCTAGTCCAGGTAGACGAGAAGGCTCATGGTTCCAAGTCGTCGGTGGTATGCGATGCGTTGCTTGTTGACCAAATCTCGCGTTCTGACACCTATCCTTATGTTGACGTTCGTAACGACGAAGTCGAGATGGGGCACGAGGCGACTGTCTCTAAGGTGAGCGCTGATCAGCTCTTCTATTTGATGAGTCGTGGACTCACTGAAACTGAAGCGATGTCGCTGATTGTTCGCGGGTTTGTTGAACCTATTGCGCGTGAACTGCCTATGGAGTACGCGCTAGAACTTAATCGTCTAATTGAACTTCAGATGGAAGGGTCGGTGGGTTAACCGAAATGAAGACCGATCATTCTAAAGCAGTGTTGGCTTCAGAAGGAATTAGCCAGCAGCAGTCTAAGGTCGCTTCGTCTAGGGCGGACCGCGAATCTTCATTCGAGGTAGCAGATTTTCCTGTGCCAACTGGGCGGGAAGAGGACTGGCGTTTCACTCCGCTAGACCTGGTTTCGGAATTGTTTGACGAGAATATCAGCGGCCCGGCACCAAAGGTCTCGATCTCCGAGGGCGATGAAGGACAGATCAAGCTCACGCACGTAGATGCGGACAAGCATCAGCCGCTCGTGGGTAAGCCAGGGGATCGAACTGCAGTCGTAGCGTGGAATGCCTCCAGGGAAGTATCGACCCTTGAGGTCGCGGAAGGTATCGAGGCCTCTAGCCCTATCGTGGCTGAAGTCGAGGGCGATTCGCTGAGCCCAGCTGCATCGCACTTGGTAATCAAGGCAGGGAAGAACTCCAGCTCGACTATGGTGCTTCGGCATTCTGGTTCAGCCTGCGTAACGCAGACTGTTGAAGTTGACGTCGCTGATGGCGCGAATCTGACATTGGTCTCGGTGCAGGAATGGGACGAGAAGTCTACTCATGCTTCGAACCACCGCATCAGGATTGGCCGTGATGCTTCCTTGAAACACGTCGTCATTACCTTGGGTGGTAAGACGGTGCGTATCTGCTCCGATGTCGAGTACGCGGCTCCGGGTGGCGAGGTCAAT
Source organism: Actinomyces sp. UMB0138 (assembly GCF_002849225.1). Taxonomy (GTDB): domain Bacteria; phylum Bacillota; class Negativicutes; order Veillonellales; family Veillonellaceae; genus Veillonella; species Veillonella parvula_H. The sequence continues at coordinate 517,050 of NZ_PKMC01000001.1, forward strand.
ATGTTGGGTGTTTATTACACGGATGCTCACCAGCATCATGAACACCGCCTATTCGTTGATCACGGACCAAAGAATTGCTACTCGCGGGTTGCCTACAAGGGCGCTCTGCAGGGTAAAGGTGCGCACTCGGTGTGGATCGGCGACGTGCTTATCGGTGCTGAGGCGTTTGGTACGGACTCCTACGAGCTAAACCGGAACTTGGTCCTGTCCAAGGGGGCTATGGCCGACTCTGTTCCTAATCTCGAGATTGAAAACGGCGAGATCGAGGGTGCTGGGCATGCTTCGACAACTGGTCGTTTTGATGATGAGCATCTTTTCTACCTGATGAGTCGCGGCATTGACGAGGACACTGCTCGCAGGCTTGTAGTCCGAGGGTTCTTCGCGGAACTGATCAAACAGATCGGAGTACCTTCGATTGAAGAACACCTGATGGAGAAGATTGAAGAAGAACTAAATCAGGGGGAGGCACTGTAGTGGCTTTGCAATTCGCATGCAAAGTTTCTGATCTGGATGCCGGTGAAGCTACCTGCGTGACCTTGCCAGATGGTGACGGTAAAGCTATCAAAGTTGCTGTCGTTCGCGATAGCGACGGTACCTTTCACGCCATTGGTGATACCTGCTCTCACGGCGACGTACCTTTGTCCGAGGGCGACGTCGAGGATGGCACCATCGAGTGCTGGGGGCATGGCGCACAGTTTGATCTGGAAACTGGGCAGCCGACTTTGCCAGCCACTGAGCCTGTACCCGTGTACGAACTAACTCTTGACGGCGACGATGTTCTTGTCGACGTCGATGCCAGCAAGTAAAGGAAGAAAAATGTCGACTCTTGAAATCAAAGGCCTGAAGGTTTCTGTCGAGACCAACGAGGGTCCGAAGCAAATTCTCCACGGGGTGGATTTGACGATCAATTCCGGCGAGGTGCACGCCATCATGGGCCCGAATGGGTCTGGCAAGTCCACCTTGGCTTACTCGATCGCTGGCCATCCCGGATACACGATCGATGATGGCGAAGTGTTGCTCGACGGTCACAACATTTTGGAAGGCACTGCTGATGATCGTGCTCGTGCCGGGCTCTTCTTGGCAATGCAGTATCCGGTCGAGGTTCCCGGTGTATCGGTGTCCAACTTCTTGCGGACCGCGCGCACAGCAGTTGATGGGAAGCCGCCGGCACTGCGTACCTGGACCAAGGAACTGGAGCAGGCAATGGAGGATCTTCGTATTGATCCGGAATTCGCCAACCGTGACTTGAACGCAGGTTTCTCGGGCGGCGAGAAGAAGCGCCATGAGATCTTGCAGATGCGCATTCTTCGTCCCAAGTTTGCTGTACTTGACGAGACTGACTCCGGCCTCGACGTGGACGCGCTGCGTATCGTGTCTGAGGGCGTAAACCACGTCCATGACGAAGTCGGCAGCGGTATTTTGTTGATCACTCACTACACCAGAATTCTGCGCTACATCAAACCGCAGTTTGTACACGTGTTTGTGAATGGCCACGTCGTAGAGCAGGGCGGACCTGAGCTTGCAGACCGTCTAGAAGAAGAAGGCTACGATCGGTTCACCGGTAAATAATGACTACTTCGGAAAATAGGGCGGATTTTACTGCTGAAGAGCTGGCTGGCCTGCGTAAAGATTTCCCGATCACTGCCCGTATCGGGCGGGGCGGCCAGCCCTTGGCATACCTTGACTCTTCTGCAACTGCACAAAAACCTATCTGGGTGATGGACGCTGTTTCAGAGTTTTACTCCCGCCACAATGGGGCAGTAAATCGCGGCACTCATCTACTCGCAGACGAGTCGACAACTGCTTACGAAGAGGGACGAGACGCAGTAGCGAAGTTTATTGACGCGTCTTCGTCTGATGAGGTCGTGTGGACGCGCAATGCCACAGAGGGCGTGAACCTTCTGGCCTACTCGATGCTGAATGCTTCGCTTGGAGCTGGGGGAGCAGAGGCCGAACAGTTCAAGATTGGTTCCGCAGACCGAATCGTGGTGACTCGCGCAGAGCATCACGCGAACCTCGTTCCGTGGCAGCAGCTGGCGGAACGTACTGGCGCAGAATTTGCTTGGTTGGATCTGACCAGCGACGGATGCATCGATCTGGACACGCTGAACGTCATCACTCCAAATACGAAAGTGGTTGCGTTTACGCATGTTTCTAACGTAACGGGTGCTATCAGCCCCGTTGAGGCGATTGTGGCGGCAGCTAGGAAAGTTGGCGCGCTGGTTGTGCTGGACACTACGCAGTCTGCCGCTCACATGCCAATTTCCGTGCGTGAATTAGGCGCCGATTTCGCTGTACTGTCGGGGCATAAGCTCTGTGGTCCTACCGGTATTGGCGTTCTGTGGGGCCGCAAGGAGCTACTGGATGCACTGCCTCCATTCATGACCGGCGGGTCCATGATTACTGATGTGCAGATGGAGAAAACCTCTTTTCATGCTGCTCCAGCTCGTTTTGAGGCCGGCACGCAGGCGGTTGGACAGATCGTCGGTTTCAAGGCTGCACTTGACTACCTATCCGAGGTGTCAATGGAGCGTGTCGCCGCTCATGAGGCGGCGATTACCCGCCAGCTTCTGGAAGGGATCAAGCAGATAGACGGGGTCCATGTGCTGGGGCCTAAAGAGGCGGATAACCGTGTTGCGGTTGTTTCGTTCGTCGTGGATGGTGTTCATCCGCATGACGTGGGCCAAATTCTGGACTCGCACTCGATCGCGATTAGGGTTGGCCATCACTGTGCTATCCCGTTGCACAAGCATTTTGGTGTTCGAGCCTCTGCAAGGGCATCGGCATCTCTGATAACCTCCGCTGAGGAAATTGACCGATTCCTGGACGCGCTTGGACAAGTCCGCAAATTCTTTGGAGTGTGAATGTCAGATCTGGAACAGATGTACCAGCAGGTGATTCTGGACCATGCCCGCCTGCGTTACGGCAGTGGCGGTTCAGATGGGGATGGCGTTTCCCATCAGGTCAACCCCACATGCGGTGATGAGGTCACTCTGGGGTTGTCCTTATCAGACGAGGACAAGATTGCTAAACTGTCCTGGGATGGGAGCGGTTGCTCAATTTCTCAGGCTTCCCTGTCGATTATGTCCTCGATGGTGGAAGGCCAGTCAGTCGATTATGCAAGGGAGCTATACGAGGCATTCCTGCGAATGATGCACGGTCAAGGAACTTCTCCCAGCGAGGAGGACCTCGACTTGCTAGAAGATCTGGCTGCATTTGAGGGCACAGCGAAATTCCCCGCTCGCATCAAATGCGCTTTGCTGGGATGGATGGCTCTTATCGACTCCATTTCGAAAGCCCAGGCAGGTGGCAAAGGCGAAGCGAGTGAAAGTGCCCCGCACGCTGGATGTGAACCACAAAGGAGCTCAAATGACTAACCCTATGGCTAACCCTGATCCGGTGCCAGAACGCTTTACAGAGCCTGGACCAGCCTCTCTAGCCGAGGCCCATCAGGCTAGTCACGATCACACGCCGCAACAGAGTTTTCGTGAGGTGACCAACGAAGTAGCTGAGGGCGCTACTATCACGGAAGAGGACGTCCTAGAGGCAATGCGAGACGTGATCGATCCGGAGCTTGGGATCAACGTCGTTGACCTTGGTCTTGTTTACGGGGTCCATATTGACGAAAATAATGCAGTTGTAATGGATATGACGCTGACCTCTGCGGCTTGCCCGCTCACTGATGTGATTCAGGACCAGGCTGCTACGGTGCTAGCTTCGATGGTGTCCGCTGTTGCAATCAATTGGGTGTGGATGCCGCCATGGGGACCGGACTGCATCACTGAGGAGGGGCGCGAGCAGTTGCGCGCTCTTGGATTCAACGTTTAGATCCTGTACTTAAAAGTAAATGGTGCCGCTCTTGCGGCACCATTTACTTTTAATTTCCGTAAAAACGGCCTAGGGTCTCTGTCTTGAAGTCCTCGTAGTATCCCTCTTCAATTGACTTCCTAATATTTGCCACCAGTTGAACAGTGAAGTGTTCGTTGTGAATAGTGGCCAGGGTAGCCGAGAGCATCTCCTTGGCCTTGAATAGATGATGCAGATAGGCGCGGGAGTAGTGAGTGCATGTATAACAGGTGCAATTGTCATCCAGAGGACGGAAATCCCGCTTGAATTCGGCTCGGGTGATGTTGACTCTGCCAGTAGGCATGTAGATCGCTGCATTCCTAGCCACCCGGGAGGGGTTCACACAGTCGAAGGTATCCGCACCGTTTTCTATTGCAGTGAAGAAATCATCAGGTTCAGAAATGCCCAGAAGGTGGCGGGCTTTGTCTTCTGGAAGTTCTTCACATACCCAGCCGACAATGGTGCCGAGGTTTTCCTTCTCGAGCGCGCCCCCAATACCAAAACCATCAAATGTGGTCCCGTCGATTTCCATCGAACCTAGATCGCGAGCTGCCTTGCGGCGGAGGTCCTCGTACTGGGCACCTTGCAGAACCCCAAATAGTTGCTGATGGGGCTTGTCAGCTCTCTCTTCGGTGAGCTTGGCATGGGCACTTAGACAGCGCTCCGCCCACCTGCGAGTCCTCTCTAGGGACGTGACCTGATAGTCGTATGGGTGTACCAGCGAGGTGAGCTCGTCGAAAGCAAACATAATGTCTGCTCCCAACTGATGCTGTATACGCATAGACACTTCTGGATTGAAGCGATGCTTGGAACCGTCTAGATGGGAACGAAAAACTACCCCGTCCTCGTCTACCTTCGCCCTATTTTTTAGCTGCGGTTGCGACACCGGGGCAGTAGTTTTCCCTGAAAACTCTTGCGACAGTACCTTCTTGTAGCCAGCTCCCAGACTAAGAACTTGGAAGCCGCCAGAATCTGTATAGGTGGGGCCGTCCCAGTTCATGAATTTGGACAGCCCCCCGGCCTCATCGACTATCTCAGGGCCGGGCTGGAGGTATAGGTGGTATGCGTTAGCAAGTAGGGCATTGGCACCTAGCGACCTCATTGATTCCGGAAGCACCGCTTTTACAGTGGCTTTAGTTCCTACTGGAATAAAGGCAGGCGTGGGAATATCACCGTGGGGAGTATGAATAATCCCCGTGCGTCCTAATTTCCCATCGAGCCGTGCACCGATATCGAAACTTGTCACTTATTTAGCCTCCAGGTACTCTGTCTCAGCCTTTTTCAGTAGGTGAATGACTGTGTACGTAACTGGTAGCAGTACAACTTCGAGTAAGCATTTATAAACGTACCCAGTCAGTACATAGTTTAGGAACTGGGCACCGGTAATGATCCCATAAAACGCTATTGTGCAGAAGATAGTTGTGTCAGCCAGCTCACCGACGAGTGTTGACGAGATCAGGCGCACCCACAAGTGGTTTTCGCCGAAGCGGTTTTTGATTGCTACCAGGACTTTTGAATTGAGTAGTTGCCCCACCAAGTATCCGCAGACTGAGGCAGCGACGATTCGCGGTACAAAGCCGAGCACGGCTTCAAAAGCTGCCTGGTTTTCGTATCCGGGGCCAACTGGAGCAACTTGGACTAGATAGAAGATTGCTGAGGCCAGGATGGACATAGCGAATCCCACGATGATCGTTCGTTTCGCTGCCCGGTAGCCGTATATTTCAGAGAGCACGTCTGCCAGGATGTAAGTGAATGGGAATAGAATTGCGCCCCCGTCGAAGATCAGTGAAAATCCTGCAATGGGGGTGTCGACCGAGATCAATTTGGTTGCCGCGATATTCGAGAGCAGCAGAAAAGATACGAAAAAAATCGCGATCAGATCGTAGAAGCGGGAGGAATTTCTGGGTTGGTATCGCACTGAGGCCATGTAGGCGATTTTATTACCTTTCTGATAGTGCTCGCAGCGAAAACCACAGCTGTGCACGTGCAGCCGGGTCATCAAGATTGATAGCTAACGCACGTCCGGCAGCTCCAAGTTTTGCCCGCACAGTGTTGCGATGCATTCCGGTTTCCTTTGCCACCTGCGCGATGTTGCCATTTGTGGAGATGAAGGCGTCTAGTAGCGAGAGCATCTCATCATTTCCATTCGCCGCCGCAAGGAAGTCCTTGGCCCACAGTCGCGCATCTTTGGCGCCCACCAATGCCATCATGGCGTTACCTGAGATCTCATCCCAGGTAACCTGCTTGCGGGTGGGAGAAGTTTTCTTTAGGGCAAGCTCAGCGGTTTGCGCGGAATCGTCGGCCTCTTTTTGGCGACGCACAGCCCCGATGCCAGCTTGTAGGTCAAAATCTGCCAATTTCGACAGCAAAAGTGGCATACCGTCGGAGGGGACCAATATTTGCAGTCGATTCTTGGTCAGTTTGAGTGGAACGGAAAAGTGTGAATCTATTTGTTTGTGTGCCCGGGCTAACTCAGATCGATCTCCTTTTGCCGCAACAAATGCCAATTTAGGGGCGAGTCGATTGGCGCGTGGGTATGCGAGCGAATAGATTTCACGGGCAGTATGCCTGTCACCTGATAGGAAGAGTTCTAAACATCGTGCTGACAATGCTAGGCGACTCTCTGCCAACCTTTCGGTAATGGTCAGTGAAGTCTGAAGTAGTAGCGCACTCGTGGAAATAGCGTTTCGCATCCAACTGAGCAGAGGGCGTTGGGTTTGCAATACCAGATATGCATCGTGGCCTTTTAAACTTGCTGTGGGAAGAACGATGGTATCGCCGGTTGGGCTTTGCTCAGTAATAGCTGCGGCCTGACAGTTTTGCACCGTCTCCAATAATATACGTTTGCTCGGTGAGGGATTGCCTGCTGCGCTTATGACCTCTTCGGCAGTGACAAGTGCCGTGTTGGCGCGCGTTATTCGTGCTAATCGGTCGATGATCGTCGCAAGGGGATTTTGTGATGACGCGGCTTGGATCAAGCTTTGCTGAGCTTTCCCAAGAAGTCGAGCAGAAGCAACTGCTTCGGCCTCTAGGAGGTCTGCGACCAAGCGTGAGATCCGCACAAAGTTAGTCGCTTCTGGCACCTCGATAAGATTTAGTCCGTGCTCGCGAGCGGCGGTTAAAAGTTCCCTGGGGACTTGCCTCTGCCAGGGACCAACACCGAAGGCGAGGGCGGATACGTGTGCTTTGTTTAGTCGCTCTACATACTCCTCCCATTGGTGCTCAGTTTTTGGGGATCCGCAGGAAGTAGTGAGCACTAGTTCTCCGCCCTCTAAAAAAGGGGTGGGATTGAGGTGTTCTGTTACTGCTACCCACCTTATTGAGGCGTGAGGGTGCGGACACCAGAGCGATACCAGTTTGATACTTGGGTGGTGGATAACGTCTGAAATGCTCGCCATGTATCAATTGTGCACAAAAGTATTTAAAAATATGTGCACTTTGACAGTAGCGGGAATGTGAGTGGGACCATAGTCTCATGTCTGACAGCATTACTAAATGTTGGAGGACGAAGATGTCGAAACTACCATTCCCACAGGTACGTAACATTGTTACTGACCTGCCGGGACCTAAATCGGAAGCATTTGCAAAACGGAAGCAAGATGCTGTCTCGGCCTGTGTTGCTACGCAAAATCCTATTTATGCGCAGTATGCAGGGGGAGGCGTCATTGTTGACCTAGATGGAAACAGCTTTATCGACATGGGGTCAGGCATCGCGGTTACTACCGTCGGTGCTAGCAACGAACGAGTCGCTAAAGCAATTAAGGAACAGGCTGACAAGTTCACGCACACCTGTTTTATGACTACTCCATATGAGGGGTATGTCGAGGTATGCGAGTTCTTGAATCAGGCGACTCCGGGTGATTTCCCTAAACGGTCGGTACTGCTCAACTCTGGCTCAGAGGCGGTCGAAAACGCCGTCAAGGTCGCTAGGCGTTTCACTGGCAAGCCCGCTGTTGCCGCCTTCGAACACGCCTACCACGGACGCACGAATTTGACTATGGCAATGACGGCGAAGGTAGATCCTTATAAGTCAGGCTATGGCCCATTTGCCCCGGAAATCTATCGCATGCCAATGTCTAATCCCTATCGTGACGGGCTAGATGGTGATCAGGCAGCCAAACGCACTATCAATTGGCTCGAGAAAATGATTGGGGCTAAGAGCTTAGCTTGCATAGTGATAGAGCCGTTGCAAGGGGAGGGCGGATTTATCGTTCCAGCTCCCGGCTTCTTGCAGAATCTGGCTAAGTGGGCAAAGGAAAATGACGTTGTCTTTGTAGCTGACGAAGTGCAGTGTGGATACGGCAGAACTGGCAAGATGTTCGACTCAGAATGGGAAGGCATTGAACCGGACGTCATCTGCACTGCGAAGGGAATTGCCGGGGGCATGCCGCTGTCAGCAATTACCGGTCGCGAGGAGATAATGAATGCGGGCGTTCCGGGTGGCCTCGGCGGTACCTACGGAGGAAACCCGGTATCTTGTGCGGCAGCGCTCGCAGTAGCTGAATCGATAAAGAACGATGGGCTGCTCGAGGTTGCTCAGAAATTCGAGCAAATTATTTCTAAACGCATGGGCGATTTGGCTGCTAGGGACAATCGCATAGGCGATGTGCGTGGACGCGGCGCAATGATGGCAATCGAGCTCGTCGATGAAGCTGGAGCTCCGGACGCCGCCCTCGCAAAAGAGATCCAGAAGCGTGCATACCAGGCAGGAGTAATCCTGCTTTCTTGTGGTACCGAAGGCAACGTCATTCGAATGTTGCCTCCGCTTTCAATGCCCGAAGAGCTACTTGAAGAGGCTTTGGGCGTTATCGAAGAAATTCTAAAGGAGATATAACATGACTCAGAAGGCACAGGGGCCTTATGAGGATGCGAAGAATCAGCTTAAGAAGGCTCAGGAGATCCTTGGGTTTTCAGATGCTGACTACGACCTCTTGGCCATTCCGCGGCGTGAGATGAGCGTTGCGATCCCCGTAAAACGCGACGATGGTACTCGGGAAGTACTTCACGGCTACCGAGTGCAGCACAATTTGTCTCGCGGTCCTGCCAAAGGCGGCATTCGATTCGCAAAGCAAGTTGACATCGACGAAGTCCGGGCACTGGCAATGTGGATGAGCTGGAAGTGCGCACTGCTGTCACTTCCGTATGGCGGCGCTAAAGGTGGCGTCCGAATCGATCCTAGCCAATACTCTCAGGCGGAATTGGAACGGGTTACTCGTCGGTTCACCGCGGAAATTTTGCCGATCATAGGTCCAGAAAAAGATGTTCCTGCGCCAGACGTAGGAACCAACGAACAGACAATGGCGTGGCTGATGGATACCTATTCACAGTCTGTCGGATACACGGTTCCCGGCGCGTGCACCGGTAAGCCGGTAGAGCTGGGAGGCTCGCTCGGCAGAGCAGAATCCACCTCCTTGGGCGTGTTCCTCATGGTCAAAGCTGCCCTGCAGAAGTTGGGCGTGAATATTGAGGGCGCTACTGCAACGGTGCAGGGATTTGGCAAGGTAGGTCGCGGCGCCGCGAAATTTATGGAGCAAGCCGGCATTAAGGTAGTTGCCATTTCTGACGTATATGGCGCTATTCGCAATGACGAAGGAATCGATGTCAAGGCGCTGGGCGAACATGTTGACGCGACCGGAAAGGTGGTTGACTTCCCGGGAGCATCGGCAATGGATCCCGAAGACGTCTTGATGCTGGATGTAGACGTGGTGGTTCCCGCAGCAATTGAAGGTGTGATTCGCGAAGATAACGCGAAGAACATCAAGGCTCCGATTATCGTCGAAGCTGCAAACGGTCCCACAACTTCTGATGCAGATGAGATCCTGAATAAGGAAGGCAAACTCATCGTTCCAGATATTCTTGCTAACTCCGGTGGCGTACTAGTTTCGTACTACGAATGGGTGCAGTCCAGGGATAACTTCTTCTGGGACATCGAGCGAGTGCAGAACGAACAATCTCGGCGCATGTTGGCTGCCTGGGAAGAGGTCGATGAGTATGCGACTGAAAAGGATGTGACTCTGCGAGTAGCTGCCACGGCGTTGGCTGTGGATCGTGTCTTGCATGCTCACAAACTACGCGGGCTATACCCGTGATCGAGAGGTTATAGAGATGTCTGTAGAGATACCAAGTTCGTTGCAGGCGTTTGTCCGGGGTCTTAATCCTGAAGAAGGTGTATGGATTGCCGGCAAAGCCAGGGCGGCGAGCGATGGCAAGACCTTCCCTGTCTATGATCCGGCTACCACTGAGGTCATAGCGTCGGTTTCCTCCGGCACTAGGCAGGACGCTTCTGCGGCGGTGGATGCAGCAGAAGCTGCTTTCGAGGGATGGGCAGATACCTCTCCGCGTGAGCGAGCCGAGATTCTTCGCAAGGCCTTCACACTCATGCTCGAGCAGGCTGAACCGTTGGCTGGGCTAATGGCCTGGGAGAACGGCAAAGCTATGTCCGATGCGAAGGGCGAAGTAACCTATGCGGCGGAATTTTTCAGGTGGTATTCCGAGGAAGCCGTCCGGTCAGATGGGGACTATGCGGTTCCGCCGGCTGGCGGAACCCGTCTTATGGTGACGCATAAACCGATCGGAATAGCTGCACTGATCACCCCGTGGAACTTCCCGGCAGCCATGGCGACCAGGAAGATCGCACCAGCTCTTGCAGCAGGTTGCACAGTGGTGTTAAAGATGGCCTCTGAAACACCACTTACCGCGTTGGCGGTCATGCGGATATTGAAGGAAGCCGGGGTGCCAGATGGTGTTGTCAACATGGTGCCATCGCAAAGCTCGGCTGACATATCCGAGACCTGGTTGGCTGATCCTAGAGTCCGTATTATCTCGTTTACAGGCTCCACAGCAGTAGGATCCTTGCTTATGCAGCAGGCTGCGAAGCGAATCGTCAATTCGTCTATGGAACTTGGTGGCAATGCATCCTTCATCGTAGGCGCTAATGCAGATGTTGACGCCGCGGTGGAGGGCACGATGGTCGCCAAATTCCGTAATGGGGGACAGGCTTGTACGGCAGCAAACCGGCTGTACGTTAATGCCTCCGTAGCCCAGGAATTCAAGGAAAAACTGTGCGCGAAGGTGAAAGATCTGAAGGTTGGGTCTGCGTTTACCGAGGGTGTCGAAATCGGCCCGTTGGTGAATCGCAAGGCGTTAGATGGGTTGCATCAGCTTTTACGCGATGCTGAATCTGAAGGTGCTGAAGTGCTTGCTTCGGCTGAGCTTCCAGATCTCGAGGGATATTTCCTACCTCCTCAGGTAATTGAGGTAAAGGATAATTCCTCCTCGTTATTCCAAAACGAGATTTTCGGTCCTATTGCGCCAATATTGGTGTGGTCGGATGAAGAACAGATGCTGAAGGATGTAAATTCTACCGAGATGGGGCTGGCCTCCTATATATACGGAGACTTGCAATGGGCATTGAGGACTGCCGAGAAGATTGACGCTGGCATGGTTGGCGTCAATCGAGGGCTAGTTTCCGATCCTGCGGCTCCGTTTGGTGGAGTAAAGCAATCTGGAATAGGGCGCGAGGGCGGCCGTGAGGGAGTCCGCGAATTCCAAGAGACGCAGTACTTTAGCGTAGCTTGGTAGCCCTGGATTAGGCAGTTGTGGTCCAACTATATGAGGGCCACAACTGCCTAACTATTTGCGATCATGGTTGGAGGTTCCTCCTGGCCTGTCACAGGGGCCACCGATTTGTGTAAGGGCGATTTCCCTGCAAAGAAATCGGGGTATCTGAACCGACAGATGAGCATTAGAACAACCCCGAGGCCTAGAAGAAACAGCATAAGGATGAAGACTAATCCTATGCCGCCTATCTCGGAACCGGATCCGAAATTTGGGTCGAACGAATCATAGGTAGTGATTGCTAATAGGCCAAATAGCATGACTGCGCCTAGGCCCGGAAATAGGAATGTCATCAGGAAGCTTCCAAGGGACGTGAACCACCGTTTCCTGAAATAGACCACGCAAGCTAGGGCAGTGAGGCCATAGTAAAAGCAAATCATCGCACCTAAAGTTGCTACCGTGTCCCACAGTACTTTCTCCGAGAGGAACCTCATTACAGTGTAGAAAGTGCCAGCTGCAACGGCTGCAACAACTGTGGAAAATCCGGGCGTGAAGTATTTTGGATGAATTGATGCAAGCTTTTCGGGAGCTGCACCGTAATATGCCATAGAGAGCATTGTTCTAGCCGGAGATACCGCGGTGGACTGTAGGGAAGCCATTGTAGAGACTAGGACCGCTAGCGAGATTAGGATGGCACCGGAGCCTAAGACGGGGGTAGCGAGGGCGAAGAAAGCATTGTTAGCAATTTTTGGGTTTCCCAGTCCGAGAGCGTCTGCTGGGTCTACGCCTGCGTAAGACATGGCCCCCAAGGACACGAACATGTAAATTACGACCACTATTGTCACGGTAAGAGTTGCAGCTCTACCAGGAGTGGAAGCGGAACCTTTGGTTTCCTCGGACATGGTTAGGGTTACGTCCCATCCCCAGTAGATGAATAAGGCTACCGACACGCCTGCGGCTAGCTGGGCCATTGAACCGAGCTCAAATGGGTTAAACCAGGAGAGCTGAATCTGGTTGAAATGATAGGCCTGGCCCGAGTAGGCAAGATAGAACATGACAGCACCAAACCCGATGAAGATGAGAAGTTCAAAGCCAACGAGGACGTATTGAACTACTTGAGCTGTCTGCATGTCGCGATAGGAGATCCAGGTTGCCACTGCCATGAAAACGAGGCAGGTAAGGATGTTTATCCCGATATTTTGTGAAAGCTGGGCGATTTCAGGTCTACCAGTAATTTGGGAAACGGCTAAATAGAAGAAATCCACTGCTATACCGGCAAGATTCGACAGTACGACCGTAGTAGCAATGATAAGTCCCCACCCGTTCATCCATCCCAGATAGGGGCCGAAAGCTCGCACTCCCCAAGTGAATGATGTGCCTGCGTCTGGAATAGCTGAGTTAAGCTCCCTGTAGCCGAAGGCGGTCAGCAACATCGGGACGAATCCAATCAGTAGGATCGCGGGTAGCTGATGTCCGACTGCCGCGGCAGTCGGGCCGATTGCGCCGGTCAGAGTATATGGGGGAGCGATACAGGAAAGGCCGATAACGATAGCGCCGACAAGGCCAACGGAATCTGCCGATAGTCCTTTCGCGGACGGTGTCTTTGCCTCATTCGCCATGGGTATCACCTAGAACAGAGATTGGATCTGCCCCATCGCGGGGGACAACTACCAATGGCACGGGGATGGCGCGCATTATCTTAGATGCGACCGAGGACATGAAAAGCTTACGAGGCTGTGCCAGTTGTGAAGAACCTAAGACTGCTAGTCCAGATTCACGCCAATCTGTATTAGTAGCGGCCTCTTCGATGGAATTTCCTTCGGTCAGTTCGAGCTCTATCGGGTAATCAGCTCCTAGGAGGATTTCTGCCTGTTCTCGGACATCTTGAATGTGCTGCTCTGCCTTTTCTTGTACGCGGCTGTGCGAGGGCACATCTGGAAGGTCTTGAGTAGCTACCCAGGAGACTATTCGGAGGGGAACTTCACTCCTCTTGGCTACTGAACAGGCGTAAGCCAACAGATCTTTGTTGCCTGGGCGGTTGTCTGCGCCCACGGTTACACGTGTCAGTGCCTTTATCTTTAGATCACGCATTCCGCGGGGAGCTAATGCTAGAGGAACAGGGCAGGTGGCCATGAGAGCTTGACCGACTGATCCCAAAGAGAGCCGCCCGAGCATACTTCGTTTCGACCCGGATATCACTAGCATGGTTGGTTTTAGTTCTACTACGGCATCGAGGAGCCCTTCCTCGGCGCTGTCGGCGTATCGTATATGGGTTCTGATTGTTAGGTTTGATCCCTCGATAGCTTCTTCCATCCATGCCTGCGCCTGTTCCTCGACCATCATATCGTAGGAAGCATCAGGCATGACCACGCTTGCCCGCTCGCGCAAAATGATCATCACAATATCGACTTTTGCATCAAAAGATCGAGCAAATATGCAGCCAAGTTTCAGGGCATCTTTTCCTCTTGGCTCGCTGGTATATCCAACTAGTACGGACATGCGTCTTAGCTCCTTCCGCCTGGTGCTGGCCTGGATAGGCAGCGAAACTGGTGGGGTTCACGCTACCCCATAACCCCACAGTGGGCCACCGAGGGGAGGGGGCGGAACAAGGGTAACTTAGAATGTTTGTTATGAAATAGTGCACAAATCTTCTAAATTGTGTAAAGTATGTACCACACAACTAGTGTAGGCCGTAAGTCCCATAAGTGTGGCAGGTTTTAGAAACCTTCAGTGTTTACGAACGCTTTATAAGGGTTTATTGGCTATGGCAGCCAAAACGGAGGAGTAAATGACTGTACAGCTCGATGAAAATAAAATTCAAAAACTCATTGAGGAACAGGAAAAGATTCTCAATGACAACACTCAAAAGTCCAAGCAGATGTTCGAGTCTGCGGACCATCTATCAAACGGGGTAGCATCTGCGTACCAGGCGCGTGATCCGTGGCCAATCTATATTGATCGTGGTTCTGGCGCGAAAATCTGGGACGTAGATGGAAATGAGTACTATGATTTCCATAACGGCTACGGCTCGATGGTGCAGGGGCATGGTCACCCGGCTATCGGAAAGGCACTAGCTGAACGGTGGCCAAAAGGCTCTCACTTTGGTGCAGCTACGGAAGACGACATCGTGGTCTCTAATATTCTGGCCGAACGTTTTGGGCTCGAGAAATGGCGTTTTACTAACTCGGGATCCGAGGCAACCATGGATGCAATTCGGATTGCCAGGGCTTATACCGGCCGAGACACGATAATGAAAATATTCGGCTCATACCATGGTCATCATGACGCGGTAATGGTATCGATCGGGGTGGCTTGGGACGATATTGGTCCGCGCGATCACTATAAGCAACTGCCGTATGGTGGCGGCATCCCGGAGTCGACCGTAGAGCTGACTATTCCAGTGCCGTTCAATGATGCGGAAGCTATGGAGGCGCGCATTATTGAACTCGACAAGGAAGGGCGCAAACCCGCGTGTGTAATCATGGAAGCGGCCATGATGAACCTCGGTGTGGTGCTTCCTGAGCCGGGGTATCTAGAGGCAGTACGTGAAATTACCAAGAAACATGGGGTAGTGCTGATCTTTGACGAAGTTAAGACCGGGCTGTGCGTAGCCGCTGGCGGGGCAACTGAACGCTTTGGCGTAACTCCAGACATGGTTACGTTAGCGAAGGCCCTAGGCGGCGGCCTACCAGCAGGTGGTATCGGCGGCACCGCTGAGGTTATGAGTGTTGTTGAGGATCACACCGTAAACCAGGTGGGCACCTACTCTGGAAACCCGCTGTCGATGGCTGCTGCGCGCGCGTCGCTCGAGCAGGTACTAACGCCGGATGCATACAAACACCTCGACCACCTAAATGATCGAATTCTGAAGGGCTGTAGCGAAGTCATAGCTAAATACGACATTGCGGCCTACACCGTCGGAATTGGTTCTAAAGGATGCGTGACATTCTCTGATGCGAAGATCGTCGACTATGAGTCCTATGCTGAGCACCAGTCTGGTGGAATCACTGATCTGGCATGGCTGTGGAATATGAACCACGGTATTTTCATGACTCCGGGTCGTGAGGAAGAGTGGACGCTGTCAGTTGTGCATGATGATGCCGCGATTGACGCGTATGTAAACGCTCTCGACTCGCTACTGGCCGAGGTTACAAAGTAGAACCTCATTATTAAATAGGTGTGGCCGGCTTATCGCCGGCCACACCTATTTAATTTAATTTGTTGAGCTTACAGAGAGTCGGCGCTAAAGGTATCGCAGGCCTTCATGGATCCCTGCTCAATGCCGGTCTTAAACCACCTGGTGCGTTGTTCGGAGGAACCGTGGGTCCAGGAATCTGGATTAACTCCACCTTGGCTTTGCTCCTGTAAATGATCGTCTCCGATAGCTGCTGCTACGCCAAGTGCGTCAGCAATTTGAGTATCGCTGGGTTTCTTCAGGAAAGCTTCTCCGCTATTTTTGTCAACAGTTTGGGAGGCATGGTTAACCCATATCCCCGCGTAGCAGTCAGCCTGCAGCTCCATGCGTACTGCGGCGGAGCCGTCCCCCTGCTGGCGGGTGTCATGAGCATTGAACTGTCCGGTTAGGTTCTGAATATGGTGGCCGAACTCATGGGCAACGATATATTCCTGTGCCAGCGGCCCGTTCTTTGCGCCGAATTGGCTTAGCTGGTTGAAGAAACTTAGATCAAGATACACAGTGCTGTCGCCGGGGCAGTAGAACGGTCCCACATTCGCTGAAGCAGCACCGCATTGAGTGTTGACAGAATCCTGGAATATCTGGAAGCCAGGCTTCTTATAATCCGCGTCGGCTTGCTCGGGCAACTGTTCTGCCCACATCGCGTCTAGAGACTGTGCAGTTGCAACCATTCGGCACTCGTCTTTTTCATTTGCTGCCTTACCAGTGGTGCAGTGCGACAAGTCAATTCCTGGCTGCGCGGATTGGCTTTGCTGTTGTTGCTGGCCGCCGCCGGTCAAGCCACCAATTAGATCTACCCCTGTGAGTTGGGAGATGACCACTAGGGCGATTACGACAAAAAGGGAGCCGCCGCCACCAATAGCTAGTCCGCGTCCGCCCCTTCCGCCTTTGGAGGTACTGACTCGCCCGGGATCTAACTGGATATTGTCATTGAAGCTCATATACAAATGGTAAATTACCTCACCGGTTTTGGCTTCTTTTTAGCCTCTGCAGCGCGGCTGTTTTAGGATGGGGCAGTGATTACTGCGCAGGATTTGTCGATCTCTATCGGTGATAGGCAGCTGGTTAGCGGTGCCAACTTTTCCATTCGGAAAGGCGACCGCATTGGTCTTGTGGGGCGGAACGGTGCCGGCAAGACCACGACTATGACCCTTCTAGCAGGTTTGGCTGAGCAAGAAGGCACCATTGCCTACTCCGGTCAGGTATCTAACTCCGGTACCGTCGGTTACTTGTCTCAGGATCCCAAGGTGGGTGACCCCGAGCAAAGTGGCATGGAACGGGTCCTGCAGGCACGTGATTTGGCGCGAATGCTGCACAAAATTGCGGTTGCGGAAAAACAGATGGCTGAACTGACTGGGGAACGCCAGCAGAAGGCCATGAATCGCTATGTGCGTTTAGACCACGAGTTCACTATCTCAGGTGGTTATGCGGCAAGAGCGGAAGCTGCGCAGATTGCCGCCAATTTAGGACTTAGCGAAGAGGTTATGAAGCAGCCTCTTCACACGCTTTCTGGCGGTCAGCGACGCCGGGTTGAGCTCGCTAGGGTGCTGTTTTCAAAAGCTGACATTTTGCTCTTGGACGAGCCGACCAACCACCTTGATCATGATTCTATTATTTGGCTTCGCGACTATCTGCGATCCTATGCGGGCGGGTTCATGGTAATAACCCACTCAGTCCAATTGCTGAAGGACACCGTGAATCAGGTGTTTTACATGGACGCAGCTAGGGGAGTCATAGATATATACCAGACTGATTGGGATACCTACTTGCGCCAGCGCAGTGATGACGAAAAACGTCGCGCTCGAATGAGGGCAAATGCGATGAAGAAGGCGGAAGCACTGCGCGCCCAAGGCGAAAAGATGCGCTACAAGGCGACTAAGGCTGTCGCGGCACAGCAGATGCTCAGGCGTGCTGATGAACTGTTGGCTTCTGTCGGTGCTGTTGGGCAAGAGGAAAAAGTGGCCAGGTTACGGTTCCCTGAACCCGCTTCCTGCGGCAAAGTACCACTGCGTGGCGAAGACCTTACCAAGACCTATGGCTCGCTGGAGGTATTCATGGGGGTGAACCTTGCGATTGATCGCGGCTCGCGAGTTGTAGTTCTTGGCTTCAACGGTGCCGGTAAGACAACCCTTTTGCGCCTCCTTGCGCACCTTGAGGAACCTGACATGGGTGAGGTAGTGGACGGGCACGGACTGAAACTTGGCTATTATGCCCAGGAGCACGAGACCTTGGACATGGAAGCGACTGTGCTCGAAAATATGACTCATGCCGCCCCGGACCTGGATGACACCCATGTTCGCAATGTGCTGGGACAATTTCTTTTTAGCGGAGACGACGTATATAAGCCGACCAAAGTTCTCTCTGGCGGCGAGAAGACCCGGCTTGCCCTGGCAACTCTGGTGGTATCTGCAGCGAATGTTCTGCTCTTGGATGAGCCCACTAATAACCTGGATCCAGCCTCTCGCGAAGAAATCCTGAATGCCCTTGGAAACTATGAAGGGGCAGTCGTCCTGGTAACGCACGATGCGGGCGCTGTTCGGGCTCTGGAACCAGATAGAGTGATTCTGCTTCCCGATGGCGACGAGGATTTGTGGGACGAATCCTATATGGATCTAGTAGAACTTAAGTAGCTATTCTTCTGTTTTTAGATACTCTTCAACTGTGATTGCGCGGACTGGGAAGTCCCGGAGTTTTACATACTCAACAAGGAAATCACGATGTCCTTCGCAGGCTAACCAGACTTTCTCGCGTCCGTAGTGCAATTTCGGATTTCTCCAGCACACGGCGTATGCTGCAGGCTCAGTGCACTGTCTGGCTGAACATTTCATTTCCTATGAACCCCCAAACCGATCCAAGGTTTCGCCACGGCATTACTGTGTCAGCTACTCTAGCAAGCGCGGGCTTTGGACAAAACGCTACGCCGAAATTGGCAGCGGAAAGCATAGGAATATCATTTGCACCATCTCCGATAGCAACTACCGGGGTAGTACTAGAAGCTTTCCAGCTAGCAATTGCCCACACCTTCTGGTTTGGGCCGACTACCTCAGAGGCAAGCTTACCGGTAAGCACTCCACCGCTAACTTCTAGCCTGTTGGCGAGCACGTAATCCACTCCCAGCCCGCTTGCTATTGGATCAACAACCTCGACAAAGCCGCCAGAGACGACAGCGAACTTCCCTCCAGCCTGGTGAGTTCGGTTTATGAGTGAGTTAGTTCCTGTGCTGACCCTCATTCGAGCGCGGACTCTTGCGAAGGCCTCCTCGTCAAGCCCCTCTAGCGTAGCTACCCGTCGATGCAAGGACTCGGCAAAATCCATGCGGCCGTTCATGGCTTCGGCAGTGATCGCGGCTACCTCTTGCAGCGTGCCCGCTTCGAAGGCAAGCTCTTCAATGACCTCTTGTTCAAACAAGGTGCCGTCGGCATCGGATACTACAAGAGGTTGCCGGTTCAGACCCGCAGGTACTTCAGCCCAAGATGCAGTAGCCGTGCATGGGCAAGGCTCCATCGATTGACGTTCCCAGGAAGCAACCGCGAAGTCTGCCTCCGTTGCTATTGCGCGGGGAGTTGGAACCTCCGCGAGTGCGATGCCTAGCGATGCTGAATCTGGGCAGACGAGCCGGACGAACCTCGTCACTGGGGGATTACCAAACCCTTCGGAGCGACGGCGATGCCAGATTCAGTCACTGAAAGACCGCGAGCGCGATCGTGCTCGTGATCGAATCCAATTTTGGCGCCGGGCTCAACCACGACGTTCTTGTCTAGGATGGCTCGCTGGACCTGGGCATGTCTACCTATCCGGCAGTTGTGCATCACCACGGAGTCGTCGACACGGGAGTAGGAGTGCACATACACGCCCGGAGAGAGTACGGATCCTTCGACGTGCCCGCCAGAGATGGTGACTCCCGGAGAAACCAGTGAATCCACAGCTAGACCGCGACGTCCCTCGTCGTCAAAGACGAACTTTGCAGGCGGAGTCGATCCCTCAATCTGCGTGTAAGTAGGCCACTCCTGGTTGTAAAGGTTGAAGATCGGGTGGACAGATATCAGATCCATATTGGCGTCATAATAAGCGTCCAAGGTACCGACGTCACGCCAGTAATCGCGATCTCGATCGGTAGATCCGGGGACGTTATTGTCGATGAAGTCGTAGAAGCCTGCTTCGCCTCGATCAACGAAGTATGGAACCGCGTCTCCGCCCATGTCGTGCTCGGATTTCTTATCTAGAGAATCCTGTTCGAGGAAGTTGACGAAGGCATCCGTGGTGACAACATAGTTACCCATTGAAGCAAGTACCTTGCTGGGATCATCCGGAAGCCCCGGAGTGGAAGAAGGCTTCTCTACAAACGCAGAGATCTTGTCGCCGTCTGTTTCTAGGATACCGAATTGATCTGCAAGTTCGATCGGCTGGCGAATACCCGCTACTGTGAGCGCAGCCCCGGTTTCGATATGCTTCTGGACCATCTGGGAGAAGTCCATACGATAAATATTGTCGGCGCCGACTATCACTAGGTAATCCGGCTTTTCGTCTCGGACGATGTTGAGAGTTTGATATACGGCATCGGCCGAGCCTAGGTACCAGTGGGCACCTTTGCGCTGCTGGGCGGGCACAGGTGTTACGTAAGAGCCTAACAGGGTTGACATTCGCCAGGTCTTGGAGATGTGGCGGTCCAGAGAGTGGGATTTGTATTGGGTGAGCACCACTACCTTGGTGTAGGAGGAATTCACCATGTTGGAAAGGGCGAAGTCAATCAGCCGAAAATGTCCTCCGAAAGGGACCGCTGGCTTGGCGCGGTCAGCAGTAAGAGGCATAAGGCGTTTTCCTTCGCCGCCGGCAAGGACGAAAGCTAATACGCGTGGTGTGGACATGCTTCAACTTTAGCGGGCAAGTAACACCCCGCGCACGGGTTTGGAATTCGATAAAGTAATGGTGTTCACAATTGAGATGATCGGATTAGGAGCCTCCCATGCGCGTTGATCTGCTTAGCCGCGAATACCCCCCTCACGTCTACGGTGGTGCTGGCGTGCATGTCGAAGAATTAGCCAAGGTGTTGAGGCGGAGCATAGATCTTAGAGTGCATGCCTTTGATGGGCCTCGTCAGCAAGACAGGGTATACGGCTACGACTATCCTGCCGAACTAAAGGAGGCCAACGGGGCTTTGCGGGCACTCGGAGTTGACCTGCAAATGGTGCCGAATACGCAAGGGACTGATTTGGTGCACTCGCATACTTGGTACGCGAATATGGCTGGCCACTGGTCAGCACTGATGTGGGACGTACCGCACGTGGTATCTGCTCATTCTTTGGAACCGCTGAGGCCGTGGAAAAAAGAGCAACTCGGGGGCGGATATCACCTCAGCTCATGGGCCGAGAAAACTGCCTACGAGGGCGCTGATCAGATCGTTGCGGTCTCAAATGGTATGCGCCAAGACATCTTGCGCTCTTACCCAAGTATTGATGAACAAAAAGTGCGGGTAATCCATAACGGTATCGACCTCGAAGTCTGGAAACGCCCACAAGATAATGCTCAGGTAGGGGAAGTACTGAAAAAATTCGGCATCGATCCCGATCGGAAGACCATAGTTTTTGTCGGCAGAATTACCAGGCAGAAGGGGCTTCCTCATCTACTGAAAGCCTTGCAAAACGTTGATAAAGATGCGCAAATTGTGCTGTGTGCAGGAGCGCCTGATACTGAACAGATCGCTAACGAGGTAGACACGCTAGTAGAAAAACTTAGCGAGACGCGAAGCGGCGTAATCCTGATTTCGCAAATGCTGCCCCGCAAGGAAATCATTGCAATTCTTTCTGCCGCGACTGTGTTCGTTACTCCTTCGATCTATGAACCACTCGGCATTGTGAACCTGGAGGCAATGGCTTTGGGACTTCCTGTCGTAGGAACGAAAACTGGTGGTATCCCGGATGTCATAGTGGAAGGAGAGACGGGTTTCCTTGTTCCAATCGAGCAAAAAGATGACGGTACTGGAACGCCACTCGAACCTGCCGAATTCGAAGGAGCCATGGCGGAACGCATCAATGCGGTACTTGCAGATCCGGATCGGGCGCGACGAATGGGGCAGGCAGGATTGGAAAGGTGTAAAGAACATTTCACCTGGGAGTCCATTGGCAAGAAAACCGTTGCGATGTACGAAGATTTGGTGCGCTAGCGCACGCCGGAACGGAACCGTATAGGGTAAAAATATGGCAGCAGTTATAGAGCTTAATGACGTACGGGTGCGCCGAGGCACCACCGTAATCCTAGATAAGGTCAATTGGAGTATTAACGAGGGCGAGCACTGGGTAATCCTTGGCCCTAACGGAGCCGGAAAGACTACGCTGGTGTCATTGCTGAGCGGAGGCATAGAGGCCGATGCGGGAACAGTCCGCGTGCTGGATGAAGAACTGGCACAGACAGATCTGGCGGAACTGCGTTCCCGAGTGGGCACCATTGGGGACGTAGCTGATCAACTAGTTCCCTCGGGCACCCACGCTATAGACGCAATACTCAGTTCTGTGTACGGCGCTCCCTCCAGCCAGGAACAGACGTTCGAGGACATAGATCGTCAGAGAGCACAAGATCTGCTGCATCTTTTTGGCATTTCACACCTGAAAGATCGTGAGGTAGACAGCCTCTCGGATGGCGAGCGGCAGCGAGTCATGATTGCGCGAGCACTGATGCCCGATCCTGAAGCATTGGTGCTAGACGAACCAGCGCGCGGCCTCGATTTGGGAGCACGTGAGGACTTGCTGGGAGCTCTCACAGAGATATCCACTGATAAGCACGCTCCAGCAATGATCATGGTCACCCATCATGTGGAGCAGATACCCCGCGGTTTCACCCACGCCCTCCTGCTAAAGGAAGGACAGGTCGTCAAGAGCGGGCCAATTTCCCAGATCCTTACTTCTGAGAATGTTTCCAACCTGTTTGAATATCCACTTTCCGTGGGAGGTAGTGAGGGCCGTTGGTGGGCCCATAAGGCGGATAAGAAATGATTGGTTGGGTCTGGCTAGGGGCCGCTCTGATGGCCGTGATAGTGGAACTGCTAAGCGGTGATTTCTTCTTCCTGATGCTAGGGATTGGTGCAGCAGCAAGCTGCATCTGCGCGTTCTTTTGGCCAAATCTGTGGTGGTTGCACATCCTTTTGTTTGCAGCAGTCTCCTCGGTTCTTGTGCTTACAGTTAGACCACTTATCAAGAAGAAACTGGAAGCATCGACCCCTCGGGTTGCATTCAATGTCTCGCGCTATGAAGGCCGCGAGGGAGTTACAACCTCGCCTGTAAGCCCAGCTGGCGGCACTATAATGCTAGACGGGGAGCGATGGTCAGCTACCTCAGATCACGATATTCCACGGGGCATTGGAATCCGCGTTATAGAAGTAAGGGGAGCTACCGCAGTAGTGGCCCCAGTAAGTAGATGAGGAGACAAGAATGTCAGCTTTTTCCTTAGCGCCGGCGGGAATGATCGGAATAGTGATATTCCTGCTCATAACCTTTGCCGTAGTGATTGCAATATCTAAGTCCATTATTGTGGTGCGGCAAGCCACGGCCGTAGTGGTGGAACGACTGGGCAGATACCAGACGACACTGACCCCGGGGCTGCATGTGCTGATTCCTTTCATTGATTCAAAGCGGGCAGTTGTATCTTTGTCGGAACAGGTGGTCGCTTTTGCGCCCCAGCCAGTTATCACGGCAGACAACGTATCGGTAACTATCGACTCTGTTATTTACTACCAAATAAACAGCCCTGAGCAGGCCACATACGAAATTGCGAACTACCTGGTCGCGATCGAGCAGCTAACAGCGACCACTCTGCGTAACGTTATTGGCACTATGGATCTAGAAGACACTTTGACTTCGCGCGATTCGATAAACACGCAGTTGCGCGGGGTGTTGGATTCCGCCACAACAGCGTGGGGTATTCGCATCAACAGAGTAGAAATTAAAGCGATCGATCCGCCCCCATCTATCCAAGAGGCAATGGAAAAGCAGATGCGTGCCGAGCGGGATAAGAGAGCTGCTATTCTTACCGCTGAAGGGCAGCGCGAATCTCAGGTGACTGAAGCGGAAGGGCAGCGCAAGTCTGCGGTTCTTATTGCACGAGGTGACGCAGAAGCAGCCGTGACTCGTGCAGAGGGCGAAGCAGAGGCTATTGCGAAGGTATTCCGTGCCATTCACGAAGGTAATCCCGACGAGAAACTTCTGTCCTACCGCTATCTGCAAATGCTGCCGGAACTTGCTAAGGGTGACGGCAACAAGACTTGGATAGTGCCTGCCGAAATGACTGCTGCATTGGAAGCGATCTCGAAGGGATTTGGTAGCGCCAAATGAGGCCCGTAGAAGAAGAAGTTCTGACAAAAATAGCTGAGTCCGATACCCGCTTTGTGCGCCTATGGTTTACAGATGTACTTGGTGTTCTGAAGTCGGTTGCTATTGACCCGGTGGAACTTGAGAGAGCGTTCGCCGAAGGCATTGGTTTTGATGGATCGGCTATTCAGGGTCTTAGCAGGGTCTACGAGTCAGACATGATTCTGCGGCCGGACGCTTCTACGTTCCAATTGCTGCCGTGGTGTACTGACAGTGACCCCGTGGGAAGAATGTTCTGCGATCTAACTAATCCCGACGGGTCTGCTGCTCAGACAGATCCGAGGGCGGTGCTGGAGCGGGCATTAGATCATGCGGCAAAACTAGGTTTCTCGTTTAGAATCCACCCCGAGATCGAGTTCTATCTGTTGAAGCCAACCCGGGACGCAGACGGACGAATTGTGCCGGTAGACGAGGCGGGCTATTTCGACCATGTCGCTCGTGGAGGCGACAACGATTTTAGGCGCCGAGCAATTGAAATGCTCGAAGCTATGGGCATCAGCGTCGAGATGAGTCACCACGAGGGAGGGCCGGGACAGAACGAGATCGATCTCCGGTCGGTAGACGCGCTTACAGCAGCCGACAATATTATGACCTTCCGGACCTTGGTCAAAGAGGTTGCTCTTCGGGAAGATATGCAGGCAACCTTTATGCCGAAACCGATAGCTGGCGTACCTGGTTCTGGCATGCACGCCCATATGTCTTTATTTGAGGGCGAGCGCAATGCGTTCCACGATCCGTCGGGGCAGTACCAGCTGTCTCGGACTGCTCGCTCATTTATTGCAGGCATCTTGACTCACGCACAAGAAATGTCTGCAGTAACTAACCAACATGTAAATTCTTACAAACGGTTGTGGGGAGGCGGAGAAGCGCCCTCGTTCGTTTGCTGGGGACATAACAACAGGTCGGCATTGGTACGAGTTCCAAACTACAAACCCAATAAGCCGGAATCCGCGCGGATCGAATATCGAGCGCTAGATCCGGCAGTGAACCCATATCTGGGATTTGCAGTTCTACTGGAAGCCGGGCTTGCTGGTATCGAGAACGGGTATGAATTGGCCCCCGAAGCGGAGGATAATGTCTGGGCTCTAACGGACCAGGAACGGCGGGTGTTGGGAATTCCCTCCTTGCCGTCCTCACTATCCAGCGCTGTAAAGGCAATGAAGAAATCTGACCTGGTAGCCGCCACTCTCGGAGAAGAGGTGTTCGAATTTGTCATCGCGAATAAGGAGCGCGAGTGGCAAGAATATAGGGCACAGGTTACAGAATTTGAGCTCCGCCAGTTCTTCCTATGAGGATCGCACCGGATATCTCGCTGAAACTTCGCAAGGCTGGTGTGCGCGATGTGCAGAGGGCGAAGAAGTGGTTAGAAGAACTCGAAGAGTGGGCTGACCCGACCCCATTTTTGGCCGACGCTGCAGATCCGGACATGGCGTTGCTTGGGCTACTTCGTTTGTGCGAGGAGGCCCCGTCGCGGGCACAGAACGCCATGGCCCACTGTGGCAAGCAATTGTTTTCAATACTCGGACTTTCGCAGGCACTTAGTGATCACCTTGCCACTCATCCCGATGACCTGGAAGTTTTTGAATCAGCTGCGTCGCAGACATTTTCTGACATCTTTTCCGGTAGCTATGACCCTGGCGCTGAAGCGGCAGCAGCGGCGGCATGGGCAAGTAACTACAGGCAGCTATTTGCGAGCGTGGATAGCACAGACGAAATCCGGAGGGCGTATCGCAGAGCACTCAGCCAGATTGCGTCTGCCGATCTATCGTCTGATCGAGCACTGGATATTGTTTCCTATGTAAGTCGGTGTATCTCAGCCCTGGTCGACTTGACCTTGCAAGCTGGACTTCGGGTTGCCCAGAATAAGGTTGACCCACAAGAGAACATTCGTCTCGCAGTAATCGTTCTGGGAAAAACGGGAGCTGGAGAGGTCAACTATATTTCGGACGTCGACGTCATGTTTGTTGCTGAGGCGAACTCGGACATTCCAGAGAGCGACGTAATCGAGGTGGCCGGAAAGATAATCACCGCCCTCACAGCTATCTGCAGTGGACCCGGCGAGGAGCTGCCACTATGGCCTCTTGACTTGGGACTTCGGCCAGAGGGTGCAGACGGAGCTGTTGCAAGAACTCTTGACTCCTACAAAACCTACTACTCGAAATGGGCACAGTCGTGGGAATTTCAGGCTTTGCTCAAAGCTCGATATGCGGCAGGGGACAAGGAGCTAGCTGAAAAATTCTCTGCTCTTGTGGGCCCTCTAGTATGGGAAGCATCAGCTCGGGAGGGTTTTGTCGAGGACGCAAGAAATATGCGACTGCGAGTGGAAGCAAATGTGCCCTCGGAGCAGAAAGGACGTCAACTGAAGCTCGGGCCGGGTGGGCTACGAGATGTAGAGATGACAATCCAGCTAATGCAGCTTGTCCACGGCCGCTACGACGAGTCTGTGCGCGTACCACATACCCTGGAGGCTATTCAGGCGCTAGCCGCGCAGGGGTACATTGCCCGCGAAGGAGCCGCGAAATTAGCCAGGTGTTACCGTTTCCTAAGATGTGTCGAACACCGAACGCAGTTATTCCGACTTCGCAGGACCGCGCTGATTCCGTCCTCTGAAAAGGAGCTCAGGAGGATAGGAAGGTCTATAGATGCGCAGAAATACCCGAATGCCCGCTCCCTACAGATCGAGCTGACACACGTTCGCCACGATGTTCGAACTCTGCACCAAGAACTGTTTTACGGCCCCCTATTGCCGGCAACGGCTTCCCTTTCCGCTGATGAGGCTGCTCTTTCCCCAGAAGCGGCTAGTGCGCGACTGAAAGCAATTGGTTATAAGGACCCGGCGGGAAGTTTGCGTCACATTGAAGCGTTGACTGCTGGAGTCAGCAGGAGAGCAGCATTGCAGAGACATCTGCTACCGGTGATGATCGGATGGATCGCGGACGGGGCAAATCCTGACGCGGGATTGCTTAGATTCCGCCGACTTAGCGAGATCATTGGTACGTCGCATTGGTACTTGGCAATGCTGCGAGATTCTAGAGTCGCCGCAGGTTACCTAGCGAAACTACTGCCAACGAGCACGTACTGTGCGGATGGGTTCGAACATTTCCCGGCTGCTGTGGCATGGCTTGATCACCCTATTGAACTGGAAGCGCGCGAGAAAGAGCGCCTTTCTGGCGAGATGATGGCCATTGTTTCTAGGCATGACGATGCAGGGGAGGCAGCACAATTAGTGCGTGAGATTCGTTCTCGCGAACTATTGCGGGCAGCTCTGGCGGACTGTTTGAGCGGCGTGGATCCCGAACGTGCTCGAAAATATATTACGCCTGTAAATGATGCAGCCCTGGCTGCTGCCCTGAAACTGGCGCATCGCAGTGCTGGAACCTCTCCGAAAGCGCGGATGGGGATTATCGCGCTGGGGCGTCTAGGAGGCGAAGAGCCTGGATACGCTTCGGATGCCGATCTTATGGTTGTCTACTCGCCGGTAGGCGAGGGGGCACAGGAAGAGGCCGAGCATACAGTTGCTACGCTGAAGTCCTTGCTTTCGGATGTGGGCCCGCAAAGGCCGTTCAAAGTAGATCTGGGGTTACGCCCAGAGGGCAAAGATGGTCCGACTGCTAGGAGTCTAGAATCGACTCGCTCCTATTATGAACGATGGGCCTCCCCATGGGAGCGGCAGGCTCTACTCCGCGCACGACCAGTAGCGGGTGATCCTGAAGTGCTGGATGAGGCCATGGAGATAATTGACCGTTTCCGGTACGGCCATTCCTTCGACAATGACGAATTGAAGAGTATTAGGATGTTGAAGGCTCGAATGGAGGCAGAACGTTTGCCCCGGGGGATGGACCCGCGCTCGCACGTGAAACTGGGGCCCGGGGGACTATCGGATGCAGAGTGGACCATTCAACTGCTCCAGTTGATGCATGCGCATGAGGACGTTGCGTTGCGTACCACCAATACGCTCGACGCGCTGGGACAGGCCGAACGCCTAAGCCTGGTTACGCCCGCCCAGGCGCGAGCGCTGGAAGCCGCATGGAATGCCGCGACTCGCATTAGAGCTGCCAATACGCTCGCTTCTGGTCGTGACGGGGGCGCTAAACTGGATTTGTTGCCACGAACTAATGACGAGATAGCTGCCGTATCGTTGATACTGGGATACCAGAGAAGCGAGCGTAGCCTAGTTGACGATTATCGTCGTAAGGCACGACATTGCAGAGACGTAATGGAAGAAATATTTTACGGGTAGGAAATGAAACTAGTACTGATTCGCCATGGACAAACGTCGTCGAACCTAGCGGGAGCGCTGGATACAGCTTATCCGGGCGCAGACTTGAATGCGGATGGCATGAACCAAGCTGCCAGTCTTGCCGCGGGCTGGGAGGATCGGGGGCTGCCGAAGCTCGATGCGCTGTACAGTTCCTTTATTCAGCGAGCCCAGCAGACTGCAGCTCCACTGGCGAAGAAGTTCGACCTTGACTTGCAGGTCCGAGAAGGACTCCGAGAGGTTCGTGCTGGTGAACTCGAGATGAACACTGATGCCGAATCAGTTACCGAGTACCTGTCTACGTTGATCAGGTGGGTCAGGGGAGACCTGTCTTACCGAATGCCGGGAGCAGAGACCGGACAAGAAATTCTTGATCGTTTCGACAAGGTTGTAAAAGAGGCCCACGCAAAGGTAGGTGAGGGCACCGCCGGTATCGTCTGTCATGGCGCTGTTATGCGGTTATACGCAGCCTCTCGAACGAATCAGATTACCGAGCAGCTAATATCGCAATTTCCCTTCCCGAATACCCAAACGACTTTATTAGAGGGCGAACCCGGGTCTTTTACGGCTTTGACGTGGGCCGGCAAACCGATAGAGGAATGGCCAGTGCGCGATGATGCAGGCGAGCCACTGTCCTCTCAGCAGGCCATGCGTGCAATGGAAGGTAAAGCGTAAAGAATTTGGGGGAAGGCAGCTGCCTTCCCCCAAATTCTTAAAGCACTTTGTCGAAGAATTCGCGAGTTCTAGGTTGGCTTGGGTGCTCGATTACTTCTTCGGGAGTGCCGTACTCGACGATCTGTCCCTTATCTAGGAAGACAACCTTATCCGCGACCTCACGGGCAAAAGCTATTTCGTGAGTAACCACAACCATCGTCATACCTTCGGCGGCCAAATCCTTCATTACCCCCAGTACTTCGCCAACTAGCTCAGGGTCGAGGGCTGACGTTGGCTCGTCAAACAGCATGAGCTCTGGTTCCATAGCTAGTGCCCTTGCAATAGCAACGCGCTGCTGCTGACCGCCAGATAGTTCTGATGGGTAGTGATCTGCCCGGTCAAGCAGACCGACGCGATCAAGGTGTTGCAGAGCGAGTTTGCGCGCCTGTTCTTTTGGGACACCTTTTACCTGGACTGGTGCTTCCATCACGTTTTGCAACGCGGTCATGTGGGGGAAAAGGTTAAATCGCTGGAATACCATCCCAACTCTAGATCGCTGTTTTGCGACCTCGCCATCAGAACGTCGCTTGAGCAGAGTTCCTTCGGGGGTAATTGAACCATGGCGGTGAGCGCGCCATTTATTCAGGATCCCTTTAGGGGCCTTTTCCTCGGTCATTCCGAGGAGTTCGCCATTTAGGTAGATACGTCCTGCGGAAATAAACTCCAATTCGTTGATACAGCGCAAAAGGGTTGATTTGCCAGATCCAGAGGGACCAAGGAGAACACATACCTCGCCGTGCTTGATCTCTAGGTCAATACCCTGAAGGACATGCAGGTCACCAAAAAATTTGTGGGCGCCTTCGATTTTGACCATACTTGTTGCTTCGCTCATGGGGTCACATCCATAAATGCAGTGTTGGAGTTCTCGGAAATTGCAGTCTTTTTACTACCAGTAGAGGAGCGCTGTTCGAAACCGCGGCCAAAGTAGCGTTCGATGTAGTACTGGCCAACCATAAGAATTGAAGTGATCAGCAGGTACCAGAACACCGCTACAAGTAGTAGGGGAATCGGAGTGAATGTCCTGTTTCCGAGTTCCTGTACCGCGAACTGGAGTTCCAAAGTAAAGGGAACAGCGGCTACCAGAGAGGTAGTCTTGAGCATCGAAATGGTCTCGTTGCCGGTTGGAGGAATGATCACGCGCATAGCCTGAGGCAGAATGATTCTGCGCATTATTTTCGCCGGTTTCATACCCAGTGCAGTAGCTGCCTCGGTCTGGCCACGGTCCACCGAATTTAGACCCGAGCGAATGATCTCCGCTAGATACGCGCCCTCGTTCAGCCCCAATCCGAGCAGGGCACACAGTCCTGGAGTAAGGATCTTATCGGTGGAGTAAGAAAACAGCTCGGGCCCAAAAGGTACTTTGAGAGATATTGTCTGGTACAAAGTGGGAAGAAGCCCCCAGAAGATGAGCTGGGTATAGATTGGAGTGCCGCGGAAAAACCAGATGTAAAACCACGCTACAGACTTTGTTACGGGATTCTGGCTCTGGCGCATAATCGCCATGGTAGTAGCCAAAATGATGCCTATTATCATAGCTCCTACCGTCAGTAGCAGGGTGAATACAATACCCCGCATTACTGATGGATGGAACAAATACTGGCCAACAACATCCCAGCGGTAGTTGGGATTGGTCACCAGCGAGTTGATTATCGCGAGTGCAATTAGCGCTACTACCACTGCGCCAATCAATCGGCCCGGTTTGAACACGGGCTGAGGATTATTCCTATGTAGCTCTTCCATACCTATTTTCTAACTTGCGGATTATTTTCTGCATTCTTTTTGGGCAGATTCAATGGTGTCACCAACGTGGGTGAAGTCGCCATTGGTCCCTCGTATTGAATATCCCACAGTGATTGAATCGGCGAAAGTTGCATCGTGTTGCCTGCCTGCAACTTCGGAGATTTTTGGGGTTTGTGGGGAGTGAAAACTCTGTTTCCTACTTTGCCGTCTGCAGCGCACTTGTGAGGCGAGGACTGGGCATATTTAGTATTTTGGCCCGCTACCTTCACGACCTCGGACATCGTGCTCACCAAACCGATTGCGGCGTTGTAAAGAAAGCCATGCGAAGCTAGCTTTTTGGGCGCTAGAGCAGCGATGGGAGCGCCCATCTTGCTCTCGAGTTCCGCTAGCTTGCGCATGGCTTCTTCGTTTTTCTGTTAGTCAGATACGGCAGGGTTGATCTCGGCCTTAGATAGGCCTGCCTTATCTGCACCGTAATGTGCAAGAATCTTCTTTAGCTCGCCGGAGTCCATGAGTGACTGCATAGCCGCCTGCACTGCCTTGGTCAATGCCTCATCTTTCTTATTGATAATAATTCCCTGGGGAGAGGCCTTGAGTACATCGCCGATCTGCTCGATAGAGCCGTTGGACTTCTTCACGGTATATCCGATTACGGTTGAGTCGGCGAAGGTTGCATCGTACTGCTTGCCTGCGACTTTAGGAGCGATCTCGGTTTGTAGATCGTGCGGCTTTACTTTGATTTTCTCCTTGCCTTCCGCAGCGCATTTGTCAGATAGGGTCTCGACGTAGTCGTACTGGAAGGTGCCTTTTTGCACGCCGATGGTTTTGCCGCAGGGGTTAGAAGGATCAAATTTGTTGGGATTTCCCTTTGCGGTGCCAAAGGCGGATCCGACCTGGACGTAGGAGATCATGTTGACCTCTTTTTCGCGCTGCGGGGTGATCGAGAATGAGCTCAACGAAAGATCGAATTTTGAGCCGATCTGCGGAATAATCGAGTCGAAGGCGGCATGCTTAGTGTTTCCGCCCTTTAGCCCCATGACTTTGGCCATCGCATTTACCAAGTCGATGTCATAACCAGTAGGTGTTTGACCATCGATCTTTAGATATTCCGCAGGAGCATAGTCCGCGGAGGCGACGGAGCGCAGTAGATCCCGTTTAGATATTTCTTGCGGAACGAGGGCGGCGACTTTGTCGTCTTTTTGAATCTTAGATACGTCGTAGCCCTTCTCACCCGGATCGGAGGAATCCGATCCGGGGGTAGCGTTGTCTGCACCAGAGCACGCAGACAAGGAAAGGGCGGTTGCTGCGGCAATACAGAAGATTTTCTTCATCGGGGTGGCTCCTTATAAATATTAACTGTTAGGAATATTATGCATACTTCTGCATTGGTATGCAAAACGGCTCCCACCAGGTGGGAGCCGTTTCACAAAAAAGTGCTCTATTTGCCTCGTAGAGCCCTGCGGTTGAATTTCACCTTTGAGGGATCTATTCCTCGGGGCATGTTCATCGACTTTGCTTGTAGTGAGCGAAGTCGGTTGGTTACGACCGGAACTTCTTCCTTGCGTAGCGTCTTCTTTAGCTTATTGATAGTGCGCAGAAGTTGATCCAAAGGAACTTGTCCCTTTGCATGTCCAACTTGGATCTGGTGTACCTCTACCTTGGGAGCAACTCGGGAAACCTTCTTTGCCTCGTCAGCTAGCATGCGCTCTACCTGGGCCGGAGCTCCCTCAGAGACAAGAACGATTCCTGGACGACCAACTAGTCGGTAAACGAGATCCTGATTGCGGTTCATAGCAACGGGCTGTTCTTCGATGTCCCAGCCACGCCGGATCTGCCTCATGATGGCCCCTGCAGCGCCTGCATGTCCATCAAGTTGCTTGTACATTGCGCGGTTCATGAGTCGCGACAGAGTTGCGGTAGTAGCCAGAAGGCCAAGCGAGATGCCAAAAAGAATGCCCAAGACTAGATGAGAGGTTAGCCATCCCACGAGGACTGCTACAAGCAGGGGGATAACAAATGCGCCCGCGAGGGCCCATCCTACCCAAGGGTAGGAGCGTTTGGTCAGGGTAAATGCATCTTTAATGTTGGCGAAAAAAGACCGTTTCGGCGCGGCAGTATCGTCCTTAGCCATCAATTCCTACTTTCTGCTTGTATCTAGCCTGAATTCTACGTGTTAGAACCTCTAAAACAAAAAGTTATCCACAGATTTGTGTACCCCCTACAACGAGGGGGATTGGCGTGGTTCGGTAGAAGCATGAGGATTCGCGGTTATGAAGTGCTTGAGGTCATAGGTTTTGCCAGTCTTGGTCCCGTGTGGAAGGTGCGGGATAAGGCGGGCAAGATATGGGCTGCAAAGTTTGTGAAGTATCCTGACCCGGACCGTTATAGCTCAATTTCCCAGGTTGATGGGCCGCACCTAGGCACATTGCATGATCTGGTTCCTGTCGATAACCGGTGGGTTCTAATAATGGAACTCGTCGAAGGGAGTCCGCTCAATTCAGAAATCGAGCTCCTGCGTCCTCGTAGGATTGCAGCCGACATACTGGAGGCACTAGCTGCGCTGCATCGGCGTGGCGTAACGCACGGAGACGTTTCTCCCGCGAACATACTTGTTTCAGAGGGCGGGCGGGCAACGTTGATTGATCCTGACCTTTCGAATGAAAGAAAAGGAACGCCTTCGTATGTGCCTTCAGAGCCAGATACTCCCGCGCGCGACATCTACGGGTGGGGCAGAATATGTCAGGAACTGGGTGTTCCGTCACTCAGCGCGGATGCACTAGATCCGCAGGAGCGTCCGGCGGCCGAAAGTCTGCTACAGGACTTCTCAGCAGAACCTCCTGCACGTGCACTCACTCCCGAACCGGTGGCGGCACTACGCTCGGTTGGGTTACTTGACGCTGTCACTATCGAACCTGATAAACATGCTAAAAAACCCAGGTGGTCAGTCATATCTATGGGGGTTGTGATCGCCTGTGCTGGCATCGGGATAGTACTTGGGTCATTCCTTAGCGGAAAGAGCGAATCATCGGCGTTATCAGGGGAGCCAAAACAGGTCGCAAGTAGTGCTGCTAAACAGCTGGAATCTGTGCCACCCACTGTGCAGGGGCACAAGAGCCCCCGGACAGAAGAAAAACGAGCAGCAGACTTGGCTCCAGGTGCGTCCGTGCTCTCAAAACTGCTGAAACAGAGGGCCGCAGCCCTTGAAAAAATGGATAAAGAAGCTCTCGCTAGCGTCAGTTTTCCAAATTCACCCTCACAACAGGCAGACATGAACTTGTATAGGCAGATGCAGCAGAATGGAATAACTGCAAAAGGATTGAAGATCAAAGTTACGGGTGAACACGAAGCTAACGGCAAGGTAGTTGCCACTATCACCCAGAGCAGTCATCAGCAGTGTAATCAGACCTGTCAACGAGTGAATAGTGTCGAGTACAAAGCAACGTTCAAAATTAGGAACGGCAAAATAGTGTCGGTTACTAGGGAATAAAAAGTGGGCCGGTCGAATCCGACCGGCCCACCGTAAGAGAACTGCTACAGTCCTACTTCTTCAGCAAAGTCGCCCTCTTCTAGGCGCTGCTTTACTGCCATGAGGTAGCGAGCTGCGTCGCCACCGTCGATGAGGCGGTGATCATAGCTGATAGCCAAATAGACCATGGAACGAATTGATATGTTCTCGTTTCCATCGGCATCCTTTACTACAACCGGGCGACGGACAATAGTGCCGACTCCCAAGATTGCGACCTCGGGCTGGTTGATAACCGGGGTGTCGAACAGGGCCCCACCAGAACCGGTATTGGTAATGGTGAAGGTCGATCCCGACAGTTCATCCGGCTTGACCTTGCCATCGCGGGTGCGGGAGGCCAGATCATTGATCGAATGGGCGATCTGAGCAATATCCTTCTCGCCACAATCCTTGATTACCGGTACAAATAAGCCCTTCGGCGTATCTACCGCGATGCCAACGTGCTCGTGATCGAAGTAGGTTACTTCCTTGCCATCGATGCGAGCATTCAACTTGGGATGAGCCTGCAAGGCTTCAGTTGCCGCCTTGACGAAGAAGGGGAGGAAGGTGAGCTTGGTACCCTGCTGCTCCTGGAACGAGGCCTTAGCCTTCTTGCGAAGGTTGGCAATGCGGGTTACATCGACCTCGACAACAGTAGTCAGTTGTGCGGATACCTGCAGCGATTCCACCATCCTCTTGGCGATGGTGCGCCGTAGACCAGACATCTTTTGGGTGCTGCCACGAAGTCCCTTCTGCCACTCGGGAGTGGTTGCGCGGAATGCCTTCTTGGCGGCCGGTGCATCTGCTGAAGCAGGAGTGGCCTTCGGATGAGCTGCAGCTTCCAGCACATCCTGTTTGCGAATCCTGCCTCCAATGCCGGTGCCGGTGACGGTCGCTAGATCCACACCCTTTTCCTTGGCGAGCTTACGCACGATCGGGGTTACGTAGCCTCCCTTTGCAGCTGAGCCAGTTGCGGCAGGCTTACCGGCAGGTTTGGGAGCCTCTGGTGCCTTGGGGGCTGCGGGAGCCTTAGGAACAGCAGGTGCCTTCGGAGCTGCAGGTGCCTTCGGAGGAGCTGGCGGAGTAGGTGCCTTGGGGGCTGCGGGAGCCTTAGGAGCAGCAGGTGCCTTCGGAGCTTCCTTCTTTTCTTCCTCCGGCGCAGCCTTCGCTGGCTTGGAACCTGCGTCTGCAGAAGCGCCGATGCGGGCAATGACTGTGTCTACGTCTACGGTCTCGTCTTCAGGGACGACGATCTCGACTAGGTAGCCGGATACCGGAGCAGGAACCTCGGAGTCGACCTTGTCGGTAGATACTTCGACCAGCGGTTCGTCGGCCTCAATCTTGTCGCCGACTTCCTTGAGCCAGCGAGAGACAGTGCCCTCGGTGATGGATTCGCCCAGAGCCGGCATCTTCACATCGGTAGCCTCTTCGGCCGATGCGGTCCCAGGGACCTCCTTGGAGGAAGAACCATCGGACTGAGGGTAAGCCCACTGTACGATCGTCTCGTCTCCGTCCTTCTTCGAGGAGGAAGGAATGTCATCGGTGCTGCCGGACTGGGCAGCGTCCTGCGAGGAAGAGATGCGGGCGATGACTGTGTCTACGTCTACGGTCTCGTCTTCAGGGACAACGATCTCTACTAGGTAGCCGGATACCGGAGCAGGAACCTCGGAGTCGACCTTGTCGGTAGATACTTCGACCAGCGGTTCGTCGGCCTCAATCTTGTCGCCGACTTCCTTGAGCCAGCGAGAGACAGTGCCCTCGGTGATGGATTCGCCCAGAGCCGGCATCTTCACATCAGTCGACTCACCATCGGCATGCGAGCCTTCAGATTTCTCTTCAGACTTCGGAGCATCGGCTTGCTGGCCAGATGCATCAGGAGCAGAGGAGTCCTCTTCCTGCTCAGACGAATCACCAATGATTGCGATCTCGGTTCCCACATCGACAGTCTCGTCTTCAGGAACCAAGATTTTGAGGATGGTGCCTGCAGCCGGAGAGGGAACCTCGGAATCTACCTTGTCAGTAGATACTTCAACGATAGGCTCGTCCACCTCTACAGTGTCGCCGACTTCCTTGAGCCAGCGAGAGACAGTGCCCTCGGTGATGGATTCGCCCAGAGCGGGCATCTTCACTGATTCAGACATTTCGTTTCCTTCTTCGCTTAGTTGTGGCTGTGCAATGGCTTACCGGCAAGCGCCATTGCGGCCTCGCCAACAGCCTCGTTCTGGGTGGGGTGAGCATGGATGAGATTTGCTACATCGTCTGGGTATGCCTCCCAGTTGATGATTAGTTCGCCCTCGCCAACCTGCTCGCCAATACGGGCACCAAGGGCATGGTATCCAACAATTGGACCGTCTTCGACGCTGACCAACTTAATAAATCCTGCGGTAGCCAGCATCTGAGACTTACCGTTGCCAGCAAGGTTGAATTCAACGGCCTTTACCTTGTCTTCACCAAACTCTTCCTTTGCCTGCTTCTCGGTTAAGCCGACAGAGGCAATTTCAGGCTCACAGAAGGTGACGCGCGGGATACCTTTCTCGTCTACCGGGACAGGATCCAGGCCGGCAATATGTTCGGCCAAGAAAATACCTTGGGCGAACCCGCGGTGGGCAAGCTGCAAGCCAGGGACAATGTCCCCGGCAGCATAGATATTGCCAACCCCGGTATGCAGGTTCTGGTCTACGGTGACAAAGCCGCGCTCCAGCTTAATTCCCTGCTCCTCGTATCCGAGATCAGCAGTACGAGGTCCGCGACCAATAGCAACAAGCAATAGGTCGGCGTCGAAAGACTTGCCGTCCTGAGTCTTTACATGAACTCCCGAATCATCCTGGGTTACCGAATCAAACATGGTGTTGGTCTCGAACTTGATACCACGTTTGCGGAACTGCTTTTCGAGTCCCTTAGAAATAGCTTCGTCCTCGTTAGCGACGAGGTGGGGAAGCCCCTCAATAATGGTAACCTCGGCGCCGAAGGAAGCCCAAGCTGAGGCAAATTCGACTCCGATGACGCCACCACCCAAGACGACTGCCTTAGAAGGAACCCAATCCAATTGCAAAGCTTGTTCTGAAGTAATTACCCGTCCCTCAATTTCGAGCCCGGGAATTGTCTTCGAATAGGAACCGGAAGCCAAGATAATGTTCTTGCCGGTGATCTTCTTGCCATCTACCTCGACAGTATCCTTTGCAACCAGCTTGCCCCAGCCCTGGATCAATTCGATCTTGCGAGACTTGATCAAGCCCTGCAATCCCTTGTAAAGACGGCCGATGGTCGCATCCTTGTACTTGTGCAATGCGGCCATGTCGATGCCCTCAAAGTTCGACTTCACTCCGAACTTTGAAGACTCGCGTATATTGTCTGCAGTTTCTGCGGCGTGCAAGATTGCCTTGGTGGGGATGCAACCCCTGTGTAGACACGTGCCACCAACCTTGTCGCCTTCGACAAGTGCAACCTTCATGCCGAGCTGGGCACCGCGAAGCGCTGCTGCGTACCCTCCGCTACCTGCTCCTAGAATCACAATGTCGTACTGGGGTTCGCTCACGCTAATCTCCTTTGGCGTTGTTGAAGAGAGGCCAACGGTGGCCATTCGGGTCTATTGTCCCACTTTTATTCAAAACTCGCTGGAAAGAATAGAGCTTTTTCGCTGTTATCCGCTAGCGCAGGGTATCCTAAGGAGACTGAAACGAAAGGAAAAATAGTGAATACGGCAGGTGTGAACCGACTCGACCCAAGGACAAGATCTCTTGGGTGGGCACGCATATTAATCTTCTGTGTTGCCGCAATCACTATTTGGATCGGAGCTGTTGAAGTAGCCGAATTCGTCAAGGTTGCGCAAGCCCCCGTGCGCGTTACTGCCCTGCTGGCGAGTGTTGGATACGCTGCTGGCGCACTCGGCCTCATACACAATGGCAGAAAAATGCGCATGATTGCTTGGGTAGCTTATGTCGGGGAATTGATAGCACTACTTTGTGTGCTGGCGTTAGCACGACCTGGAGCTACTACGGTCGCTCTCGCATGGGAAAAGGCAGGGGAGTATTTCTACTACCTTCCTGCCTTATTACCCTTGATTGGAATTATCTGGTTGGCCTGGTCAGATCCTCGCCGCCTAGTGGGGCGTTAGACACCACCAGGGAAACCTAGCTGCCTCCACGCTTCGTAGAGTGCTATGGAGGCTGAGTTCGCAAGGTTCAACGACCTAATATTTTCCACCATGTGGATGCGCACTCGCTCTGTTACGCGCGGATGATCCATTGCCCATTCTGGAAGTCCGGTGGGCTCTGGGCCGAACATAAGCCCATCATCTGATTCATAGTGGACATCGGTGTACATATTGCTGGTATGCCCAGTGAAGGCGTACACATTACCGGGAACCGCGTCAAGCGCACTATCTAGATTTGGGTGCACTTTCACGTGGGCCAAATCGTGATAATCAAGGCCGGCTCGTTTCAGTTTGGTGTCGTCCATGTCGAAGCACAGGGGCTCGACCAGGTGCAGCATCGAGCCTGTGCAAGCCGATAGCCTGATTGCAGCCCCTGTGTTCCCGGGGATTCTAGGTTCAAAAAAAATTACGTGAAGCACCCTAAGATTCTAGACCTACTTGGTTTCGTGGGTTGCCATCAGCACCGCGCGAGCTAGCGTGTGCGAGTTGGCGGTGAATACAGCTGTGGTGGGCGTCGTGTCTTCATCTAATTCCAGTGAAGGCGTGTCCAGAGCGGTGATTGCGAAATAGTAACGGTGCGGTCCATCTCCGGCGGGTGGGTAAGCACCGTAATAAGAATGTTCTCCGGCATCGTTGCGTAGGTGCATCGCTGGCCCCTCCAGACGAAGATCGGATTCGCCGATACCTGCCTCGAGTGTTGTAACAGAAGCCGGGATGTCAGTTATTACCCAATGCCAGTAGCCAGAGGGAGTGGGGGCGTCTGGATCAAAACAGGTAAGAAGAAAAGACTCTGTTTCTTCTGGGAATCCTTCCCACGTTAACTGTGGAGATACGTTGCCTCCGGGAGCGCTATGCTCCGCTGGCATTGGTTCGCCCTCACGTAAATTTTTGGAAGTCAAAGTGAAGCTGGGAGTCTTGGGCATCAAGTCATAGGGGGCGGGAGCCTGAGGGCGAGTTAAATCCATTTTCTTCTCCTAAATAGTTGGCCTTCCCTCTCATGGTATGAAAGCGCTCGGGTATACGCCACAGAGCCTAAAAAGCGGTCATAGTTGCCAGGGGTAGGACTTACAATATTCGAACAAGCGTTCGAGAGGGGGAGTCGTGCCATCGCAGATAGAAAGACTGGCCAAGGCTAGAGCGGTATTGCAAGCGGTAGCTCCGACAGTTCAAGAAAGAGGATGGCAACCGCGCCTAGGTCAAGGAAGACAAAAGCTTCTGAGTAACTTAGCGAAGGCAATGGGAGAACATGCCTGGGCTGGAGTCATGGGGATTCCAGACATGGGGTGGTTAGCTGCCGAACAGGCAGGAATAGATCTGAGTCGAATTCTGGTAGTACCTTCTGGGACTGGCCTGGATGCCAAGATACTTGCAACCCTGATCGATGGTGTGGACGTAGTGGCGTTAGGAAAAATTTCATTAAGCGTTGGCCAACAGCGCTCATTGTGGGGGCGTATGCGGGCTCGTAACACCGTACTTTTGACTGATGAAAACTGGCCCAGAATGCGACAGGTCGGATGAGCCTGCGTAGATGTGTGGGGTGGCTGCCCGGCTGGCAGTTCTCCTCTTTTGCGGATTTGGAATCTACTGCTCCGGCAGCTGTAGTGAGCGCGAACAAAATAGTTACTGTTACTCCAGCAGCGGCTAGATATGGGGTGCAAAGCGGGCAAAAAATCAGATGGGCCCGGTCTCTTTGTCCGAAGCTGATAGAAGTTTCTCCTTCAAAACTACTGACACAAACATTTGAACCTGTCTTGATTGCTGCCGAAAGTGTAATGGCTGGTGTTACGCCTTGGCGGCCAGGATTATTTTTTGCTCCCGCCAGGGGGGCCGCTAAGTGGCATGGCGGAGAACAAGAACTATGCGTGGGGCTGACCGAAGCGATCGCCGAAGCTGGGGGGTGGGAATGCCGAGTAGGGATAGCAACGGGAACCCTGAGTGCAATACTGGCAGCCCGAGAACAGGTGATAGTGCCAGAAGGGGAAGAACGTGATTACTTGGCGCCCCGTCCTCTAAAAGAAGCGGTGTGGGCACGAGGGGCCGAAATAGCGAAAACCGCACAACTACTATCTAAATTCGGGATTGAAACGTTAGGGCAGTTAGCGCAGCTGCGTAGACGCGAAGTCGGAGCCCGATTTGGGATGGATGGCCTAGCTCTGCATGATTTAGCTAGCGGCAAAGACATACGAATAGAGCCTGCAGCAAGAGGGGAACAAGGGGTAAGCGTGAGCGTTCCCTGTGAAGAGCCTGCAAGTAGCTACTCTCAAGCCGCCTTTACAGTAAGGATATGCATACTGCGATTTATGCGAGCCTTGGAGCAGAAAGGCCTTACCTGTGCGCGAGTAAAGATATCCGCTGCCGCCGCTCGTGGAAAGGAGCTACAAAGAACCTGGATGCTTGACCCCGGATGGGGTGAAAAAGATTTAACAGATCGCGTCAAATGGCAGCTGGAGGCGTGGACCAGCACTGATAGCGAAACATCGGGGCCTGTACAGGGCATCACTCTAGAAGCTGTGGACTTGTTCACACTAACTGCACGACAGTCTGCGCTGTGGAGTGCTGGCGGTAAAAATACTGACTCTGCCATGGCAGCAGCGCACAGAATACAGGCCCTTTTGGGGCCGCGGGGTGCAACAATCCCGGTTCTGCAGGGAGGCTACGACCCGCGCAGCCGTGTAGCTCTAATTCCGGTCGGAGAAGAAAGGTCTCCTAAATATGCTTTGGATCGCCCCTGGCCCGGTCAGTTACAAGGGCATGCCCCTGCTTGGATTTTAGAGAAGCCTAAATTGCTTACTCTGGTGGATGAAACAGGAAGAGCGGTAGAAATAACCTCAAGGTTGGCGCTTAGCGCTAATCCCGTTGTTGCACGGTGGGAGCGAAATAGCGTGGCAATTCAAAGGGTAGAAGGGCCCTATCCCGTACTGGATAGGTGGTGGGGGCCAGCTTCGGAGCGTTCTCCACGAACTTATCTGCGTTTGCGTTCGGCAGGAATAGACATGCTGGCAGTGTGGATAGACAAAAAATGGTGGGTGGACGGTTTTTGGGAACAAAGTAAAATTGGGAGGAAGACTTAGGAGCGGGATGAGCGGAAACTTTGGGAAAGTTGCAAACGTCTCTTTTGAGCAGCTACTCGCACTTGTAGGACCGCGTATGTGGCAAAAAGCTACGGAGTTAGCGGGCAGGGTGTCACGAATAGAATGGGGCAACGGCACAGTATCGGGCAAAGTTTTCGAGAGCGGGAAGACGTATGGAGTGACTGTCTCCATACCCAAAATTAACCTTCCTAATCAGCATCTTCACTGGGACTGTGAATGTGAAGACGGAATATGGTGTGCGCACGGGGTAGCGCTGCTACTGTCCAGTCTAAGTTCAGCCAATTGGCAAGAAGAACTGGAAGCACTATCCGGCACGAGCCCGATAGGCGAAGAAGGGGACAGCCTTGCCGTCTGTTTTGACTTGAAAAATCGGCAGAAAGGACTATCACTTCGACCTCTTCGAAAGTCAGAAGAAGGATGGTCTGATCGGGCTCTGAACTGGAGACAGATTGCTTCGACGAGCCGAGCTGCCATTCCGACGGGAATGAACGAAACGCATCTTGCTGCATTGCATGAGCTGTGTCTAAAAGCGCATATGGCCCGCCCTCAAACAGGACTTAACCTCATCTCACTCGGGACAGGCGCAATCCCAGCGTTACGTGAGTTGCTGGGGAGAGGGGTGCAAATATTTGTAGGTGCGCAGGATCTACGCCCCGTGAAGTTTGTGCAGGGGGGCCATTGCGGAATCGACGTGCGCGCCCAAGAGAAGCTAACGCTGCAAGTAGGTCTCCAATTAGAGGATGAATTTTACCCAGCTCCAGAGGTGTGGCTAGGACCGGCATGCGCCCTATTACCACGAAGAGGCTTATTGGTATCTCTTTCCGGAATGACTATTGGAC
Organism: Actinomyces sp. UMB0138; assembly: GCF_002849225.1. GTDB lineage: Bacteria > Bacillota > Negativicutes > Veillonellales > Veillonellaceae > Veillonella > Veillonella parvula_H. The sequence continues at coordinate 559,303 of NZ_PKMC01000001.1, forward strand.
CGTTGCGGTGGCTAGATACGGCAAAACCCGTAACCATTCCCAAGGCACAAGTAGGGGAGTTTAGGTCTCATTGGCTACCGCAACTAAAGCTCGCCTACGAGGTTTTTTCTTCCGACCAATCCATGGCCTTGAACATCGCTGCCGAGGTATCTATTGGGCTGGCAATAGATCTTAGCGAGGACGAAGCAACGCTTTCGTGGAAGCTACGCAAAGAGTGGCCCGAGGAAACTCAAGAGGATGAGCTCTTGCACGTTCCGAGCGATCTCACCCAAACGTGGGAGCAAATAAAACAGATTGTTCCCGATATAGATAAAAAGACGCTCACCGTTCCCGAACTTGCGGCGTGGAAGCGACAGGTTATTCCGACTCTGGAAGATATTGGCATTTCAATATCGTTCAACGAGGCAGCTCAAGAGGCGCATCTAGATAACGAAAAGATACATGTGACCTTTGCGGGCACTTCAAATAAAGATTGGCTGGATCTGAAAGTTCGTGTACTCATAGGAGATGCTGAGATTCCGCTGGGGACACTTTTTGCTGCCTTGGATTCTGCTATGCCCGCGCTTCGTCTTCCAGATGGACGTTGGGTAGACCTTTCCGGTCCCGAGCTGCAGAAGTTGCGAGATTTGATCGAAGAAGCCAAGTTATTGCGTCCTGGGGAAGAAGGACTGCTGATTCCAAAAACTGATGTGCAATGGATAAAGAGGGCGCGTCAGCTTGGCGATTTCACAATGGGACAGGTTCCCTGCATTTCCGACGACATAAGGCCAGTGGAAGAAGTGCCAGGGCTGCGGGTGAAACTGCGGAATTATCAGAGTTACGGAGTAAGTTGGCTGGCCCATAGAATGCAGAATGCCATGGGCGGAATTTTGGCAGACGACATGGGGCTTGGAAAGACAGTTCAGCTCCTTTCCGCAATTAAGTTGTCTAGAACGGAAGGAACAGTGCTTGTAGTTGCCCCCACCTCTGTGGTAGCTACTTGGGTTCACGAGGCTGAACGATTCTTGCCTGATCTAAACGTGGCTTCGGTGCAGACAACTGCTCGGAGAAGAAATGAATCTTTATCGGATATGGCGCAGAGGGCAGACATTCTAGTTACGACCTATACCCTGGTTCGTCTAGAAGCGGAGCGATACGCCAAACTTGGGTGGGCTGGCTTGATTTTGGATGAAGCTCAGGCTGTAAAGAACTCTGATACTGCCACTTTTAAAGCCCTGCAGAACTTGAACGTGGGCTGGTGTTTTGCCGTTACTGGTACGCCAATTGAAAATTCCCTGTCTGACCTGCATTCTCTGACCTCCTTGGCGCTTCCTGGCCTGTTGCCATCTGCGCGGCAATTTCGTTCAAAAGTAGTATTGCCGGTTGAAAAAGATGGGGAAGAATTACCTTTGCAGGCCGTTCGAGCGCGGGTGGAGCCTCATTTCTTGCGTCGGACTAAGGAAGAAGTAGCAACTGATCTGCCTCCAAAGAGTGAACAAGTCCTAGAAGTAGAACTCGTAGATCAGCATCGGCATCTTTACGACAAACTCCTTACCCGCGAGCGGTCTAAGGCGCTTGGGTTGATAGATGATCCATCTGCAAGAGTGTCGCTGCTTTCCTCCCTCACAAAGATTCGATTGATGGCAATTGACGCTTCTTTGGTGCAGGAACAGGCGAATGTGCCATCCGCCAAGACAGAGGCGCTCATTCAGCAGCTGAGCCAGATTATTCCGTCGGGCCACAAAGCTCTGGTTTTCTCGCAATTTACCAAGTATCTAAAGAGGGTTAGGGCGCAAATTGAGGCGGCTGGCATGAAGACCTCCTACTTGGACGGAGCTACTACCAATAGGCCGAGAGCAATAGCGCAATTTTCTGAAGGGGACGCGCAAGTATTTTGTATTTCCTTGCGCGCAGGCGGAACAGGATTGACCCTCACTGAGGCTGACTATGTCTACATAATGGATCCTTGGTGGAATCCAGCGGTGGAAGAACAGGCTATCGACCGAGCGCATAGATTAGGGCAAACCAAACCGGTAAACGTCTACAGGCTGGTAGCTACTGACACTGTGGAGCAGAAGGTGATGGAGCTGAAAGAGCGAAAGCAGCAATTGCTTGGACAGGTTTTCGGAGCTAGCGGGCAGAACTTGGACACTGCAGATATTACGCAAATTCTAGGAATCGCCAACTAGCCATTCGAACAGGTGTTCGATACTCTTGAGGGGTGTATTTTCCGTACTATGAGCTTCATGCTCACTCGGCATACTCGTTTTTAGATGGTGCTAGTTCGCCAGCAGCCCTAGTCGAAGAGGCTGCCACGCTTGGACTAGAAGGAATAGCGATCACTGATACGGATGGGCTGTATGCGGCTGTGCAGGCGAATATGGCAAGTAGGCGTGTTGGGATAAATGCTCTGTATGGTGCAGAACTAACTGTTGAAGGCGCTTGTATTCCGGTGATCGCTCGTGGGCCTAAGGGGTACAGTGCACTCAGTGAACTTATTTCTAAGGCTAATTTGGCGTTAGGTGAGCGTAAGAAAGCTCAATATACGTTGGGGCAGCTCAGTGATCAATTAGCTGATGAAGCGGTAATACTTACAGGCACCAAAAACGGATTACTAGGGAAGGGGGAGGACGTAGATCGCGCTACTTTGCGACGTCTAAAAGATCTTTTCCCCAAAGATAATATTGCTGTGGAGTGCACTCTTTATGGAGTATCCGGAGAAGCAGAGTGGGCAGATTATCTTGCGCAACTGGCAAAACAGGAGTCCTTGCGGTTGGTGGCTACTACTGCCGCCCGGTGTGCACGCATGAGAGATCGCCCTCTAGCTGACGTGTTAGCTGTTACCCGTATGAATAAAACTCTAGATGAGGCGCAGGGGTTCCTGCCGGCAGCCAGGGCTTGCTTGCGTTCTGCTAACGAGATGGGTCAGCTTCACCGGACGCATATTGAGGCAGTAGAGAATACTGCGTATTTCGGCGAGAGGTGCGCGTTTGATCTTAGGTTGGTAGCTCCTGATCTACCTCGGCCTCCGGTTCCTGAAGGGCATACTCCAGCTAGTTGGTTACGCCATTTAACGTATTTGGGAGCGCAAGAACGCTACGGTTCAAAGAGGGAAAATCCGCAGGCTTATGCGCAGTTGGATCACGAACTAGCGGTAATTGAGAAACTCGATTTTCCTGGATATTTCTTGATTGTTTGGGATATTGTCCAGTTCTGTAAACGCAAAAATATTTTGTGTCAAGGACGCGGGTCCGCAGCAAATTCCGCAGTTTGTTACGTCTTGGGTATTACTGCCGTGGACGCCGTTGCCAACAAGATGATGTTCGAGCGATTCCTCTCTCCGCTTCGTTCTGGGCCTCCCGATATAGACGTGGACATTGAAGCTGTACGGCGTGAGGAAGTTATCCAGTATGTGTATGCCACCTATGGTCGCCATCATGCTGGGCAAGTCGCTGCAATTCAAACATATCGTCCCCGTTCGGCGGTGCGTGACGCCGCCAGAGCGCTCGGCCATCCGGTGGGCAGGGCAAGCGCTTGGACAAAATATGCATTTGGGGGGAAACGGAAGAAGGTTACTCGCGCAGAAGGAATTCCTCAGGATGTGGCGCAGATGGCTGATCAGTTATTACAACTGCCTAGACATCTGGGGCTTCATTCTGGAGGGATGGTTCTTACTCGCCAGCCCTTAACCTCGGTATGTCCTGTGCAGTGGGCTGCAATGAAAGATCGGTCTGTGTTGCAGTGGGATAAGGATGATTGTGCGGATGCTGGCTTGGTTAAATTTGATCTACTTGGGCTCGGCATGCTTACTGCTTTGCGGCTAGCTTTTGACGCAATTCAAGAGGACGAGCAAAGGGAGAAACCGCTTGCGCTCCACAATATGCCTGCCGAAGATCCGCGCGTTTATGAGCTCCTGCAGCGTGCTGACACCGTGGGCGTGTTTCAAGTTGAGTCTAGAGCGCAGATGAACACCTTGCCCCGACTGAAGCCGCGCAATTTTTACGACATAGTCGTGGAGGTGGCCCTCATTCGGCCCGGACCTATTCAGGGACAGGCCGTCAATCCCTACATAAATAGGCGGAATGGTAGAGAAGAGGTGACTTACCTTCATCCTCTTTTGAAACCAGCCTTGGAAAAGACGTTGGGGGTGCCGCTATTTCAGGAGCAGTTGATGCAGATCGCGGTAGATGCTGCAGGTCTTAGTCCCGCTCGTGCTGACGAGCTGCGAAAGGCTATGGGGGCAAAAAGATCTGTAGAAAAAATGGAACTTCTGGAACCAGAACTTCTTTCGGGGATGGAACAGCGGGGCATTAGCGAGGACGTAGCTAAAAAAATTTTTTCTCAGTTACGCGGATTTGCCGAGTTTGGTTTTCCCGAATCGCATGCTTTTTCCTTTGCCTATATTGTGTATGCTTCCGCTTGGCTCAAGGTGCACTATCCAGAATACTTTTACGCTGGAATCTTGGGTGCCCAGCCAATGGGCTTTTATTCTCCGGAGTCGCTGATCTCTGATGCAAGAAGACATGGGGTAGCTGTGGGCGGGCCAGACTGCAACGTGTCTCAAACCGGTCCTACAGTGCAAAAAGGTTCTATAGGTCGTGATCTGCATACGTCACCAGTCAAACTGGATGTGCGCACAGATCGACTAGTACGCCTGGGCCTTGAAGCAGTCAAAGGGGTGGGGAGTTTCTGGGCCAACCGGATCGTGAGTGAGAGAGACCTTTTTGGTCCTTACTTATCTCTGCGGGATTTTGCTGAGCGTAGCGGAGCTCCGGCAAGTGTAATTGAGGCGTTGGGGCAGGCAGGAGCGTTGTCTTTTACGGGACTTTCTAGGCGCGAGGTTATGTGGGCCGCCGCTGCTGTGGCTAACCCAATTTCAAGGAAAGGCCAGTATCAGCCGTATTTGCCGGGAACAACTCCAGTGGTATCGGTGCCGGAGTTGAAAAGAATGGGGATTGAAGAACGCATGGTTGCAGACATGTCGACTATGGGCATTTCGCTGTCTACTCATCCCTTCAGTCCTTTGCGCCAAGAAATGACGAAGCGGGGTGTTTATCCAATTGCAGAGTTGTCGGAGCGTGCAGATGGCGATCAAGTTTGGGTTGGGGGATTGGTCACTCATCGGCAAAGACCCCATACTGCGAGAGGAACCACATTTTTATCTTTAGAAGATGAAACCGGACTTGCTAACGTGGTCTGCTCGCCAGGGCTTTGGGAAAGATATCGGCAGGTAGCGACTACTTCGCACGCTCTAGTTGTGAGGGGAGTAATAGAAAAAGGAGATGGAGTAGTAGCGGTGGTAGCGAATAAGTTGGTACAGATTTTAGATGTTGTTCCAGTCCATTCGCGGGATTTTAGGTGAGCGGATTGGTGTGAGGCGTCGAATGTGTGCTAAGTTTTTCCTTGTTGCGCGGGTGGCGGAATAGGCAGACGCGCTAGCTTGAGGTGCTAGTGACCATTTAAACGGTCGTGGGGGTTCAAGTCCCCCTCCGCGCACTAGGAATAACCCCGGTTCGCCGGGGTTTTCTTGTATTACCGGGAGAGCAGGATGCAGTCAGAGATCTTTGGCAAAATTGTTCTAAATCAGCCTAGCGAGGCAGATATTCCCCAACTTGTGCAGGTTCTTTCTGATCCTTCCATTAGTAAATGGACCACCGTGCCTGAAGGATATGGCGAGGCCGACGCCCGGTATTGGATTAACACTTACATCCCAAGGGTGTGGCAGGAGGGTGGGGCCTCCTGGGTCATTCGTGAGCATGCAGATGGCCCGATTGTGGGATCTTTCGAGTATCGAAAAACTGCCGATGGCTATGAAGCCGGCACGTGGCTAGCTAAAAGTGTACGAGGCAATGGCTACATAGATAAAGCTCTGGATCTGACATTAGATGAGATATTCGCAACTGGCGCAAGGCGCGTCGAGTGGAAGGCAGAGAAGGGGAATTGGGCATCCCGTAAAGTCGCTTGGCGTAACGGATTCACCTACGAGGGAATTCGCCGGGGAGTTGGGAAAGCGGATGGTGTATGGGTATATTCCCTACTTGCTGATGATGCACGTACCCCGGTCGCGCCCTGGAGCGGCTCCGGCGCTCAGGCTCTTCCCGATTCCAGGGATCCGGAGGCGTTGGTTCGCCAATTCCATCAGGTATACGGACTCCCAATTCAAACTGACACTCCTTCGGTGGATCGACCTTCGCGAGTGCATATGAGGATGTCCCTCATTCTGGAAGAGGCAACGGAGCTCGTTACTGCGGTTTATGGCAAGTCCGCTGGAAAAATTCTTGAAAATGCTGTGAAAGAAGCAGTAGCGGCAGACGATGGCGAGCGTGACATCATCGAGAGCGCTGATGCTTTGGCTGACTTGGTGTATGTCATCTACGGCATGGCGCTGGAATGCGGTATCAACCTCCCTGCAGTCTTAGCTGAGGTGCAGTCTTCCAACATGTCTAAGTTGGGCGAGGACGGCAAACCTATCTACCGAGAGGACGGAAAAGTACTTAAAGGGCCGGGATTTTTCGTACCAAATATCGCGCGTGGCCTGGCACAAGGACTTTCTGCCGAGCTCTAGGCACAAAAACATAGGACTTCCGGGTGCCTGTGCGGCATCTTGTTCGCTAAACTTGTAGGCGAGTTAGATACATATTTGGAGGGGTTATGGCCAAAGTTGTGGTGATTGGTGGTGGCTACGGCGGCATCACTGTTGCTGGTGGTCTTGATGACGTAGCTGACGTCACACTAATCGAGAAGAGGGATCAGTTCGTCCATCACGCGGCTGCCCTCAGGGCTGCTGTTGATTCGGGGTGGGGACATACCATCTTCATGCCGTACTCGAAGCTTGTGTCTAACGGGAATGTCGTGCACGGTACCGTGCAGCGTGTCGATGGGCATACGGTGTACGTTTCGGGTCATGAGCCGATTGAGGCGGATTATTTGGTACTGGCTACGGGTACGTCTTACCCATACCCAGCCAAATACAACGTGACTGAATCCGAGGTTGCAAAGGCGCGCCTCAGCCAGACACGCGAAAATTTGGCCCGAGCACGTCGCGTGATGCTGGTTGGCGCCGGCACCGTAGGCGTGGAATTTGCCGGGGAAATCTCGTCTAACTTCCCCGATACCGAAATCGTCATGGTAGACAAGGCTGACACGATCCTAGGCACTCCGGGCTATGTCGACGAACTCCGCGACACCATTACTGGTCAGCTGCGCGAACGTGGCGTGCGTCTGGTATTGGGATCTCCGTTGGCGTATATGCCTGGTTCTGACGTGGGTGTTCTATCGCCATTCGAGGTTGAAACCGTCGATGGCCAGAAGATCGAGGGCGACATCTGGTTCTTGTGTTACGGGGCTCGCACTAACTCCGATTACTTGGTTTCGAGCTTCGGCAATGTGATGCGACCCAATGGGCAGATCAATGTGGATAAGCACTTGCAGGTAAAAGATCATCCGGGCATTTTCGCGGTCGGTGACATTACGGATGTGAAGGAATCCAAACGTGCAGATGCTGCAAGGGCTCACGCACGGGTAGTTATTTCCAATATTCGTGATTTGATCGCTGGGCAGAACATGACTACGTCTTACGAGCCTGGCAAGGAATGGGTTATTCTGCCGTTAGGTCCTGATGGTGGTGCAAGTCAGTTGGTCACAAGGGATGGGACCATAGAAGTGGTCGGTCCCCGCGAAACGGCTGACATCAAGGGTACTGACTTGATGGTTTCTATGGTCCGTAATCAATTGCATCTGCAGTAAAACTAAGGAGTTATCATGCCCGATCCGTCATTGGAATTGGAACGCCTGATTGATGCTTTGAGGGTGCACTTCAATGCTGCCCGTGACAACGATCCCGATTCGGATCAGGTCTATGAAGCCGAGAGCGCTCTTGAAGATGCGTTTTTCCGTTACGACAACGCGCTCTTCACTGCCTACGAGGCAGAGCTGCCATTGGACATCGTTGATGATGAAGAAGACGACGATGAAGATGATGACGGCTTAGATGATGAGCTCGACGATGACGAAGAGGACGAAGAGGACTACTTCGACGACGATGAAAACGAGTTCGAAGAGTTTTCTATAGATGACTAGTGGCGTCTGCCAGGGCTTCTTCTATTTGTCTTGGCAGCGTCAAAGTGTCCGCCCGCAGATCTATCTGTAGCTGAGCGGGGGTTCGTGCCCCCACAATCGCAGATGATACCTGCGGGCGGTCGCGTACCCAGGCTAGAGCGACTTCGGCTGGCGACCTCTCTAGTCCATTTGCTGCAGTGATAACGGCATCAACTTTGCGGCGTGAAGCCTCATCTAAGTAAGGAGCGACATAACCAGCAAGATGTTTTGCAGCAGCCCGCGAATCGGGAGGGGTAGAGGTAGCATACTTGCCAGTTAATACTCCTCTTCCCAGCGGTGCCCAAGCCAGTAGGGAGGCGCCTGAGAAATCGAGCGCATCGATGGCTGCGTCCTCTATATCGCGATTGAGAAGTGAATACTCATTCTGTAGACACACAAGTGGAATTGGGCTACGGGCGGCAAGGTAGGCGAACTGCCAGGCACGTAGATTGCACCAACCGACATATCTAGCCAGCCCTGTCTGCTGGATAGTTGCGAGTGCACTTAGAGTCTCGCTAATTGGTACACAATCATCCCAAGATTGTACGAGCAACAGGTCAACATAATCGGTCTCAAGACGTTTCAGCGAAGCGCGCAACGAAGAGAAAATAGATCCGCGAGAGGCATCAACTCTCCCAGCATTTACTCCGACCTTTGTAGCAACTACTACCTCGTCCCGTTCCCCAGCTATTAACGGGGCTAATGTTTTTTCAGCAAGCCCGGCGCCGTATCCGGGTGAGGTATCGAAAAAGTTTCCCCCGGCTTCCCGGAAAAGGTCATAGCAGCTGGCAGCATCGGCGGCGTCGGTGTCTCGGCCCCAATTCAGTGTTCCGAGTCCAAGGGTGGAAACGCGCAGCCCGGATTTACCTACAAACCGATAGTCCATATCTGCAAGCTTACGCGAGATCGATACCATAGGGCCATGACACAGAAGGCGAACACCACTGAAATTGCAGGTCTGCTCTTAGACATGGACGGCACGATAGTTGATTCGGAACCCTACTGGATAGCCTCGGAACGGGAAACTATGAATGCCTATGGAAAGGTGTGGCAAGACCGCGACGGACAGCAGCTAGTTGGAAAAGCAATCCGTGTGGCCTCCCAGATAATGATCGATCAGACGGGGATTGAGGCTTCTGCCGAGGAAGTATCCAATCAGATAATTTCGAACATGGAACGACACTACGAACGCTCAGGTGCTCCATGGATCGCAGGAGTTCGCGAGAGACTCCGGGAGTTCGCTGCCGCTGGAGTGCCAATCTGTATCGTTTCGTCTAGCCCGGCTGTTTTGGTAGAGGCAGTTGCCAAGGATGCGCCGGACAAGACGATTGTTGCCACGGTGGCAGGCGATGAGGTGCAGTCTTGTAAGCCGGACCCGGAACCGTATTTGACGGCTGCAAAAAAACTAGGGATTGATATTAAGAAGTGCATCGTTGTTGAGGACTCTAATTCGGGTTTGCAGGCTGGAATTGCCTCGGGCGCGAAGGTCGTGGCTGTCAAAGGAGTCGCGAAGATCGACGACTACGAGGGGATCACATATCTAGATTCGCTAAGCAGTCTTGATCTGGACGCAGCACGAGCTTTAATCAGCAGCGCTGAGTAGGTGCGCGGTTGCGTCCTCGGGCTGAGGTGGCTCCGTTCCTCCGAAGGCGGGGCAATAATCTTTAAAAGCACACCATCTACACAGCGGTGATCTACGAGGCCGAAATGCATGTTGTCTTTCAGCTGTTTCTATCTGGTTCCAGATTCCAAGGACGCGTTCTTGCATCTGCTCGACCTGCTGAGGGGTGGGATCGATGGTAAGTACCTTGCCATCTTTTAGGAAGATTAGCTGCAACCTAGCAGGCAGTGCCCCTCGATCTGATTGCCACATCATGGCGTAGAAAAGCATCTGGAAGATCTTGTCGTCTTGGAAGCGAACAGAGGGCGATTTGCCGGTTTTGTAGTCTACAATCCGCACCTGCCCAGTGGGCGATAAATCGACACGGTCTATGAATCCGCAGACGTTAAGATTGCCAATTTTTGTGCGGATGAACTGCTCCATGGCTGCTGGCGCCAGCAATTGTGGATTTTCAATGCGGAAGTAGCTTTGTAACAGGCTTCTGGATACTTCTAGCAGTTCTTGTTCAGCTGCCTCGGTAGGCACCACTTGCCTTGCATACTCCTCCTGAGACAGTTTTTCCCATTCCGGTCCCAGTAAAGAAAACGCATGCTCCTGGGTACGCCCCTCTGGAGCCTGCTTATACATCTGCTCGAGCACTGCGTGTACCAGGGTGCCACGCAAAGCTGCTTCAGAAGGTGGATCAGGCAGCTTGTCGATTGCTCGATAGCGGAACTTCAGAGGACAAGATACGAAATCCAATGCGCGCGAAGGAGATAGGGCAAAAGAACTCATGGTCATAAATTAGCGCAGCTGTATGTCATATGGCGTTCGGGCCGCCTTAGCCCCTATAAAAAACAATATTGGGCGTTCCTAATTCGAAAGGTTTACCGACCACAGATACGATGGGGCAATGGAGTCAAAGAAGGTGCAGCACAGAGCCCGTGCACAATTTAAGGTTGGGGAACTTGTCCAGCTGACCGATCCGAAGGGTCGGCTGCACACGATTCAACTTAGTGAGAAGGGTTTCTTCAATTCCTCTCGGGGCTCCTTCCCGCATTCTGCCCTAATCGGAAAGCCTGAAGGCACAGTAGTTACGGCACGAGAGGGAACCGAATTTCTGGCCCTTCGCCCTCTATTGAAGGACTACGTTCTTTCTATGCCGCGTGGGGCTACCATCATTTATCCGAAAGATTGCGCTCAGATTGTGCAATACGCTGACATCTTTCCGGGTGCCCGCGTGCTAGAGGCCGGTGTAGGTTCGGGCGGGCTGTCAATGTCACTGTTGAGCGCCATTGGGGCTGACGGCAAGCTAACCTCTATCGAACGTCGTCAGGATTTTGCCACCATCGCGAAAGCTAATGCGGATATGTGGTTTGGTTACCGTCATCCGGCGTGGGACGTTCAAGTAGGAGATTTTGAACAGGTTGCCCCCACTTTGGGAAGTCACTGTTGGGACCGGGTCGTATTGGACATGCTGGCACCGTGGGAGTGCTTACCTGCCGCTTACGATGCGCTGGTTTTTGGCGGAGTTCTTTGTATTTACATAGCTACTGTTACACAGATGTCACGCACCATAGAAGCGATGAAGAATCAGCAGAAGTGGGTTGCGGTGCACGCTTGGGAAACGACGGAGAGGCAATGGCATGTCGAAGGGCTGTCAGTACGTCCGGAGCATTCCATGGTGGGACACACCGGTTTCCTAATTACCGCTCGCACGTTGGCGCAAGGACAGAAGCCACCACGTCGGGGACTACGGCCAGCACCAGCTGCGAAAGGACAGGGGGGCCAGTGGGACCACGTTGACACCTGGGAAGCTAAGGATCTTGGGGAACGCACCATTGCAGATAAGAAAGTCCGGAAGGTAACGCGAGACCTAATGCGCCGAGCAGAGCTGGCGGGATTGGAGGATCCGCATGAGTGAGGCTGAAAGTGATACGCATAGGCAGATCGTTTCGCTAACCGAAAAGAACGGTCGTCTTTCCAAAGCGCTACATGCTGCCAGGGGGCAGCTCGCAATGATGCGTAGCCAGCTGGAGCAGATAACGAAGCCCCCGGCTCAGATTGCGACGTTGGTGGCAATAGAATCTGATGAGTTGGAAGTGCGTTTAGGAGCAAAGCAACTGCGTGTCGGATATGCGCCCACAGTAGACCCAACGGAGCTGAGCGTGGGGATGAGAGTCCGATTGAGCGAGGATCTTATCGTGCTGGGGTCGCTTGGCTATCCAGCCGAGGGCGAAGTGGCTACGGTTCGCGAAACCTTGCCAAGCTCTCGAGTTGTGGTTGCCACAAGCACTGGGGGAGAAAAAACTCTGGTCTTGGCAGGCCGTTTGCGGCATAGAGGAATTACCTCAGGAGACTCCGTGCTCGTCGACGCGAACGCAGGTACAGTGTTCGAGAAGTTGATTCGAGAGGACGTAGAGCAGCTGCTAACTCCTTCAATTCCAGACGTTACCTACGCCGATATTGGGGGATTAGACGATCAAATTGAGCGGGTGAGAGATGCCGTCGAACTGCCTTTCAAGCATCCCCAGCTGTACACGTCTTTCGGGCTTAGGGCACCCAGAGGAATTTTGCTGTACGGTCCTCCGGGATGCGGTAAAACTCTGATCGCGAAAGCCGTGGCTAATTCACTTGGCAGTGCTAAGGAGCCAGCCTGCTTCTTGTCGGTCAAAGGTCCAGAATTGCTGAACAAGTTTGTAGGTGAAACTGAACGGCAGATCAGAGCATTGTTTGCCAGGGCTCGCTCTCTTGCGGACTCCGGTCGAGTTGTGGTGATCTTCTTTGACGAAATGGAGGCACTATTCAGAACCAGAGGTAGCGGTATCTCTTCTGACGTAGAAACTATGATCGTGCCCCAGCTGCTCGCCGAGATGGATGGGATGGAATCGCTCGATAATGTCATTATTATCGGGGCCTCGAACCGGGAAGACATGATTGATCCGGCAGTTCTACGCCCTGGTAGATTGGACGTCCATATTCGGATTGATCGACCCAGCGAGCAGGGTGCCAGCGAGATTTTGCGGATCCATCTTCCCGACTCGCTGCCATCGCAAGAGCCCGTCGCTAAGTTGCGAGAGCTCGCTATGGAACTGCTCTACGACAAGTCTGAGCGTACAGAAATATTTGCCGTGGAGACCTCGTCTGCACCTCGTAAACAGATTTATTTGGCGGATACCGTAACGGGAGCAACCATCGCTGCCGTTGTCGAAGCAGCCAAACGGTTGGCAATTAAAGACGCGTTGGCCGGTAAAGGGCAGGCAATGACCGCCGCTCACATTCGAGCAGCCGTCCAAGAGCAAGTATCTTCTGCCCGTGAGATGGGAGGAGCTGCACTAGCCGAAGAATGGATGGGTATGTTCGGTGCAAAGGTCACTAAGATAATTCCGTGGGAGGGCCAATGAGGCTAATCGGAACAGAGACCGAATATGGGGTAAGTGATCCAACGGATCCGCATGCTGGCGCCATCGCTCTTTCAGCTGCGGCCGTAAATGCTTACCGTGAGGCTTCGCGAGTTGGCGTTGATTGGGACTATGCCGGAGAAGATCCTCTAAATGACATGAGAGGAATGCGGCTAGATAGAGCTAGTGCCCACCCCTCTCAACTAACTGACGATCCGCTTCGGCCAGCTCCCAGCGGAGATTTTGAATACCTGGCACGGCCTTCAGAGGCCGAGAGGAAGTTAGTGAGGGCGCCCGCCCTCGCGATGGGAAATGGCGGAAGAATGTATGTTGACCATGCCCATCCCGAATATTCCTCCCCAGAAACTACCACTGTAAGGGAGGCGGTTCTGTATGACCGAGCAGGGGAAGCGGTAGCTCGCAAGGCCATACTCCAGGCTGAACGAGACGGACAGAACCTTGCTCTTTACAAGAACAACGTAGATGGTAAAGGTGCCTCCTATGGCTCCCATGAGAACTACTGTCTGAAACGAGAAGTCCCGTTCGAAGACGTAATTGAGGTGCTGCTACCGCATTTCTTGACGCGCCAGATCATTTGCGGTGCTGGAAGAGTGGGGATTGGGCAACGCTCTAGCAAGCCTGGTTTCCAGATCTCTCAGAGGGCAGACTACATAGAGAACGATGTTGGCTTGGAAACTACTTTTAATCGGCCGCTTATTAATACTCGTGACGAGCCACATGCTAGCGCTGATAAGTGGCGTCGCCTGCACGTAATTGTAGGAGATGCCAACATGCTGGACTACTCCATCTTGTTGAAGCTAGGAACTACCTCTCTAGTCTTGAGCTATCTTGAAAGCGGGGGAGGCGGCCTAGAGCTTGAAGCAATAGGGATCAGCGGCGACCCGGTTCCGTATGCTGCTGCAATTTCGCATAACTTGGGTTTGGACATGCGAATCCCAGTTCGGTCTGGTGCGGAGTTGACCCCGGTTGAACACCAGCTAACTCTTGCCGAACTAATAGGGGAGGCACTCTCTAAGCGCGGACTGCTGGAGGGCGAAAATAAGCAAATACACGACCTCTGGGTTGAGACCCTTGAAGATCTTCGCTCTGACCGAAAACTTGCTGGCAGACGAGTCGAATGGGTGGCCAAATACAACCTAATGGAGGCAATGCGCAAGCGCAGAAACACTGACTGGGATGATCCCGTCTTAGCGGCGATGGATTTGCAGTGGTCCGATTTGAGGCCGGGAATGTCTCTTGCCCACAAGATGAGCAAGAGAGTTGACCACCTATTCACTGAGTCGCAGATTGAAGAAGCTGCCATTAAGCCGCCGAGCGAGGGACGAGCTAGGTTGCGGGGCCATGCTGTGCGCGGCCTAGTGCAAGTTATAAAAGGATCTTGGGGCAGTCTTGTAATAGATCCCGGTGGAAAACAGCTACTGCGCATGCGGCTACCCGAACCAGATGAGCGAGACAACGAAGAAGCAGTAGAAGCTGCTCGCCGGGGTGAAGCTGAGGGATTCATTGCCAAAATGAGGAAGGAAAAATAGTTTCGATGCAAGAACAGATTTACGGTGGCAAAGACGAAAACGCAGAAGAGGGCGGACAGATTCATGTCTCCGCACAGCAAAATGACCAGGGGATCGATGATCTGCTAGACGAAATCGACTCCGTACTGGCTACTGATGCCCAGTCCTTCGTCCAGGGGTTTGTGCAAAAGGGCGGACAGTGACTCGCAGAGTTATCGGTATAGAAACCGAGTATGGCATTACTTGTGCTTCCACTGAGGGCGACAGACCACCTCTTGACGCTGAACACGCTGCAAGAGAACTCTTCGCTCCTTTAATGGAGAAGGGCAGATCCACCAATCTGTTCTTGGAAAATGGAGGAAGACTCTACCTAGATGTAGGTGCGCATCCTGAGTATGCCACTGCTGAGTGTGATCGGTTGGCCGATCTGGTCGCTCAGGATCAAGCGGGCACTAGTATGCTGTCCGATTTGGCCGCGGCAGCGAATAAGAAATTTGCTAGCGAAGGTATCCCTGGTCGAATCCACCTGTTCAAGAACAATCTGGATTCTGAGGGCAACTCGTGTGGGTGCCACGAAAACTATATGTTGCACAGGCGCGCCGATTTTCGAGCGATGGCCGATTCGTTAGTTGCGTTTTTTGTAACCAGACAGATTCTTACCGGGGCAGGCTGGGTGAGTCCCGAGGGGCAATACGCGTTTTCGCAGAGATCAGACATCATGTGGGATGCTGTGTCATCTGCTTCTACCAGGTCTAGACCAATAATTAATACCCGTGATGAGCCTCTTGCCGATTCTGACCTATATCGACGCATGCATGTCATTGTTGGAGACTCGAATGTGTGTCAGACAACTACTTGGCTAAAAGTAGGCATGACTCACTTGCTCCTAAATGCGATTGATCAAGGGGTGAAGATTGATGCTCTCGAGATCTCTGATCCCATGCGCGCAATCAGACAGATAAACCATGACCTAACGGCAACTGAAAAGTTTGAAATGAGTACCGGTAAGGCAATGAACGCCCTCGATGTGCAGCGTTCCTTCCTTGACTATGCGGCTGCGGCGGATCAGTCTGATACCCCAGAAGCTAGGGATATTCTGACGTTATGGGACAAGGTGCTGACCTGCCTTGCAAAGTCAGATTTGGAACCTCTGCGCACCCACATAGATTGGGTAGCCAAGAAAGCACTCCTTGAGCGGGCCAGCACTCGCCACAAATTACCGTTGTCTTCACCAGTCATTGCCAGATTAGATTTGGCATACCATGACATAACTGATGCTGGAATCGGGCAGGTAATGGTGCGAAAAGGATTGCTTAGTCAGGTTGTGACTGAAGAAAAAGTGCAGGCAGCGAAGGTGGCTCCTCCGAAAACTACCCGAGCTTGTTTGCGCGGAGCCGCAATTGGAGCAGCGAAAGCGATGCGGCGAGATCTTTCAGCCGACTGGTCGCATCTTCGCCTGGATGACGGTTCACACGGCACAATTGGACTGGGTGATCCACTCAAAACTCAGGATGACCGCGTTGACCAACTAATTTGCGATATAGAAGGGTAGCAAGTGGGAGCGCACTCATCGGTTGCGACCGGAAGAAGAAGAGCCAGTTTGTCGTGGCAGAAAAGATTGCTGCGAATGTGGCCGGCATTTGCTGTAGCTGCAGTCACCATTGTCGCTATCGTCCTCGCAGTGTTTGTGTTGCCGGGTGGAGATGCTAAGCCTCGTACCCTAAAAGTCGAAGGCAGGCTTGGGGCTGCTCCGGTTGCAGAGTTTCCCATCCCGTATCCAGAGGGAAAACAGAAGGTGAGGACGACGATCCGTGGCAGTGGCCAGGTCGTAAAACCGGGCCAACCTGTACTACTAAACCTCACCGTGTTTTCTGGAGAAACTGGCGAGATCTTGTCACCGGATTCACGACCGCAGCTTATTCAGGCGAGCGCTACAACTGACGACTTAACGAGAGAAATGGCTCCTCTGGTAATAGGACGAACAGAGGGGTCACGAGTAGTTGTTTCTAGACCTGCGAAACGCTCGGGCAAAGATACGATGGAAATTGCGGTGCTAGATATTCTTCCCACCGCAATTATAGGCGAAAAACTTGATCCACCTGGGGCGCCAGCAAAAATAGCAATTGAGAACTCTTTACCACAGCTCGTTTCCCGTGTGGATAAGAGCCCAGACAGCCCCTATTTGGGAGTACTGGTTAAGGGCGAGGGAAACCAGATTTCCTCAACCGATAAGGTAGTCGTCCAATATGGGGTCTGGAATTGGTCGGATAAAAAGCAAACCGCCTACACCTGGCAGAACGGGCCACAACTGGTGGATATAGCGAAGACTTTTCCAGGTGTGAGAGAACTGGTGGCGGACCAAACATTGGGGTCGCGTTTATTGCTAGTCATCCCAGCTGACCAGGCGAGTGGAACGGATACCCTGATAGTGGTCATGGATCTTCTAGCCCAACCAGATCAGGCAAGAGCAAGACAGAAAGAGGCCAGAAAGTAAGACGGGACGAGCGGGAAAAGTAAATACCCTGTTTAATAGGTGTTTACCATCTTGGCTTTTATAGGACTGCTTCAAGCACAAAGGGGACACTATGCAGTTTGAAACTTGGCCCAGCGAAGACGAATTTTTGGAGCTGGCGAAGAATAGGCGTGTAGTTCCTGTTGTGCGAAAAATAATGGCTGACGAGTTTAGCGCGATTGGCCTTTATCGGAAACTTGGGTGTGGAGGGCCAGGCACCTTTCTTCTAGAATCAGCCGAATTCGATGGGTCATGGAACAGGTGGTCATTCATTGGCGTGCGTTCCCGCGCGATACTGAGTGCCATCGATGGGCAGGCGAGGTGGCATGGTGAGGTGCCGGAGGGGATCCCTACGACGGGACCTCTACTAGCAACCTTGCGGCAGGCTCTTTCCGTTCTGAAAACAGAGAAGATTCCTGGCTTACCCCCCTTGACCGGAGCTTTCGTGGGGTCACTGGGATGGAACACACTTACTGAATGGGAACCTGCTGGAAAGGCTGAAACGCCCTCGGAATTTCCCATCCCAGACGCGACTTTGGCCCTTGTCGGAGAGGTCTGCGCGGTTGACCACTACGATGGCTCCGTATGGCTTGTCTCTAACGCGATCAATTTCAATGGCGAGCAAAGTGGTGCCAAAGATGCCTATGAGCGCTCTCTTCAGGCCATAGAGCAGATGCAGGAGCAAATATGCGAGCCGCTGAAACCGCAGAACTGGCAGGTTGGTACAGAGAAAGGTGAAATCCGCCAGCGGGTGGGGGAAAAGGCATTCGAGGAAATGGTGGTGCGCGCCAAGGAACATATTCGCGCAGGGAATATCTTCCAAGTGGTGTTGTCCCAGAGAATCGACATGGATACGGATGCTGATCCACTCCTCGTGTACAGAATGCTCCGTCAGATAAACCCGTCCCCGTACATGTACTTGCTCAACATGCCGGGTCCCAAGGGCAGCTTTGCAGTAGTAGGATCCTCGCCCGAGACATTGATGCGACTCGAAGAGGGCATCCTGACGACCTTCCCGATTGCGGGATCGCGTCCTAGAGGGAAGACGCCGGCGGAAGATCTACAGATGGAACAGTCTCTGCTGGCAGACGCGAAAGAGCGCGCCGAACATACGATGCTTGTCGATTTATCGAGAAATGACCTATCGAAAGTATGTGACCCGGCAACGCTAACCGTCGACGACTTCATGTCTATCAAGAAGTTTTCGCACATTATGCATATTTGCTCCACGGTTAGCGCTAAGCTGCTGCCGCAGATGGGCGCGCTTGATGCCTTTACCGCCACTTTCCCCGCGGGCACCTTATCTGGTGCACCTAAGCCGCGAGCACTGCAAATCATTAGTGAATTTGAACCTGCCCAAAGAAACGTGTTCGGCGGTGTAGTTGGCAGATTGGATCTTGATGGAGACGCCGATTTAGCGATTGCGATTCGGACAGCGGTTATTTTCGACGGAACCGCTTCAGTACAGTCCGGAGCTGGCATAGTCGCCGATTCCGATCCACATACCGAATATATCGAAACTCGTAATAAGGCAGCTGCGGTTCTTCAGGCAGTCCGGCTAGCCCAAGGGGCACGGTCTTTGGACACGGATAGGGCATAACCGAAAACCTGGGTACCATTAGCTAAGACGGAAGGACTCCAACTGTGAACGTACTTGATGACTTAGTTGCAGCGGCAGTAGCTGACGCCAAAGAGCGGGAAGCCCACGTCAGCTTAGATCAGCTCAAGCAGCGTTGCTTGAAGCAGCCAGAGGCCTTAGATGGGCTTGCAGCTCTGCGAGGGGATGGGGCAGTATCAGTAATTGCAGAGGTAAAGCGATCTTCGCCCTCGAAGGGCCCCATTGCCAACATTGCTGATCCAGGCGCATTAGCTAGCCAGTACGAGGCCGGTGGAGCCTCAGTCATCTCATGCCTAACTCAGCGGTACAAATTCAATGGGTCGTTGGCAGACTTTTCAGCGGTGCGTTCGGCCGTCGATATTCCTGTCCTAAGGAAAGACTTCATTGTTACCCCTTATCAGATTCATGAAGCCAGAGCCTACGGCGCCGATTTAGTATTGCTCATCGTTGCGGCGCTCGAACAAAATGCGCTCGTGTCGCTGGTTGAAAGGGTACATTCGCTGGGAATGACAGCTTTGGTTGAGGCTCATTCTCGGCTTGAGGCCCTACGCGCCCTCGACGCTGGGGCAAAAGTGGTCGGCGTGAATGCCCGCGACCTAACCACGCTAGAGGTGAATATGGACAATTTTGCGCAGATTGTGGACATCATCCCTGAGCGGGTTGTTGCGGTGGCCGAATCCGGTGTGTCCAGCCCTTCCGATGTACGCGATTATGCTGCGGAGGGAGCTGATGCGGTGCTAATTGGTGAGGCATTGGTGAAGAGTTCCAGTCCACGAACCGCTGTAGCCGAGATGGTTGCAGCCGGCGCACACCCAGCGCTGGCTAAGTCTAGAAATAGAAGAGTAGGAAAGGATTTCTAAAATGGCGAAGGTGCTGCAGGGGCCGTTCGTAGACGGCCCGTACTTTGGCGATTTTGGTGGTCAGTACGTAGCTGAGCCACTGATGGGTTTGTTGGAAGAAGTCCAGACTGCTTGGTACAAATTTCGTGAGGATCCAGCTTTTATCGCTGAGTTAGGCGAGCTAGCTAAGAATTATACTGGTAGGCCCTCCTTATTGACCGAGGCACCTAGGTTTGCGGAGCACTGTGGACGCGTCAGGGTTTTCTTGAAACGAGAAGATCTGAATCATACCGGGGCTCATAAGATCAACAACGTACTTGGGCAGGCGCTGCTTGCCAAGCGTATGGGCAAGAGCCGTATTATCGCCGAGACCGGGGCAGGGCAACACGGTGTTGCTACCGCTACCGCTGCAGCCCTAATGGGGCTCGACTGCACCATATATATGGGAGCTGAAGACACTAGGCGACAGGCACTAAACGTTGCCCGTATGGAATTGTTAGGTGCACAGGTCGTTTCTGTGACAGCAGGATCGTGCACCCTGAAGGATGCTATCAACGAGGCTTTCAGGGACTGGGTAACCAACGTAGGTAGCACTCTGTATCTCTTTGGGACTGCTGCAGGGCCTCATCCATTCCCAACGATCGTCCGCGATCTGCAACGGATCATCGGTGATGAGGCGCGTGAACAGATCCAGCAACAAATTGGGCGTCTTCCAGATGCGGTTTGTGCTTGTCTAGGAGGAGGATCTAATGCGATTGGTATGTTCACCGCGTTCCTGGACGACAAAGATGTGGAACTTATCGGCTGTGAAGCCGGGGGAGACGGGGTTGAGACCGGGCGGCATGCCGCCTCGATCAACGGCGGCACCATTGGGGTTTTCCAGGGCTCGAGGGCGGACTTGCTGCAGAACGAGGACGGTCAGGTCATAGAGTCGCACTCTATTTCGGCTGGCTTAGACTACCCGGGCATTGGCCCCGAGCATGCCTACCTGGCGCATCAGGGACGTGAGACTTGCTATGCGATCACGGACAAAGAAGCAATGGATGCGTTCGCATTGCTGTGTCGCACTGAGGGTATCATTCCCGCTATTGAATCGGCTCATGCGCTAGCAGGCGCTATTCGATGGGGAAAGGTACAAGAAGAACAGGAAGGCGGGGAGCCTCCTGTAATAATTGTGAACCTCTCGGGTAGAGGCGACAAAGACGTAGAGACAGCCATGAGTTGGTTCGATCTTGGAAACCCGATTGAATCTGACGGATCTGGAACGGCGGCAAAGGCAGCGAAATGAAGAAAGCATCAGAAGCGATTAGGCAGGCTAACGAGCGCTCAGACGCTGCGATAATAGGGTATTTAACTACTGGATACCCAGACCTGGAGACGTCTATTGAGGCAGGAAAAGTACTTGCTCGTGCAGGTTTTGATGTCATCGAGTTAGGCCAGCCTTATTCCGATCCGTCTATGGACGGACCAACTATCCAAAAGGCGGCGGGTGCAGCGCTTGCGTCGGGAACGGTAACTGCAGATACGTTTACCGCATGTAGGGCGTTGGCTGAGGAGTCAGTAGCTGTCATGGTCATGACCTATTACAACTTGGTCTACCACATGGGGCTGTCGAATTATGCTGCTGCTCTTGCGGATGCAGGCGGATGTGGCATGATTCTGCCTGATCTGCCCCCAGAGGAGGCCGCAGACTGGGAGAAGGTAGCTGCTGCGCACGGTTTGGAAACGACGTTCCTCGCTGCTCCGTCCTCGCCAGAGCACAGGTTGAAAAAGATAGCCCAGTCCTCAACGGGGTGGGTATATGCTGCCTCGACGATGGGGGTGACTGGTGCACGTACCGATATTGACGCCTCTGCTCGGGGACTGGTCGATAGATGCCGGAAAGCTGGTGCGGAACTTGTAAATGTCGGGTTCGGAGTATCAAATGGCGCACAGGCTCGCAAGATTGGCCAATATGCAAACGGCGTGATTGTAGGTTCAGCTCTAATCAAGACACTCATGGATAAGCCTAAAGAACAGGGATTGAAAGATCTTGAGGCACTAGCTAACGACCTTGTGGCGGGCGTAAAGGGGGCGCGCGCTTGAGGGCAGCAATTCCTTCACCGTCTCAGGGCGTATGGCATCTGGGCCCGCTGCCAATTCGCGCTTACGCCCTCGCAATTCTTACCGGTGTTGTAGTAGCTATTTTGGTTGGACGAGTGCGGTACAAGAAACGTGGTGGGAACGATGAGCTTGTACTGGATACTGCCCTGTGGGCAGTCATTTTTGGGATCATAGGTGCTAGGGCATATCACGTTATTACTGACTGGCAGCTCTACTTTTCCGAGGGCGCGAATCCCTTAGATGCATTGAAAATTTGGAATGGCGGCCTAGGTATCTGGGGTGGTGTAGGAGCAGGAACACTTGCGGGAGCACTTTACCTTCGCAAAAGGGGAGTGGCTCTTGGCCCGTTTGCCGATTCTATTGCTCCAGGGATTCTACTTGCCCAGGCCATAGGCAGGTTGGGTAACTATTTTAATCAGGAACTGTTCGGCGGGCCTACAACTTTGCCATGGGGCCTGCAAATAGATCCCGTTCACCTGCCAGCGGGGTACGCTCCGGGAACCACATTCCACCCAACGTTCTTATATGAAATGTTGTGGAACCTTGGCGCGGCGGCATTACTTTTCTGGCTGGACCGAAAGAAGAAGTTTGCTGGTGGGCAAGTTTTTGCCCTGTATGTTGTGTTTTATGCCCTAGGGCGTGTCTGGGTGGAGATGCTCAGAATTGACAAAGCGCACATAATCCTTGGCTTGCGCTTGAATGTGTGGACTACCGCAGCAATAGCAATGGCCGGCATTGTTGCGTATATAATTTTGGGGCGTAAAGCGGCGGCTACTACAGTCCAACCTGAAGTAAGCGCCGCTCCTCAAAATGCTGGCGCAATTGCGCACGCGAAGGATATGACACGTTCTACCCAAATAGAGGAGGATAGGGATACGGTTGAGCAGCGTCTGCAGATAAATCAGACAGACAAGCTCGAAAACCGATAACCTTAGAACATGCGAAGAGCGAAAATTGTTTGCACACTTGGTCCGGCTACCGATTCGCCGGAAGAGGTTCAAGCGCTGGTAGACGCTGGCATGGACGTTGCCCGCATCAATCGGTCGCATGGTACTGCTGAAGAGCACGAAAAAGTCATTTCTAGCGTCCGAGCTGCTGCGAAGTCATCTGGCAGGTCGGTAGCTGTTCTTGTTGACCTACAGGGGCCGAAAATCCGCCTTGGCACCTTCAAGAACGGTAAGGAATTACTACACAAGGGCGACACCTTTACCATTACCACTCGAGACGTCGAGGGCACGGCCACTGAGGTCGGCACCACCTTTAAAGGGCTTCCCGGCGATTGCCGCCCTGGCGATGTCCTACTAATCGACGACGGAAACGTCTCGGTTCGCGTAACTGATGTAACTGAAACTGACGTTGTTACCTCGGTCGATGTTCCAGGCCACGTCTCGGACCACAAGGGACTGAATCTTCCGGGCGTTGCCGTATCGGTCCCCGCACTTTCTGAAAAAGATCGTGAGGACCTGCGTTGGGGCCTGCGAATTGGTGCCGATATCATCGCACTATCGTTCGTGCGTAGCGCTGATGACATCAAGGACGTGCACCAGATTATGGACGAGGAGAACGTCCATGTGCCTGTAATTGCGAAGATCGAAAAGCCTCAGGCAGTCGAGAACCTAATCGAGATCGTAAATGCGTTTGATGGCATTATGGTTGCTCGAGGTGACTTGGGGGTCGAGATGCCTCTGGAAGCTGTACCGCTTGTCCAGAAACGAGCGATCGAATTGGCACGTAGGAACGCCAAACCGGTTATTGTTGCCACTCAGGTATTTGACTCGATGATCCACAATCCGCGTCCTACTCGTGCAGAAGCCTCCGACTGCGCAAATGCCATCCTCGACGGTGCTGATGCGGTTATGCTATCCGGCGAGACTTCGATTGGTGCGTACCCAATCGAGGCTGTTCGGACTATGGCAAGAATTATCGAGAACGTGGAAGAACACGGTGGGGAGCGTATTGCTCCTCTAGGTTCTTACCCTCACACCCGCGGGGGCGTGATTACGAAGGCAGCTGCTGATATCGGAGAGTTGATGGACGTGAAGTTCATGGTTACGTTCACCCAATCCGGTGACACAGCACGCCGCCTATCCCGGCTGCGCAGCCCCATCCCTATGCTAGCCTTCACGCCTCTCGAATCTACTCGGGCACAGCTAGCAGTGTCGTGGGGATTGCAGACCTATCGCACGCCTGAAGTTCGCCACACTGACGATATGGTGCGCCAGGTCGATCAGCTACTGAAGGAATCGCATTTGGCAGATCCTGGCGACGATATTGTGATCGTTGCTGGCATGCCACCAGGAACCCCTGGATCTACTAATTCCATCCGCGTCCACACCATCTCTGAGGATTAGCGGTATACAGAAAAAGGACCAGCCTGATAGGTTGGTCCTTTTTCTATGCAAATCCACAGTTTTATAGGGGGCCACAAGGCTGTCGGGGGGCGCGGTTGAAGGAGCGAGGTCACCTTCTAAGAGGCCTAGAGGCTGCCGTAGCTTCTAGATTGTTGGGGGTACGCGCTTCTGTATACGTTAGGACCAGAACAGATAGGGTCAGTCCTTTGGAGCGCTCAATGAATGCCCCGGTGTCGGTAGAGGCGAATGGAGGCCAGTCCACCTGGCATTTGTTGGCATATTCTTCAAACTAATGCGTTTATTAAGCAAGAGATGCAGGTGCTTTCGCACCCGCATCCCTCAATATAGATGACTACTTACTAGCCGCAGCAAGAACCGTCGTTCTCGTGACCATAGGAGGAGTCCCCGTACATATCAATCAGTGCGCGCTCATTCTCAACGTCGCTGTTCGCCTTATCAAGCTTCTTCTGAAGCTCTGCAACATCCGCAGAAGCTGCATCTGCATTCTGCTTAGCGGTAGCTACTTCTGCCTCGAGCTGCTTGGCGTCGGCCTCAAGTTTGGCGTTGTCTGCCTTGGCCTTGCGGTAGATCGGTCCGTGGTGGGGGCAATCTACCATGTTGATGGACTCGATGTACTTGATCGTCTTTTCATTCTTGGCGATCTGTTCCTTCACACCGTCTAGCTTAGCTTGCGCATCGGCCTGCTTCTGCTGCGACGCTGCAAGAGCTGCATTAGCTGCGTCTAGCTGGTTCTTGATCTCATTGCGAGTATCGACTAGCTTATCCAGCTTAGATCGGGCGTCGACAGGAGACGGGGCGGGCCTAGCCGGTTCGGCCTTCTTGGGCTCTTCCTTCTTATCCGCCGGTGCGGGCTTGGCTGCAGAAGGCTTTTTTACAACCTTCTGAGGCTTGTGTGCTGCGGCAAGCTTTGCATCTGCTGCCTTGATCAGCTTTTGCAACTTGGCTTTCTTGGCAGCGAGCCTGGCGTTGTCTGCCTTGGCCTTGCGGTAGATCGGCCCGTGGTGGGGGCAATCTACCATGTTGATGGACTCGATGTACTTGATTGTCTTATTATTCTTAGCAATCTGCGCTTCGATCTTGCGCAGTGCCTCTGCTGCCGTCTGATGGCCAGGCGTACCGGCGTGCTTCGCGGTATGGGCTGCGGGGACTGAGTGACCAGAGTGTCCCGGCTGAGCGGAGCTGTGGTGCGGAGCCGCAGCATGATGCGTGGTGGCTGCTGGGGCTCCACCGTGACGTGCGGGCCGTGCGGCCGCGGCATGATGTACCGGGGACCCACCTACGCGGCCATTGCTAGCTCCAGCATGCGCCTTGCTTGCTGCACGTGATGGAGCCTTCTTGCCTTCGCAGCAGGATTTCTTCTTACCGGATGCGGTCGAAGCAGTGTGCCGTCCCGAAGTGGCCGCACCGCTATTCTTTCCGGAAGAAGATGCGTGGCGCTTGCCTTCGCAGCAAGACCTCTTCTTTCCGGCTGTGGATGCTCCTGCCTTCTTTGCGGCAGCAGACGCATGGCCCTTGCCTTCGCAGCAGGATTTCTTCTTACCGGTTTTGTTAGCGGATGAGGCTGATTTCACGGCCTCTTTCTTGTCCTTCTTCCCATCGCAGCAAGATTTCTTCTTCTTAGAAGAGGACGAGTCGGAAGCAGCTGCGGCAGAGCCCTTCTTATCTGTCTTCTGAGCGTCCTTAGTTGACTCTTTGTTGGTCTTGCCTTTGTCATAAGGCGCAGACGGGGTAGAGGCATCAGAGCTGGAATCGGTCTGTGCCTGCGCTGCAGAGGCCCCCTGATCCGAAGAAGAGGAAGGTGATGAAGAGACTGAGCAGCCGGTCAATGACATCAAAGAAATTAAGGCCATCGTCGCAGTAGACATTAACAAACAGCGACTATTTTTCATGGGGTAGTCTTTCTGTATTGAGATAGGTTAGAAGAACGTCTCGGAATCGCCATAGTGAGTCTATGTAATTCCGAAATATTCCACTTGTGAAAATCAGCAGCTACAGGATTACCACAGCTAAAGGGGATTTTCCAGATGCGACTACTAAAAATGCAACAAAGAATAAAATGCTTAAATGAATGAAATATTCAGGCCGAATAAAACGGTACGCGCAGTTGCCTTATTTAGTCCTAGGTCGTACTAAGTCTACTATTACTTAAAACATGCTTAGGGGGTTAAAAATGAAAAATTGCGCTGTAATGTAGCAGGTGTGGAAGAGGGGGTGGGAGGGAGCGCTTTTGTTGGGCAGCCGCAGAGAATAAAAGGCGTGGGGCTTATGTAGCCTGCCCCACGCCTATTTTTATTATTCTCCGACTTGGTCAATAACCGCGTCTGCGACTTCACGCATCGACAAGCGACGGTCCATTGAGGTCTTTTGGATCCATCTAAAGGATTCTGGCTCTGTCATTCCCATGCGGTCCATTAGTAGGCCCTTGGCGCGGTCGACGGCCTTCCGGGTCTCGAAACGCTCCGTCATGTCCGCTATCTCTTCTTCTAGGGAGATAAGCTCAGCGTGTCTAGAGAAGGCGATTTCAACGGCAGGTAATAGCTCGGCTGGCGTGAACGGCTTCACGACGTAAGCCATAGCTCCAGCGTCGCGAGCTCTTTCAACTAGTTCTGTCTGAGAAAAAGCTGTGAGCATTACCACTGCGCAGCTAAGTTCTGTCATGATCTTCTCTGCAGCTGTTATGCCGTCCATCTTAGGCATCTTGACGTCCATGACACATAGGTCAGGCTCTAGCTCAAGTGCCTTCTGAACTGCTTCTTCACCGTCTGCGGCCTCGCCTACAACCTCGTAGCCGGCGTCCACCAATGTTTCGACAATGTCCAGTCGGATGAGCGCTTCGTCCTCAACTACCAAGACCTTACGGCCGTTGGATTTGCTGGATTCCGATTTCAATTTAGATTCAGTCACCCTTATACTCTAATATGTTCCAAGGAAGTTTTCTTCCATGGCTCAGTGGCCCAACTGGCAGAGGCGGTCGACTCAAAATCGGCATGTTGTGGGTTCGAATCCCACCTGAGCTACCAACAAGGACCAATTGGCTCCTCGGGTGCAATGATTTAGCGGCGTATTGCTAGCTATATGTGCCTACACGCGTCCGGTTTGTGAGTAAGCTCCTGATTTTACGTCGATGTAGGTTCTCAGCATGTGGGATGCGTTCTTGAGGGAGAAGTTATGGATTCGAGAACGGCTCGCGTCAATTCAATGTAGCTGACGAGTCTTGATTTTCTCCTTTAGGGTGGTGAGCCATCGCCATGGTGCCCGCGGATAGTTAGCGGGGTGCTGAATCCTCTGGCATACCGAAGCCGGCCGCGAGCGCGCGAAGAAGATTTGGACTTAGGTGGACGGGGTAAGCCCGACTGTGTCTGCCGAATCTTTGCAACCTATTAATCTCTCCTCACCTATTTTCTGTGACGACCGGTGAATTTCTCTATATGACACAGCTTCTCGGAAGGCGTGGCGTCATATTGAGGGCGACAGGCAGCGATTTATCTTAGTTTCTATATTCGACACTTACTACATAAGTAACTGCTTTCGAAGATAGGTAAATTGCCAAGATGCATTCAGAATCTAAAAGGCTAAGTCTCGTGGCAGCAGCTGCACTGCTTGTCGTATCAGCGGTGTGGGGATCTACTTTCTTCATCATTAAGGACCTAGTAAGTATTATTCCGCCGTTAGATTTCCTAGGTGTGCGATTTTTCCTGGCAGGAGCCATAATAGCGATTTTTAGAATCGGCCCGCTCCTAAGGGTGAACTGGCGAGTTTGGCGAAGGGGAATGATTCTCGGCTTGTTTTACGGCCTAGCACAGGTTTGTCAGACTATCGGGTTGGGCTATACCCATGCCTCTGTATCGGGCTTTATCTCTGCAACTTACGTAGTGCTAACGCCCGTGGTTCTTTTCGCACTCTTCCGCACCCGCATACCACCGATTACCTGGCTGGCCGTCTTTCTTGCAACCGTCGCTTTGGGAGTGCTTAGCTTGCAAGGTCTGTCCGCCGGTACAGGGGAAGGGATCACCTTTATTGGAGCTCTGTTCTACGCGTTGCACATTGCTTTGATGGGGTACTGGGCCCCCAAGGGGAACCAGGTTGAGCTGGGCACGATACAGCTAATAACCCTCGGCATCTTCTGCACAATTTGCGCCTCTGGCGGTGGCATTGTGCTTCCCAGCGGAGGCAAGCAATGGTGCCAAATGCTGTATATGGTCATTTTTGCTGCGCTACTGGCTATCGTCACTCAAACCTGGGCGCAGTCACATATCAGCGCCACGGCTACAGCCTTGATTCTGACTACGGAACCGTTCTTTGCGGCTGCATTCGCCATAGCTTTCGGGGGTGAAAAGTTCACCTTCCGTCTTGCTCTGGGAGGAGCGCTGATGATCATAGCGATGGTTGTTTCAGAAATCGGCCCAAAGTGCAGTTATTCGCGGAATAAGTGGCGTAATTCGAAGGCTGTAGCGAAACAATCGGTATAGGCGGGTAGCGCCCGCACCTACCTAGTGCTGAGTGGATGAGAAGGAGCTTGGGGCTAAGCGGGCTGAATATGCGTGCAGCCTCCGCCGCTTAGCCTCTCACCTTTCATCTATCGGGATAAAATGTCCGGTCATACGCCCGCAGGCTGTCAGTCGGTCATCTTCGTCATAGATCTTTACGGCATAGACTGCCTGGCTTTTGCCAATGCGAAGAGCGCTCGCTACCGCTTTCACCTTATTTGTGGTTGCGGGGCGAAGATGCGATACCGATAGCTCTGAGCCGACCGCTGCCATTCCCTTGGGAGCGGCATAGGCAGCTGCCAAAGAGGCGGCGGTTTCGACTAGGACTGCATTAGCTCCACCATGCAAGATCCCCATCGGCTGTGTGTTTCCGGCTATATCCATCTCTACTTCGGCGCGCTCGGCGGAGTAGCTAACAGGTTTTATTCCCATCCGCTCCATGAGCGTTCCGTCCCAGTTGGGTTCGTCTAATTCGTTCATAGCTAATAGGCTTTCATATGTGAGCAAGCAACGCCTACTTCTTCTAGATGGTCATTCGGTGGCCTTTCGCGCCTTTTTCGCCCTCCCCGCAGAGAATTTCCAAACTGCGACGGGCCAGTACACTAACGCGATTTACGGTTTTACTTCGATGCTAGTGAGAATGCTGCAGGAGGAGCAGCCCGATTACGTCGCCGTAGCTTTTGACGTATCCAGGAGGTCGTTCCGGACGCGGGTTTATGAGGATTACAAGGCCGGCAGAGCTGAGACGCCGGCTGAGTTCAAGAATCAGATTCCCCTGATAAAAGAGGTCCTAGAGGCAATTGGGATCCGTTGGTTTGAGAAGGAAGACTACGAGGCTGACGACATAATTGCGACATTCGCGCGGATGGGGCGCGAAGACGGACTAGAGGTACTTATCTCTTCAGGAGATAGAGATGCCTTCCAGCTGATCACTGATCAGGTAACTGTGCTCTATCCGGGCAAATCGATGTCGGATCTTAGGCGAATGACTCCCGCAGCTGTGGAGGAAAAATACGGGCTACCGCCTGAGCGCTACCCACACCTTGCCGCGTTGGTGGGCGAAAGTGCAGACCATCTTCCAGGAGTACCTGGGGTAGGTCCGAAGACGGCTGCGGGGTGGATCAATAAATATGACGGTCTTGAGGGCGTTTTGGAAAATGCTGACAAGATTGGAGGGAAACGTGGGCAAGCGTTGCGTGAGCACGTTGCCGATGTCAGGCGAAATAGGCAGCTGAACCGGCTCGTTGATGATCTGGATCTTGGGGTAGGTATTTCAGATCTGAAAATGGCGCCCGCCGATGCGAAAGAGATTACTCGTCTTTTCGACACGCTAGAGTTCAACAGATTGCGCTTGAAAGTCCTTGATGCAATAGGCGAGGGCGCTGAGGTTGAAGAGGCGAAGCCGCTTAGTGAATTGGAGATAGTCCTTTCTTCTGACTTGCAAGGGGGGATTAAGAAGTGGCTTACAAATTTGTCCCCTGGCATTCCTGTTGGCATCGCCGTGACGGGAACTCGTCAACCCGGTAGAGGCGAGGTAGATAAGCTTGCGCTCTGCCAAGGAGAGAAGGCTGTCCAGGTCGATATTGCTGATCTATCAGAGGCTGAATTTGCCGTTCTGAGGGATTGGTTCAAACACCCGACTGAGCCTCTCGTTGCCTCTGATGGTAAGGGGCTGGCACACGCGCTGAAGGGGAGTGGCATCAAGCTTGGTCCCCTCAGCTCGGATGTGCAGCTTGCGGCGTATCTTTGCAAGCCGGACGCTCGTTCATATGAGACCGCGCTTCTAGCTAGTTTGTACCTGAAGCGTGAAATAGAAGCTGCTCCAAGGCAGGAGGGACTGCTTCAGATTCCTGGCGAAATCGACGATGCCCTAGCCGAGGAAGCACGGACAATCGGCGACCTCTACGCGCCCCTAAACGATCAGTTGCGTTCCCGAGATGCTGTTGATCTGATGAACAATCTGGAGTTGCCGATTCAGCGCCTGTTGGGGCAGATGGAAGATGTCGGCATCGCGATGGATCTTGATGAGCTCGCAACTCAATACGATTCGCTTAGTGCTGAGGTAGACCAGTTGGCGGAAGATGCCTTCGCGGCGATTGGTCATAAAGTTAATCTTTCCAGTCCTAAGCAATTGCAGGTTGTCTTATTCGACGAATTAGACATGCCTAAGACTCGTAAGACAAAGACGGGCTACACCACTAACGCAGAAGCTTTGGCAGAACTATTTGCGAAGACTCATCACCCATTCTTAGAGGCGCTTCTTGCGCATCGCGATCGCATAAAGCTTCGTCAGACCGTGGAGGGGCTGCGGAAAGCGGTCCAGGAAGATGGGCGCATTCACACGACGTTCCAGCAAACAGTCGCTGCTACCGGTCGCCTGTCGTCGACAGAGCCTAACTTGCAGAATGTTCCTGCCCGTACGCCTATGGGGATGGCTATCAGAGGCGCGTTTATTCCGGGAACCGGATATGAGTCACTCTTGACTGCGGATTACTCGCAGATTGAGATGCGACTAATGGCGCATATGTCAGGTGATGCGGCACTGTTGGAAGCTTTTGCGGAGGGCGAGGATATCCACCGCACCATGGCGGCGATGGTTTTCGGAACTGCTGCTGAGGACGTAACTCCGGCCCAGCGCTCCCAAGTTAAGGCAACTTCCTATGGTCTCGCGTACGGACTATCTGCATATGGCCTATCCAGACAATTGGGAATCGACGTGCCCGCGGCGTCCGCACTAAGGGATAGGTATTTCGAACGTTTTGGTGGCATACACGAATACCTAGAGTCGTTGGTTCGTGCTGCCCGCAAGGATGGGTACACGCAAACCATTCTTGGTCGCCGCCGGTATCTGCCGGATTTAACTTCGAGTAACAGGCAGCGGCGGGAAATGGCAGAGCGGGCGGCCTTAAACGCTCCCATTCAGGGATCGGCAGCAGACATTATCAAGCTGGCCATGTTAAAGGTACATGAAGCCTTGGAACAGCAATCTCTTCGCTCGAGGGTACTGCTACAGGTACATGACGAACTAGTGGTAGAAGTTTTCCCTGGTGAAGGAGAGAAGGTAGCGGAATTGATCAGGCAGGCGATGGCTGAACCTATCAAGCTTGACGTTGCTCTTGAAGTCTCGGAAGGGAGAGGGCCAACCTGGCGAGATGCAGCTCACTAACGGCTTCAATTGACGAAATGGCGGGCATTCATGCTAATCTGAACAGCGGTGTGTTTTAGCACCATGTCCATATTGTCAATCTGTCCATTTCGGAGTCTATAAACCATATGACTACCCCTAGCAAGCCGCAGATCGAGCAGGTCGCGGTAAACGACATCGGGTCTGAAGAAGACCTACTCGCCGCAATCGACGAGACGATCAAGTACTTCAACGATGGCGACATCGTCGAAGGCACTGTTGTAAAGGTCGACCGAGACGAGGTTCTCCTCGATATCGGTTACAAGACTGAAGGCGTAATTCTTACGCGCGAACTATCAATCAAGCATGACGTTGATCCCGATGACGTTGTTGCAGTAGGGGACCAGATTGAGGCCCTTGTTCTTCAGAAGGAAGACAAGGAAGGCCGCCTGCTTCTATCCAAGAAGCGCGCCCAGTACGAGCGCGCTTGGGGCTCCATCGAGAAGATCAAGCAGGAAGATGGCGTCGTCACTGGTACTGTCATCGAGGTTGTCAAGGGCGGCCTGATTGTAGACATCGGTCTGCGCGGCTTCCTCCCGGCCTCTTTGGTAGAGATGCGTCGTGTGCGTGACCTGCAGCCTTACGTAGGTCGCGAGATCGAGGCTAAGATCATTGAACTAGACAAGAACCGCAACAATGTCGTCCTGTCTCGCCGCGCATGGCTTGAGCAGACCCAGTCTGAGGTTCGCTCTTCCTTCCTGCAGACTTTGCAGAAGGGCCAGATTCGCAACGGCGTCGTCTCCTCTATCGTCAACTTCGGTGCGTTCGTCGATCTGGGCGGCGTAGACGGCCTGGTCCACGTGTCGGAGCTGTCTTGGAAGCACATCGATCACCCGTCCGAGGTCGTCGAGGTTGGCCAGCCTGTAACCGTCGAGGTGCTGGATGTCGACATGGATCGCGAACGCGTGTCCCTGTCCCTGAAGGCTACTCAGGAAGATCCGTGGCAGGCATTTGCCCGCACCCACGCCATTGGCCAGGTCGTTCCGGGCAAGGTCACCAAGCTTGTTCCCTTCGGTGCGTTTGTCCGCGTCGAAGATGGCATCGAGGGTCTTGTGCACATTTCCGAGCTGGCGGTGCGCCATGTTGACCTACCCGATCAGGTCGTCAAGGTTGGCGAGGAGATCTTCGTCAAGGTAATTGACATTGATCTAGACCGTCGTCGCATCTCGCTGTCGCTGAAGCAGGCCAACGAGGGTGTGGATCCGAACTCTGAAGATTTCGATCCGTCGCTGTACGGTATGGCTGCCGAATACGACGAAGAGGGTAACTACAAGTACCCCGAGGGCTTCGATCCTGAGACTAACGAGTGGCTTGAGGGCTACGAGGCTCAGCGCGAAGCCTGGGAGAATGAGTACGCCGCGGCACAGTCCCGCTGGGAGGCTCACAAGGCTCAGGTCGCTAAGGCTCTCGAAGCCGATCGCGAAGCTGCCGCTGAGGCTCCGATCGAGGAAACCGCTTCTTATTCCTCCAGCGCTGATGACGCAGCGCCGGCGGACAACGGCGGTACTCTAGCTTCCGACGAGGCGCTTGCTGCGCTCCGCGAGAAGCTGACTAACAACTAGTCTTAGATAGAAGGCCCCGGACTTACGGTCCGGGGCCTTTTTGTATGTATTCCAAACCTTGAGATATACAAGAATGATTTTCTAATCAGAAATAGGCTACTGGATTCTAGGGCGCATGTTTACTTCCGATGGAGGGAAAGTGGTGCAAATATGCGAATTCTCTACGATGGATGCGGCAAAGATTTTGGGTAATCATATGAATGGTTTACCCGAATGTAGGGCGCATTAAGGGATTTGCCTGCTATGGGTATGTGTAAACTAATGGAAAAGTAAACGGCATGTAAATATCGTTACTTTTTGTGCGGATGTATTCCGATTTTTTGTCCCCTATTTGATTGGACCACACATGAGCAGAATGAGCTCCCACAGGGCACTCCGGATGATGACCGGTACTATGGCGGTTATGTCGGTGTCCCTTCTTGGAATCGGGGCGGCGACTCCGACTTTTGCTGCGGACCAGCCTGTTATTGCTGCTGATCAGAAAACCGACAGGGTTATGAATTATGCGGTCAACCTGAACCGCGATGCGTCACGCGCACAACTAGATGAAGCAGTTAACCGAGCAAATGGGCTAGGTAAGGTTCTGGCTCAGTATCCAGAAATCAATACTTTCTTTGTGCAGGCATCGGCAAAGGA
The DNA here is from genome assembly GCF_002849225.1 of Actinomyces sp. UMB0138. GTDB lineage: Bacteria > Bacillota > Negativicutes > Veillonellales > Veillonellaceae > Veillonella > Veillonella parvula_H. The sequence continues at coordinate 593,222 of NZ_PKMC01000001.1, forward strand.
TTTTGCAGCGAAGTATGCGAAAGAGCTTACTGCTGCCGGAATAGGCCTGCACTCCGTAGGACCTACTCGAACGAAGGAGGTTTCTGGCAAGGAGGTAGTGGTTCCGAAGCCAAATGGCGCAACTGGTGATCGAGCGGCTTCCTACGCAGCCGAGTCGGAAAGCCAATTCGTTGCAGAACGAAATTTTCAGTCTGATCCGGATACTCCTAAAGCGTGGGGTATAGCGGCGACTGGCGCGGATGAAGCTGCGAAGGTAGATGTAAAACTAGCCCCTGTTACAGTCGGGGTCATCGACTCGGGCATTGAAGGCGGCCACAAGGACCTGAAGGATCAGATCGATGCCTCTAAGTCCGTCGGTTGCAGCACGAATGGTGTCGCCGATACCAGTTACGAGGCATGGCAGCCTGATGATACTCCCGGATCAGACCACGGTACCCACGTTGCTGGCACCATTGGGGCAGCGACAAACGGAGTAGGGGTCGAGGGCGTAGCACCTAAGGCTCGTCTAGCTGCGGTCAAGGTCGTGAACCGCGATGGCTCTATCTATCCCGAATATGCCTCGTGTGGCTTTATGTGGGCCGGCCATCAGGGATTCGACGTAACAAATAACTCCTACTACGTTGACCCGTGGGAATACTGGGTTCCTTCCGAAGGAAATCAGGCGGCAGGCCTTGAAGCGGTAACTAGGGCGGTGAAGTTCTCGCAGACACAGGGAGTACTAAATATTGCTGCTGCGGGTAACTCCAATGCAGATCTAGACAATGTGAAAGTCGATAACGGCTCGCCAAACGATAATGGTGACGAGAACATCATTGAGAATCGAAATGTTGAAGGCGGTTTGGATATCCCGGCCATGTTGCCCGGAGTCGTCACCGTTTCGGCAGTTGGTTTGGAGCCTGAACCGGGCAAGCGGAAGGCAGATCTGTCGAAGGTTGATCCGAAAACCGCCAAGCTACGCAGGGCTTATTTCTCGAACTATGGTGCGACAAATGTTGATGTGGCTGCCCCCGGCGTAGACATTTACTCCACGGTTTCTAAGGCGGCCTCCGGTGGGAAAGAATACGATACCTTCTCCGGAACCTCGATGGCTTCGCCACATACGGCAGGTGTAGCTGCTCTATTGCGGGCAGTGAACCCAACCCTAACTGCCGACGAGGCGGCAGGGCTCTTGAAGAAGCACGCTAAGAAGGCCTACAACCGTCTAGAGACTCCTGCAGAAGAACTCGCGCGTGTGTCTGCTCGAAATAGAGGAGCCGTCACGCTCTCTGAAGTGGGACAGACTCCTGCAGAGAAGGAATACCGTGGCAACGGGTTTATTAGCGCACTGTCTGCTGTACTGGACGACCAGCCGGCCCCAACTATCAATGAGGTTGAGTACTCCACAGACGGGACCCATTGGGCTCCACTTGCCGGTGCCAAGATCGATAAGGACTTCAAGATTCGTGTACATGTGACCGGCCCAGCTACCGAGATAAACGCTTCTGTTTCCGGGACCAAGTTCGCATTCTCTAAGAGCGCTGACGGTGCGTTTGATGGCGATTACTGGGTTGAATCCGATCAGTATCAAGCGAAGGATTTCGCCAAAGATGCTTCTTTGAAGATCACCGCCAACGGTAGAAATAACGATGAGAGGGCAAATGACGACGCCTCGGGTGAAGTTACCTTCTCGGTAGAGGTTCCCTCCCCCAAGGCTGAACCAACTAAACCTGCCACGCCAGCGGAACCTGCCGTGCCTGGCAAGGGCGGGAAGGAAGACACCGCCAAAGAAGGTGCCTCCAGGAAAGACAAAGAAGGTGCCTCCAGGAAAGACAAGGTAGAAAACCGTACGCAGGTTGTCCATAAGACTCGTCAGTCGTTGAGCGCTACGGGTGTAGCCGGTGACGCGTTGGGAATTCTTTCGGTTGGACTTCTCGCTTTGGGATCGACGTTAGCTCTTCGTCGTACCAGCAAGAAGTAGAACTTCAACTAATCTGGTGTGGCGCTCCACTTAGGTGGGGCGCCACGCTCCTTTAAAAGTGTGGTTAGTTGAGTGAAAGGCGAAACGTTAGAAGCATTGAGCTAGCCGTGGTAATTTCGAGGGTGGCTTTACTTCCAACAAATGCTCCCGCGCTCAGAAGGCGCACTGGCAATCAGAAAGTAGGATACATGCGCCTAGTTGCATTCGATCTGGATGATACTTTGGCTCCTTCCAAGTCACCTTTGTCCCCCAAGATGGCTGAGGTATTAGAGCGACTATTAGAGCGTGTAGAGGTTGCGGTCATTTCTGGCGGTCGTTTTGAACAATTTGATAGCCAGTTGATCTCTAACCTGGGTTCGGGATGCGACCTTAGGAAGTTGCATCTATTGCCTACGTGTGGGACCCGCTACTACCGCTACAACGGTGAATGGGAGCTCATTTATGCTTTTGATCTTTCGGAGGACGCCAGGGATAAAGCTGTTGCTTCCATTGAGGACAATGCCAAGAGACTCGGCCTGTGGGAGGGCCGCACCTGGGGGCCTCGAATTGAAGATAGAGGTTCCCAGATCACTTTCTCCGCTCTTGGGCAGAATGCGCCAATTGCAGAAAAGCGGGCGTGGGACCCGACTGGAGAGAAGAAGGCAAAATTAGCAGCAGCTTTGGCCCCGATACTTAGTGAGTTAGAAGTTCGTTCGGGAGGATCCACCAGCGTTGACATCACGCTAAAAGGAGTCGACAAAGCATACGGAATGAATAAGCTCATTGAGCATACGGGTATTCCTAAAGAGGAGATGGTTTTCGTAGGGGACCGGCTTGATGAAGGCGGAAATGATTACCCGGTGATTTCCACGGGTATTAAATGCGTAAGTGTGACTGGTCCTGAGGATACCTGTCGTTGGATTGACCGTTTTATTACAACCTGCGACGCAGCGCCCACATGCTGACCGCGGCGGCCGCTGCGACATTGAGCGAGTCTACATCATGACCCATAGGTATTTTGCAGACTGTGTCCGCGGCATCTATAGCCTTTTGCGTCAGCCCGGTGCCCTCTGTTCCCAGCATGATCGCTAGTCTTGAAGTGGGATTTCTGACGAGCTCACTGTTTTCTAAGGTATCTAGAGACACGGCATTATCACTCAACGCCATAGCGATCAGATGAAAGCCTAGTTTCTTGAGCTCAGATACATCTGGAAACGATGCCCACCTGGTCCAAGGAACCTGGAAAACGGTTCCCATTGAGACTCGAACGCTCCTGCGGTAGTAGGGATCTGCGCAGGAGGGAGTCACCAAGATGGCGTCCACGTTAAGTGCCGCAGCGGATCGGAACGCGGCACCGACATTTGTGTGGTCTACGAGGTTTTCGAGAATCGCGACGCGGTGGGCACAGCGCAATGTCTGTGTCAAAGACTGGAGCTTAGGCCTCTGCATAGCCGCGAGTGCACCTCGGTGTAGGCGGAATCCAGTCAGCCTCCTAGAGGTATCTTCATCAGCTAAGAAAACTGGTATATCTCCGCCATCTGCAGCACCGGTTGCGGCTGTAATTACGGGTGCCATCGACTCCAGCCATTTTCGGGCCATTAGGAATGAACGCGGCTTGTGCCCGGTTTCAACTGCTCGTTCAATAACGTTTTTCGACTCGGCCATGAAGAGGCCACGTTCGGGTTCGATCTTTCTGCGCAACGCCACGTCCGTCATGTTCGTATAGTCGTTCAGCCGCGGGTCTTCTATGTTGTCAACCGGAATTAGCACGCTACAAGTGTGCCACTTATCCACAAATACTCCTATTCCCGTACTCCACAGGCGTGGCATATTCGACTGGTACCGGTGGAACTGAAATGGCAGCCTGAAGAGGCGCTCACCGGAAAGGCAACAATGACTTCACCAATCATTAATGAGGAATCGCGACTCTACGGAGAACGCGGGTGGACACAGGGAAGAGTAAAAGAGCTGATCCTTTCTGGAGCTAGGGTGCGTCCCTTCTGTGTTGGTTCCGACGACTACTTACCGTTTTTTGACATGGAGGCTGACACAGCGTTTGAGCTAGCGTTAGCAGTGCCCAAGAGCCAATTTGCGGATCGTCAGAACTTTTCGCCAACCTTCCTACAGATGGTTACTGCCGCTGGCGCCCATCCTGACCAGGTCCGTCTAGACGGGTACATGATAGGTCCGGAACGACCCGATGAGCGGGTAACAATTGAGGCATTAACGTGGAATCTTAGTCCCTCGGATCCACCCGTAAAACCCCACGTCTCACCTTGGGAATGGCTGAAGGAGGAGCTTTTTGGTGACGAGGAGGTATCTCCGCCAGACGAGATAGCGCCAGTATGTGGACATAATGGGTTGGGTGGGTGGTGGCTTTGGTGGGACTAGCCTAATAAGCTATAGGGGTGCTATACGAACTCCTATATGACACTGTCCTGAAGCGGACAAATCCCGAGAAAATCCACGATCTGACCATAACTGCCCTGAAATACGCTGGCACATTCGGTCCAACCCGAGCGCTTCTGTCAGTTTTCGGCAGAGGGCGAAAAGCAGCTTCCAAGAGCTTTTTGCCTAGGCCGATTCCCGGAGTTCTGGGACTTGCTGCGGGCATGGACAAAGATGCCGAAGCGGTGTTGGGCATGTGTGCGGTAGGGTTCGGATTCGTTGAAATTGGAACAATTACTCCGAAACCGCAGCCTGGAAATGATGCGCCTAGGCTCTGGCGAGTGCTAGAGTCTAGGGCCATCAGAAATAGGATGGGGTTCAATAATCAAGGGGCTGTGGCTGCAGCAAAACGCCTGGCTAAATTGCGCTCCACCCCCGAGGGCAGAGCCTGTGTGGTCGGAGCCAATATTGGCAAGAACAAGTGGACTCCGTTAGAGCAGGCACCAGAGGACTATCGTTACTGTGCTTCCAAACTGGCCCCTTATGCAGATTTTTTGGTGGTAAACGTGTCCTCTCCTAACACTCCAGGGCTACGGTCGTTGCAGGCAGTGGAATCACTTGGGCCAATCCTTGCTGCAACCCGAGAAGGGGCAAAGCAAACTGATCCTAGAGATATTCCGATTTTTGTGAAGATAGCTCCCGATTTGGTTGACGAGGATGTAGATGCGGTCGCGCAACTGGTGCGGGAACAATCGCTTGCCGGGGTAGTGGCTACAAACACCACTATCAACCATGATTTGGGCGAGGGGGGCCTGTCGGGTCCTCTAGTGAGGCAGCGAGCACTGGAAGTTGTAGCTCGTCTCCGAGAAGGATTGGGGACTGAGTTCACCATTATTGGTTGCGGCGGTATATCGTCAGTTGCCGATGCCGAGCAGATGCTTGCCGCTGGTGCGGATTTTCTGGAAGGCTTCACCGCTCTAATCTATGGCGGTCCTGCCTGGCCAGGGCGCATCAATAGAGCGCTTGGCCAGTAGATGAAGAAAAGCCCCGGCCTAAGCCGGGGATTTTTCTAGCGAATTGATTCGCCGCGTTTTATACCGGGTTTCGGTTGGCGCCAAGGGCGCAGTTGCATCATCCTTGACGCAACATACATGCCCTGTCCCGCTGGAATCGGCCTGCCCGGGAACAACTCTGCCAATTTCGATTTGATCTGCCTGTTGGTTATGAACATTTCGAGCATGGCGCTGAAGAAGATAGCGTAAATAATTCCCAGTGGAATGAAAGCCAGCTTCCCGCCCCGGGGCAGGAAGAAGGTGGCAATAAATGCAACGAACATGATCGGCACTAGGAACTCAGATAGTGTCCACCGGGTATCGATCATGTCGCGGGTCGCCTTTCGCAGGGGACCCTGGTCTCGCTCGGGAAGGTAGCGCTCGGGTGCCTTTCCGTCCATGGCCAACCGCTGCTTATTTAGGACTTCGTTACGCTTTTTCTTGCGCTCTGCCTTTTCCTCTTTAGTTAGCTTCCTGTTACCCACCACCAGAGGGCGCTCATTTCGCTTTTGTGCGTCGCGCCGCTTAGGGGTCGGCTTACTCTTTTGCCGAGCTTCTCGATTCTTTGTGGAACCGTGCTCCTGGTCGTTGTTATTAATTGGCTCACTCACATAGTGAAGACTATAGGAGGACGCCTTAGAACCAAAAAGCATTCTCGCGCTAAGCTTGTTCTATGATCGAAACATCTGAAGCACGAGCCCGCGTTGACAAGCTTTTCCCGGAGCTCGTGGAGACACTTAAAACCATTATTTCCATCCCTTCGGTGAGCTCTGACCTGGAGAATCAGGATCAGATTTTACGGAGCGCCACATTCGTGAAGGAACAGCTTGAGGCTGCGGGACTGGATGCCGAGATCTGCTACGCAAATTACGATGACGGCACCCAGGGCAGACCAGCAGTGCTGGCGCACAAGCAGGTTGATTCTGAGGCCCCGACTGTGCTGCTGTACGCTCATCACGACGTGCAGCCGGTAGGCGAGATCGATAGGTGGTCTACAGATCCATTCCAGGCGGTTCAGAAGGGGGACCGCCTATACGGACGCGGTTCGGCTGATGACGGCGCTGGCATCATCGCTCATCTTGGCGCTCTTCGCACACTAGGCGGGGATCTGCCTGTGAACGTGACCGTGTATGTGGAGGGCGAAGAAGAGGTAGGTTCCGGATCGTTCCGCAATTTCCTCGAGAAGTACAAGGATAGGCTAGCGGCGGACCGGATCATTGTCGCCGATTCTGGTAACTGGAAGGTGGGCACGCCGGCGGTGACCTCGACTCTGCGTGGGGTAGTTCAGTCGGATGTAACTATTTCGGTTGCAAAGCATGCGTCGCACTCCGGTCAGTTCGGTGGACCACTGTTAGATGCTGTTACGGTGGCTTCGATACTGATTGCGTCGTTGTTCGATGAGAATGGTGATGTAGCCGTTCAGGGTCTTGGCGGTTCGGACAAGGCTGACGTTACATATGAAGAAGAGGATTTCCGTGCTGACGCCGGTCTTCTGGACGGTGTTGAACTTGCTGGAACAGGAGATCTGGCTGCCCGTTTGTGGACGAAGCCTGCAATTTCCATTATCGGGTGGGATGTACGCCCTCTAGAAACTGCCTCCAATACTTTGGCTCCCACGACGACCTTCCGGATCTCTATGAGAACTGCTCCGGGAGTAGATTCAAAGACCGCAAATGAGGCGCTCGAAAAGCACCTGCGTGAACATGTACCTTTTGGTGCGCACATCGAAATTACTAACAACGAGATGGGGCCGTCGTACAAGGCTGCGGATTCGCAGGCAATTAAGGACTTACACTGGGCTTTGGATGAAGCTTGGCAGACTGAGTCCGTGAACATCGGCCAGGGTGGTTCCATTCCGTTTATCGCCGATTTTGCTTCTGTTTTCCCGGAAGCTGACGTGCTGGTAACCGGTGTTGAGGATCCTGAATCCCACGCTCACTCCGAGGACGAGTCCGTCCACCTGGGTGATCTGCACAATGCTGTCTTGGCCGAGGCACTGTTGCTTGTAAAAACAGCCAAGTGAAAGTAGCAGTATTTTCTTCTAACATCGAAGGCGGCGATCCGCGTAAAGTTTGCGCGGACGCCGTCTTTGGGTGGAAGCAGGCTGCCCCTGGCGACGAGGTAGTCCCTTTCGTCGGGGGACCAAGAGGGACACAGATTGCTTTGGGACTGCAGGCACTGGGATGGGAAGAAGGCCCAGCATTTGCTGTCGAGGACTGTATGGGTAACCTCGTCTCCGTACCGAGTCTGCGAAGCGGAAGAAAGATCTACATTGACTGCGCCGGTGTAGCTAATCCTCGTTCTGCCGGTCACGAGGAGGCTTTTCGGTCTGGTCCGGGTTCGAAGGGGATAGGCCTTGCGTTAGTTCACGCTCTGGAGTTAACTCCGGAGCAGCTATACGTGGCTTTGGGTCCGGCGTGCGCTGTTGATCTAGGGAGAGCTGCTTTTGAAGAGCTCGCTAAAGCGGGGTATGAACGACTCCCGGTACCTGTAACCGTACTTACTGAGGATGGTAGGCCACTGCTGGGCCTGTCCGGTACCGCAAGTGATTTCCGCGGGGAGCACCGCTCCGAGGCACTCCGCCTGCAAAAGCGAGTAAAGGAGGGCGCAGCCTTCCTTCGCTCACTGGAGGAACATAGCTTGCAACAGGCCGTCCTGATCTCGGCGGTTGGCACAGCAGAAGGATCGGGAAGCGGGGCAGGAGCCGCTGAGGTGCTTCGCCTGATGGGAGCTAAGCTAGCGCGAGCCACCTCTTGGCTCGCAAATCTGCAGGATATTCCCACGGTCCTAAATGGTTGCGACCTGGCAGTAGTATTCGAGGACGAAATTCATTCACAAGTATTGGCTTCCTCACTTAGTGCCTACGTGGGGCAAGCCGGCCAAGAGGCAGCTATCCCAACTGTAATGGTCCCGCAGAAATGTTCTTTGTCTAGGCCAGAGGTCGCCCACTTTGGAATAAATGCAATCTTTAGCCACCCTGAGCTCAGTGCTAGTGAGGTTGGCCTACGCTTAGCGCGTACCTGGTCACATCCATAGCGACACTTTGGGCTAAAAGCCATAGGGTATTGGGGTAAGAGTGCATCCGCACATGTCTAACGTGGAGGAAAGTATGACTCAGAGCGCAACTGAGGCTCCCACTCATGAGGTAACTCTAACTGAGGCTGCTGCCCAGAAGGTCCGTTCTCTACTAGAACAGGAAGGCCGCGATGACCTCCGTCTTCGCGTCGCCGTTCAGCCGGGCGGCTGTTCAGGGCTGATCTACCAGCTATTTTTCGATGAGCGTCTCCTCGACGGAGACGCAGTCAGGAACTTCGACGGCGTTGAGGTAGTCGTGGACAAGATGTCGGTTCCATATTTGGCTGGAGCCACTATCGACTTCGCAGACACTATCGAACGCCAAGGGTTTACCATCGACAACCCGAACGCGGCAAATTCCTGCGCGTGCGGGCAGTCCTTCCACTAACTCAACAAAGACTAGGAAATATGCGCAGCAGAACCGTTGCCGGAATCAACCGGCTACTGGCGATCCTCGCCGTTTTTTCGATCATTGCTATAGTCCTTACCTCCTGTTCTTCCGGTGACGGCTCTCAAGCTGAAAAGGGCTTTCCGGCTGTCACCGGGAAAGCTGGCCAGAAACCGTCAATTGCTAAGGGAACAGGGCAGCCTCCTAAAGAGTTGAAGACCCGTGTACTGCATAAGGGCGATGGGCATGAGGTGGGCAAGAAAGATACAGTGCTTGCCTCTTACACCGGCCAGCTGTGGAACGGCAAGGTCTTCGATTCTACTTGGGAGAACAACAGAGGGCCTGCATCCTTTGGGCTGGACCAGGTGATACCCGGGTGGAAAGAAGGACTAGCAGGAAAACACGTGGGGGACCGCGTACAGCTGGTGATCCCGCCTGATAAAGGGTATGGCGACAAAGAAAATGGTCCAATTCCTGCCGGATCTACACTGGTATTTGTCGTAGACATCAAAGACTCGGCGAATATGACTGACACTTCAGCACTAGCTAGTGCCAAGCCTTTAAACCCGGAACTGGGGAAGGGACTGTCTGTAGCTGGCAAACCAGGAACAAAGCCGGAACTCAAGATCAGCAAAGAGTTTAAGGCACCCACTGAATTCCAGGTCACGGTTCTGAATGAGGGCAAGGGAGAACCGATCCAGGCTGACGATATTGTCGGCTACCACATCACTGCCCAACTTGTTGGCAAGGATGGCCCCAAGGATTCCCCACAATCCTCATGGGAAATGGGGGGTATCCAAAATACTCAGCAGTCGATCGGTACCAATCCGAACATGATGAAGCTATTCCTAGGCCAGAAAATTGGCTCAAGGGTTCTAGTGCAAATGCCTGCTGCCAAAGGAGCCGGGGGAGCTACCCAGGATGCGCGCGTCGTGATCCTGGACCTAACTGGTAAATTGGCTACAAAGTGACGTCGCTAGATAGATAAAGTTTTGGGAGGCACTAAGTGCCTCCCAAAACTTTATGCGGTAGGTCTACACCTTACAGGTTGACCAGGCAATCAAATTTCGTCTTAGCCGATTCGAAGCGCTGTGCCACGTTCTGCCAGTTGACGATATTCCAGAAGGCCTTCACGTAGTCTCCCTTGACATTCTGGTAGTCAAGGTAGAAGGCGTGCTCCCACATGTCCAGCATCAATAGTGGAACGGTTGCAACGGGAACGTTGCCCTGCTGATCGTATAGCTGGAAGGTGACTAGGCGCTGGCCGATGGTGTCCCACGCCAGGATTGCCCATCCGGAGCCCTGGATGCCAGTGGCTGCGGCAGTGAACTGTGCCTTGAATTTTTCGAACGAACCAAAGAACTCGTCGATGGCAGCAGCTAGCTCGCCCTCGGGCTTATCCCCACCATCCGGAGAGAGATTAGTCCAGAAGATGGAGTGGTTGGTGTGTCCGCCAAGATTGAACGCCAGGTCCTTTTCGAACTGATTGATCGCGGCCAAATCTTCCTTGTCGCGAGCGTCAGCCAGCTTCTCTAGCGCGGTATTAGCACCCTTCACATAAGTGGCGTGGTGCTTGTGGTGGTGTAGTTCCATGATCTTGCCAGAGATATGCGGCTCTAGGGCTGCATAGTCATAGGGAAGATCGGGCAGAGTGTATTCGGCCATTCTTGCCTCCTATTCGTTGTGAAGTTCCGGAATGAACCGGTGGGCCAAAAGGCCCGGTACATTCAACCTTATCTGTGAACAGGATATTTTTCTCGCACAGTCACTAAACATTAGACAGTTAAGCAGGGTCAGCAAGTTTCCTACTAAGATGTTCTTTACGGGCACAGTCCGTCACAGTCGTATGCGAGAGGAAGAAAATGGCTAGCGAACAGAATCCGGTGGAGCTGCTGGTTTACTCTGATGACAAAGAAACCCGTGAAACCATCATTACGGCAGTTGGACACAGGCCAGGCAAAGGCCTTCCCCCGGTACGTTGGCATGAGGTAGCTACCCCCGTAGCCGCTCTTGAGGCTGTAGAAGAAAAAGTATTCCCCGTAGCCGTACTAGACGGTGAAACAGCCAAAACCTCTGGATTGGTGCTGGCAAAGACAATTGCAGACACGATTGACGAAGACCACATCCCGGCGTTTATTTTTACAATCGCCCGTCCCCAGGACCAGTGGTTAGCTAACTTTTCCAAAGCTGCGGCATGCGTGCCCCTACCTATTGATCCAAAACAGATGCAAGAAGCAGTAGCAGAAGTACTAAGACAGAAACAATGAACGAATTGAAGTGGCCAGAGATTCTGGCAACAACGGTCGCCGGTAAGGACCTAACTTACGAACAAGCAAACTCGGTAATGGACCAGGTAATGACCGGCGAAGCCGGAGACGCCCGACTTGCGGGTTTCCTAACGGCGCTAGCCGCCAAGGGAGCCACGGTAGAGGAAATCCGTGGCTTGGCTGACTCGATGCAATCCCATGCAGTGGCACTCGATGTGCCAACTAACGTTTTAGACATTGTCGGCACCGGTGGCGACCAGGCACATACCGTAAATATCTCAACTATGGCATCCCTGGTCATCGCCGCAGCCGGAGTACCGCTGGTAAAGCACGGAAACCGAGCGTCGACCTCTTCATGTGGCGCTGCTGATGTGATCGAAGCGCTGGGTGTCAATCTGAACCTGAACCCGAAGCAAGTGGCTGAGGTATTCAAGAAGATCGGAATTACGTTCTGCTTCGCCAACCTATTCCACCCGTCCATGCGTTTCGCTGCCCCTGTCCGAAAGATGCTTGGTATTCCAACGGCTTTCAACGTACTGGGCCCCCTTACTAATCCGGCAGCACCAGAGGCATGCGCGGTGGGAGTAGCGAGCGAAAAGAATGCCCCGCTTGTAGCAGGCGTATTTGCAGCCAGGGGAATGCGTGGACTGGTCTTCCGTGGCATCAACCGGGGCCTGGATGAGCTTTCCGCAATTGAGCCAAACCAGATCTGGGATATCCGAGACGGCAAGGTCGAATATTCCGAGGTTGACGCTACGACGCAGCTGGGACTCCAACAGGCTAGTTTAGAAGACCTACGCGGCGGCGATCCTGCCCACAACGCCAAGGTCTTCCATCAGATCATGGACGGCCAGGAAGGTCCGATCCAAGACGCGGTGTTACTGAATGCCGCAGGTGGAATCGTTGCTTATGGTCTGAATGAACAGGTCAGCCAGGGTGATCTGGTCGATAGATTGAAGGCAGGCCTGCAAATTGCTAGGCAGACGTTGGAATCTGGCAAGCCGGCTGAGCTTTTGGAAAAGTGGATTGAACTTACGAAGTAGCCAGCTTAAGTTTTTTGTACAAACCTAAGTATTTTCCGACCCCGTCAACATCCCAGGAGGCGGGGTCGGAGTCTTTTCCTTGCCAAGAAATTATTCTGGTTCCCTCCCGCAGAATCCACTTAGAGTTTGCCAATAGCTCCTCACGGGAAAACGAAGTTTTCGCTTCATCTTCCTTTGCAGGCCACATGTTTGTTAGCGAGTCGAGGACGGGTAGGGGAGAAGTCCTGGGTGCGCTTAATGCTTTCGCTATCAGGCTTCCGTGCGAAAACCCTAAGATTTCCCAGCCTCCTTGCGGCCTCCTACGAGCGGCAATGATCTTAGGGGAGCGGCGCACCGATTTCGTCCAAAGATTTGCAAAAGCACCATCCAGAAGCGATTTTAGGTCGTCGCGGACCATAGCGGCATCCTCATATTGCTCGGCGGCTGAAAAATCTCCGATAGTTTCTATGAAAGAGCTAACGAGTGTCGAAAGATGCCCCTCCAAGAGATTGGCCGCATCAACGATTGCCTCTTCATCTTTCTTTGAGAATCCGTGGCAGGGTGCTGTGCAACCGGCAGTCTCAGCCAGGTAGCAATCCTTGGCATAGGGATGGGCTACTCGCCGCAAAGGGGAGGTGCACTGCCGTAGTCGCGACGCTCTAGAGAGTATCAAAGACGCTGCTTGCGCTCGCTTTCTGGACGAGAAGGGTCCCATTCGCTTCCCTTTAGGAACACGGGTGACTTTGAGCCTGGGCACTTCTTCCACTGTGAGCTCGACCCACCAATGCCGCATCTGATTGCGTGAGGCCCGGTTGTATGGAGGCGAAAGTCTGGCGATCTCTTGTAGTTCCAGGATTCGTGCCTGATGTTCCGAAGGCGTCCGCGTATAGGTGACTGAGGCGGCTATATCCAGCATTTCACGAATTCGACCACGGTTTTCCCCTGCAGTGAAATATGAGCGGGTCCTAGAATGCAGGTTCTTAGAAGAACCGACGTAAAGGACATCGCCTATCTGCGAACGAAAGTAGTACACCCCTGGGCAGGCGGGAATATTCTGTACCAGCGCTACCTTGCGCCTGCGTTTCAAAGGGACGGGCTTTGAAATAGTACGGACATCTTCTAGATGTGTAAGGCCTAGAGGAGCGGCCTTTTCAAGCAGTCCGTACAGCACGTCAACGGTTGCTCGGGCATCTGACAGTGCCCGGTGATCAGGAATTGTAGAGGTCGAAAATAGCCCGGCCAAGGTGCCTAACTTATGATTGCGCACCTGTGGGCGGGGCAGTACCAACCTGGCTAAAGCGAGGGTGTCCAGCACTGTCGGAGAAGGCCAGGGGTAGGCGAGGCGAGATGCCGCCCTCTTTAGAAACCCGACGTCAAAGGCAGCGTTGTGTGCAACTAGGACAGTCTGGTCCGAGAAGTAGGCGAATTCTAAGAAGGTGGGAAACACCGATGCTATGACTGGTGCCCTGCTGACAGCAGCATTTGTGATACCGGTGAGAGCGGTGATCTTGGGGGGAATGTATTGCTCTGGGTTTACTAGCGTCGAAAACTCGCCCAGAACTTCGCCGCCCCGCACTTTCACCGCCCCAATTTCTGTGATTGCCGCACCAGCGCCCATGCCTGTAGTCTCCAGGTCAACTACTACGAACGTAACCTGTTGGAGCGGGGTGCCCATCTGTTCAAAAGAGGACTGAACTCCACTGGTGGAATCTAGGGAGCGCAGTTTCGCTAGTTCTGTCGATAGCCTGGCTGTCATTACCTTCGCCTGGAGCGCAGCGCAATAGTAAGCGGGATCGGCGTAGCGAGCGCAATAACTATGAGGACACCACCTAAGAAAGCAGGCATGGTCCTTCCCATAAAGAAGAATATTGTGGCTGTGATAATAACCATAGCCCACATGGCGATGAAGATGATTACAGGCAGAGAGAGGCTAATTTTCCCCTGGGGCCTTGGAGGTGTAAAACGCTCTTCCTCGAGGCTGTAATCACGAGGTCCGCGCATTGCCATTGCCCCAGGAGAGGGCGCTTTCTTGCCCATCTGTACTCCCATGCCGGGGGCATCGGAAATATCTATTTGTTCCACAATGTCGCGGAAGCGTCGATTTAATTCCTTTTTTGACATGTCTTCCGGCCCGCCGTGCCCCAAGTTTTGCTTTCCCGTCATACGATGAAGACTAGCGCTTGCCACCCACAGGTGAAAGCTGGCAGATGCGAACTTGAAGGGAAAGACGTGTTTTATCGACTGCTGAAGGCGATTTTAGGCCCGATACTAAAGATTGTCTATAAACCTTGGATAGAGGGCGCCGAGAACATTCCCTCTGAGGGGCCCGCCATTTTGGCCTCCAATCACCTGGCCGTAATTGATTCGTTCTTTCTGCCTTTGATGATTGAACGGGAAGTTGTGTTTATGGGAAAGGCCGACTACTTCACCGGGAAAGGCGTCAAAGGCAAGCTTGTGGCTCGCTTCATGCGGGCCGTTGGCACTATTCCTGTAGATCGAACAGGTGGCAAGAAGTCGCAGGCTGCTTTGCGTACCGGGCTTCGCCGACTAGACGAGGGCGGCCTGTTCGGTATCTACCCAGAGGGTACCCGTAGCCCCGATGGGCGGCTTTACCGCGGTAAAACAGGGGTTGCCCGAATGGCACTGGAATCGGGAGCTCCGGTAGTGCCGGTAGCAATGATTGGCACCAACGTGGCCCAGCCTATTGGTACTGTGATTCCTCGCCCTCACAGGGTTGGCATCAAAGTCGGTCCGGCGTTGGACTTTAGCCGGTACCGGGGGCTAGAAAACGACCGCTTCGTGTTGCGTGCAATCACAGACGAGATTATGTATTCGCTAATGAGTCTTTCCGGGCAAGAATATGTGGACAAGTACGCAGCTGATGTAAAGCGCAAGCTCTCTGAAGAGGGTAAATTTGCCGGTCCCGTGCCTGGTGGAAAGCAGAAGTAGTAAAAATGGGCGGTGTGCGCCCAGTAACGTAAAACCTTTACAATAGACCGTGACACAGATTAAATCTCTTGGAAGGAATTGATGACTATGCGTCGCGTAGCCCTGCTAACTGCCGGTGGTTTCGCTCCCTGTCTGTCAGCTGCCGTTGGGTACCTGATCGATAACTACACTAAGCAAAATCCAGATGTTGAAATCATTGCTTACCAGAATGGCTACCACGGCTTGCTAACTGGGAACTACATTGTGGTCGACGATGAGGCTCGTAAGAACGCCTTGCATCTGACTGAGTTTGGCGGATCGCCTATTGGTAACTCGCGTGTGAAGCTCACTAACAAGGAAGACCTTCTAAAGCGAGGGCTTATTCCCGAGGGCGTAGAGCCGCTTGGGTATGCCGCCGAAAAGCTTAAGGATGATGGCGTTGACGTACTGCACACCATTGGTGGCGACGACACTAACACCACTGCTGCTGATCTTGCGGAGTATCTGCACGAGCACGATTATGAGCTGACAGTTGTCGGGCTGCCGAAGACTATCGATAACGACGTATATCCGATCCGACAGTCGCTCGGTGCTTGGACTGCAGCTGAGCAGGGGGCAACTTTCGCCGCTAATATCATCGGCGAACATCGAGTCAGCCCGCGTATGCTCATTGTTCATGAGGTCATGGGCCGTAACTGTGGTTACCTGACTGCCCAGACCGCCAAGGTTTACCGCGAGCGCTTGGATCAGCGCAACTGGGTGCCATCGATTGGCCTGTCTAAGGAACGCTGGGACATTCATGCTGTTTACGTCCCAGAGGAATCGATCGACATTGATGCGGAGTCGAAACGTCTGAAGGGCATCATGGACGAGCTCGGAAACGTGAACATTTTCCTGTCGGAGGGTGCTGGTGTAGATGACATCGTCCGCGAATTGGAAGAGGCCGGCGAAGAGGTACAGCGAGACGCCTTCGGGCACGTAAAGCTGGACACTATCAATCCGGGCAATTGGTTCGCCAAGCAGTTTGCAAAGCGGATTGGCGCTGAAAAGGTGATGGTGCAGAAGTCTGGTTACTTCTCTCGCTCGGCTGCTGCAAATAAGGAAGACCTGGATCTAATCAAGTCCATGTGCGACTTGGCAGTGGAGTGCGCTAAGGAAGGCAAACCTGGCGTTATCGGTCATGATGAAGACAATGACGACAAGCTGTCAGTCATCGACTTCGCCCGCATCAAGGGCGGCAAGCCCTTCAATGTGGACGTTGACTGGTACGTGGATCTGCTAGAGCAGATTGGCCAGCCCCGAGGCAAGAAACTAGCAAAGTAGTTTTACTCACGTGCGCCCGTCTGTCGGAACACTCCGATAAGGCGGGCGTTTGCGCTCTATCATGTGTTGCATGCTTACCGAAGATCCTAAACAGTCCTGGAGGGCTTTTCCTGCCCTGCAGCAACCGGCCTATCCGGATGAAGAAGCCCTACGAGCAGTATTGGCAGATTTGGAGCTTCGGCCCCCACTAGTTTTTGCTGGCGAGGTAGATAAGCTAAAGACCCAGATGGGGCAGGCAGGCGCAGGTGAAGCGTTTGTATTGATGGGCGGAGATTGCGCCGAGACATTCGCTGAATCTACCGCTGACCACGTCCGCCTGAAGATGCAGACAATCCTGCAGATGGCAATCGTGCTCACATACGCGGGAGGTATCCCCGTCATCAAAGTAGGCAGGATGGCCGGTCAGTACGCAAAACCGCGTAGTAGCGACTTTGAGGAACGCGACGGGGTTACATTGCCGTCTTACCGCGGCGACTCTGTCAACTCGCACGAGTTTACGAAAGAAGCACGCACCCCGGATCCGGCCAGGCTGCTGGGAGCTTACACGCATTCCGGTACCACGTTTAACCTGATTAGGGCATTCACGCAGGGTGGCTATGCAGATCTGCGGGAAGTGCATGCATGGAACCGCGGTTTTACTTCCAATCCCGCGTACAAGAAATTTGAGCAATTGGCGGCCGAGATCGACCACGCCCTTAAATTCATGAAAGCCTGCGGGGTTGATTTTGACGCATTGCAATATGTTGACTTTTATAGCGCTCACGAGGCATTGCTACTTGAATATGAAGCAGCGCTAACCAGAACCGACTCCCGTACCGACGATCTTTACAACACGTCGGCACACATGTTGTGGATTGGGGAGCGGACTCGTGACCCGAAGGGAGCTCACGTCGAGCTTCTTAGCAAGGTAAAGAATCCTATAGGCGTCAAAATAGGTCCGAACGCAAAGCCGGAGGACATCTTCGCCCTGACCGACAAGCTCAATCCAGAGGGCGAGCCTGGGCGCATGTCGCTAATAACGCGAATGGGCGCTGAGAATATCCGCGAGAAGCTTCCGAAACTAGTTGAGGCAGTGAAGGCGGATGGACGTCCATATACGTGGCTAACTGACCCCATGCACGGCAACACCATTACCTATGGTGGATACAAGACTCGGCGCTTTGACACAATCTTGGACGAGGTGAAGGGATTCTTCGAAGTACACCGCGCCCTCGGCACCATTCCGGGTGGGATTCATGTCGAGCTAACCGGCGATGACGTTACCGAAGTAATCGGTGGATCTGAGCCAGTCGGTGAGGCCGATCTGGGTTCTAGATACGAAACTTTGGTAGATCCGCGGCTGAATCATCAGCAATCCCTCGAGATGGCTTTCCAGGTAGCTTCTCTGCTAAATTCCTGATCTACACGTGGATCAGCGTAATTGTAGAGCCTACCTTGGCCATCTTGCCGCCCTTCGGGCTTTGGTCATATACGCGGTGTGGGTCAATGCCAAGGAGCTTGGCCCGCACCTCAACCTTGAAGCCTAGCTTTTCCAATTGGGCCTTTGCCTCTGACATCTTCATGCCACGAAGGTTGGGAACTTCTTTCTTTTCTGGCCCGAGCGAGAGCACGTAGGAGATTGGGTCGCCCCGGTAGGCGTCAGTGCCAGCCTTTGGATCCTGGCTGAGCACCTTGCCTGCGGCGATGTCATTGGAGTGCTGCTCTGTAACGGTTGCGCGAAGACCAAGTTGGGAAGTCTCCTTGGCCGCTTCCTCAGCGCTTTTACCTGAAAGATCAGGAATCTTTATGGGCTCGCGCCCCTTTGAAATGACCAGGGAGACCTTCGTATGGTGGCGAAGTGTGGCCGGAGGCGCAGGGGAGGTAGATATTACCTTGTCCTTGGCAACGGTGCCCGAGTATTCTTCGGAAATCTTTCCGATCGTTAGTGGAGCCGCCTTGAGTGCCTCTATCGCCTCGTCTTTGGACTTTCCGACTACATCCGGCAGGGGCACCATCTGCACACCTTTGGATACAACCAAAGCGATCTTGGTACCGGGTTTCACCTTTTGTTTGGCTGACGGTTTCGTAGAAATGACAATGCCGCTTGGGACCGTGTCCGAGAATTCTGCCTTCTTATTCGGATCCAGGTTGGTGTCTACAAGCAGCTTTTCTGCAGTGGAATCCTGGAGCCCAACCACGTTAGGAACATCAACGCGTCTGCCAGGGCCATAGATGAAGTACCAGATGGTGCCCAAAATTAGGCTCAGCACGATCACTATGGCCCCGAGGATTACCGCCCAGTTCTTTGACTTGCGGATTGTTGCGGGGGAATCAATTGCTCCAATCGGCAGCGCAGAAGTGCCAGAACCGTAATCAATTGCTGCGGTGGATGAAGAACGCGGGGCAACTTCTGTTTTGTTCTTTTCCTTGGTTTGCTGTGGGAGGACAGTGTACTTCTTTGCCAGCGTTTCTGGATCTAAGGCATCAATCACTTCACGCACGTAGTGTGCTCCGGCAGCCCCATCTTGAGGGCGATCTGCCGGTTCCCGGGCAGCAAGAGCGCAAAGCAGATCATCCACCTCGGATGGGATCCACTCAATTGTGTCGGAAAGGCGCGGAATGTCCTCGTGCACGTGCGACCAAGCCACCGCGATAGCGCTTGACGAAACATAAGGTGGCTTACCTGTGAGTAATTCATAGGCCATGATGCCAACCGAGTAGATATCAGAGCGAGCATCCGCCTCGCCGGAAGTGACTAGTTCCGGAGGAATGTAAGCGACCGTTCCGAGGACGGAACCGGTGGTGGCCATGGTTGCATCTGATACGGCACGAGCCAGACCGAAATCGGCAACCTTAACATTGCCATCTTTAGTTAGAAGGACGTTTTCAGGTTTCACGTCCCGATGAATAAGGCCTGACCGGTGGGCAGGAGCGAGTGCCTCTAGGACGGAGTCGATAATGGAGAGCGTTTCGCCTAGGCTAAGAGAGCCTTCCTCGCGAAGCCGCTCACGCAGGTTAGTGCCGTCGACAAGTTCCATTACCAGATAGCCAGCACCATTTACTATTCCCTGGTCAAACACAGATACGACCGAGGGGTGATTGATCCGGGCAGTAGCTCTTGCCTCGCGTCTAAATCTAGCGACTAGATCGGGAGAACCGGACAGGTGCGGGTGCATCACTTTTAGTGCTACCGGCCTATCAAGTCGTTCGTCGCGGGCTCTGTAGACAGTTGCCATACCGCCGGAGGAAATCTTGTCCAAGACCATGTACCTACCGTCCACGATCTTGCCGACTAGAGGATCGCCCGCCGGGGCTGAAGGGGCAGAACTTTCCGCATCTGCAAGGGGCTTTGTGTCCCCTTTAGATTTGTTGGCCTTAAATGGAAGATGCAGCGCTCTCTTCGAATCGGCGCGCTTGATCCCCCGAGGTCCTTCCATGGTTGCATTCTACGTGTATAAACCGCGCTGGCGAACTTTACACACGCCCCAGAGGGCAATGTAGTCTTAAGCGCATGAGCAAAAAACTACTTCCCCTGCCCGATGTCTCCGAAATGTTGTCCGTGCCTTACTCTAGGCTGCGCTCGGCGGTGCGCGAGGGGAGAGTAGGGGCACTACGCAGCGAAAATGGTGTGCTGTGTATTCCAGAAGACTTCCTGTCCTTCCAGGACGGATCGTGGACTCTGGTGGACGGGCTTAGCGGGACACTTACAGTCTTGCAGGATGCTGGAATGGATCTAGTGCAGGCTACAACCTGGCTACTGGAAGGCGATGACACTTTTGTCGGTCGCCCGATCGATGCGCTAAAGCAGGGGCGCAAGAAGCAAGTTAATTCCTACGCCCGTTCGCTAGCTTTCTAGACCTGCCGGTTCACAAGTAGGTTGCGGAACTGGCGAAGCGATTCCTTGCCGGCTTCCGGCAATTCCAGCTGCGCAAGATGCTGCTCTCCATCCTGCAGCAAAGAGGCGATCAACTGCTCGTGGTCGTCGTAGGCTCCACAGGCGGATATAGTCTGTCGCATCTTGTCGATTTCACGTTCGGATAGGTCGGTTCCCAGCGCAGCAAGAAATTCTTCGGCATTCTTTCCTAGCCGCTTTAGAGTGAGAGCTACGAGTACAGTGCGCTTTCCTTCGATCAGGTCTGCGCCTGTCGCCTTTCCCATAATTTGATCATCGCCGAATACCCCCAACTGGTCATCACGTAGCTGGAAGGCGCTGCCCCAAGGCTCTAGCACCTTCTCGAGCCCGTTGGTTAGCGCTTCCGAGGCGCCGGCAAGTTGCGCGCCGAAGATTACAGGAAGGGCAACCGAGTAGCGGGCAGCCTTGTGCTTCACCACGTCAAGGGCAGCTTCGAGCGCGTAGCCAGGATTGTCCATAACAGGGGTATCCTCCAGCGCACAGTCGAGGAACTGTCCGACAGCAACCTCGGCAGTCATCTGGGCGAAGGTATCCCGCGCAGACTTTGAATTAGCAAGATCTGCCGCCCTGTTTGCTACTTGCTGAGAAAGAGAGAGCAACAGGTCGCCTACCAAAATGGCACAGTTCTGGCCGAATGTCTGCTCGTTGCCTCGAAAGTTGTGCGATTTGTGCCAGCTCTCGTAGAAACGGTGCAGGGAGGGGGCGCCCCGCCGCAAATCAGCGTTATCAACTATGTCGTCATGAGCTAGTGCGCTGGCCTGATACAGCTCTACTGCAACTTGGCCGGTTAGGCAGGCATCTTCCAGCTGGCTGGCTCCGTCTGCAAGCGAAAAGCCTAGCTGCACTCCGCGGGCACGCAATCTTTTTCCGCCCTTGGTGTAATGAACAAGCCCGTCGGCAAGACCGTTAAGAACGGTGGTGGAAGGCCACTTCGCCCTCCATTGAGCCAATTCTGCACTTATCAGGTCGCTTAATTTCTGGCTATTAAAAGTCACGCTAAACACCCTATCGTACCTGGCTAGAGGGATCCCAGAAAGACAAAGAGATTTTCGTTGTTATAATTGTGTTAGCACGCCGTATGGCGAAGAGATAGAGATTTCATCCGCATAGCGGAAACTGGCTTACGAAAGGGCATTCGTGTCAACTTCGCGTTCTAAGAACACCGCTTCCAAGGCATCCGCTTCCAAAGCCAATGCTACCAGCAAAACCAGCTCTAACAAGGGTTTAGCAACAAAGAAATCAGCGGCTAAGAAGAAGACCAAGGCCACCGCAAAAGCTACTGCCGAGCCCGCTGCAGAGGGAAAGAAGACCCAGGCCGGCCAGCCGAATTACGGGCCTGTCAAGGCCCATCACGGGAAGGCAGCAGTGAAGGCTCACCGCGGTCGCAAGAAGCGCAACGAAAAGAGCGGCTTCACTCTTTCCGAAAAGGATGAGGGTGACGAGCCGGCACAGCAGGTTACGGTAGCGGGCGCAACGGCTGATCCAGTTAAGGATTACCTGAAGCAAATCGGTAAGGTGCCGTTGCTGAATGCTGAAGAGGAAGTCGACTTGGCTCGCCGCATCGAAGCGGGACTGTATGCCGATTACAAGATGAAGCAGGATGCGCAGACCATGACTTCAAAAGAGATGCGTGATCTGCGAGCAATAAGCATCGACGGCCAGCATGCAAAGAATCACCTGTTAGAGGCGAACCTGCGTCTGGTTGTTTCACTGGCAAAGCGTTACACAGGCCGTGGCATGCTGTTCCTCGACCTGATTCAGGAAGGCAACCTGGGCCTGATTCGCGCGGTCGAAAAGTTTGACTATGCCAAGGGCTACAAGTTCTCTACCTACGCGACTTGGTGGATTCGGCAGGCTATCACTAGGGCAATGGCTGACCAGGCTCGTACTATTCGAATTCCCGTGCACATGGTCGAAGTAATCAACAAGCTGGCGCGTGTGCAGCGGCAGATGTTGCAGGATCTTGGTCGTGAACCCACCCCCGAGGAGTTGGCTAAGGAACTGGACATGACTCCAGAGAAGGTCGTTGAGGTTCAAAAATACGGTCGCGAACCTATTTCCTTGCATACTCCGCTAGGCGAGGACGGCGACAGCGAGTTCGGCGATCTAATTGAGGATTCTGAGGCCGTAGTGCCAGCGGATGCCGTCTCGTTCACCCTGCTGCAAGAACAGTTACACAGAGTGTTGGATACCCTGTCCGAGCGTGAAGCGGGCGTAGTATCGATGCGTTTCGGGCTTGGTGACGGCCAGCCTAAGACTCTTGACGAGATCGGCAAGGTGTACGGAGTTACCCGCGAGCGCATTCGCCAGATCGAATCGAAGACCATGTCCAAGTTGCGCCATCCGTCCCGTTCCCAGGTTCTGCGCGACTACCTGGATTAGAACTGAAATAGTTTTGGGGCCCGCAAATGCGGGCCCCAAAACTTTTAAGTCAAATAAGTCAAAGGTTACTTATTTCAGCAGACCTTGAGGATCGTCTAGGCTGACCGCCTGCTGCACCAGCTTTTCTTGGAATTGGCGGGCGTGGTGGCCACAGAACAATAGTTCTCCGGAAATAAGGTTCGCTCGAACCTGAGCTGCAGCACCACAGGCATCGCAGCGATCAGCAGCGGTGAAAGTCTGTGTCTGTTCGGTTCTTTCGATTGTTGTTTCCATACCCCTATTGTGAACGGTGTCTTGGGGCAGATTCCAACTTTGTGGCGCTTTTACGCCAGAGGCGCAACAGGTAACTGTGGGACTCGAGTCGCTACCGGCCATGACGTCACTAAGCTAATAGACTACTTCTGTGAGTGCGTCTGAACAGAAGAAACAGGAATATAATGCCCAACACTTAACCGTGTTGGAGGGCTTGGACGCGGTGCGTAAACGTCCAGGTATGTACATCGGCTCTACGGACAGGCGCGGTTTGATGCACTGCGTATGGGAAATCGTAGATAACGCGGTCGATGAGGCTGTCGAAGGATACTGCGACAAGATTGTTGTCACTTTGCACCCAGACCGCTCTGTTTCCGTTTTTGATAATGGTCGCGGTATTCCCGTGGACGAGGTCCGGGGCACCGGGCGATCAGGCGTTGAGGTTGTATACACGAAACTACATGCAGGCGGAAAATTTGATTCGGGTAACTATGCCGCAGCAGGTGGCTTGCACGGGGTTGGAGCCTCGGTAGTTAATGCCCTGTCGGCACGTTTGGACGTTCAGGTCGATCGCGGTGGCAAGACCTATCAGATGTGTTTCCGTCGGGGTGAACCGGGCGTATTTGATGATTCAAAAGGGCGCACCCCAAACTCGCCGTTCACCCCATTCACTGAGGGATCACATCTTGATGTGGTAGGAAAAACCAAGAGGGGAGTCACTGGCACCCGGGTGCGCTTTTGGGATGACTTCCAAATCTTTCCGCCGACTGAAACTTTTGACTGGGAAAAGCTGTTGAACAGGGCCAGGCAGACCTGTTTCTTAGTGCCTACGGTGACGATCGAGTGTAGGGATGAGCGCGGCGAGGAACCGGTTGTGGAGTCCTTTCACTTTTCTGGCGGGATTAGCGACTTTGTGGAATTCAATGCCAAGGACACCCCGGTTTGTGACACCTGGGCTATAGAAGGGGATTTTCCTTACCAGGAAGTTGTCCAAGAGATTAGTCCTGAGACTGGGCACCTGGCACCGATTGAGCGGCAACGTAACTGTCACGTCTCGGTCGCCCTTAGGTGGGGTACCGGCTACGACACGGACATTCGCGGTTTTGTAAATATCATTGCCACGCCCAAGGGCGGCACCCACGTGGCGGGGTTTGAACAGGCTGTCCTCAAGGTGGTTCGCGCCCAAATAGAAAAGTCTGCTCGAAAGCTGAAAGTCGGTGCGAAGGACGGCAAGGTCGAAAAAGATGACGTTCTAGCTGGGCTGACCGGGGTGGTCACGGTTTCGCTCCCCGAGCCCCAATTTGAAGGGCAGACTAAAGAAGTACTGGGTACCCCGCAGGCACGCCGGGCGGTAAATAAGATCGTTACGGAGGGCCTAAAAGCTCGTTTTACTTCCTCTAAACGCGAGGATAAATCTCAGACCTTTACGATTCTCGAGAAGGTTGTAGGCGAGATGCGGGCGCGCGTGAGTGCCCGGGTCTCGAAGGAAATCTCGCGCCGTAAGAACGCTCTGGAAACTTCTTCATTGCCTGCCAAACTGGCGGATTGCCGAAGCAACGATGTAGAGCGTTCTGAACTTTTTATTGTCGAGGGCGATTCCGCACTTGGCACTGCCAAAGTAGCGCGCAATAGCGAATTTCAGGCCCTGTTTCCCATTCGTGGCAAGATTTTGAATGTGCAAAAATCCTCCACCTCGGACATGCTGTCGAATGCCGAGTGCTCTGCCATTATTCAGGTGGTAGGCGCTGGCTCTGGGCGGAGCTTTGATATTGACGCGGCTCGGTATTCGAAGATCGTCATGATGACGGATGCTGATGTTGATGGGGCGCATATTCGCACTCTGCTGCTCACATTGTTCTTCAGGTACATGCGACCGCTGATCGAACAGGGAAGAGTGTATGCGGCGGTTCCTCCGCTGCACCGCATTGAGGTGGCGGCAAAGGGGCGCAAACCGCGCGAATTCATCTACACGTATTCCGAAGCTGAACTGCACCGGAAGTTGGCTGAATTGAAGAGACGTGGGCGCACTTATAAGGAACCAATTCAGCGCTACAAGGGACTCGGCGAGATGGATGCGGATCAGCTTGCTGAAACCACTATGGAACCTGAGCATCGGACGTTGCGGCGAGTAACGCTAGATGATGAAGAGGCAGTAGAGAAAGCCGAAGAGGTATTCGAGCTTCTTATGGGTTCTACCGTTGCCCCTAGACGCGATTTCATAGTGGCGGGCTCGCACGAGTTCGACCGCGAACGCATTGATGCCTAAACAATATGAGTTTCCGGTAAAGACTAAAGACCTATTACAATGAGAGACGTGTCCCAACCATTAGTTAATCGAGTGCATCCGCCGTTTCGGGCTTCTATACCAGGCCCGCACCTAGGGCTGTCCTGGCGTTTTTCCTCGGCCAGCGATCTGCCGGCGCTTTCCAGGTTCGTATACTTTTGTGAAAACCACGACCAGGTTGTACGGCCTACGCCGCCGGCTAGGCTAGAGCGCCTCGTGGAGCCGAACGATTATCAGGATGCCATCGTGGGGCAAGATGCCCGTGGAGACATTGCAGCATTTGCTGCGGTTACCTTGATAAACAAAGATCAGTTACCTGCTCGTGCCGAGCTGTTTGCAGTAACTTCTCCTACCTGGCGCGGCCGCGGTATCGGGCGGGCCTTGTTGGCATGGCAGGATGCTCGGGCAAGGCAGCTGCTGGTGCAGGTTTTCGGAGACCTCTCTGATGCTCCAGCTTCGATTTTGAACGTGGTAGACGAGAAGTTGCAGGACCGGCGCCGGATGTACATTGCTGGCGGATTTTCGGCCAAGTCGACCTTGCTGTGCCTATCCAGGTCACTGCAGGAGCTGCCTGCCGATTTCGCCAATGCAACTGGGCAGATTGTGCCAGCATCCTCACTGGAAAAATCTGAACTAATGAAGTTTGTGGTCTCGGAGCGTACCTCTCTTGGAGCTACTGCTGACCAAGTGCGTGGCTGGGCAGAGCAGGTAAGCGACAGGATGGATACAGATCTGTCTTTAGCTCTGCTCGAGGACGGCGAACTGAAGGCAGTTGTGCTCGTTACCAAGGAAGAGGGCTTGCGTCTTGGCCAGGAAGAAGCAGACGTGCAGTGCCAGGTGACTGCCGCTAGAAAGCCGAAGAGGGGGGCGGCTCTTGCAGAGCTCATGTCGGTCATCTGCGATAAGGCCGCGCGTCAAGGTGGGCAAAGAATAGCCTTAGAACTGGACGAAGCCTCGAAATGGGCACTAGATCCCATGCTCACTCAGTTGAAGTTCGAAAAAGTGGGCGCTAGGAAAGTCTATTCGATCGAGTTGTGACATGACCATCACCTGGAGGGAACTAAACAGCAAGGACTCGGCTCAGGTAGCAAAGCTAACTGAGCGGATCCAGCATGTCGATAACCCTCCGTACCGGACTAGCCGTGCCGAGATAGAGGCCGATTTCGCGGCGGACCAGCGATGGCGCGCGTTTGGGGCTTTTGCAGGAGCGACATTGGTGGCTTTCGGCCATGCTCTATTTCGCCCGTCTCAACCACCGCGGGTGCTCTGCATTGGGGGAGTAGATCCTGACTATCGCAGGCAAAAGTTGGGCGGGCGCATAGTTGACTTGCAACTGCAGGCAGGAAAAGAACTCCTTGGCGGCAACGAAGGTGACGTTGTTATGCATGTCGACGAGGGAATGGCAGAGCTCGTAGATGTGCTGGCCTCAAGAGGTTTTACCTGGACTAAGACCTACTATGAACTGCGGGCTAGCTTAGACTCGTTCCCCGCGCTGCAGGCCGATCCGTTTATCTCAATTGTGCCCTGGAGCGCAGATCTAGATGATGAATTGCGTCTTGCGGTAAACGACGTTACGGGACAGAAATGGGGCTCCAGCCCTCTTAGCGAACAGGAATGGGAAGAAGGACGCCCTCACTTTTCGGAGCAGCATTCCTTTATTGCCCTAGACAAATCCACTGATAGGGCGCAAATAGCTGGTCTGGTAATGTGCTCGCTCTACAAGCAAGACTGGCAGGCACTTGGGCTGAAGGAATGCTACGTAGACATATTTGCTGTAGCCGAGCCGTGGCGCCAGACCAATGTGGGAGGCAGACTGCTCACAGCGGTGATGCAGCAGTGTGCCGAAGACGGGCTGGATGCAATTGGAGCTGGCATCAGTTCCGAAAACGATTCTGGAGCCCTAGACCTATACCATTCGCTGGGGTTCCGCACGGTTGCCCGAACTAGGGCATACACGGTGCACCTATCCGATTGAGGCTATCTGGTTCAAAAGCGGAGATCCGGAACCGTCACGCTTTGGATTGATATCCGGCAGTTCAACTGGCGAACCGGCAGAATCTACCGCCCTCGGATCAGCTAGAACCCCTGCCACTTCAAGACAGTCCTCATCCTTTAGGAAACGCTGTGCGCGCACACCCTGGCCACCGCGCCCCTTGGTGGGAAATTCTGAGAGGGGGGTTACCTTAGCTGAAGTTTGACCGGTGCCAGGTAGCGCAGTACTCAGGGCAGCAACGGTTATAACCAACGCGTCTTGCTCGGCAGTGAAAGTACCGGCGATTACTGCGCCGTCTTGCACGGACATTCCCGCCACGCCATGTCCGGATGTGCCTTGAGGGCGGATCTTTTGGCCGGGGGTACGAAGCAGTTGCCCCGTAGAGGAAATTAGGACAGCGTCGGCCTCATCTGGGGCGGGTACCAGGCATAACACCTCGTCTGAATCTTCTAGCCCCATGTAGATCCATTCATCCTTGCTAACAGGATATTCCGGCCGTATCCGTTTCACCTGACCGCTCCGTGATATAGCACCCATGATCGTGGAGTTTGGGTCGAGTGATGCCAAACCGATGACGCGCTCATCTTTTTGCAGATCCACCAATGATTCCGCCGGCATGCCGGCATTGAGAGAAGGCGCATCCTGGGTGCGCGGCAAAGATGGAGTATCCAGAACGTTAAACCGGAGCATCCTGCCTTTAGAGGTGGCTAGCCCGACTTCGGCCCTAACAGTTGTACCGAGAGTGGCAGCCAACGCGTCGTGAGGAGATCGGGATCCCGTGCGACTTACGGACTCTTCGCCACTGACACGGGCCAAGCGGCCGGTAGTAGATAGCAGGAGCTGACAGGGATCGTCGGCAACTTCCAGATCCAAGTTGGCCTTCGCCGATGCCGTGGGGACCACAGCCCCTGCGTCTTCCAGCAGAAGGGTTCGGCGCGGTGTAGAAAGCCGATCCGAGACCTCAGCAAGTTCCTTGGATACCAAGTCCTTACGGACCTGGTCATTCTCAATGATTTCCTGCAAAGTAGCGATGTCGCGCATTAGTTCATCGCGTTCGCCCTCTAGTTCTAGCCGGGAGAACTTTGTGAGTTTACGAAGACGCAGCGCCAGGATGTGATCTGCCTGCACGTCGTCGAGGTCGAATGCCGTCTTCAGACGCTCCCTAGCTGAAGCTACGTCCTCGGAGGCACGAATGATGGCTATGACGTCATCAATATCCAAGACCGCGATCAGTAGGCCCTCTACCAAGTGCAGCCGCTCTTGGGCCTTGTTAAGGCGATATTTGGACCTACGCAGTACTACCTCCATGCGATGATCCAAGAAGACCTGCAACATCTTTTTGAGGCCGAGCGTTTGCGGTTGGCCGTCGACAAGAGCGACGGCATTGATTCCGAAAGAATCCTCCATGGGAGTATGCCGGAAGAGCTGAGAGAGAACAGCCTCCGGATTGAAACCATTCTTTACCTCGATAACGATCCGCAACCCGTGATTCCTGTCGGTCAGATCAGACACGTTCGAGAGGCCCTTGATGCGGCCTCGCTTTACGCCTTCCTTGATCTTTTCAATCACGCGTTCGGGACCTACCAGGTAGGGCAGTTCCGTGACGACTATCCCATGCTTACGTGGGCTGACTCGCTCGATGGATGTCTTCGCTCGGGTTTTAAACACGCCGCGGCCAGTTTCGTAGGCATCACGAATGCCATCCAGGCCAACTATGATTCCGCCACAGGGAAGGTCCGGACCCGGAATAAACCGCATCAGATCCTCTGTAGTAGCGTCAGGATTTGCCAGCAGATAGCGCGCGCCGGCGGTAACCTCTCCGAGATTGTGCGGGGCAATGTTGGTAGCCATACCAACGGCAATGCCAGAGGCCCCGTTCACCAGTAGATTCGGGAACCCCGCAGGAAGAACACTGGGCTGAGTCAAGGTGGAGTCATAGTTTGGCTCCATGTCTACGGTGTCTTCAGCGATGTTGGAGACCATGTCCAAGGAAGCCTCCGCCATGCGCACCTCGGTATAACGGGAGGCAGCCGGCCCGTCGTCTAGCGAACCGAAGTTGCCGTGCCCGTCGGCAAGCGGTAGACGCATCGTAAAATCCTGGGCAAGTCGAACAATGGCATCGTAGATTGCTGAATCGCCATGAGGGTGGAGTTTACCCATGACTTCGCCGACCACTCGCGAGGACTTGACATGACCTTTGGTGGGAAGTAGTCCCATGTTGGACATCGTGTAAAGGATGCGTCGCTGAACAGGTTTGAGACCGTCACGGGCATCAGGGAGAGCACGGGTGTAGATCACCGAGTAGGCGTATTCCAAAAAAGACGTCTGCATCTCCTGGGAAACATCAATATCGACGATGGTGTCAGTATCTTCGTGCTCTAGAGACTTCATGGGCTTATTATCGGAACTATTACCATCGCCAGTTGGTAGCCCACGCCGGAAAGGAGCGCTAAATGACCATTTCCACTCCGCGCCAAGGTAATGCTTGGGGTACGGGTTACCCTAGTTTTCGTATTTACGACTTGTTTAGCGCAGCAGTGGAATCTTTGGAGGGAAACGACACTTGGCTACTGCCTGGCTGCAAGCAAGTACTTTTCTTCCTGGTCGATGGCATGGGCCTTTCTCAGCTTGAGCACTACCGGGGGCATGTGCGAAATATGCGCCAGCTCGATTCTGTGCAGCGCTGTCAAACCTGCGTGCCTTCCACTACCGCAGCTGCTATTACGTCCTTCGCTACTGGCAAGACTCCCGGACAAACCCGCATGGCAGGATACGAAGTGGCAGGGCGGAACTGGCGAGAAAACCTGATCACCTTCGCCCACGGCAAAAATCCCCAAGAATGGCAGGATCAGCCCACTTTTTTCGAACGACTGGCGCAAGCCGGAAAGAGGGCGGTCTTCGTAGGTAAACCCAAATTTGCCGGTTCTGGCCTTACCAAAGCAGCGCTGCGCGGCAGTGATTTTCTGCCGGCTCGGTCTTTGACCGAAACTGCCAAACGCTCTTTGAGTGCGCTCCGTGCAGGAGCTGACGTGGTCTACATGTACTGGTCCGAATTGGATCATGCGGGGCACGGCAAAGGAGTGGGCTCCGAGTCATGGCTAGGGCAATTAGAAGAGATAGATTCTACAGTTTCTAATTTGAGTCGGAGCTTGCCCGAGGGCGCCTGCCTGGTAGTTACTGCCGACCATGGCATGGTTAATACTGATGAAGACCATGCTATTGAAGCCGATGCGTATCCAGACCTCCTAGAGGGCGTGTACGCAGTAGCGGGGGAGCCACGCGCGCTGCACTTGCACTGCGAGGATCCCATCCTAACGGTCGAGCGCTGGCGGGAAAGGCTTGCGGAGCGGGCTTGGGTTACCACTGCCGAAGAATCTCCGATAGGCCCCGTCCGCGACGGGGTTGCCGGATCAGTCCAGGTATGGATGCGCGGGCGCTGGGTATGCTACGTAAGAGGAGTACACTCTGAAGGTGCTAGATCGCTTGTGGGGGTGCACGGGTCCCTTACTAGTGAGGAGATGCGCATTCCAGTATTGAGAGCGTTTTAGGGTTTCGCTCCAAACACGATTTCGTCCCAACTAGGCATAGCGCGCCTACCTTTCTTTTTGGCAGGACGTTCCTCGGCGCGGTCAGGCTTCGGGGCAGACTCGATATGCTCCATCCCTGGGAGAGCATCGGGATCTTCCTCGTCTTCGGGCTCTTCCCCGGTAGCGGGCTCTACGCGCTGCCCGCGTCTGGCGTTCAATTCGTCAAGTAACTGTTCCGTTCCCTGCACCTGTTCGACCTCTTCGGTTTCGGCTGGTTCAGGCGCGGGATGCAGGGGGATTGCGCCCCGCTGCGGCCCTGCAGGCGTTGTAGTTTCGGTTAGCCAGGTAGCCTCTTGATCAATAGCCTCTACCGAGCGTCCTGCCTGGTTCAATTTCCACGTGGCGATGTGCTCAGTAGCGTCTTGCACGAATGTGACGTTTACGTGCCAGGGCTCGCCTGGATTGCGCGTAGCGTCCCAGGTGGTGTGCTCCGGGTCTATGCCGCGTGCCGCCAGGCGATTCACTACTAGTTCTCCGAGAGTAGGAGCTGTGGCCTCGCGGGAAATGCGAGCATTGCGCCCCTGTTCAGCTGCGTAAGCACGCTCAGCAAGGATCGGGCTTTCAAAGCGCTCGAGGGATTCGACCTCCATGTCATGGTTGGCGGCGATCTCAGCTGCTGATACGCCCGCCCTCATCAAAGTCTGGATCTCCTTCGGGCGAATCTTTTTATTAGCTGAAATTCCGCTAGTGGAGGCAAGGTCGCGGAGAGGGCGCCGGACTGCGATTCGTAGTTCTTCGGTGATGGGAAGGCTGTAGCGAGCCCCTTCGCTGTCGGTCAGGATAACCGCAGTTCCATCGGGGGTAGCGCCCAAAACTTCCAAATCAACCATCGCAAAAACCGTCCTACTCAGTGAGTGTTACCGATGCTTCGATACCGTCGATATTGCCACACAATTAGGGTATTTTTACCAAAGAATTCGGCGAGTCTAAAGCACCTGGATAAAAGTGGAGTAGATTAGCGCAAAAATAGGTGCTAATATCCCGGCGCACCCAATTTACTACGTAGGACCGAAAGGACCCTTCATGGCAACTGATTACGACAGCCCTCGCAAGCGCGATGATGACAACAATGAAGACTCCATCGAGGAGCTAAAGGCGCGTCGTGCCGATGCTGCCGGTTCTTCCGAAGTCGAGCAGGATGAAAACGAAGCTGCCGAATCTTTCGAGTTGCCCGGTGCTGACCTTTCCGGCGAAGAACTGTCCGTCAGGGTCGTTCCGCGTCAGGACGACGAATTCACTTGCTCCATTTGCTTTTTGGTCCACCACACTTCGCAGCTAGCATACGAAGAGGATGGACAACCAGTCTGCACAGACTGCGCAGACTAACACTGAAGAGAGAATGCAATGGGTCTTTTTTCGCGACGGAAAAAGAAGGTCAGCCAAGCAGAGGTGTCGCCTGAGCCAGTAGCTCAGGAGGCAGATGCGGCTCCTTTAGCAAAGACAGTTGGCCCCTTCGACATTTCGCAGGTTGAGGGCGACGAGCCACTTGTTGATTTTGGTCCCATCAAGCTGCCGTATGTGCAGGGCATGCAGATAAATCCGCTACCGCACCAGAATCAGCTGATTGGCCTACGCGTAATTCTTAATAATGCGGCATTTGAACTGGGTGTTTTTGCCGCTCCACGGTCTGGCGGAGCCTGGGCTGCGTCTGCTCCGGCCATGCTGGAAGGATTCGCGCAGATGGGGTGGAAGGCGCAGAAAGTGTCTTTGCCCGAGGGCGATGCCGTCCTCGCTACTCCGCCCGAAGGGGAAGAACAGCTTCCGTCTTTGACTGTCGGCGTCGAGGGACCGCGGTGGCTCTTGCGGGTTTGCTATCTTGGCTCTGCGGCTACTGATGAAGCTGCCAGGCGAAGCCTTGACTCGGTCTTGCATGGGATTGTGATAGACCGCGGCTCGGAAGCGAAGGCTCCCGGGGATCGGCTCTTGCTAACTTTGCCGGCCGAACTCGTCGAGCAGATTGCCGAGCAGAACGAACCGGAACAGTGACTAACGTGTTTACCTGGCTGAAGGGAAAGTTTAACCAGGTCCGGAAGTCTCGTGTAGACATTGGTGCTGAAGACGAGAAGGCTATCTCCGAGGCTCTTGGAACTCGGGCTATTCGCTCGGTTTCGGCTCGAAACGAAGTGCGTATTGGTGGAGTGTTGACATCCGTCACCTATCCCGCTCGGCCGGGAGCCATTGACCTCTCGGCAACCTTGTCAGATGGCACCGGCACGATTGAACTCGTTTGGATGGGCCGAGATGACATTCCTGGCATTGCGCCGGGAGCGCACATGGTTTTGGAAGGAATGGTCAGTGAAGACCGCGACCATCTGCGTATCGTAAATCCTGCCTACTCGTTACTGGCGAGCGCAAAATGAGTGCGAGACTACCTGGAGTAACGGACGAGGGCGATTTTTCGGTTGGTGCAGCTCTTGGGGGAGTGCGGGGTACCCTCGAATCGGTTATTCCGGGATTGGTATTCGTCATTGTCTACGTGCTGACCTTCTCCTTGAAGGCCCCGCTAATTGGATCTGGCATCTGTGGTGCTATAGCCCTCATTGCTCGCTTAGTACAGCGGCAATCAATAAGGCAGGCACTTGTTGGCCTAGCTGGAGTGGGGATAGGGCTAGTGTGGGCGCTACTCACCGGCAATCCCGCAGATTTCTTCGCCTTCGGATTATGGCTGAACGCCATATATGGCGGGATATTCCTAATTTCTATACTTGTGCGTCGCCCTCTTGGTACAGCGCTGGTCTGCCTGTACCGCGGAGAAAAGGTCAGTGGGGCATCACAGCGCCTCAGGCGGGCCGGGGCGTGGGCAACATGGCTTTGGGTAGTTCTATTTGGACTTCGCTTGGCAGTAGAGACACCTCTGTACCTTGCGGACCAGGTGGCAGCCTTAGGCAGCGCTAGGCTTGCCCTTGGCTTGCCACCATATATTTTGGTCGCCTACCTCAGTTGGCGTCTTCTGGCTCCTTATCTGAAGCGGGAGAAGCCACTAGCGCACTGACTTCGGCCAACACATCTGGGCCCTGGCGGTCACCGAATAGCAGCAGCAACTCGTCGCCTGCCTCAACCGTGTCATCGTCAGTCGGATTGAACGGCCTTTCATCGCGAAGGATAGCTGCCAAAACTACATCTGGAGGCAGTGCTACGTCCTTGCAGCGCATCCCTTGAATTGGGGCGTCCTTGGGGATGGTGACCGAATACATTGAAGTGGTTGATTCGTGGAACCAGAAGATCCGGACCAGCGAACCAACAGCAACGGCCTCTTCTACTAGAGCGGTCATCATGCGAGGAGTGGACACCGACACATCGACGCCCCAAGTCTTATCGAACATCCACTCATTTTTTGGATTGTTTACCCTAGCTACGGTGTGGGGGACTCCAAACTCGGACTTGGCAAGAAGCGAGATGACCAGGTTTGCCTTGTCGTCGCCAGTAGCGGCAACCATAAAATCGCACTCGTCTACCTTCGCCTGCGAGAGCGCATCTGGAGAACAGGCATCCGCCAAAATCCAGTCGGCCTCGGCCACAGAGGCTACCCTCATCTTGTCGGAGGACTTGTCCATAAGTGTGATCTGGTGGCCGTGGGACAGGAGCTCCGCCGCGATCGAGCGTCCGACTGAACCGGCCCCGGCAATGACGATCCTCATTTATTTTTCCTCACTTTGACCGTTGGCAAGCTGATGGGACACGTCTGTCAGATTGGAGTGCTGTACTGCTATGAAAAGCTCATCGTTTTCCTGCACCACATAATCCGGGCGTGCTAAAAGGGCATTTCCCAGGCGTGAAACATATGCGACTCGTACCCCCAACGCTTTTTCGAGCTCCGCTAGGGGCCGGGTGAGCCACATCTTGGCGGGGCGAGCCCGCAAGATCTCCATGCCGTTCGTCTGGTCGGCAAAAATCACCTCAGAGTTGTCAGGGAGCATGCGGCGCAGCATTGCTCTTGAGGTCCATTTCACTGGCCCGACGGTGGCTATCCCTAAACGCTGATAAAGCTCAGCTCTTCGAGGATCATAGATACGGGCAACAACCCGCTTTACCCCGAAGGTTTCACGAGCCACCCGCGCAGACAAAATGTTGGAGTTATCCCCGTTAGATACTGCCGCGAAGGCATACGCGTCTTCGATACCTGCACGCTGGAGCGTGTCTCTATCGAATCCCACTCCCTTGACCTTCTGGCCAGAGAAATCTTTCTTGAGTTTTCGGAATGCGGCGGGGTTCTGATCGACTACGGCAACTGAGTGGCCTTGCCGGTCAAGCTCTATTGCCATTGCCGCACCAACACGGCCGGATCCCATGATCACAAAATGCACGGCTCTAACCTACCCTGGGGATTGCAAAAACAAAAGCAAAATGCCGCGCTGTTTCACTTGCGTTGGGAAGAGTGTAGATTATCGGCGTGACCCAATACTTAGACGGGATAAAAAGAGTCCTCTTAGGCAGGCCCATGCGTTCGGACGCACTGGGCAATACTCTGTTGCCAAAGAGGATCGCGCTGCCAGTTTTTGCCTCGGATGCGCTCTCCTCGGTTGCCTATGCGCCGGATGAAATCTTACTGACACTTTCCTTTGCCGGGCTCGGCGTGACTGCGCTTTCACCAGCGGTAGGACTTGCGGTGGTCGTTCTGTTGGTGGTGGTAGTAGCTAGTTACCGCCAGACCGTGAAAGCCTACCCATCCGGCGGTGGCGACTACGAAGTGGCTACAAAGAATCTGGGCGGAACTGCCGGGCTAGTAGTAGCGTCTGCACTACTGGTGGATTACGTATTGACGGTCGCGGTCTCAATCTCGTCCGGTGCACAGTACCTATCCGCCACTTTTCCTGTGTTAGCCGGCAGTGAGGCGCTCATTGGTTCGCTTATTATCGCAGTGTTAGCGTTGCTTAATTTGCGCGGTATGCGCGAGTCGGGCAAGGCATTTGCTATTCCTACTTATCTGTACCTGGTAGCGATCGGCGCGATGATCTGTACAGGTATATTCCAGTGGGCTACAGGATCCATCGGACATGCACCTACCGCGATGTATGAGATTGCGCCCAAGGCTCAATACTCCGCTGGTCTAGTTGGCATCGGGGGAGCCATTTTGATGCTCCGCGCTTTCTCGTCAGGTTGTGCAGCCTTGACGGGGGTGGAAGCGATTGCCAATGGTGTTCCAGCCTTCAAGAAGCCAAAGTCGAAAAATGCTGCCACTACGCTAGCGCTACTTGGGACCATTTCGGCGGCTATGCTCATGTCAATTCTGCTGCTAGCAGGTAAGACCGGTGTACGGTCAGTTGAAAACCCAGCTACCGATCTACTCGTTAACGGCAAGCCTGTGGGCACAGGGATCAGCGTGGATCCGGTCATTGGGCAGCTAGCAGCTACCATTTTTGCCAATGCCAAGCCGATGTTCTACCTGGTTACTATCGTCACTGGTCTGATCCTGGTTCTGGCTGCGAATACCGCTTTCAATGGTTTTCCGCAGCTGGCGCAGGTACTGGCGCGGGATTCCTTCCTACCTCGGCAGCTCTACAATCGTGGCGATCGCCTGTCCTATTCAAACGGCATCTTGGTCCTAGCAACCGGGGCAATTGTCTTGGTTCTTTCCTTCGATGCCCAAGTGACTCGCCTGATCCAGCTGTACATCGTTGGGGTGTTCATCGCCTTTACTACTTCCCAGTTGGGCATGGTCGTGCACTGGAGCCGTGAGCTGTCGGTATCTACAGATGCCGATGCCAGGACTGCCATGAAGCGCTCCCGGGTCGTGAACGTTATTGGCTTCTTGATTTCTGGTGCGGTGCTAATCATTGTCATGGCCACTAAGTTCATCCACGGGGCATGGATGGCATTGCTTCTTATGGCTTTGGTGTTTGCCATCATGATGGGCATACGGAAGCATTACCGGACGGCAAATGAGGAGCTTGAAGTTCCCGACTACCAGGGGGCATTGGCCTTGCCCTCACGCGTACACGCAGTGGTCCTGGTATCGAACCTGCATCAACCTGCAATGCGCGCCATCTCCTATGCGAGGGCGACATCGCCCTCTACCTTAGAATTGCTTACCGTCGACATTGATCCGGATAGCACAAGGGGATTGAAGGAACAGTGGAAGGCCTCAGCAGTGCCGGTGCCACTAACCGTGCTTGCCTCTCCTTTCCGAGATATAACCGGACCCGTGGTCCAATACGTGCGAAACCTTCGCAAGTCTTCCCCGCGGGACCTCGTGGTGGTCTATATCCCGGAATACCTAGTAGCACACTGGTGGGAGTCTGCGCTTCATAACCATTCGGCGACAAGGCTGCGCGTGCGCCTACAATTTGTCCCAGGTGTAGTGATGGCGACAGTCCCTTGGCAGCTGACTGGTGCCTATGACCACGTTGCTAAGCCGGGCGCCAACTCCACCATTAATCCCCCAGAACAAAGTAGGAAAGAAGCCTAATGGGCGACATTGTAGAACTTAAGATTGAAAGCCCGGCCCATGGCGGCGAGTGCATCGGGAGACTAGATGGAAAAGTCATTCTAGTTTCCGGTGCTATTCCCGGGGAGCGCGTAAGAGCTCGGATTCTAAAGTCTAAAAAGAACCTAGCGTGGGCAAAGACAGTGGAGGTACTGTCTGCTTCTCCGGAGCGAATCAGCCACATTTGGCCTCTGGCAGAGAAAGAGGGGATCGGCGGAGTCGAGCTAGGGCATGTCTCCCTCGAAGGGGGAATGGCATGGAAGAAAGCCGTGATTGCCGATCAGACTCGGAGAATAGGCGGCAGTGATGCTGCAGCGGCTCTGAAGCAGCTAGACATGCAGATAGAGCCGGGTGCCTCTAAGGGACTTCACCAGCGCATAAGGGTGGAGTTTGAGGTCAATGAACAAGGGCAAGCCAGTATGTATAGGGCTGGCAGCCATGAACTAGTCCCAATTGATTCCATGCCCCTTGCAAACGAGCAGATCAACGCACTTGGGCTGTTCGGCACAGACCAGTGGGAATTCGTGCCCGGTGATCGTATACGCGTCGTTGCCTCCAGCGCAGATGCTCCGAAGATTGTTGCGAATAAGAACGTTTGGGGACCGGACGGTGAGCCTGCAACCCCGGTGGTGAAATATCCCCTGAGTGGACCTGTGCACCCCGGCGGGGAAGATGAAGTAATTCTTCGGGCAATGGCCACCGATTTTTGGCAGGCCCATGTCAATGCGCCTCACCTGCTTTTCAGTGAGGTTATGGAGGCAGTAGGAGAAGATCCCGGGAGGGTGATTGAGCTATTTTCCGGCTCCGGGCTATTTACGGTTGGCCTTGCCAATAGGGCGCAGTCGCTGCAAACCTTTGAAGGAGGACGAAGCGCAGTAACTTCTGCCCAGAAGAATCTACGTGCGTTGGGCTTGCAGGCGCAGGTTGTGCAAGCGCGCATAAATGCGAAGACCTTGGCTAATTCGCAGGCAGATACCTTCGTGCTGGATCCGCCCCGTGCGGGAGCGGGACGCGAGCTGATCCATGCCATGGCAACCGCGGGAGCGAAGAAGATTGTGCATGTTGCATGCGACGTCGCAGCAATGGCCCGAGATGCAAGCTACTACCTTGCAGAAGGCTATTCCTGGACGAGAGCGCAGGCATTTGACCTGTTCCCGTACACTCACCATGTCGAGCAGGTGAGCGTCTTCGAAAAGTAGCACTGTCCAAGTTGGACAGTGCTCACCCCAGCTTGGGAGCGGATGCCTATCGGAAGTATTTTCGAGCGCCGGGGTGCTTTTCGAGCCACCTGGAACCCCACGAGCTTTGTTTGCCCGCTGCGATTGCTCGCCTTTGCTCGCGATACATCCTGCTGACTAGCGCACGCTGGGAAATCCACCCGATAGCTTTCCCGTCCTCGATCACGGGTACCGCGCTCATGCGGGAATTTAGCATCACGGACAGCACTTCCGAGGGCAGATCTGCTGACAGAACGTGAGAAGTATCGAGTTGGGCTTCGCCGATTACCGCATCCTCATCGGCTCCCTGCGCAGCACTGAGGGCTAGTGGGGTCGCCAAACCGACAAAATTGCCTTCCTTGTCGGTTACCAGGGCCGTTGATTCCCCGGTGCGGTGAAGCTGGGTTAGGGCAGACTTCACTGATTCTGCGGAATCGAGTGTGAGGGGCACCGGTTCCATCAGCTCCTTGGCAGCGTGCCTACCGACAAGGGTGTGGTCGACCGGCTCGTCAAGAGTGTCGCCGCGCCTAAATAGCTTGGCTGTGTAGATCGTTTCGCGGGTTAGGAATCGCGAAATTCCCACAGCAATCACCACGGCTAGCATCACGGGCAGGATCAGGTCGTACTGCCCGGTCATCTCGACAATAATTAGAACCGCTGTGATCGGTGCTCGAGCCGCCCCTGCGAATGCTGCGGCCATTCCAATTACGCCCAGGGTCCCGATGAATAGTGGATCGTCCGGAGAGATCAGCTCGCCAACGATGGCTCCGGTTATTGCACCGACAAACAGGGAAGGAGCAAAGACTCCGCCAGAACCGCCGATTGCAATGGTGTAAGAGGTGAAGAGTATGCGTGCAACGAGCAGGGCGGCAAGCATCCCAATAGTATATTTGCCTGTCAGCGCATTCACTTGGATGGGGTAACCAGAACCGTACATGTAAGGGAAGACCAGTAGGGCCAGTCCTAGCAGCACGGATCCAATTGCCGGACGAGCCCATTCGGGACCGCGATAAACCCAGTTCACCGCGTCCTCAAGTGCGTACAGAATCTTTGAAAATGCTAGCCCTGCCAGGCCTGCAAGAATCCCCACCGCTGCTGCGGGGGCCAGTGCAATGTCACTGTCCCAAGACAAATTTTGAGGAAGCGCGACCACGGGAGTATTGCCGATGAAATAGTGTGAAACTATTGAAGCGGAGACAGATGCCACCACGGCCATGCCGAAGGTCTCGGCAGAAAACTTTACTAGGATCACTTCTAGAGCAAACATTGCTCCTGCCAGGGGCGCGTTAAAGGTGGCAGCGATTCCGGCGCCGGCGCCCACTCCTGCCAGCAAGATAATGCGCTGACTAGGCAGTCCCGTCAGGGTAGCAAGCTTGGAACCGATAGCGGCTCCCACCTGGGCAATTGGACCTTCTCGGCCTACTGAGCCGCCACCGCCCAGCGTCATGGCACTGGCAATGATCTTTACGATGGCGATGCGACCGGGAATGCGACCACCTTTGCGGCGAACTGCCAGCATTATCTCCGGGATTCCGTGGCCTCTGGCTGTGGGAGCCCACTTCTGGATGAGGGGACCGTACAGGAGCGCCGAAAGAACGGGGACAATCAGCAAAAACCATGTGCCCACCCCAAGATAGCCGTGGGAAGCTCCCGGATGTTCGGTGTAGTCGGTATAGCCCGTCATCAGATAGGTCCACCCGGCTATGCACCAATGGAATACCACGGAAGCGAGCCCACAGGTCAGCCCGACGACGCCTGCCATAATGGCGAGGGCGAAGCGGTGGTCGCGGATAAGTTTAGTAAACCAACTTCTGTTCGATTCGCTAGGGGTGGGGCTCATGCCTTCTTGAGTCCCCAGACCTGGCGATAGAAGTCAAGTTCCCTTTGCAGAGAACCGCCGATCGAGGAAGCTTTAGTCAAGCGGTGGCCTTCGCCAGTAAACTCAGCGGATTCCACAGTGGTGCCATTTGCCTGCAGGGCTTGCGCCATTTGGCGTACTTGGTCGACAGGGACGATGGGATCGTCAGTGCCGTGGATGAAGAGTGTACTGGCGCTGATCTGGTCTGCCCAGGTGATGGGGGAGCGTTCCTTCCATTTTGGATCGTCATCTGCTGTGGCCCCAAGCAGGGCACCAAGATATTCGGAAGCGAACTTGTGGGCATGGT
The DNA here is from genome assembly GCF_002849225.1 of Actinomyces sp. UMB0138. Lineage (GTDB taxonomy): Bacteria > Bacillota > Negativicutes > Veillonellales > Veillonellaceae > Veillonella > Veillonella parvula_H. The sequence continues at coordinate 633,797 of NZ_PKMC01000001.1, forward strand.
CGCGAACATTTTCCAAGTCACAAATACCGTGGCGCGAGCAAACTGCGGTGAACAAATTTGATTTCGCAGCCGCTAGTAGCGCGGTAGTGGCACCAGTACTAGAACCTCTAATTGCAATCTTGTCTTTGTCTACCTTGCCTTGTTCTATAAGCAGGCGAACCCCACTAATGACATCGTCGACGTCGTAGATACCCCAATTACCAAGAAGACAGTCGCGGTAGGCACGGCCGTAACCTGTAGAACCACGGAAATTCACGTCGAGCACTGCGAAACCGCGATTCGTCCAGTACTGGCGCTCAAGATTTAGGCCGGCGCGATTAGCACTAGTGGGACCGTCGTGAACCGTAACAATCAGCGGGGGCTTGTCCCGCTTAGGGCCTTTGAAAGCGGCAGAGGTGGGGACAAAGAAGAACCCATGGCACGCTGAGCCATCCGTGTTCTTCCATGTAAGGGACTGCGGGGAAGAAATATCTTCCTTAGGAAGCGGAGATTCGATAGCGCGGCGAATAACCGTTGCCTTTGCGTCCAGAATTTGCACTATCGAAGCGGGTTCTTGCTCTGAATCTGCCAGCAGCACTACGCGCCCGTCATCGCAACACACGTTGCCGGCTGGAGCCCACCCGGTCTCCCAAGTTTCCAGTTGCCCGTTGTCTAGCCGAATCGCACCTAGTGCGAAGTGGCCATCTTCGCTCCAACCAGCTACCAAGTGGTCATGGTCCAAGTTGTCATAGGAGTGCAAGCCGAGACGCCATTCAGGAGCCGAGAAGGCCTTCTGCGAGGGGTGGAGCGCCCGCGTCCGAAGGTTCTTCTTCCAGTCTCCGCTAGCAATTCCCTGGGCGGTGTTTGCACCCACGAACCCTTCTGTGCGATACAAATTTGCCCAGCCGGAGGAATCGTCGACGTGGATCAAGTCGTCATTCAAAGACCACCTAGGCTGCGTCACCGATACTTCCGGATCATCCAGCAGCACCATGTGATCAGCAAAGTCGCCCTCGAAAGTAAGAGGCGCAACGTGGAGCGCAGCTTGATTCCAGTTCATCTGTGGACGGTTCCAAGTAATGAAGGCAAGGAACTCTCCGGCATTCGACAGCGCCGGGGAGGCGACGAAATCGTCCTCGTTCCACAGCACCTTAATGTTGGAAGATTCCCTAGCAGCGCTCCCGTCCAGAGGCACAGAAACCAGCTTGTTGGCAACGGACTGGGCGCCCGTATGGTCCTCGAGCACAGCGAAGACAACCCCACGAACCGGGTCTACAGTCATGTCTGCAAAGCGGTATGCCACCTTCGGGGTTAGGCGCCTGAGTCCCGCCGAAGGATTATCTAGGTCGAATTTGTAAAGGCAGCCATCACCGCCGTGAGAAACCACGATCAGATTATCGATGACGGTGTATGCCTTCCCGCCGTAGTCATGAACCTTGGTACGCACATCCACTAGTTCGGAATCGGGAGTCATCGGGAGAACCTCTTCAGTTCGCCCATCCATCCGCCGCCGCAGAAGTACGTTACGGCCCTCCTGAGCAGAACGGGTTTCTACCCAGTAGGTGTCGTCTCCGGATACGCGCACCTGAGAAAGGCGGAACGAGCGCCTGTTCAAAACTTCAGTGGTTAACTCCGACGTCCAGGTCCCGTAAGGGGATACTTTCAAGGTTTCTTCGCTCATGGTATCTAGTTTAGAGCCATGGCTAACATTTTTGTGCTGCGGGCTTGATATTGCCAAAATCCTGACAGAAAAATCTACTATTGCATGGAGCTACATTTTACGCACTAGGCACCGGCGTTTAGACTGGATTGTCTAGGTAGTCGGAGGAAACGTGAGCGAACATCTAAAGTACATTCAGTCCCCCGCAGACTTGAAGAAGCTGAACTCTGCGCAGGCCAAAGAACTGGCCAGCGAGATTAGGCATTTCTTAGTGCAGTCTGTGTCAAAGACCGGGGGCCACCTAGGACCAAACTTGGGGGTAGTTGAGCTGACTATCGCCCTCCACCGGCAGTTCACATCCCCACGCGATCTAATTGTGTTCGATACAGGGCACCAAGCTTACGTACACAAGTTGCTTACCGGCAGACAAGACTTTACTAACCTGCGCCAAAAGGGTGGCCTGTCTGGGTACCCGTCCAGGGCCGAATCGGCGCACGACGTTGTCGAGAATTCGCATGCCTCTACCGCCCTGTCTTGGGCGGAAGGTATATCGAGGGCGCGCAAGATGGACCGCAAGGACGACTGGGTTGTTGCAGTTATCGGTGACGGCGCGCTAACAGGTGGCATGGCGTGGGAAGCTCTTGACACGATTGCTGAAGAAGCAGGAGACAAGCTAATAGTGGTCGTCAATGACAACGGCCGTTCTTACGCTCCTACGATTGGTGGGCTTGCGCACCACCTGGATGCTATCCGCACTAACCCGCATTATGAAAAGGCGCTCAGCTGGGGCAAACGCCATCTAAAGTCCAAGGGTATGCCCGGTGAGCTTGCCTACGACGCCCTCCATGGATTGAAAGCTGGAGTAAAGGACGTGTTGGTTCCCGACATGATGTTCGAGAACCTAGGAATCAAATACACCGGACCGGTGAACGGACACGATATCTCGGCGCTGGAGTTCGCCTTTGCAAGAGCGAAAGAATACGGCGCGCCGGTCATCGTGCACACGATTACCGAGAAAGGCCGTGGCTACACTCCTGCAGAACAGGATATTGCCGATAGGTTCCACGCGGTAGGAAAGATTCATCCCGAGACGGGATTGCCGATAGCCCCCGCACGCTTCGGGTGGACGGCAGTCTTTGCCGATGAGATTGTGAAAATAGCGCGCGAAGACGAACGCATCGTTGGGGTAGTCGCCGCCATGATGCAACCGGTTGGGCTGCTGCCAATGTACAAGCAGTTCCCGGATCGCGTAATTGACGTGGGCATTGCCGAACAGAACGCGCTCACCATGTCAGCTGGGTTGGCCTACGGGGGCAAACACCCGGTAGTCGCCCTCTACTCGACCTTCCTAAATCGAGCATTCGACCAGCTCCTTATGGATGTCGGACTCCATGACGAACCGGTAACAGTCGTGTTGGACCGCGCCGGCATTACCGGATCGGATGGTCCTTCACACAACGGCATGTGGGACATGTCGATCGCCGCCATTGTTCCTGGCATGAAACTGGCGGCCCCCAGGGATGAAACTAGGGTGCGCCAGTCGCTGCGGGAAGCTACTTCTTGGCAGGAAGGGCCAACTCTGGTCCGCTACCCGAAGGGTTCGATTGGATCGGATATTGAAGCTATAGGCGTTTTGAATGGCGAGCCCGATACCAAGTGGGCTGCGCACATCGGGGCTCCAGAAATCATCGCTGAAGCAGGCAGTGGGGATGTAGAAATCCTGATACTGGCACTAGGCGCATTTGCACAGACTGGCATTGAGGTAGCTCGGTTGCTTTCCGAGGGAGCGCACGTGCGGGTGGTTGATCCGCTGTGGGCCATGCCGCTCGATTCCAGAGTAGGGGAAGCGGTAAGCGCTGCTGATCTGGTGGTGACTATCGAGGACGGATTAGCCCAGAGCGGGTTCGCCGCTGTGCTGAATTCATGGATGCAGCAAAACGACTGCTTCACCCCAACAAAGAACTTTGGTATTGCAAAGCAGTATCTGGAACACGCCTCGCGTGACCAGGTGATCAATGAGTTGGGATTGGAACCAGCTCAGATAGCTGAAACGGTCCAGCGCACAATGCGTGGACTAAAGCTCAGTTAGCGCCTCGGCTAGCAGATCCGTCACAGTGGCTATTTGCCACGGGCGGGCACCTGCGCTTTGCAGGATCTGCTCTACTTCAGCACCTGGCGCATACTGCCATGCTAATTGCTTTTGCGCAGCGGGAGCGACCAACTTTTCCTGCCAAATAGATAGTTCGTCCGCCAACGAATGGACGCAGAACCGGATGATCTCGAGCCTTTCTGCCGATCCTGGACGAAGTTTTGCCCACTGCCGGCGGCCGGGTAGAGAGCGCTTATTTGGTTTCTTGCGCTCCGGCAGGTCGGATTCCTTGGTACGTCCCGCGGCACGCGCGGCACGCGCCCAATTGGCAATGCGAGTGCGGGCTTTTCGTTCCCGGAATGCTCCAATGGCGAGCAGCTGCCGTCTAGAGGTTGCCTCCGCCTGGCTCGCGGCCACCATAGCCTGATTGCGCAAAATCTTCGTGGGCGCAATATTGAGTTCACGCGCTATTTCGTCGCGTTCAGCCCACAGTCTTTTGAGTACCTCTAGACCCCTGGGGGTGCGCACCTTGCCCGCGCCGGGCACCTTTCGCCATGGTTCTGCGGGAGCTTCTTTAGGCGGCGCTAACCTGATTGCTTCCATTTCTTGCTTAGCCCACTGGGCCTTGCCTGCGATTTGGAGGGCACGCGATAGTTTATTGCGCAGTGGAATGAGTAGTTCCACGTCTAGAGCGGCGTATCGGAGCCAATCGTTGGGAAGAGGCCGCTTCGACCAGTCGTCAGCCTGGTGATCCTTGAGCAGAGATTTGCCGAGGGCATACTCGCATACCGCTGCCAGCCCAATATGTTCCATTCCCAGCAGTTGGGCAGCCACTTCGGTGTCGAACAGTTTATCCGGCAACATCCCCACCTGCGCAAGACACGGCAGGTCCTGGTCAGCTGCATGAAGGATCCACTCGGATTTTTGGCAGGCTGTATCGATGGGGGACAGATCTCCGCAGCGAACTGGATCCACCAGAAAAGATCCGGCGCCCTCACGGCGAAGCTGCACCAAATAGGCGCGTTGAGAGTAGGTGAATCCCGAAGCCCGCTCCGCGTCGAAAGCTACCGGGCCGTGTCCTGCTTCCAAAGCACGCCCTACTTCTTCGATCTGCCAGTACTCGGATACGACCTCGGGAATGCCCTCTGCAGGGGCTTTTACCAGCTGCACCTTATCTACGCCCTCGCCTGCAGCGCGGAGGCCGCCTTTGCCATCAATATCCAGCTTGGCGGCGTGGCGTTCGACTAGTTTTTTGGCAGCTTCTTCGTTCATACGACCTCGTGCAACTGGGTACCGGTCAGGGACATCATTAGGTAATCTAACGCCTGCAAGTGCGGTCCCAAAATTTCGGTGTTGGGGCTCCAGGAGGCCCGCAGCTCCACGTGTAGGCGTCCGCCTAGTAACTCCGTCGCCCCAAAAGACTGCGATTCTGTCCGGGTGACAGTGCCCGTAATGGCGTGCCTGCCAGCACCGGCGGCATCTAGAGCCTCGCCTAGCCAGGCCCATACGACATCTGCGAGCAGTGGGTCGGAGGCGAATTCGTATTCGATTTCGCTTCGAGCCATTATGACGATCCGGAAGTGTGAGTCCCAGCCCGGCTGGCCCTGCGGATCGTAGAGCACAACGAAACGCGCGTGTGCAGTTTCGGCGCTCAGTGCTAGTGCGGCGGCATAAGGCGACAGCCTGGAAGGGGCAGGTACCTCTTGAATCTGCCACTTCGATTCTTTGCCAGCTTGCCTGAGGCTAAGGAGGGCCTCAACAAACTCCTCTGGGGGCCGTTCGTTCACATACCACAATGTAGCCTCCTTTACACCTCAGAGGATGGGGCCCACGCCGGTGGGCCTAATCTTTCCACTCATGTATGCTTAGGAACTCCCAGGGCTAGGAGTAAAACATGAATGTACTAACCCAACTTTTCCTCGTCGTCAGTGTTGCCCTATTAGCCCCAATAATTTCTAAACTTCTCTTCCGCGGCGTTGTCCCGGAGGTCGTCTTCTTACTTGTTGGGGGCATGCTTATTGGCCCCTTCGTCCTCAACCTAGTTGAAGTAGGCCCAGAGCTAG
>NZ_PKMC01000001.1:639941-770425 GCF_002849225.1 Actinomyces sp. UMB0138
GGAGCTAGGCCCGGTGGTGGCCATGGCGCTGCTACTTGGCTATCGCGCCACCTGGGTCTCTTTGGTGCTGCTGTTGCTCTTCGCAGGACTGTCCGTGGTGCTCGCAGTGATCCCTAAGCCTTTTCAGAAATTCGGAGGGCGAATCATAGAGGGCATCAAGTGGGGTGCTGAAACTACGGCGCAGGCTACCGTGCGAATTATGCTGGTGCTGCTGGTTGGGTTCGTAGCGCTCGCTGCCACTCTTGGCTTAGACATTGTCTTGGGCGCATTTGCGGCTGGCTTCGTCTTGCGACAAGCACTCCCAAACGGGCGTGCCGAACTCGAGCAGAAGTTGGATGGCCTGGCCTACGGCTTCTTCATCCCAACCTTTTTCATTATCTCCGGTATGGAGGTTGATCCCGCCGCCTTGCTCGACTCACCTCTTGGCGCCGCAGCCTTCCTCATCTGCCTTCTGGCTGTACGCGGACTGCCGGTATTCGGATCAACCTTCGTGATGCCCTCTGAATTAGAGAAGGAACTGTCTATTCGACAAAAGGTAACGGTAGGGCTGTACTCGACTACGTCGCTGCCTATTATAGTGGCTGTGACGCACGTAGCCGCGCAAGCTGATGCAATGAGCCAAACCACCGCCTCGACCTTGGTAATAGCGGGCACGATATCCGTGTTGGCAATGCCTTTGCTGGCATACATCACAGATCACGTTCCAGGCGCCGAGATTCTTGCCCGAAATCGAGCCCAAGCTGAAAAATCAAAGCCAGCCAAACCCACAGGAAAGGCTAATGTATCTATAGGCAAGCAGATAAAAGCCGAACAGAAATCCGCAGGGCAGAAGCGAAAGAAGGAGCGATAATGTCCAAACTTACCCGCGAACTAGCAGGTAAACGCAGCGCCACTTGTCAGGTTAGCCACCAGCGGGTGCACCTAGATCTAACTAGGGCGAAGGAAACTGATGGACATTTCCCTGTCTCTACGCTTTTGCAAGTTGATCTGAAGGAAGATTGGCTCGCTCTAGATGTCCAGGAAGGCAAGGTACTTGCCGTTACGGTAGACGGCGCTGAGCCTAAGTGGCGTCAAGATGAACATCAATTATGGATTGAGGACTTATCTAGCGGAGCGCATGAGGTTCAGGTGCGTGCGCAGATGACCTATTCCCATACCGGCCAAGGACTGCACAGATACCAGGATGCTACCGGTGCTACCTACCTATACACGCAGTATGAACCGGCTGATGCCCGCGCTGTTTACCCATGTGTGGATCAACCCGATATGAAGCCTAGGTGGACTTTCGTTATCGACGGCCCCTCGGACTGGATCATCCTTACCGGAGGAGCGGAGGTTAGCGCTACCGAATGCGAGGGCGGCACTCGCCACGAGTACAGAGAAACTCCGCCACTGTCCTCCTATCTAACCGCCGTCATTGCAGGCCCATACACGTGCGTAGAGCTCGGCACTTGGAAGGGCGGGGCACAGGATATCGAGGTTCCACTCCGCGTGTTCTGCCGAGGTGAGTTGGCTGATGCACTGCCCGTTCAGGACATGGCACAGTGGACTAAGGCCGGCCTGGATTTCTACCACGATCGGTATCAGTTTGACTACCCGTGGGGTAAGTATGACCAGGTGTTTGTTCCCGAATACAACCTGGGAGCTATGGAGAATCCTGGATGCGTTACTTTCAACGAGAAGTATTTGCGGCTCGGTGGGGCTAGCGCCACCGAGCGGGAGAAGCTGGCAAACACTCTTATGCACGAGATGGCCCATATGTGGTTTGGGGATCTGGTTACACCGCGGTGGTGGGATGGCCTGTGGCTGAAGGAATCGTTTGCCGATCACGAGGGCTATTGCGCGCTTGTCGGCGCTACTGAATTTACCGATGCATGGGCATCTTTTGCGGTAGCTCGCAAAACTTGGGCCTTGCAGGCTGACCAGTTGCCCACTACGCACCCAATCCAGGCGGAGATTCCTGACGTCGATGCCGCAAAGCAGAATTTTGACGGGATTTCCTATGCGAAGGGCGCTGCCGCCCTTGCCCAGCTGGTTGCCTACGTTGGCGAGGAGGCCTTTGTCGAGGGGGCACGGAAATACTTCGCCGAACACGCGTTCTCAGCAACGGAAATGTCGGATCTAACTGCGGCATTGGAAGAAGCCAGTGGGCGCAAGCTGGATCATTGGGTCAGGTCGTGGCTTACTACTACTGGGCCGACATTCTTGGAAATTGCAGATGGCAAAGTGACCCGCGTAAGCAAAGATGATCGCCCTCAGGTGTTCGATGTGGGCTTTTTCGATACCGACGGCACAAGATTGGCCCGCGAGCAGGTGGAACTCGATGGCGCCGAGGTGAGGCTGAAGGCCCAGGCGCCATGGACAGTGCTAAACGAGGGCGACCGCACTTACGCCCGGTGTGGTCTTAGCCCGGCAGTTCGAGAGGCTCTTACCGACGCATTGCGCGAGATCGACGACATGTCCGCTCGCGCTGCTCTGTGGGCTTCGGCCTGGCAGGAAGTACGCGATGGCCAACTATCGCCAGCTGCATTTACCGCTGCTGTGCTAAGCGCGGCGCCACTAGAGACCGGCACTGTGCGCGATACTTTGTTGTCACAGGTAGAAACAGCAATTGGCGAATACACTGCTCCGGCACAGCGAGGTCAACTGGCACTCAAAGCTGCTCGTAATGCGTTGCAGATTGCGGGGGTGACCCAGGTACCTGAAGCACGCACTGCTTGGGCGAAATGTGCTGCTGAGTTAGCAGCAATTGGGCACGTGAAGGATATCGTCGCCGAGGTTGGCACCGGGTATGGCCTGACCGAGGACGACCAGTGGCGGCTTCTTGCGCTGGCAGCGAAGGTTGGCCAGGCGGATCTTGAAACAGCGAAGCAACGGCTTGCTGCCGCAGATACAGGCAGAAGCCGGCAGCGTTTCCTTACTGTCCAGGCAGTATTAGATCCTGAGGGCGCGAAGAAGCGTATCGTCGAGGACGAATCGGCGGCGAATGCAACGATCGATGCGCTGATGGAAGGCATCGAGATTGCCGCGGTGCCGCACACAGACCCGCAGCAGGCAGTCGCTGACCTGGAGCTAGCCGCAAAACTCTGGGATTCTCGCGTAATCCAGATTGCCACGCGCGTCGCCCATACGCTCACCCCGCACCGCATCGATACCGATGGAAGTGAAGAGCCGGAGGTATTGAAAGCGTGGAAACAGTGGGACAGGCAACTGCCCGCCACGCTCGCACGTCTTGTTGCGGAAGACCTGGACGAGACCACCAGGCGTGTTCGCATTCAGAACAAGTGGAGTGAGTAGTTTTGTTAGCGGCCCTAGCGCCGTTATCATTTAGTAACATAGTCGGTAAATAGATATTGGTACTTAGAAAGCAGGACATGATGGATTTACCATTTGGCGACGAGGATCCTCAGTCAACTGCCATTTTCGGCTCTAAACCTGCCGAAGAGGCTATTGAACGAGTCCCTCTATCGGCTGCCGCGCAGGCCGCAGTTGATGCGCTTCCTGAAGGTTCTGCATTGCTAGTAGTACATAAAGGACCCAACTCTGGGGCTCGCTTCCTATTGGACCACAATGACACTACTGCAGGTAGATCCACTAAATCCGATATTTTCCTAGATGACGTCACCGTCTCGCGTAAACATGCCATCTTCACCCACCAGGATGGAGCATGGACCGTTCGCGATGCCGGTTCTCTGAATGGCACCTATGTCAATCGGGAACGCACCGACAGTGCGGTGCTAAGCGCCGGTGACGAAGTGCAGATTGGAAAATACCGCATGACCTTCCATCCGTCTGGTGTTACTAAGTGAGTGCTGCCCCGCTAACAAAGCCTAATCAAATAGAACCTTGGCCTAGGGGAGTAGACAGGAAGGTCTGCTTCTCTATAGGCCAGGTTGTTGCTAGGCTCAAGAAAGAATTCCCCTCGCTGTCCGTATCCAAGGTGCGTTTTTTGGAGGACCAGGGAATTGTTTCCCCCACCCGCTCCGGCTCTGGGTATCGGAAATATTCCGAGGCAGACATTGCTCGTATCCGTTACTGCCTTACTGAACAGCGCGATCGGTACAAGCCAATCCGCGTAATTGTCACGCAACTGGAGAAGCTTGATCAGGGCTATGACATTGCTCCTGCCCCGGTGGCGAGGGTAGTTGCCGATGGGGGCGAAGTCATCGCACCTACAAGGGCCGATGGCACGCTTACCGTTGCCGAACTCGCTTCACTAACCGGCGCTACTCCTGAATCACTAGAGGCGATGGTCTCTGCTGGACTTATCTCTTTAGAACTATCTGGTCGCTTTGACAAGTCCGCCTTGCAAACTGTCAAGGCCGTGAAAGTACTTAACGAAGCAGGTATCTCCACGCGTAATTTGCGTTCTGTCCGCGTAGCAGTGGAGCGAGCCGTGGAACTGATAGAGCATGTCGTTACCTCCAGTGGTGCCGAACGCACCGAGCAGGCCAGCGAATTAGCTACTCACATGAGCGATTTGATGTCTGAACTGGTAAAACGTAGCGCTAATAGCTCCGGGGCCCTATAAGACCAATCTGCCTTAAAGGTAACTTTCAAGTTAAGGTTCAGACTTTGCGCGCGTTTCGTTGACCACCCGGTTTTGGCCAACTAATCTAGAGCTTGTTATCCCCGAACTTCGCAAAAGGAGCTTACAGGCCATGGTCGCATTCCCCGAACGCCGGCAACCGCTGCTCTTCAACGACGGCCTTCCAGAACTTGACCCCAATGCCGGTTACCGTGGTCCCACGGCCTGCAAGGCAGCTGGAATTACCTATCGCCAATTAGATTACTGGGCACGGACTCAACTAGTCGAGCCTTCCGTTCGGGGAGCCAAGGGATCTGGCTCACAGCGACTGTACTCTTTCCGAGACATTTTGGTGTTGAAAGTAGTAAAGCGGCTGCTCGACACCGGTGTCTCTTTACAGCAGATCCGCCAGGCAATCGCTGCACTAAAGGAATGGGGAGTCGAAGACCTAGCCCAGATAACGCTCATGTCGGACGGCGCATCTGTGTACGTTTGCACTTCTGCTAATGAGGTTATCGATCTTGTCCAGGGTGGACAGGGAGTATTCGGCATCGCAGTGGGACGTGTTTGGCGCGAGGTCGAAGGTACTTTGTCTGAGCTTCCTTCCGATGCAGCGCAGGGGGCTGACGTAGTAGACGAGCTGGCGCTACGCAGAGCACAAAAGCACGCCGGCTAATCATAAACTGAATATAAATGGATCCCGCAGGCTAATTCCTGCGGGATCCATTTATATTGCTTTTAGTCCTCTTCTACCTGGGTGAACTTTCGATCCCAAGCGGAGCGAATAGGATTGGCGTTTGCCATCAGTATGTCGAAACGATCATTGGCCACTTCGACAATCTGGCTTAGGGCCACCCGGTGCTCCTGTTCGGGGGAGTTCTCCAACCGGCGGACGCCCTCGGAAATAATTGAATCTACCGTATCCGCAGTTCCAAGGCAGGCAACGAAAGGCATGTGGAAACGCTGTTGGTATTCCTGACTGACAGATTCGAGCTTTGCCTTCTTAGTATCATCCAACCGTTCGAGGCCGAGTGAGCCACGGTCACGAGCAATAATTGCAGCCTCTTCCGGAGAAGCCAAGATCAGCTGAGCCATGTCCGGGTAGTCGTGAATCAGATCTTCCCGCAGTTCTTCTGCACTCGTGAGTACGGCAGTTTGAATGGCCGCACGCAGTTCAACGGCATTCTTGAAAGGGCGAGACTGCCAGGCTTCCTCGAGCGGCCAAGTCTTGTTGTTGAACAGGGATCGCAAAGTCGCAACAAAGTCGTCCTTGCTCATCTGGTTGATTTCTTCAATAGAAACCCCTCGTCCTTGCGCGTCCTCGGCCACAGTAGTGCTCTTCTGCTTGCCTACGTGGAAGAACAGCAGGTTGAGTACAATCGCTGCAATAGCGCCGATAGTCATACCGGAAGAGAGGAAGATCTGCGCCCATGCGGGGAAAGCATTCGCAATATCTGGCTTGAATGAGACAAGCATAGCCAGCCCAAGGGCAGTGGTGACTATGACTGCATTGCGGTTATCCGAAAGATCAGTCTTCGCAATTGTTTGCAGACCGACATAGGCGACGTTGGCAAACAGCGCGAGCGAGGCTCCTCCCAGGACGGGCGAGGGGATCGAAGCTACAACTGCACCCGCCTTGGGAATAAGCCCAAGCAGAATCATGAAACCCGCAGCTGCCGCAGCAACCCATCGCGACTTGACTCGAGTAATACGAACCAGCCCAACGTTCTGCGCGAAACAGGTATAGGGGAAAGAGTTCATAACGCCGCCGAGCAGCGTAGACAGTCCATCAGCTCGCAGGGCGCGGGTGATGTGAATCTTCCGGATTCGCTTGTTGACGATCTCGCCTGTGGCAAACACGTCACCGGTAGTCTCGACCATGGTAATGATCATGACGATGATCAAAGAAATGATCGCCGACAGATTGAATTGCGGTATTCCGAAGTAGAAGGGGGTAGTGATTCCGAACAGATTGGCACCAGCGACCTTATCCAGATTTGCATCTCCGAGTATGAGAGCTACTGCGGTGCCGCCGACAAGCCCAATAAGCACGGCGATGGTGCCTAGGAACCCATGGAGGAATCGCTGTACCAAGACAATAACTGCGAGCGTCCCGAAGGCATATGCCAGATCGCGGATCTTCGGCGTGCCTTCGGCATAGTTCGTGAAGTCGTTCGCCGATACTGCAAGTAGGGAAGTACCCATCACCAAAAGTACTGAACCAGTTACTACCGGCGGGAAGTACTTCAGCAGCTTCGCAAATAGGGGAGCAGCGAAGAAGGTGAACAGGCCCGAGACGATAATGGCTCCATAGATTGCTGGTAGTGAAGCAACTCCGCCTTTACCTGAGGTCACGCCCAAGCCGACTGCGATGATTGGCGCCACGGCAGTGGTAGTGACGCCCTGAATTATAGGAAGGCGGACACCAACCCATTTACCTATGCCAACAGACTGAATAATGGTAGCCAACCCGCAGGTAAGCAGGTCCGCGTTAATCAGGTGAATAGTTGTGGCAGTGTCCAGTTTTAGTGACTGGGCAATTAGAAGGGGAACAATTACGGCGCCGGCATAGAACGCTAATACGTGCTGTAAGCCGAGCATTACCAGTTTGCCTGGCGCAGGAACTTGATTGACGGGGTGTTTTACGGTTGCCATTGGGGCTCCTAACGTTCTTACCCCAAGTTTGGCTAACAGCTTATAAGTTTCCCAAATATTTTTGCTGTGATTTTATTCCTACGTCCGTATAGAGTGGACTACTACAGTACTCGCAGCGCGTTATTCCGGGTCTTCCGCAGGTATGGTGCGGTTATTAGTGCCAGCACGACCATGATCCACCCTGCAGACGCCACGGTCATTAGACCACCGTGGGCCCCAGCAGATTGGATTGCCTGGCCACCGATAGCTGAACCGATGGAAGCACCGACGTTCGAAGCGGTAACCATCCAGGCCATTGACTCCGTCAGTCTTGATCCAGGCACTGCCTGCGAGACCATGGTCATGACGTTGGTAGCGGTAGGTGAGAAGGCAGAACCGGTTATAAAAACAGTCACCATAAACCAGAAGAGCCCGGGCACAAAGGGGAGGACCGAACAGCCCACCCCTAGGAAGATGACCCCAAATAGGTAAAGCCTCAGAATAGATGGCTTCCAGCTGCGGGCGCCGTAAACCAAGCCTGCAATGAGCGAGCCAACCGACATAGCGGCAAGAATTACCCCCGAACCGGACGGCCATCCATTCTCGTTTGCAAAGGAAACGCACGAGACATCCAGCGCCCCGAAAATTGCCCCCATGGCAATGTAGACAATCATCAGCATCAGCAGAGTGCGGTTCTTCAGCAGTGGCTTCGATGGAGTAGTGGGGGCAGGCTTTCGGCCTGATGGAATTGGTTCAGTAGACCGCTGCGGGAAGAGCAGAAAAGCACCGATCACAGAGACAATCGCGGTGCCATAGATGCCAGCCGTTCCGTGAATCTCGGTAGCCATAAATGTCGCTAGGACCGGGCCAACGATGAAGATTACCTCGTCTAGAGTAGCCTCCAATGCAAACGCGCTTTGCAGCTTTCCCGGTTCCTTCAGTACGTAAGCCCAGCGGGCACGCACGAGCGCACCAATGGAGCCGGAAAAACCGGCACCCATAATAGTAAGTAGGTAAAGCAACGGCCTGGGGCCAGCATGGTGGGCAGTAAAAGCGAGCCCTCCGAAGGAAGCGGCCGAAATTAGAACGGACGGGAACATGATCTTCGCCTGCCCGTAAATGTCCACAAGCCTGGATAGCTGGGGGACCATAATTGCGAAGCTCACGGCAGCGACAGCAGAAAGTCGCCCGGCAAGTGCGTAGTCTTTGTACATGGCGGTAATCATCATGATGACCGCCAGGTTGGTCATTGCCATGGGGAAGCGCGCCAACGCGCCCGCCATGGAAAAACGTGCAGCTCCCGGAATGGAGAATAATTGCTTATATATCGACATTTCTGCTTCGCTAAGAAAATCCCTTTTCCTCTGAATCATAGCCTCTAATCTAAGGACCAAGCTAATTTATGAGCGCCATTGCGCCAACTTATAGAAAGACAGGTTTTTCATTGCGTCCAATTGCGTATGCACGAACGGAATTTCCCCAAAAATTCGGCATTCCTAGACAAGCGGGCAGGGTTGGCCAGCTACGCGCGCGGATCGTATTTGAGCCAGAATTTGCCTCCGAGCAAGCGGTGCGAGGGATCGCTGGGTTTTCTCATCTTTGGCTTATTTGGCAGTTCTCTGAAGTGCCTGAGCGCGACGGATTTGCGCCCATGGTTCGCCCTCCGCGATTGGAAGGTAACGAACGCATAGGCGTGTTCGCTACCAGGTCGCCATTTCGCCCAAATCGCCTTGGGCTTTCCTCTGTAAGGCTTGAAGCCGTAAAGGCTGGCGAACTAGTGGTGGCCGGTGCGGATTTGCTGGACGGAACGCCCATCTTTGATGTGAAGCCTTATGTGCGCGAGGATGTGCACGAAGATGCTCGATTCGGGTTTACACAAAAGGCGAAAGCTACGTACGAGGTAATTATTGATCCGCAGATAACTGCAAGTCTGCCTAGCGCCTACGTGGACAAATTGACTGCAGTGCTCGCCGAAGACCCACGGCCTGCTTATCATAGCGATCCAGAGCGCATCTACGGTTTTACGTTCGGAGGCTATGAGATCAAGTTCCGAGTGGACGGGGTGGTGCGGGTTCTAAGCGTTACCCGTATATAAGGAAGCACAGTTAACCCTAAAAGTACATAATGTACATTATCGGCATTTACCTATAGCGGCACTTGCGAGCTGGTTCGCCTCTCTTATGTAAGCCCTGTACAATTACATAGATTGATAGAAAGGACGATGCATGGCTGATCGCGCACTCCGTGGTACTTCCATTGGTTCAAAATCTCTTGAGACTGAAGATGGGGTTGTTTTCGCCGACCGCATTGAGGCGACCTACGTAGTTCCTCTTACCGGTGAAACTTTTACTGTCCCGTTTTCGTCTGAGGCCGAACCGCCGGCTGTGTGGGAATCTAAGACTGGCCAGCAGGCGCTTCTTCAGGGCGCATCCAAGCCAAAGGACGAAAAGCCGTCAAAGCCGCAGCGTACCCACTGGGACATGCTGCTTGAACGTCGCAGCCTTGAAGAGCTACAGGTTCTGCTAGACGAGCAATTGAAGATGTTGCACGAAGGAAGACTACGTGAAGGCGTCCACTACAGGCGACGCTAGTAAAACTTACATAATTAATGGAGGGCTTACCGCCCTCCATTAATTATTTTGCAAAGGCCCACCTGGTTACCTGCACAAGAGATTCCCAAAATATTCTGGAAGACATCTTCGAGTAACCACTGCGACGTTGCGGGAAGACAATCGGCACCTCAGCAACGCGCAAATTGGCTTTGTGTACGGCTCTAGTAAGCTCAGTCTGAAAGACATACCCGCTAGTTTGTGGTTTGAGCAGCGCGAATGCCTCGGCAGAATAAACTCTGAGGCCAGCTGTGGCATCAGCAACGGGCAGCGAAAGCATCGCCCTGATATACAGATTTCCGGCTCTTGATAGCAGTTCACGCCATTTTGGCCACCCCACTACCCTGCCACCGCGGATCCATCGCGAACCAATAACGAGTGCGGGCAGATCAGCCTGATGCGCCCGAGCAATAATTCGCTCAAGATCTTGTACACGGTGAGAACCATCGGCATCCATCTGCGCTATCAAGTCGTAATCGCGTTCAATAGCCCAGTCGAAACCAGCCCGGTAAGCGGGTGCTAGTCCCTCTTTCGTATGCCGCGAAAGCAGAAATATGCGCTCGAACGTATTGGCAAAAGCTTTCGCAATTCTTCCTGTGCCATCCGGAGAGTCATCGTCTACCACCAGCACGTCAAGAGGCAGCTTCGAAAGCTGCTCCAACAGAATGGGCAGATTCTCGGCCTCATTGTACGTAGGGACGATAACTACTTCCTTAGGCACGATTTCTCCTACTTTTTCGCGTATACACGACTGCTGCACTGATAACCCAAAGGCTAGCTGCCAGAACCATTGCTGCCAGCTGTACCCTGCCCCCGATCTTTGCGGCAGGAGTAATGTCGCTGTGAAGCGGCAACTTCGCAATCAAGGTATCCGCCGTAAAAAGCTGCGACTGCTGGGCAACGGTACCGTCTGGCAATATCAGCGCGGACACACCGTTTGTTGACACTTGGGCGGTAGCACGATGGTATTCCAAAGCCCGAAACCGGGACATTTGCAACTGTTGGGTAGATTCTGCAGAAAATCCAAATGAGGAGTTATTAGTAGGGACAGCCAGAAGTGTTCCTCCCGCGTTTATCCCCTGGCGAACTATCTGGTCGATCGCCACCTCAAAGCAAATAGCTTCGGCTAGTCTCACCGGCTTTAGTCCTTTTACATCCAGGATCGCTGGTCCCGCTCCCGGCGCCATATCAGTTTGGATGCGATCCACATCCGAGAACCAATTGCGCAGTATATTCCGAAACGGAATATATTCGCCAAAAGGAACGGGTCTCTGCTTGGTGTAGGGGGCACTGAAGGAACCATCGGGATAAGCCACATAGTGGTCGTTATAGCGCAGGCCATTCTGGTAACGGATAGCCCCAACAACGATAGGTACGCCAACGCTCCGGACTGCCTCCCCCACCATCTGTCCTGTAGTCCGATTTAACCGGGGATCCCGATCTGCCGCCTGCTCGCCCCACAGCACTAGGT
Source organism: Actinomyces sp. UMB0138 (assembly GCF_002849225.1). Classification (GTDB taxonomy): domain Bacteria; phylum Bacillota; class Negativicutes; order Veillonellales; family Veillonellaceae; genus Veillonella; species Veillonella parvula_H. The sequence goes on from NZ_PKMC01000001.1 coordinate 651,184, forward strand.
CTACCGGCTCGGCAAGAGCCTTGGTCTGGGCCAGATGAGCGCCTGTAACTTTGCCTTCCTCGGCGTAGGTAGCTTCGACTGGTCGAGCAATATTGCCCTGCACAGCGCCGACTGTGAGTGTTCCCTCTGGCGAAGCCGAGGGCATGGGCACAGCAGCAGGAAAAATAATCAGGCCAATGCAAACTAGTACGGTGCCGAGACGGGCAAGAAGGGACAGTCCAGTAGAGATGGCTGTGAACGCGAGGGCGCCTATCGCGAAGGTCAGAGCACTCACCGCTACTTCCCCGCCGTACGGGGCTAGATTCGCTAGCGGAGAATCTACTTGTCCGAATGCTGCGTATCCCCATGGGAATCCGCCCCAGGGCATGTGCCCTCTAAGTTGTTCGAAGCCGGCCCAGGTGATTGCTCCAACTATCGTCTTCGATATATCTGCCTTCAACCACCGAGTAAGCCAGCAGTTACCGATTGCCCATACCGCAACGAAAACTGATTCAATCGTGGCAAGGGCGACCCAAGGGCCTATCCACCCTACCGATTTAGAAATCCACTCAATGTGAGGCAAGAAAAAAGCTAAAGACCAGGCTAAACCGGATAGTCCAGCAACAGTGGCTCCATGTTCACGAGTACACCAATACAGCGCCCCCAGTGCGAGCGGCATCAGGAACCAAGCTCCGGTAGGAGGGAATGCCAAATACATCCCAATACCGCCGCCAACTGCTAATACAAGTGCTTTGGCGTAGGTCAAGAAGCCTCGTCTTGGCTTTAATACTCGGTCCATGCCACTACCCCACGGCGAATTAGATCGGCTGCTGACTGTGCCTTGCGAGCAATGGCCGGATCGGCTACGAGACGGAGCTGGCCTAAAACATCAAGCAGGATTTTTGCCCATCGGACGAAGTCGCCAGCCGGCATCTTGTCAGTGCTATCGAGAGTAGTAGTTAGAGATGCTCCGTTTGCCCATGCTGCAATGGCTCCGGCTAGTCCGGCCGAAGACCATTCCGAGGGCGGCAAAGAATTCGCTTGTTCAGCTCGTTCGATCCGGGCCTGTTGGGCCTCAATCTTCGCCAGAGCACCGCGCAGCTGCCCGGGCAGATGGGTAAGAGGAGTAACTGCTTCAGTCCGGGTTTCATATATACAGGCACTGACGGCACCGGCCAGATTCGCAGCGCTCAGACCAGCAAATACGTCGTTTTTTAGACACTGAGCAAGCAGCAAATCGTGCTCGGAGTAGATTCCTGCCAGAACTCTGCCCTGCTCGGTTACTTCAGACTCGGAAAGGTAACCGAACTCTCTGAGAACAGCACATACTCCTGCGAAACGATCGGTTAGTGCGCCCGTTTGTTCATTCACCTTGGACAGCAGACGTTCGTATTCAGTCTTGGCGCGCACCCAGGCTCGAGACTTGGAATAGTGCTCCTCGCGCCTTGGACAACTGTTGCAAGGATGATTCTGGATCTTGCGCTTTAGCCGATCAAAATTCTGTAGCTCGGGCTCCGCCTCCCTGCGAGCCTTAAACTTGCCTGCTCGCCCATCGTGGCGAAGGCGCGAGGCTAGTTCTTTCCGGTCTCGTGGCTTACGACCTGTCAGCGAAGGGGGAATCTTCATGTGGCCGACTCTAGCTATTCCCGAAGGAACATCGTCGGCGCTAATATGCCTGATTTTGGCGTCGTCAGTAAGAGCTACCAAAGTAGGTACGCCATGATGTTTAGCACCACTTAGAATTAGCGCCGCCCGAAAGCGTTTGCCAATCTTCAACTGTGCTACGTCTCCGCGATCAAGCTCAAGAATGACCTGCCTAGTTCTAGCATGGCGAGCCCGGTTCAAAGCTTTAGCAGCAGATTTTTGCGCCCTCGACAGTTCCTGCCTAGCCAAAGCATATTCCTTGAAGTCACCCCTAGAGCAGTGCAGGTCGCCCTCGGCGGCATCCATCTGTTCTTTCCAGCTACGTGCCTTGAGCGCATTTTTTCTGGCTTTTAGATCGGACTGGAACTGGGCAAAGGATCTTTCCATAGTCGCCTTCGCGGCCTCTAGATCCATATGTTCAAGTAGTCCGACCGCCATCGAGTACGTAGGGCGGAAAGCGGAAATTAGCGGATACGTACGTTTAGAAGCCAAAGAGGCAACAATCGCAGGCTCTGCTCCGATCTGATAGGGAACTACCGCATGCCCTACAACGTCAATTCCGCGTCTTCCTGCCCGCCCGGTCAACTGCGTGTATTGCCCGGGAGTAAGCATTACATGGTCCGAGCCATTCCACTTTCTCAATTGGGTTATTACCACCGACCGTGCTGGCATGTTGATACCGAGCGCAAGGGTTTCGGTAGCAAACACGGCTCCGAGTAGGCCCTCCGAGAAGGCGAGTTCGACCGCCTCCTTCAGAGCTGGCAACAAGCCAGCATGATGCGCAGCATAGCCACTGAGTAATGCTCTGGCCCACTTGTCCAGTCCAACCACCGCATGATCCTCTGCAGGGATACGGTCCTCGACGTCCTCTACAATTTGCGCCAGCCGTCTACGCTGGTCGGGAGTAGTTATAGAGATCTTAGCCCGCAAACAATACGAGACGGCCCTATCGCAACCTGCTCTAGAGAAGATGAAAAAGATCGCTGGAAGTAGATCATGTTTCGCCAGCGTCAACATATTATCTTCCGGGAACACCCTCGGCCTACGCTCCAAAGAACGCGCAACCGCATCTGTCAAAGCAGAATTAGGACGGTTCGAGCCACGCCTGTATAAGTCGTAGAGTCGATCGCCGACCAGCATATGTTGCTTCAGCGGAATTGGTCGCTGCTCCGAAACTACTACAGCGCAGTCGCCTCTTGCCTCTTCTAGCCACTTCCCAAATTCTTCAGCGTTAGAGACGGTGGCAGAAATAGAGATGATCTGCACCTCTTCAGGCGTGTGCAGGATTACCTCTTCCCAGACAGGACCGCGGAAGCGATCAGCCAGGTAGTGTACTTCGTCAAGCACTACTACCCCGAGACCTGTCAGCGCGCGATGCCTCTGGTAAAGCATATTGCGCAGTACTTCGGTGGTCATTACTACCACGTCAGCATCGCCGTTTACTACCGTGTCTCCGGTGAGGAGGCCTACCCGATCTCGTCCCCACTTCCTACAAAAGTCGGCGAATTTCTGGTTAGACAATGCCTTGATTGGGGTTGTGTAGAAGGCCCTCTTGCCTAATGAGAGCGCACGTTCAATGCCGAATTCGCCAACAATAGTCTTGCCCGCCCCGGTAGGAGCAGCAACAAGTACTGGCCTACCAGCTTCGACTGCCTCGCAGGCGGATACCTGGAAATCGTCCAGCTCAAAGTTGAGCCCGCCCTCGAATCGACCCAACAGCGTCGACTTCCTTTCCTGCCGCTTCTTAAAGGCAAGGTACCTTTCCGCAGCAGAGGGCTCTGGTGGCAGAGTCTGCTCGGTTCGTTTTCGTCTACGCCTGTGCTTTGTCATATCCCTAATCCGTCAGGCCAATGCTATGCCATCTGTGCAGAGCCTGCTCGCTGCGGCGCGCTCTTGCCTCGCGCCTCTTCAGGCGAATCTGCATCCGGGCAACCTGACAGTCACGGATCTGGGTGCTAGTTGCGACTGCGCCAGGTGCGCAGTGACGTGGAGGGCGGGATGGCTCCGGCATCGGCACGAGCGCTTCAAATAAAGACGGAACAACAGCCAGCAACTGCCGGAACTTGCCCCACAGCCTGAGCGTAAGCAAAATTGGCACGATGATGGCAGCCAGTACCAGCAAGATCCATACAATAACCATAAATTCTGCCCTATCTGTATAAAGCTAGTGCTTTTCTTGCGCGATCGGTAGCCGCCTGCGCAAATAGCTTCTGATCTACCTCGCGGATGCCGCTGCCAAGTCGTAGCAAGAGTCGGGTAAACCACTCGACGTCCCGCACCACCAAAGATAGCTCAATTGCTCCGTCTTCATGACGGGCAAGCACCCTGGATGGGACCGTATCGCACAGCCATCCCAGCTCGCGATCTATCACCATCGTGACTTCAAGCAATGGAGGCCTCTCGACTCGCTCAGACCGATCCGTCGCGATTGGCTCGTCCAGTATTTCTAGGTCGAGTATTCGATCTAGCCGGAAACTCCGGGGTGCGTTGGCCAGTTGACACCAACCGTCAAGCTTCCACTGCCCGTAAGAGTGCTCCAATTGCCAAGGTTCTACCGTTCTTTCGGTTACTTTGTCAGCACGGTCTACATACCGCAGATGCACGTTGTTGCCCTGGTTTAGAGCCTGCTGCACCATTCCGCCTAATTGGCCAATCCTAGGGGGCGTGCGGGAAGTTGATACCTCGGCCTTTCCAAGACCAGCAGCAGAGATTTTCGCTGCAGCTCTGCGGGCGATTTCAGCAAATTCCGGTATCGGAGTTTCAGCTAGTACTGTCAGCCCCGCAAGAATCGTTGCCGCTTCAGTGGCACTAAGCGCAAGGGCACGGGTAATTCCTTGGTCGTCGTCAACATTTACTTCGTCATCCGGGTCGGAGGGAATGTCCACGACTATCGATTCCCAGTACGCTCTGGAGCCGCGGCCAACTCCTACCAGAGTAGTAAGTGTTCTGCGCATTCCTCGCACGTCAGTGTCAAATGCCTTAGCAAGCTCACGCAAGGTAGTGCCCGGGTGTGCCTGCAGATAGGCCAAAATGGATACAAAGCGCACAATGTGCTTCGAACTGGAAATACTAGGCATCATCCACCATCTTCTTAAAATGGGCAATTACCTCTTGTCGTAGCCGATTGGGAGCTAGCACCACAACGTTGGGGCCGCACTCAACCAGATCCCCCAGCCAAGCTAGGAAATCGTCCTCTTCAAGTAAGTAGTTCTGCCACCCCTCCGGGGTTCGCTCGTCAGCAGGCCGGCGCGTACCTCGCATCCGTAAAGCATGCTCACTACCGGGAGCAATAGCAACCAGTGGGGCTATCTCGAAAGCATCCACTACCGCGTCAGAAGCAGGATGCGAGATGACCGCTCCCGGCGTCGGTTCTCCAATAACCCGAGACACTCGAAACGTACGCACGCGATCACGATCGTGGTCATAGCCGAGTAGGTACCAAGCGCCATCCTTCGCACGCAACCGCCACGGATCGACGTGCCGTACTTCAGTTTCACCGCTCCCCTTGCGGTATTTGAAGCTAACCGAGCGGCCCGCTACCAGCGCCTCCATAAAGCCTGTAAGAGATTCAGTACCTGAAACATGCCACTGCGGCACGTCAATTGGAGCGGCATCGGGCACCTTCGATTCAACCTGAGAGACGTTCCAGCCGGCATCATCCGACCACATGCGGATGGCGGCCAGCACTACCGCTGCCTCCAGCGAATCCAATTTCAAATCCGAACTCGCTAAATCCACCGAATAGTAGGTCTCGTTTGTAAAAACCTCGTCCTGGCGGATTTTAAGTGCAATCCCCGCATCCACCAAGGTCTTCTTGTCACGTTCAAAAGTGCGCTCATCTGCTGGGGTATACCCCGCAACCGACTCCAAAAGTGCTGCCTTGGTTATTCCTTTAGTAGGCGCATTGACTAAGGTAACGAGCAAATTCGCTACCCGTTCAGTACCCTTCACTCTGAAATCTGTCACGTACTTACACTACCGCCTAAAATGAGCTTTATGATCTATCGAGATGGCGTGGTTGTAAACATCGTTCGTACATGGGAAGGCGCGGGCATCTTTGAAGTGGAAGTAGACTCCGCGCCTACAAATGCAACCCTGATAGGAAAAGGGCAGCGGTTACACGCACTCGCCTATGACCGCATTGTAGGGCCGGTAAAGGTAGGCGACCGTCTGCGTCTGGAATGCTCCGCCCTCGCCAAACGTCTAGGCACCGGTGGGCAGGCAAGTGTTGTCACCAACCTCTCCGCTCTTCCATCAGACTATTTGCCTAACGGCCACATGGTAAAGGCACGGTACATGCCTACCCAGGTGATGGTTTCGGCAGCCGACGAACAAGGGTCGCCAACGCATGACAAGCTCACTCGCATTGAGAATGTTCCAGTAGTGGCGGCAGACCTCCACTCACAGCTGCCCGCCATTATCTCCGGAGCGCGGGCAGCGAAGGCGGACGCAAGAATTGCGTACGTGATGACAGACGGGGCCGCCCTCCCGCTTCCTTTGTCCATGCAAGTAGCGGAGCTTGTGCGCGCAAATTGGTTATGTGGGACAGTCACCGCTGGACAGGCTTGGGGCGGCACCTACGAAGCCGTTTCTATTCCTTCAGCGCTACAGGTGGCAGCCGCTGCCCTATCTGCAGACCTGATAGTTGTCTCGCAAGGGCCGGGAAATTTGGGGGGCGACACCGAGTTCGGTTTTTCCGGAGTAGACGTAGCCTGGACCTTGACTGCGGCTGCTGTGCTGGGGGCCCGCCCGATTGCCGCGCTGCGCATCTCCGGAGCGGACAAGCGCAACCGCCATCTGGGGCTTTCTCACCATACCCACACTGTCTTAGCCGACCTTACGCAGGTGGGGGTAGACCTTCCGCTCCCCTCTTTCGCCACTCTAGACAACATGCCAGAAGGATTCGATGCCCTGGTAGCCAAGCAAGTTGCTCAGGCCTGTGCTGGCCGCCACCACATTCGCGAGGTCGACGCCAGCGGTGCCTACGAGCTCTTACAGGACTCGCCCGTTAGGCTCCGCACGATGGGCCGCAGCTTGGAAGAGGACGCAGCGATATTTGTTAGCGGTTGGGCCGCAGGCAACTACGCATTGAGCTAAAGCTCAGTGGCAGTGCCCCTCGGCCAGTGAGCGCAACGCGGAAATCTCCTTGTCAGCGTCCTCAGCACCGAACACAGCAGAACCAGCAACAAATACGTCAGCACCTGCATCGGCAGCCTGCTCAATGGTCTTCCGGGATACCCCGCCATCGACCTGGATTGATACTTGCACACCCGCAGCCGAAATAGCCTTGCGGGCCCGGCGAATTTTTGGCAGCACCTCGCTTATGAACGACTGCCCCCCAAAGCCGGGTTCCACCGTCATACACAGGATCATGTCAAAGTAGCCCAACACGTCCTGGAACTGCTCGAACGGAGTGGCAGGATTTAGCGCAAGCCCCACCTTTGCCCCTAGCTTGTGGATCTCTTTTGCCAGTCGAAGAGGCGCTGCCGCAGCCTCCGCATGGAAGGTTACCGACGCACACCCGACCTCGGCATATTGCGGCGCCCACACGTCAGGATTTTCGATCATCAGGTGGGCATCAACGGGCAAAATACCTGTTTTTACTACCGATTCCACCACCGGCAATCCCCATGTCAGATTTGGGACGAAATGGTTGTCCATCACGTCAACGTGGGCATAATCAGCATTCTTGATCTTCGCCAGCTCGCCGCGTAGGTCGGCTATATCGCAATTGAGAATTGAGGGAGAAATCGTAGTCATGTATCTAGGCTAACCTTTCTTCCGCAAAAGTGCGGCGAACATGGCATCGGTTTCATCTCTGTCAGGCCATAGCTGCAGCATTGGTCCGTTACCTAGTTCTACTCCCGAAATATCCTTTGCGACCTGGGCAGCATCAATTATTTCAATGTCGCTGCGGTCCGCTAGCACCTCTGCAATGACCAGTCGGGTTTCCCACACGTGGGGGCTGCAGGTGGCGTAACAAAGTACCCCGCCGCCGCGGAGCATTTCAAGGCCCTTACGCAGCAGTTTCCTCTGCAGCCCGGTCAACTTCGCTAGATCGGAGTTAGATTTGCGGTAGCGGGCTTCTGGCCGTCGGCGCAGCGAGCCGAGACCGGTGCAGGGGGCATCTAACAAGATCCTGTCGAAGCCCTCGCCTTCCAAGTCGAGGGCGTCTGCCACCTGCACCTGGACGTTATTGAGAGATTGAACGTTCTGCCGAACCAACTCTGCCCGGTGTGGGGTAATCTCGTTTGCCAGCAGACGTGCGCCTCGCTGTGCCGCCAACGCGCCTAGCAAACCCGCCTTTCCCCCAGGGCCAGCGCACATATCCAACCAGCGGTCGTCTGTCCCTCCGAGGGGAGCCTCGGCAAGTAAGCCAGCTACTAGTTGCGACCCCGCATCCTGCACTGCCGCGTATCCCCTCTGGATAGGTTCAAGCAGCGCGGGATCACCGTGCTGCAGAATTACTGCCCACGGTGAGATATCCGAGAAGGCAACATTGGTATTAAGCTCGTCCTCGGCAATATCGGCCAGCCTTTCCCGATCGATCAGTCCAGGACGGGCGCACAGAGTAACATACGGAGATTCATTATCCGCATACAAGATGTCTGCTAGCGCATCTGCCCTGCCTGCAGCTTTAGCCGCTTCCGCTATGGCACCCACAATCCACTCCGGGTGGGATGAACAGATCGCTAAAGCCTGCTGCTCACTTTTGCCCTGCGTTATGCGATTATCCCATTCTTCATTGTCGCGCTCGCTGACTCGGCGAAGCGCAGCATTTACCAACTTGGCTGGCCCATCAGAGGTGTGTACCCGCGCCTGGTCTACTGTTTCGGCGACTGCAGCATGTGCGGGCACACGCATATAAAGGAGCTGATAGGCACCGATGCGCAAAAGAGCCCGAACCGGTAAATCTAGCTTCGAAACCAGCCTGGAGCTAGCACTTGAAATAATCGCGTCCAGACGAGCCATCTCGCGCAACGTGCCGTAGGTAATCTCTGTTGCAAATGCAGCATCGCGCCCCTTTACCCGCTTGCGGCTCAAGACCTTCGGCAATAGCAAATTGGCATAGGCATCGCGCTCATCTACAGCACACAAGACCTCAAAAGCAGCCTCACGAGCTGGATCCAGCCTCTTAGCTTTAGCTCTATAGCTCATTTCTCCTCCATCTTTGAGGAAGCATCAAGGTGTGCTCCTCTAGCCCAAGCCGCCCCACTCATCCAAGATTTACCAGCTGGCGCAACCTGCCCAATTTCGAGCGCCTCGGTGCCGGTGCCTACGAAAAGCTGCTTTTTTGTCGCCTGGATTGCCCCCGCCGGCAAGGTCTTAGCTGTGATAGTTGGACTGGCAATTTTCATACGAGTCCCCTGATGGGTCGACCATGCCCCTGGAGTAAAGGCACGGATCTTCGCGCTTACCTCTTCAGCCGGGCGCTGCCAGTCAACTTGCTGAGCTGCCTTATTGAACATCTTCGCATAAGAGGACGTTCCTTCTTGTGGCAGAGGGGCCTCATTTCCATCGGCAATCTTAGCGAGTACGTGCCCAATCATCTGGGCTGCTTTCACATTCAAGGCTTCAAACAGTTGCGGGGTATCAGTAGAGGGGGAAATGGGGACTTCTTGCTTGTCCCAGATTGGGCCGGTGTCCAGGCCCTCTTCAATTTGGAAAATGCTTACGCCCGTTTCGCGCTCCCCCGCTTCGATAGCACGTTCCACCGGCGCTGCCCCGCGCCACTTGGGCAGCAGCGAATAATGCACGTTTATCCAGCCTTTGGGGAGCTGTGCTAGTGCTGGCGGCGGAATAATTTGCCCATACGCAACAACCACTGCCAGATCCGCATGCAATGAATCCAGCAATTGATGAGCAGCCTCATCTTTCAATGTTGCCGGTTTATACACGGGGATAGATAGTTCTTCCGCCCTCTTCGCTATTTGAGAGGGACGAAGTTTCTTCGACCGTCCTCTAGGCGCATCCGGGCGGGTGAGCACACCTACGATTTCGTGATCTTCTAGGGCGGCAACTGCCTCTAGCAATGGCAGCGCAGTATCAGGAGTTCCAGCAAAAATTAAACGCACTAAGCTAGTGTACCGACCATAGATCTGCCGGCGAGACTTGGACGCGCACTTTCTGCTTTCGAGCAGCACTACGACTGGCCTGAACGCCATTTAACGCGGTCATCAATTGCATATGTTCGCCGAGATGACTGCGTAGCAATGCACGTACCCCATTGCTTGTAGGAAGCGGCCCAAGCACCTCGTACTTTAGCTGGAGGGGAGATTCCTTCAGCTGTGCGAGCAGCTCTTCAACTGCCTCCTGACCGCCATCAACAGCAACCATCCAGTTCACGGGCGGTAAGTCCAAAGTTTTTCGCTCTTCATATTCTCTGCGGGCCCATCCGGGCCCATCCCAGCGAATAAACGCTCCGGCCAGTGCTCTATCTACAGCTCCCAGAAGAAGAGTCCTCCCCTCTGGACGCACTAACGCGGCCGCATTAAACCAGCGTCTAAGAGCCTCAGTGGGAGCCCACAGTTCTGGCCGCCCCGCCGTGGCTGCCCCATCCAGTAATACAGCCGCAAAGTAGCCCCTTTCGGCAACTGGCTCAGCACCCGGCGTCGCAACAACAAGGCGAGGCTGGGCATCTATCTCTTCTACAACCGCCCTAGCCGCCCCAGAAACAGTAACTGTAACTCCGGGAAATGCTCTGCCAAGTTCTTCGCCAACGCGACGAGCCCCAACTTTTCGAGAACGGATTCGCGCCGATCCACACTCGGGACAGTGATAGTTAGGATTCGTCTTACCGCACCAGTTACAGGACAACATTCCGGCACCAGAAAGCGAAAGCGGCCCAGAGCACTCCTGGCACCTTGCAAGTGAACCGCAATCGACGCAAGCCGTGACCGGAACGTAGCCCTCCCGAGGTGCCTGAATCAGCACTGGCCCATGCTCGAGTCCACGAGCAAGCAATTTATGTGCTGGAGGCGGAATGCGCATGTGACCGCTTGGGCCATAAGCCTCCAGTTCCTGGTCCGTTGGCGCCTCGTTGATACAGGTGTGCGACCGCAGCACTTCCCTAAGAGGAGTTACGGAAGCACACCAGCCAGACTCTAGTAGCATGTGTGCCTCGACAGAGCGAGCATATCCCCCAAGAACTAGACCGCATTGGGCAAGTGCGGCACGTTCGACGGCAATTGTGCGTGCATGCAGATAGGGACTGCGTCTGCCCTCCAAGCTATCGGACGCCTCATCCCAAATTGCTATTAGTCCAAGATCCGAAAGTGGAGCCCAGATTGCGCTTCTGGTCCCCACAACAACCTTTGTGCCTCCACTTAGGCAGACCAGGTGAGCCCTATAGCGTTGTGCATCGGAGAGCCCGGAGCCCATTCTTAGATGATCAATTCCGGCCTGCTCCAGCATTGTGGAGAAGTACTTTACCTGAGAGGCTGTAGGAAGTATCACCAGGGCAGTTCGCTTCGAGGCAAGCGTCGAGGCAACGAGCGCTATGTATTGACCAACCCAGCCCTGTTCGCCCGACGGGGGCATCCCCATTACCAATGCTCTAGGAGACTGCCCAGCTTGCAGACGAGAACACAGCGCCTTGCCACTATCGGTACCGGCAAAAACGTCGCTACGAATCTGCAGATCGGGAAAGTCCGCTTCGTTAGGCACAAAGCTACCTTCAGTACGCGCATGTCGCTTAGGAATAGCCTCAGCTAGGATCCCGGCAATGGAACCGCAGTATTTGCGGCTCAGCCGTACCGCTAACTCGTAAATACTGTCTGTCAGTAGTGGTTGAGTTGAAACTACCGAGCGAATACGTGCCAGCCTGCCTGGATGCTCTGTGGTGCTACCACGAGATATTACCCAGCCATTGTGCCGGCTCCCCGCCATATTGACGCGGACCAGGCCACCGACCTTCGCATTGCGTGTCTTCGCATCCAGCACATAATCCAGAGGACGGTTGAGGTGCGGCACCGATAGATCCACTAAAACTGACACCACAGGATTTTCTACCCCGGGCACTGTTACAGTGCGCGGGGTAGGGTCCGGCAGTGCCAGAAGCGCATCTTGGATCATGTCTTAATTAAAGCTTCTGCCACAGACAGATGAAACTATAGGGCAGCCTTCAGTTCCTCGATCTTATTCGTCTTCTCCCAGCTGAACTCACTACGCCCGAAGTGGCCGTAGGAGGAGGTGGCCTTGAATACAGGTTCTTTCAACGACAGAGCATCGATAATGGCCGCCGGCCGCAGATCGAATACGGTAGACACTGCCTTCTGCAGTGCCTCTTCCGGAACTGTAGCAGTACCGAAAGTATCTACCCACAAACCTACCGGACGAGCTTTTCCGATTGCGTAAGCAACCTGAATTTCACAGCGCGAGGCAAGCTTTGCCGCAACAACATTCTTTGCCACCCACCGGAGTGCATATGCGGCGGAGCGGTCTACTTTGGAAGCGTCCTTGCCAGAGAAGGCGCCTCCCCCGTGCCGTGCGTACCCCCCGTAGGTGTCAACGATAATCTTTCTGCCAGTCAGGCCTGCATCGCCCATGGGGCCGCCTACCGTGAATAGGCCGGCGGGATTCACAAAGACGGAATCCGAATCGGGCATAGACCATCCCAGCTCAGCCAACGTCGGCTCAATAACTGTCTCGACAATTGCAGGACGCAACTTGGCAAGGGCGAGATCCGGCGAATGCTGGCTGGAAACCACTACAGTATCCAGCCCTACAGGGGTGTCGCCCTCATAAGCAACAGTGACCTGGGTCTTCCCGTCCGGACGAAGCCCCTCGACGATGTTCTCTTTGCGAACCTGAGCCAGTCGCTTGGCCAGCTTATGGGCTAGCCAAATCGGTGCCGGCATCAAATCAGGTGTCTCGTCGCACGCATACCCAAACATGAGGCCCTGGTCACCAGCGCCCTGCACGTCGTACGCGTCGTAATCGCCACTCAGGTCGTCTCGAACTTCCCACGACTTCTCTACACCCGCCTGAATATCCGGGCTTTGCTGATCAATTGAGGTCAGCACCCCGCAAGAGTTGCCATCGAAACCAACCTCGGAAGAGGTGTAACCAATGGAAGAAACTTCTCCGCGCACAATCTGCGGAATCTCGACGTAGGCGTCAGTGGTAATCTCGCCTGCTACGTGAACCTGGCCAGTAGTTGCCAAGGTTTCGACAGCCAGATGCGCATTGGGATCCTGTTCTAAGACAGCGTCCAAAATCGCGTCAGAAATCCGGTCACATACCTTATCGGGGTGGCCTTCGGTAACAGATTCAGAAGTAAACAGACGGTTCATAGATCTTCTCTCCCAACTTGCGGGACTTTCTAGCACTTAGAAGCTAGAGTACTAATTTCCTCAACAACGGCGCGGGCAACAACATCTTTTGGACCCTGTGCACTGCCAAGCTGTTGACCTTTGGCATCGACGAGCGTAATAGTCGTGTCAACGTCGCCAAATCCGGCGGTATCTCCGACCTGATTGATAACAAGCAGATCAGCCCCCTTGCGGCGGGCCTTCTCTTTTCCTAGCTGTGCCACCTCTGTAGGAGTACCAGTCTCTGCAGCAAAGCCAACCACCAGCTGGCCAGGTCGCCTATTCTGCGCCAATTCAGCCAAAATATCTGGATTCTTAGTCAGTTCCAGCACCATGGTGTCAGCTGGCGTCTTCTTGATTTTCCCGGCGGATACTGTCTTCGGAGTAAAATCAGCGACCGCGGCGCACTGCACTAGAATGTCACACTCAGCCTGTGCCGCGAGCATTGCCTCCTCGAGCTCGGCTGTGCTAGCGACAGACACGACTCGCGTGCCAGCGGGGACTATCGCGTCTTCGACGTTTGCTCCGACAAAGGTTACTTCAGCGCCGGCGGCAGCAAGCTCACTAGCAATAGAAGCGCCCATGCGCCCGGAGGATCGATTTCCAATCCACCGCACAGGATCGAGCGGCTCGCGAGTCCCACCAGCAGACACGGCAGCCTTATATCCTCGCAGCGACTGCTTCCGCAGCGCCGCTTTGAGGTGGAACAAGATTGTGGCTTCATCCGGCAAACGTCCTCGGCCCGAGTCGCCGGAGGATAGATCTCCTTGCGCGGGAGTAACGACGCGAACGCCACGTGTCCGCAATGTATCCACGTTAGTCTGCGTGGCAGGGTGCTCCCACATCTGCGTGTGCATAGCAGGAACCACTACCAGCGGACACGTTAGTGCTAGCAAAGTGGTGCTCAGTAGATCGTCCGCTATACCGCAAGCCATCTTTGCGAGTACGTTGGCTGTTGCAGGCACGACCAGGGCAACATCTGCCTTCCTGGCAGCCTCAATATGGTCAACGTGCTGAGCATCTTCAAAAACGCCCGTCCGCACAGGCTCTCCGGTAAGAGCTTCCCAGGTGGCCTTTCCCACCATCTGCAAAGCATCAGCAGTAGGAATAACACGGACATGCCAGCCGGCCTTGATAAGAGCTCTTACAACACCGACTGCCTTATAGGCCGCGATCCCTCCGGTTACTCCTACAAGCGCATTTGCCATGGACTATTCCTTGTCGGTTCCCTGCTCCATAGACAGCAAGCCCTCATTGATCTCGCGGAGCGCGGTACCGAGCGGCTTGTCCTCAGGAGAAACCTCAACTAGAGGCCCGGGGGTAGAGATCATCCCGTCCGCTACCTGCTGGTTGTAAGTGTTGATCTGACGGGCACGCTTTGCTGCGTACACAACCAATGCATACTTGGAATCTACCCTCTCGAGCAGATCGTCGATTGGAGGATTCGTAATTCCTTCGGGATGTGCGACAATTCCGGACATTTGATTCCTTTCCTTCAACTGCCCTATTTTATGCCAGGCCCATAACGGAGGCCAGCTTAGAAACTGCGGTATTTACCTCATCATTTACGATTTGAACGTCGAATTCGTCAGCAGCTGCAAGCTCCACTTTTGCGGTCTGCAGTCTTCTAGTCTGCTCTAATTCATCTTCAGTTCCTCGTCCGCGCAATCGCGACACAAGCTCCTCCCACGAAGGTGGAAGCAGGAAGACTAACTGAGCATCGGGGCGCTTCTGCCGAATCTGCCGAGCACCGGCCAAGTCGATCTCGACTAGCACCGCCCTACCCTCAGACAAGGCGTTATCTACCGGTTCGGCTGGAGTTCCGTAGCAGTGCGCCCCGTGCACCTGCGCCCATTCAAGCATCTTCCCATCGCGCACTAACTGGTCAAAGCGATGTTGATTGACAAAATAGTAGTCCTTGCCGTCCTCTTCACCAGGACGAGGATTGCGAGTAGTAGCTGAGATAGAAACATAAAGGTTTGGGTAAAGCTCCCTCAACCTTGCCACTACTGTCCCTTTACCCACCGCCGTGGGACCTGCAAGTACCGTAAGTTTCGCGCTCATAGATACAATCATGCCTTACTTGGGCGCCGCTCCCAAATAGTCGCTTAAATCCGTAAGGGGGCACAGACCAAGTCTGCGCCCCCCTTACGAAAGTACTGAGCTAGCCGAAGCGGCGAATCAGCTCCTGAGCCTGGTGAACTCCCAGACCGCGAATACGTCGCGACTGAGCGATCCCAATCTCCTCCATAATGTTCTGGGCGGTGGTCGAGCCTACGCGGGGCAGAGACTCCAGAAGGGTAACAACCTTCATCTTGCCGAGTGCTTCATCCTCTTTGGCATCCTTGAGCACCTTCGACAAGGTGGTCTGATGCTTCTTCAGAGCTACCTTAACTTCAGCGCGGACGCGACGAGCTTCAGCAGCCTTTTCCAGAGCAGCAGCACGCTGTTCGGCTGTTAGTGGAGGCAGAGCCATAAAAACCTCTCTAATTGAATTAGTTGTACAGACGCGCAAAATCTTACGATATTGCTGGACTAACGCAAAAGCTCGCCCAGCACCTATCCCATACATGACTATTCGAAAAGTTGCGTGCGGAAGCTTTGTATAGCCTTCACCAGGTCGGCCTTGTCGGGCCCGTTCATTAAAATTGAGCGAGAGGCCGAAGCGAGCACATTCTCCTGCACTCCCTTGAAAACACTTGCCAATTCTTGCTTTCCGGCCCCCTGCGCTCCAAATCCAGGTGAGAGGATTGAAACCTTAGCATTAGATAAATTAATGTTCAGTTTCTTGAGTACATCACCGATAGTTGCGCCCGCAACTATCCCGATGGGTCCCATGTGACTATTGCCACAGGCGGAATTGTTTACTTCAGCTGCGTGTTCGACTACATATTTGGCCACAGAATAGCCATTTGCAGTAGTTGCTTGCTGAACCTCTGGCCCCTCCGGATTAGACGTAAGTCCCAGTACATACAGGCCTTTGCCATTTTCAATTGCAAGGTCTACGGCAGGGCGTAAAGAGCCAAATCCGAGATATGGGCTAACGGTAATTGCATCTGCTTCCAGTGGCGCACCTTTAGCAAGGTAAGCCCTTGCATATGCGGCCATAGTCGAACCAATATCGCCACGCTTTACGTCCAATATAGACACGAGTCCGGCGTCGCGGGCAGCTTGCAAGATCTTCTCCAGAGCTGCAATTCCCGCGCTGCCGTAGCATTCGAACAGAGCAGATTGCGGTTTCACTGCCGCAGCGTTTTCCGCCGCGGCCTCAACCGTTCGAAGCCCAAACTCGAGTGCGCCTTTCGCTGAGTTCTCGAGGCCCCAGCGCTCCAGTAGGTTCTGATGCGGATCAATGCCCACGCACACCTGCCCATATTCGCGCATGCGGGCGGCGAGCTTTTTAGCGTAGTTCACTTGTTCCTCCTAGCAATGCGATCGGCAGCGTACTCCTGCAAGGATGCAACCTGGAAGTCTGCAGGATCGATCGACAGCGCACGAACGTAGGCCGTTAGCTGCTGCATAGTGGTGATAATCGGCTTACCCGCACTAGTGGTGGCTGTGCGAATGTCGTAGCCATCCGCGCGCGAGCCCTGAGATCCTGGAGTGTTCACTACAATCGCAATCTTCGAATCGTGAATCATATCCACGATTGTGGGTTCGCCGTCTTCGCCACGGCCATCCGATGCCTTGCGCACTACCTCACAATCGATACCGTTGCGAGCGAGAACCGCAGCAGTCCCCTTAGTAGCACATAGTTCGAAGCCCATTTCGGATAGCTGCAGCGCGGGAAGCACCAGCGCCCTCTTATCCCGGTCGGCTACCGAAATAAACAATTTGCCAGAGCTCGGAACCTCGCCAGCAACAGCTAGCAAAGATTTCGCAAAAGCAATCGGGAAGTTCTTATCGAATCCCATCACCTCACCAGTAGAACGCATCTCCGGGCCAAGGATTGTGTCGACAACCTTGCCTTCGTAATCCAAGAACCTCTTGAATGGAAGCACGGCTTCCTTGACTGCCGTAGGATCGCCCGGAACCATCTCTGTGGCGTCCTTTGCCGGCAGCATTCCTTCTTCCTTCAGCTGCGCAATCGTCCTTCCGATCATTACTCGGGCAGCTGCCTTAGCCAAGGAGACGCCGGTAGCCTTGGAAACGAACGGGACGGTACGCGAGGCACGCGGATTAGCTTCGATTACGTAGAGCACGCCAGATAGCAGAGCAAACTGAATGTTGATCAGGCCACGCACACCTACGCCTGCAGCAATAGCTTCGGTAGCTTTGCGAATCTGCCGAATGCGGGCCTGGGACAAAGTCATTGGCGGAATCACACATGAGGAGTCGCCCGAGTGAACCCCGGCCTCTTCGACGTGTTCCATGACGCCGCCAAGGAATAGTTCGGTGCCATCGTAGAGAGCATCCACGTCAATTTCGATCGCGTCATCCAGGAAACGGTCGATCAGCAGTGGCCCTTGGCCAGCGCCTTCGGCTGCGATACCAGAAGATTCTAGATACTCATTTAGAGCCTTCTCGTCATAGATGATAGCCATACCACGACCGCCTAGGACGAACGAAGGACGTACCAGCACCGGGTAGCCAACCTCCAAAGCGGCGCTGCGGGCTTCTTCGACGGTGTGGGCAGTACCGTGCGCAGGAGCATCGAGTCCGGCCCGATCCAATACTCCCCCGAAAATCTCGCGATCTTCAGCAGCATCGATTGCCTTTGGAGAAGTACCAATAATTGGCACTCCAGCCTTCTCTAGCTTTGCTGCCAGGGAGAGCGGAGTCTGCCCACCGAGCTGAACGATCATCCCGGCAACAGGACCGGCCTGACATTCGGCACGGTAAATTTCGAGGACGTGCTCGAAGGTAAGCGGTTCAAAGTACAGCCGAGAAGAAATGTCGTAGTCAGTGGACACCGTTTCCGGATTGCAGTTGACCATGATGGTGTCATAGTCCTTTGCCAGTTCCATGGTCGCGTGCACACAGGAGTAGTCGAACTCAATGCCCTGACCGATGCGGTTGGGACCGGAGCCCAAGATAATGATTGCTTCCCGATCGCGCGGGGCCACCTCATTCTCGAAATCGTAAGTCGAGTAGTGATAGGGGGTGTCCGCAGCAAATTCAGCAGCACAGGTGTCGACGGTTTTGTACACCGGGTACAGCCCGTAGGCATGTCGAACCTCGCGAACTGTGTCTTCGGTCAGTCCCCTAATCTCTGCTATCTGCAGATCAGTGAAACCGTGCCGTTTAGCCTCGGTCATGATCTGCTTGTCCAAAGCATCGGCCTTCTCGATTGCAGTTGCAATTTCGTTGATCAGGACAACCTGATCAACGAACCACGGGTCAATCTGGGTTGCCTCAACTATCTGCTCGGCGCTAGCACCTGCCCAGATAGCCTGCTGAACCTGCACCATCCGGTGCTCGGTCGGAACTTTGATCTGCTCGAGCAACTCAGCTAGTTCTTCCGCCGAGGGCGCGGTGCCCTTCCAGGTGAAACGAGTGCCCTTCTTGTCAATGGAGTTCATTGCTTTCTGCAGAGCTTCGGCATAGTTACGGCCAATTGCCATCGCCTCGCCCACAGACTTCATAGAAGTGGTCAGACGCGGATCTGCAGCAGGGAACTTTTCAAAAGCAAAGCGCGGCACCTTCACCACGACGTAGTCGAGTGTCGGTTCGAAAGATGCGGGAGTAGAGCCGGTGATGTCGTTGGGAATCTCGTCTAACGTGTAGCCCACCGCCAGCCTGGCTGCCATCTTCGCGATCGGGAAACCAGTTGCCTTGGATGCAAGCGCTGAGGACCTAGAAACTCGCGGGTTCATCTCGATTACAATTACGCGGCCGGTCTTCGGATCCACGGCAAACTGAATGTTACAGCCGCCGGTATCTACCCCGACCTCGCGAATGACGGCGATACCGATGTCGCGCAGATTCTGCAGTTCCCTATCAGTCAGGGTGAGTGCAGGTGCAACAGTGATCGAGTCACCAGTATGGATGCCCACCGGATCGACGTTCTCGATAGAGCAGACCACAACTACGTTGTCTGCCTTGTCGCGCATCAGTTCTAGCTCGTATTCCTTCCAGCCCAGGATGGACTCTTCCAGCAATACTTCGTTCGTAATTGAATCGTGCAGGCCTTCTCCGGCAATCCGGTCCAGATCCTCACGGTTGTACGCGAAACCACTGCCCAGTCCGCCCATGGTGAAGGAGGGCCTCACTACCAGCGGATAGCCCAATTTCTCGGCGGCTTCGTGGCATTCTTCCAATGAGTGCGCAATGTAGGAGCGAGCTACTTCAGCCCCGCAGCGCTCAACCACGGCTTTGAACTCATCACGATCCTCGCCAGCATTGATGGCCTCAGCGCTAGCACCGATAAGTTCCACTCCGAACTCATCGAGTATTCCTTCGTTCTTGAGGGCGATCGCCGCATTTAGTGCAGTCTGCCCCCCCAAGGTCGGCAGCAATGCGTCCGGACGCTCCTTATCGATGATGCGGCGCAAAGACTGCGTGGTTAGCGGCTCAATGTAAGTCGCATCCGCCATCTCTGGATCAGTCATGATGGTTGCCGGGTTCGAGTTGACCAGCACAACTCGCAGACCTTCCTCGCGCAGTACGCGACATGCCTGCGTCCCCGAATAGTCGAACTCGCAAGCCTGACCTATGACAATGGGGCCAGAACCAATAACTAGAACAGATTCAATGTCATTGCGGCGAGGCATTTACTTGGACTCCTTATTGTCTTCAATCATGGTCAGGAAACGATCAAACAGATGCTCAGCATCGTGAGGACCGGCGGCTGCTTCCGGGTGGTATTGCACAGAGAAGGCGGGAATATCCAGGGCTTTCAGCCCCTCTACTACCCCGTCGTTTAACCCCAGGTGGGAAACCTCCACCCTGCCGTAACGGCCATCGTCATATGGGGCCACCGATACTTCGTCTACGGGCGCATCTACCGCAAAACCGTGATTGTGGGCCGTGATCTCTACTCGACCGGTAGCCCGGTCTAGCACCGGCTGGTTTACCCCTCGGTGCCCATAAGTGAGCTTGTAAGTGCCATATCCGAGTGCCCGCCCAAGAATCTGATTGCCAAAGCAAATGCCGAAGAACGGAATCTTCCGATCCAACACTGCCCGCAGCAGTTCTACCTCGTGCTCAGAGGTGGATGGGTCACCCGGGCCATTGGAGAAGAACACCCCGTCCGGCTCGATTTCAAGAATGTCGGCAAGCGTGGCCGACTGTGGGAGGACGTGTACCTCGATGCCGCGAGCTGCCATTTGTTCTGGGGTGCGCGACTTAATTCCAAGGTCCAAGGCGGCCACCTTAGCCACCGGGGTCTTCCCCTCGTATTCGCCAGTAGGCGCTACTACATAGGCTTCCTTGGTAGTTACTGCCCCAGCAAGAGCAGCCCCTGCCATGGCAGGCTGTTCACAAACGATTGACACCAGGTTGGCCAGTGCAGCCTCAGTTAGGTTCTCGGCTCCAGCTGGAAGCGCATCCCCAGAGAAGATGCCCGCCTTCAGCGCACCCTTTTCCCGCAAGTGCCGGGTCAGAGCCCGCGTGTCGACCTCGCAGATACCGACAATGGACTGCTCTTTGAGTGCATCTTCCAAAGCGCCTTCAGAACGCCAATTTGAGGTAATGCGCGAGCCCTCGCGTACAGCGTAGCCTGCGACCCAAATACGCTTAGATTCGTTATCTGTCTGGTTTACGCCAGTGTTGCCAATATGCGGAGCAGTCTGAATAACGATCTGCCCATAGTAAGAAGGATCGGTCAGGGTTTCCTGGTAACCGGTCATACCGGTAGCAAAAACAGCCTCGCCTAGCGCGCGACCAGTTGCTCCGTATACCTTTCCGGGAAGATAGAAGCCGTCCTCGAAAACGATTATCGCGAGATCGCGAAACATAAGTGTCCTCTCGGGTGGGTTAGCCACCGTTAGTTGAAGTTGACTAGTTTTCCATCGCGGACGGTCATCTTGCCGCGATATAGCGTGTATTTGATTTGTCCAGGAAGCTCTCGGCCTACGAAGGGGGTGTTCGTAGACATGGACTTCTGCGAGCTCGGATCTACCTTGCGCACGATGGTCGGATCTACCAAGGTGACGTTTGCAAAAGAACCGCTCGCAATGTCCTGGCCCTGATCGGCTACTCGACCAATCTTTGCAGGAGTCTTGGACAGAACCTGGGCGACCTGCCCCCAAGTAAGCCTGCCGGTGTTCACCATCGTGTCGATAACTACGGGTAAAGCAGTTTCCAATCCGGTCATCCCAAAGGCACCGGACTGCCAATCACAGTCCTTGTCCTCGATCGGGTGTGGGGCGTGATCGGTACCCACAATGTCGATGGTTCCGTCTTCGAGGCCGGCGCGCACCGCCTCCACATCAGCTGCGGAACGCAACGGCGGGTTCACCTTGTACAGCGGGTCGTAGCTGCGGGCCTCCTCCTCTGTCAAGTACAGGTGGTGGGGCGTCACTTCAGCAGTTACGTTGATTCCCCTCTCCTTGGCCCATCGCACCAGTTCAACCGAACGCGCCGTGGACAGGTGGCATACGTGCAACCGAGACTTTGTAAGTTCAGCTAGCATTACGTCGCGGGCAATAATAGATTCTTCAGCAACTCCAGGCCAGCCTTTGAGGCCCAGTTCGTCAGAGAGAGCCGATTCGTTCATCTGGGCGCCCTCAGTGAGCTCTGGATCCTGGGCATGCTGAGCCACAACGCCATCGTAGGCACGCACGTATTCCAAAGCGTGCCGCATAAGCAGTGCATCATGTACACACTTGCCATCGTCAGAGAACACCCGAACCTTCGACTTGCAGGTCGCCATCGCGCCGAGGGCGGCCATGTGCTCCCCGCGCAGCCCCGCAGACACTGCCCCGACGGGACGTACCTGTACGTACCCGGCTTCGTCTCCCAATGCCTGCACCTGTTCGACAACCGGTGCGTCGTCGGCGACCGGGGTGGTGTTTGCCATGGCGTGTACGCAGGTGTACCCGCCCATGGCCGCAGCCTGGCTTCCAGTGCGCACCGTCTCAAAGTTTTCCTGACCGGGTTCGCGCAGATGAGTATGAAGATCAACCAGGCCTGGCAGCGCGATCAAACCCGAACCATCAATTCTTTCCGGATCTTCTAGATAGCTTGCTGCATCTGGACCTACCGCGACGATTTTTTCGTCCTTGATCGCAATATCTGCGACCTGTTCGCCCTCTATATTTGCGCCTGAAATAAGAATTTCGCTCATTTTACTTTTCCTTCGCTAGCAGCAGGTAGAGAGCTGCCATTCGCACTGACACACCATTTGCAACCTGTTCCACGATTACAGACTTGTCTGAGTCAGCTGCTTCCGCACAAATCTCCAAGCCTCGGTTCATAGGACCGGGGTGCATGACAATGGTCTTTTCGGGGAGCGCCTCGAAACGTTCCCGGTTCAGGCTGTAGAGCCTCCGATATTCCACCGGGGACGGGAAGTATCCGCCGCCGGCGGAGGACATCCGTTCCCGTTGAATACGCAGCATCATTACCGCGTCTGGAGCCGATTTCAGGGCCTCGTCGAAATCATAAGTAACCTCGCACGGCCAGGTCTCGATTCCATAGGGAACCAAGGTTGGGGGTGCGACCAAAGTTACCTTGGCACCGAGTAGATGCAATAGATCTACGTCCGAGCGGGCCACCCGCGAATGTTGGATGTCGCCGACAATGACTACGTGAGCACCGGCGATGTCAGAACCGGCAGGGGCAGGTTTTCCCTGTGCACGGAAGTGCCGGCGCAATGTCATCGCGTCCAGTAGTGCCTGTGTCGGGTGCTGATGGGTACCGTCGCCAGCATTCAGAACCGGCAGTCCGATCCAGCCCGCATGGGCTAGCCGGTGAGCGGCGCCAGAATGGTTGTGCCGCACAACTATGGCATCGGCTCCCATTGCCGAAAGAGTTAGGGCGGTGTCTTTTAGCGATTCGCCCTTCGAGACTGAGGAACCTTTCGCGGAAAAGTTAATCACGTCAGCCGACAGTCTCTTTTCGGCGGCTTCAAAAGACTGCCTAGTCCTGGTGGAGTCCTCGAAGAATAGGTTCACTACTGTCTTCCCGCGCAGGGTGGGTAGCTTCTTTACTGCCCTGGACTGAGTCGCTGCCATGGTTTCGGCAGTGTCCAGGATTTCGATAGCTTCGGCTCGGCTCAAATCTTTGATCGATATTAGATGATCCATATTATTTTTCCTGCTCGATTAAAACGGCGTCTTCTCCGTCGATTTCCATGGTGCGAACTACGATCGATTCCTCTTTCGAGGAGGGAAGATTCTTTCCTACGTAATCGGCCCTGATCGGAAGTTCTCTGTGTCCCCTATCCACCAGTACAGCAAGCCTCACAACGGAGGGACGTCCAATGTCTACGAGGGCGTCCAGCGCGGCTCGAATGGTTCGCCCCGAGTACAGAACGTCGTCTACTAACACCACTGTCTTGCCATCAATGCCAGAGTCAGGAATTGACGTCGGGTGGGGGTTTCGCACCGGGTTCTCGGATAGGTCGTCGCGGTACATGGTCGTATCGATGATGCCGAGTGATACGGGAGCACCTTCACGCTCAAGAACCTTGTAGATGCGATTTGCAAGAGGCACCCCGCCAGTGGGAATGCCGAGCAGAACGATCTCGGAGGCATCCTGGTTGCGCTCCAAAATCTCGTATGAAATGCGTTTTAGCGAGCGGGATATATCCTCCCGCGACAGGACTTTTTTAGCCCCTGGGGTAGCGTGCGCCACACCCGCCTCCTTCTCCGCCTCACAGGACGGTCATTAAAGGGTTTGGACACCCCAAGTTTAGCGTCCGAGGGCGGCCCTGTCACTTACGGAAAGCGGCATTAAAGCAGGAGGTGGCGAACATGACAGAAAAATTTTCGGGCCACCCGAAGGTGGCCCAAAAACTATTCCTCTTCCTCGTCTTCCAAGAAGTCGCCAGCAGCCAAATTTGCTAGCGCCTGTGCGACGGAATCTGCTCCAGGTCGTGGCGGCGCATCAGCTTCAGTAGCCTCTTCAGCCCTGACCGATTGATCCGGTTCTTCGGAAGGTACCTCAACTTTGTCGGTTGGCGCCTTCGCAGCTTCTACTGCATCTTCACCGGCAGCGTCCGATAGCTCAGCCGTATCCGCATCCTCGGTACCGGCTTCGCCGGCGTTGTCCTCTTGGTCAGAACCGGCCTCTTCTACAGGAACAACGACGCTGCCTTCAGGAAGAGTCTCCTTGGCAGGCAAGTCGACGCCCTCTGCAAAATCTTCCGGCACCGTTGCAGAACCAAACACTGCTTGGCGTGCTTTCGACACCTTCAGAATGCGATCCAAAATCGCATTCACAAAAGCGGGCGTCTTGTCAGAGGCAATAACCTCCGAAATAGCCATCGCCTCTTTGATCGCAACGGGACCGTCGATCTCGTCGTTGAACATGATTTCCCATGCCCCGACGCGCAAGATTGCCAGGTCCACTCCCGGCATGCGATCAAGCGTCCAGTTAGTCGCGTTGGCCGAAATAGCCTCGTCGATCTCGTTTACATGGTCCGCAACCCCAAGCACGATTTGGTAGGCGTACGGGGGGATCCCGGTTTGGGCGGTGGACACAACCTGCCTTGCCCGCGCCAAGTCCTTTATCCGCTCCGGGGTAGAGCCAAAGCCGCGCTGGTCGGCTTCGAAGAGGGTATCTACTGCCCTGCTGCGAGCCTTCGTTCGACCAGTAAACTTCCTATTTTTCTTCCTTGACATTATTCGGTCACGCGCGAGACGTATTCACCGGTACGGGTGTCCACCTTCACCTTAGTGCCCTGTTCCAGGAAGAGCGGCACCTGGATTTCAGCACCGGTTTCGACGGTGGCAGGCTTAGTACCGGCATTGGAACGGTCACCCTGCAGACCGGGCTCGGTGTAGGTGATCTCGAGGGTCACCTGCGGGGGCAGTTCTACGAAAAGAACGTTGCCCTCGTTGAAGGAGACGATGACCTTCTGGCCTTCGAGCATGAACTTCTTGGCGTCGCCAACAATGTCCTCGGGGATTTCTACCTGCTCGTAGTTGTCATCATCCATGAACACGAAGAATTCGCCGTCGTTGTACAGGTAGGACATGTCGCGGCGATCGACGGTAGCTGTCTCGACCTTGACCCCGGCGTTAAAGGTCTTGTCGATGGTCTTGCCAGACAGGACGTTCTTCATCTTGGTGCGTACGAATGCCGGTCCCTTGCCAGGCTTGACATGCTGAAATTCGACTACCTGCCACAGCTGGTTGTCGATCTTTAGCACCATACCGTTCTTTAGGTCATTGGTCGTTGCCATTAGTGTGTCCTTTCAAAAATTTTCACTCTGACTTTAAACACTACCTGCTTCAAGCGCAAACCCGTTATTTTATAGGCCGAGCTCACGGATTATTGCTGCGGCGCTCTCTTCAGGAGTGGCCTCGGAGGTATCTATTTCTACCGCGGCCAGTGGGCGTAGTTCTTCTTCACGGCGTTTCTTTAGTGCGGCAAAGGTTGCATTTGGGGTGCCGAGGGCGATTGAGCGAGGCGCGTTTAAGCCGTTGCGCACCGCCAACACGTGAGTCCTGGCATTGAGTAGCACAACCGGAGATTTTCCAAGGAGCTCTGCCACGGCGGCGTAAGTGGGACCCGCCGATGGCAGCCCTACCACTGCGCAACCCGAGTTCAGCCCCTTCAAGCATTCTTCGAGTTCGACCTTTCGGTATGCCTCTTCCCCATCATTTAGCAAAATTGCGCTTCCGCCACGCTCGGCCATATGGGCCTCGGTGTCCCAAAAGCTAAGTTTCATTGCCTTTGCAAGGCACTCTCCGACGGTGCTGACTCCTGCTGCAGGCAGACCGAGCAGTACTAGTCTCACTTATTCACCTTCATAAATGCGCGCTGTAAGACGGATGTATCTTCGATCGGAACCGTAACAGGCTTTGCCAACCCTTGCAGCAGAACCATACGGATTACGCCGCCACGCACCTTCTTGTCGGCTTTCATTGCCTCAAGCAAGCGGGGGAAATCTGCTCCGTCGTAGCTGGTGGGCAACCCCAAATAAGAGATGACTTCTTGATGCCGGCGAACCAGCTGCGAACTAATCATGCCTAGTTCATGCGCGACATGAGCGGCAAACATCATGCCAAGTGCCACAGCGTTTCCGTGCCGCCACTGGTAGTTTTCTACCTTCTCAATAGCGTGGCCGAAAGTATGTCCGTAATTCAGAATTTCGCGCAGGCCAGCCTCGTGCAGGTCTTGGGACACTACGTTCGCTTTGACCCGGATTGAACGAGAGACAATCTCGACGAGCCGGTCGTCCTCGGGTCCAATCTCTTCATTTTCCAATAGTTCAAGAATGCGCGGATCGGCAATAAAACCGCATTTGACCACCTCGCCAAGACCTTCGATCAAATCGTCTTTAGGCAGTGACTTCAGGTAATCCAAATCGCACACCACCGCTCGCGGAGTGTAAAACGAACCCACCATATTCTTGCCGATTGGGGTGTTGATGCCAGTCTTGCCGCCAACCGCAGCATCGACCATCCCCAGTAACGAGGTCGACATGGCAATATGATCAATGCCTCGCATCCAGGTGGCGGCTACGAATCCAGAGAGGTCAGTGGTCGCTCCCCCGCCTAGACCGATTACCGTGTCTTCTCGCCCGAATCGTTCCAAGCCAAGAGTTTCCCAAGCATTAGACAGGCAATCAACGCTCTTCTGCTCTTCCGCGTTCGGGGTAATAAATCCCTGCACCTGCCTGCCCATTTCCTCCAGGACTGCTGCTAGTTCGATGCATTCCTTCTTCATATCTTCGGGGGCAATCAGCAATACTTTGCGAGAGGCAGAGGCAATGAGTGAATCTATCTTTGCCTTCGCGATACCTCTTCCGATGCGCACTGCGTACGGGGCATTTCCGTCTACTCCGATTAGCTCATGCTGGCTACGCATTAGGTCTTCAGCAACTTCGGCTACCGTACGCCCGTCAGTTTCTATCGCTATGGTGCAGACGGATCGGTAGGTTTGCTCGCGCTGCGCATAGAGCTTCGTGAGCGCAGGCAGCGGGTCTTCTCCGAGTAACGGTCGGGAATCGGACTTTCCGACTCGGGCAGCGGAAACAGTCGGGCTCGCTTTTAGGTAGACCGTTTCATGTCCGCTTACGAGTGCCGCTGCAGCCGAAGTACTTAGAGCTCCCCCGCCCAGCGCAATAAGATCTGGCGCCTCCTGCAGCGCTCGTCGGATTGCCTCTTGTTCGTAGCGGCGAAACGCGCCCTCTCCCTCACTGGAAAATATTTGCGGGATGGATTTTCCGGCAATATCCGGTATCAAATCATCCGTATCGATGCTGGTCAGACCATACTTGTTTGCCAGGTATTCACTGACCGAGGTTTTTCCGGCACCGGGCATGCCGGTTAGGAAAATGCTCACGCCAACCCCCTCGAATTGAGCGTGGCAACATAGGCACTGACCGCGGCCTTGATCTGTTTTACCGAATATCCTCCAGTGTGTTCCAGCAAGGCCTGTAGCAAGGTGAGGGCGACCATCGCTTCTGCGATTACGGCGGCTGGAGCCACTGCACAGACATCGGAGCGCTGGTGTATTGCAGTGTCTGCCTTGCCGGTTTCGATGTCAAAGGTGCGCAGCGCCCTGGGCACCGTGGAGATTGGCTTTAGCGCTGCCCGTACCCGAATATCTTCTCCATCGGACATTCCACCTTCGATGCCGCCGGCTCGATTTGAGGCGCGGTGAGGATGGCCATCTTCTACCAGGATCTCGTCGTGGGCAGCTGATCCCGGCCGGTCGGCAGTAGCGAACCCGTCCCCGACCTCGACCCCTTTGATCGCCTGGATCGACATCAGGGCTTCTGCGAGACAGGCATCTAGGCGCCGTTTTCCCTGTACATGAGTACCTGCAAGACCAAGCGGAACCCCGGACGCAATAACTTCCACCACTCCGCCTAGCGTGTCGCCTTGTTTCTTTGCCTCGTCTATAGCTGCCACCATCTGGGCGGAGGTGGCAGCGTCGAAGCAGCGAACCGGATCTTCATCCAAGGCTGCCTTGTCATCGGCGCAAGGCTGAGGAGCCCACTCCGGTACATGTACCCCTCCTAGAGCTACTGTGTGCGAGACGGTACGGATCCCAAAGGCCTGCTCCAGGGTCTTTTGTGCGACTACCCCAAGTGCCACCCGCATCGCAGTTTCGCGAGCCGAAGCCCGCTCCAACACCGGGCGAGCATCTGGTAGATCGTAGGCTGCCATACCCGCCAAATCTGCATGTCCTGGACGGGGGCGAGTAAGTGGTTTGTTGCGGGCAATCTCGCGTTCATCGCCCTTGCCGGCGTCCACCTTAAGGGCTGAGGCCGGCACCGGATCCGGGCTCATGACGGTCTTCCACTTCGGCCACTCAGAGTTCTCAATCAGTATGGCAATTGGGGCACCAGTGGTCACTCCGTGCCGTACCCCACCCAAAAAACGGACCTTGTCCGCTTCCCATTTCTGGCGCGCTCCACGCCCATAGCCGAGCCGTCTTCTAGCTAGCCCATCCTGTAAATCTTTAGTAGTTATCTCCACTCCCGAGGCAATGCCATCGATAATTCCGACTAACCCTTCGCCGTGGGATTCCCCTGCAGTAAGCCAAATCATGCCTATAGTGTTCCACATTCTTGCTGAAGGGCGTGAAATCGTTCCGGAGGTCAGAAGATAAGGGCAGAAAGGTAGCCACCCAAAATCAGGTAGGGACCAAAGGCGATCTGCGCCCTCGGATTATGGGTTCTTAGGATCGCTACGAGGGCGCCGCAGCCGGCAAGTAGGAAGGATCCAGCTACCGCCCAGAGCGGCCCGGCCGAAGAAATTGTCACGGGCCAAGATAAGGCTACTGGAGCAAGACGCACATCGCCGAAGCCCATTTTGGTAACTACGGAGAAGAGCGCAAAAAAGCAGAATATCCCGAGCGCAGATGCGGCTAGGGGAAGAAGGACGCCCCGGTAGGCGGCCACTGCTGAGCACAAGAGCGCTCCCCCGCCTGCCCACACCCATAATCTTGGCAACCGATGGGCAGCAAAATCGCACAGTAGGGGCACGGAAAGAAACCCCGCAATACTTAGCCCTACCCAATGCGCCCTCGAGCATAACGCAAGTCCGCACAATCCCAAGGACACCAGCGCATATGTGTAGCGTCTATTCCATCTTGGCGCCTCGATGCCAGCGCTGGTGCAGTAGCGCGCACAGGTAGCGGGACCAAAATACACCGCTGCCCCTACGCCGCCGAGGCAGATTGCCAAGCTAAGAACGGGCCCGATCCATTGCATCGCGCATAGCTTCCACGTCCGGAGTTGCTCCAACCATCAGCACTACCTGCGCCACAGCCTGATAAAGCAGCATATCGGTACCGGGAACAACCTTAGCCCCGGCATCACTGAAAACCTGCGCCAGGGCGGACATTCCACCCGCGTAGGCGACATCCAAGAGTGCCTGGCGCGGCTTTGCGACCGCTCCAATGCCACCTGCCCACTTGTCGGCAACCCTTGCAGGCAGAGTCGAAATTAGCACGTCCGCCTTTGAGATGGCATCGATCATCTGATCAGAACCCAACCGACACTGTGTAATCGGAAAATCCATCCGAGCCGCTGCTCCGGCAACCGAGCCACCCCCAGAGAAACTGCGGGCACAAACTGTAACGTCCCTAGCCCCCATCCACTTCAGGGCAGCTAAAGCGGACGACGCAGTAGCCCTCGCACCTAGGATGACAGCCGATCTGGGCTCTACCTCATCTAAGGCGCGAACGATCCCTTCGACGTCGGTATTAGTTCCTTTTAGGCCGGGAAGTACGGTGTTGACAGCGCCAACTACCCGTGCCAGCTCGGTAAGCTCCAATGCAGGCAGAATTATCTGCTTGTTAGGCATGGTTACCGAAAATCCCCGCCAACCAGGATCAGCTGCTGCCTCCTTGATCGTGGCAACAGCCTGTTCTTGCGGCACGCGTATGGCCTTGTACTGCCAGTCAGAGCGCCCTAGGGACCGGTACGCAGCTTGATGCAGTACCGGTGACAGAGAATGTTCAATTGGGTCGCCGATGACCGCAGCCCACATTAGCTCTCACAAACCTTTGGGTTGTTCTTGCAATATTTCTTGAGTTCTTCGACGTTAGCATTTTGCTGGTCCAAGTTCTCGGCAAATTTAGTTTCACCAGTTTCTAGATTGACCGTGGTGTAATACATCCACTTGCCATCTGCCGGAGCAAGAACAGCTTGCAACGCCTTGTCCGAGAACGTTCCGATTGGAGTAGGAGGCAGTCCCTTTTGCAGATAGGTGTTGTAGGGATTGTCTGCTTTCAGATCGTCAGCGGTGGGAATGCCACCGGACTTACCAACGCCATACAGTACGGTGGAGTCCATGTCTAGTTTTCCTGCCGTATCCGAGTTCCCAGCCGCAAGGCGATTCTCGATGACACGGGCGACCATCGGGTAATACTTCTCGACGTTTACCTCTTTTTCCAGAATAGAGGCCTTCGTCATTACCTCTTCCCACTTCTCCTCGGGGACCTTGTGGTCTTTCAGCTTTGAAATGGTTGCATCAACCATCGTCTCCAGGACGTCTGCGGGTTCAGTCCCGGGCGTTACTGTATAGGTGTCGGGAGCCAGCCAGCCCTCTAGGTTGCCTTTCGCTACCTTGGGCAGCTTGGACTTAGCTACTTCTGCAAAAGCCTTCTCCACTTCGTCCGGATTGAACTGATCGACATTCTTTAGTCGTTCCTTAGCTTCCTTTACAGTGAAACCTTCAGGAATTGTTACCTTTAGATCCGCCTTAGAAGCCGGGTCAAGAAGGGCAGCTACCGCTCCCGCACCCGACATCTTCTTCTTCAACTTGTATGCCCCAGGCTGGATAGCAGGGGCCTGCGCATTGGCGTCGAATGCCTTGGCAAATGCCTTTGCAGAAGCAACTACGCCTTGCTTTTCCAAAATTTTGCCAATGTCTGTCCCGGAGGATCCCTCAGGAATCTCGACGCTTACTGGTGTTGTCCCAGGGCCGGGATAGTCAGGCGCCTTCGCGAAGAGTCCAGACCCCATTACCGCTCTCATACCCAGTGCAGCAGCACATACCACCACGAAGGTCGCAAGCAGCATCACGATGGTAGTCTTCACGCGACGCCTACGCCGGCGCCTCTTGCGCTCAGCTGGTCCTTCAGTAGGACGGAGCTGCGCCTGAGGGCGGCGCCGCACTTTGATCTTCCGTCTCTGCTGGCGCATCTGCGCGCGAGAAGGAAAACTTTTCGGGCCTTCACTATCCGGTGTCATCCTGGTCCTTATAACTTCTGGCCTGCAGGCCGATCGTTAATTCTTTCGTATTCCAAAGCTTGCTGCAGGATAACCACAGCTGCCTGCTGATCTACCAGCTGCCTTTGCTGCCTGGAATTCATTCCTGCTTCACTCATCTGAGTGTGTGCCGAGACGGAGCTTAGTCGCTCATCGACCATGCGAATCGGCACCGTAACTAGCGAGCGCAATCCGCGCGCCCATTTCAGCGCCATCTTTGCGCTCTTGCCGCTATTGCCGGCCAAGGTAACCGGCTTACCAACGATTATCTCTACTGCCCCTACCTCATCGACTAAATCCGCGGCCTCGTATAGATCCGCATCATATTTGTCTTTGGCAATAGTGGTCTTTGGGGTGCACAGTATCGTATCGGCGTCACACACCGCGACACCGATGCGAACTGTGCCCACATCAAAAGCGATTCTGCTGCCTTTGCGCATTAGGCCTTCGATACAGACTCGACTATGTGTTCAAGCGCAGTTGGAGCAGCCTTGGGGTTTTGGCCTCCCCCCTGGGCAATGTCAGGACGGCCACCGCCGCCACCGCCCATTAGCTTGGCGGCCTCGCGTACGAAGTCTCCGGCACGCAAGCCGGCAGTGCGGGCGCCCTCATTAGTTGCTACCACAATGCCAGGCTTGCCCTTAGAAATGCCAGCAACTGCCACTACAGCTGGAAGGTCTTCGCCTAGACGCTCGCGGACGCCAAGTGCCAAAGTCCGAAGATCGTCTGCGGAGCCTACTTCACCGGCAAAATGGGCTACTACCAGCTTGTCTCCTACCCTCTTGGCATCGGCGGCTATCTGAGGAATTGCCGCCTGCAACGCCTGCGAACGCATATTTGCCAAGTCTTTTTCAGCCTTCTTCAGGCGAGCCATCATGGTCTGTACGCGATCAGCGAGTTCTACAGGGGTGACTCCAAGCATGCCCGATACCTGATTGACCAGGGCATGCTCCTTTGCCTGGAATCCAGTAGCAGCATCGCCTACCAATGCTTCAACACGGCGTACGCCCGACCCGACTGAGGATTCACCCAATATGGCAATCCTGCCGACGTGTCCGAGAGAGGGCACGTGGGTGCCGCCGCAGAACTCTCTGGACCAGCCGTCGCCGATGTCTACGACACGCACAATCGAGCCGTACTTTTCGCCAAAGATTGCCTGTGCCCCTAGCTTTTTAGCTTCTTCGATCGGCAGCTCATAGTCAGTGACCGAAAGATTGAGTCCAAGCCTCCTGTTGGCATCGTCCTCAACGTCCTCGACCATTCCTTCGGGCAGCGCGTTTGGATTGCGGAAGTCAAATCTCATTCGCGAGGGCGCGTTCTCGGAACCTGCCTGCGTTGCTCCCTCACCCAGACGATCCAGCAGTTCCTGGTGAATTACGTGGGTCGAAGTATGGGCCCTAGCAATCTGCAGCCGTCGATCCGTATCGATCTGGGCATGGGCTGGCTCGTCCAAAACCACTTCCCCGTCGGTTAGCGTACCCCTATGCACAGAAAGGCCCTTTACGGGTGCCTGTACATCCAGTACATCAATGACACCGCCAGAAGAGGTGCGGATGGTTCCCTGGTCAGCAAGCTGACCGCCGGCTTCTGCATAGAACGGAGTGCGATCGAGAATCAATTCGACGTTTGCGGGAGCAACAGCCTTAGGCTGCGGTTTGCCGTCGACTAGGATGCCCAGCACTCTAGCATCAGCCTGCGAGTCCGTGTAACCCAAGAATTCAACATTTCCGCCTACCCGGTTCTGCAACTCATGGTAAACGCGAGAGTCAACGTGACCAGTCTTCTTCTTTAGCGCATCAGCTCGTGCCCGTTCACGCTGCTCTGCCATCAACGAACGGAACTTTTCCTCGTCCACGCTGACACCCTGTTCGGCTGCCATTTCCAAGGTCAAATCGATTGGGAAGCCGTAAGTATCGTGCAGGGAAAAGGCTTTTTCGCCAGACAGTACCGGAGAGCTCTTAGACTCCTTCTTGGCATCTTGAACTGCCAGATCCAAAATCGTGGTGCCAGCGGACAGGGTGCGGCGGAAGGAATCTTCCTCCGCAAAGGCGACCTGGGAGATAGCATCCCAGTTACGCTCGAGCTCGGGGTAAGACTGCTTCATGACATCCTTGGAAGCTGTCAGCAAAGTAGGCATTACCGGCGCATCCACGCCAAGTAGCCGCATCGAGCGGACGGCGCGCCGCATCAACCTGCGCAGCACATAGCCGCGGCCCTCATTTGAAGGACGTACGCCATCGCCAATTAGCATGAGCGAGGAACGCACGTGATCAGCCACCTGGCGCATCCGTACATCATCCTGATCGGCGCCACTGTCGTATTTGCGCCCGGACATCTCCTCTGCAGCGGCGATCACGGGGAATACCTCGTCGATCTCGTACATGTTGTCTTTGCCCTGTAACAAGAATGCGAGGCGTTCAAGCCCTAGTCCGGTATCAATGCACTTGGCATCCAGTTCGCCCAGCAGCGGGTAATCCTTGCCCTTACCCTCGCCACGAAGGTACTGGTCGAACACTAGGTTCCAGATTTCTAGGAAGCGGTCACCGGCAACGTCCTTCGCGGGGCCTCCATCCGGGCCGTACTGACTGCCGCGATCAAAATGGATCTCGGCACACGGGCCTGCAGGACCGGGCTGACCGGTATCCCAGAAGATCTCTTCCCGCGGTAGCCCCTGCAAGTGGGCCGGATCAATGCCAATCTGATTCAACCAAATATCTTTAGCCTCGTCGTCCTGGTCCCAGATCGTTACCCACAGCTTGTCGCCATCCAGGCCATACTTGCCCTCAGCAATGGAACCGGTAAGCAGGTCCCACGCAAACTTCGAAGCCTCTTCTTTGAAGTAGTCACCGAACGAGAAGTTGCCGCACATCTGGAAGAACGTACCGTGCCTAGTCGTCTTCCCGACCTCGTCAATGTCATTGGTGCGGATGCACTTTTGCACTGACGCAGCCCTGGGCCACGGAGCTTTCTCGGTGCCAACGATGTACGGAATGAAAGGAACCATCCCGGCAATGGTGAACAAAATCGACGGTTCCGGGCTCACTAGCGGCACGGATTCGCGGATCTCGTGGCCGTGAGCGCCAAAATAATCTAGCCAGCGCTGCCTAATTTCAGAGGTACGCACAGAAGGCACCTTTCAGTATGTAGGGCGAACATGTTTGCCACTGGAGGGCGCAAGCAATGTCCGCGTAATGTATTCTTCGTTTTCCTTCATAGCATTAGAAAACTGTGAAGCGTAGAAACTAATTTTAGATCGCACAGGCGGGAGTGCTAACAATGCGGCCGCGGCGACGCCAATGAGTATGGCCTTTTTCACTGCCTCTTCCTCCCCTGCAGCACTTCCCGAGTAGCCGCACTAAAAGCAGCCAGTTTGATAAGCGGACGTCCCACCGTAGAAGACACCAAGGTGGACACCGCAGAAGCATCCTGGGCCATCTGCGAAGCAGAGGTGGTCACCGTATCTACCTTTGCCAGTTGGGTGTTTACCTCGGTAATAGTCTTCGAGGCCTCCTGCACAGTACCCCTTGCATCGACGGTAATGTCCTGCACAGACTTGCGCAGTTCGTCAATAAGCCCACCTAGCTTCAATAGCGGGACTGCCAGCAGTAGAACCAGCACGGCAAATGCGATAGCCGCCACCATCCCCGCAACTGTTCCAAGATGCATAAAAACTCTCCTTATAAACGGGATCTATCTAAGAGTACCTGAATAAGAAGACGCCCCGGAACCAGCAGGCTCCGGGGCGCACTATAAGTAAGATTAGCGAGAGTAGTATTCGACTACTAGCTGTACATCGCAGACGATCGGAACGTCGTCACGCTTGGGGGTCTCCTTCAGCTCGAAGCGCAGCTTCTCAAGAGCAACATCGAGGTAGGAAGGTACCTCAGGCAGGACGTCGCGGTGCGAACCGGCTGCTGCAACCTGGAACAGATCCTTGGTTACCGAAGCGGGCTTGACGTGGACAACCTGGCCGGGCTTCACGTGGAAGGACGGACGGTCGACGATGCGGCCATCGACCATGATGTGCCTGTGCACAACGGCCTGACGAGCCTGGGCAATGGTGCGAGCGAAACCAGCGCGCAGTACCAGAGCGTCTAGACGAGTCTCCAGGTAAGCGATCAGGTTATCGCCAGTCTGGCCACCGCGGCGCTTCGCATCAGCGAATGCGCGACGCATCTGGGCCTCACGAATACCGTACTGAGCGCGCAGACGCTGCTTTTCCTTCAGTCGGACGGCGTAGTCAGATTCGCTACGACGACGGGCACGACCGTGCTCACCGGGACCGTAGGGACGCTTTTCAAAGTGGCGCTGAGCCTTGGGAGTAAGCGCAATACCGAGGGCGCGGGACAG
Organism: Actinomyces sp. UMB0138; assembly: GCF_002849225.1. Taxonomy (GTDB): domain Bacteria; phylum Bacillota; class Negativicutes; order Veillonellales; family Veillonellaceae; genus Veillonella; species Veillonella parvula_H. The sequence continues at coordinate 686,752 of NZ_PKMC01000001.1, forward strand.
GCGAACCTGGCGGCGCGAGCGGTTAGAGTTAGACATAACCTTTTCTTTCTGTCGAAGTTATTTGCGTGCTTATGCACGGGGCCAACACATACGGCTAAGACCCCAGTGTTGCGGTAAAGCAACCCCACCAGACTAGCGCATTCGCAGCATATTGCGAACCTGGGCAAGAGTTTTCCCAATGTGGGATTCATTACCATGGCTAGTTGGCTCGTAGTAGATAGTGCCATCCAAGCCGTCTGGAAGATACTGCTGGCCCGCAATTCCCGCGGGATCGTCGTGGGGGTATTTGTAGCCTTTGCCGTGCCCCAGCCCCTTTGCGCCCTGGTAGTGCGCATCGCGAAGATGGGCAGGAACGGGCGGGGCCCCTTCCCTTCGTATCTGCGCAATCGCCGAATCAATAGCAGTGATTGCCGCATTAGATTTTGGCGCAAGAGCCACCGCAATAGCCGCTTCAGACAGGATAATTCTTGCCTCCGGCATCCCTACGAGCGCTACCGCCTGAGCCGCTGCAACAACTACGGGAAGCAAGCCACGGTCTGCAAGCCCCACATCCTCGGCAGCCGCAATCATGATCCGTCGGGCAATAAAGCGGGAATCTTCTCCGGCCTCAATCATTCGCGCCAAATAGTGAACAGTCGCATCCGGGTCTGAGCCCCGCATCGATTTGATAAACGCCGAGATCACGTCGTAGTGCTGGTCTTCGTCATAACGCACTAGGGCTTTGTCGGCACTGACTTCGACATCGGCAACCTCTATTGTGGTCCGCTCGTTATCGATCGCTGCCCCTGCCGCAGCTTCCAGCAAAGTCAGAGACCGCCGCCCATCAAAGCCCGCCGTGCGCAGCAGTAGCTCTTCTGCCTGCTCAGATATGTCGATTTTGCCGCCAAAGCCTCGCTCGTCAGTTAGCGCCCTACGCACTAAAGTCCTCAGATCCCCTTTAGTAAGAGGATTTAGCGTGAGCAGCAACGACCTGGATAGCAGGGGCGAAATAACCGAAAACGAAGGATTCTCTGTAGTGGCAGCTACCAGTGTCACCCACCTATTTTCCACGGCAGGTAAAAGAGCATCTTGTTGAGATTTCGAAAACCTGTGCACCTCGTCCACGAAGAGGACTGTTTCCGCTCCGTTAGATGCCAAATGGTGCCGTGCCGAATCGATCACCGCGCGCAATTCTTTCACGCCGGCAGACACCGCAGAGACCTCGGTAAAGCGCCGCCCTGACTGCCGTGCAACTAGGTAGGCAAGAGTAGTCTTTCCAGTTCCAGGCGGCCCCCACAGAATAACCGAGGACACGCCAGATTCTTTAGGCTCTAATAGCCTGCGCAACGGTTGCCCCGGTTTCAGCAGGTGCCCCTGCCCTACCACCTCGTCAAGCGAGGTCGGGCGCATGCGTACTGCCAGTGGAGAGTTTTGTTCAACGGCCGGAACGCCTACCTCTTCCATCCCGCTCGCTTCGAAAAGATCCATAGTCCTACCCTAGCGGAATGGCACTACCGGAGTGTTAGAGCGCTCTTGCATCCTCCAGTACTCCTGGTATCGATCGAAATGGTCCAACACGTCGTGGATCAGCGCTGATTTCGAATAGCCCATCACGTTGTAGTCCCCATCGCCATTAGGGAGGTGCACTTCCAACCTGGTAGAACGTGCTGAAGAGAGCGGCACACCTGCATATACAGCCGCGGGAGTATCTACCGCAAGGATGCGGTAGATGAACTGGTCCGGTCCCGTAAAGGCAGTGAGCTTCAACCGATCGTAGATTCGGCGATCCTCAACTTCTTCTACCGAATCTGTATCGGCACGTACTACCTCAGAAGAAATTCCTTGCCGCTGCAGCTCCCTGGCAATTGTTTCGAGGGCGGGTTGGGCCACGCGGGTGATGTACTTGCTAGCCTGTGCCGGACTAACCTGGTCGAAAGTGCGGGCGAGGCGATCGTGCCAGGATGCCCCATCCGTACCGGAGCCAGCTACAACATTCCTTGCCGAGTGTTCAAGCATCACTACTTTGGAGCGTTCTTCCCGAAGTGCCTTTGCGAGTCCGATCATCACCAGGATCATTACAAAGGCAAATGGCAACCCCATAATGATCGTTGCGTTCTGCAGCGCGTGAATACCCCCTACAACCAGCATTGCAACGGTGAGTACTCCCACCAGCACCGCCCAGAATATCCTTAGGGAAGCCTTCGCGTCCGATCTGGCGGTTGGTAGGTTAGAGCACAAATTCGCCATCACCAGGGCGCCAGAATCAGCAGAGGTAACGTAGAAAAGCAGCCCAACAAAGGTTGCTAGCCCAATAGTAAAGAAGGGCGCCGGGTAAGTTTGCAAGAGCGCGTAAAAACCAGATTCTGGAACCGCGATCGTATTCCTAGCAAAATCAAGGTTGCCAGAGCGCACCAGATCGATGGCAGCGTTACCAAAGACGGAGATCCAAAGCACCACGTACGAGAACGGAATGAGCATAGTGCCTATTACGAATTCTCGTAGGCTTCGTCCTCGGGAAATCCTCGCTAGAAACATGCCAATAAAGGAAGCCCAGGCTACCCACCATGCCCAGAAAAATAGGGTCCACGCCCCCATCCAGAGCCCCTTGTCCTCATAAGGGAAAGTCTGCATGCTCCTGGATGGGAATGTCTGCACAAAATCCCCGATGTTGGATGCCATAGCATTTAGCAGAAAGCTAGTCCTTCCAGTAAACAGCACCCATCCAATAAGGAACACCGCTAGAAACACGTTCAGCTGGGACAGGATCCTGATCCCCTTATTTACACCGGTCGTGGCCGAAGCGGTAGCCATTATTACCGCGAGCACCACCAGAATGATTTGTACTGGTAGGCCACGGCCCGTCCCAAAGAGGATGTCCAGCCCAACATTTAGCTGCACTACCCCGATTCCCAGCGTGGTCGCTACCCCAAAGATGGTGCCGAGGATTGCAGCCGAATCAACTAAGTGTCCAAGCGGACCATCAATACGCTTGCCCAATACCGGGAATAAAGACGAGCGCACCGAAAGGGGCATCTTCCGGCGGTAGGCAAAATATCCCAACGCGATCCCCATGAGTGCGTACATCCCCCACCCGGTTATGCCGTAGTGAAAGATCGTCCACACCGGTGCTTCCGCTGCCGCTTGCAGACTCTGGCCTTTTCCCGAGGGCGGATTCATGTAGTGATTTATGGGTCCGGCCACTGAAAAGAACATGATGTCCGTGCCAATTCCCGCAGCGAACAACATTGCCGCCCAGGAAAACAACGAAAACTCCGGTCTTGAGCTTGGGGGGCCTAGACGCACCCGCCCATACCGGGAGAAGCCAAGGTACAGGACAAAGACAATGATCGCACTGGCCAAACACACGTAGAAGGAGCCAAACCACCTGCAAATCCAAGCTACAGCTGTTCCCAGCACCGATCCGGCCTGAACTGGCGCAATAATCGCCCACAGGGCGATCGCTCCGATGCCTAGTGCCGAACCAATGAATACGGGATAGCTCACTTTTACGTGCCGTATCTGACCGGTGCTCATCTTCCCTCCCTAGCGATTAAACAGTTTGGGGCCGACGATTTTTCGCCGGCCCCACCTGCTAACCAATGAAATCTACAGCTCCAGCGCCTTCACGCTTTATTTCCGGGATGCCGCTAGTCACATCTACCACCGTGGTAGGCCCTTCCGCCCCACACGGACCATCGATGATCGCATCCAGCAAATAACCGATCTGGTCTCGAATCTGCCAACCGTTTACCTCTGGCTCGCTCTGCCCAGGCAGTATTAGCGTCGAAGACATCAGCGGTTCGCCTATTTCGTTCACCAAAGCCTGAGTGATCTTATGCTTCGGGATGCGTACCCCCACCGTGTGCTTCTTGGCATTGAGCATAATGCGGGGGACCTCCTTCGTACCTTTCAAGATGAAGGTATAAGGCCCAGGGGTGAGCGACTTAAGCAACCGGAAAGTCTTGTTATCCACAATCGTCATCTGCCCGACCTGAGAGAAGTCGTGACAAATCAGCGTGTAATCGTGCTTTGGAGGGAGCTTTCTGATCTTCGCGATCGTGTCGATCCCCTGTTTATTTCCAAGCGCACAACCAATCGCGTACCCGGAATCCGTCGGGTAGGCAAGAACGCCGCCAGAGCGAACTACATCGGCAGCCTTCCTAATCAGCCGGTCCTGCGGATTTTCGGGGTGGATCTCAAGAAACTGCGTCAAGGCTATTCCTCTTCGTCGTCCTCTGGAGTGTAATCAACACCCGTTTCAGCACGCTGCTCGTCCGAGATCGGAGCGGGAGCGTCGGTAAGCGGATCCCAGCCGTTGCCGATCTTCGGGAAGGCAATGACATCACGAATCGACGGAGCCTTGCACAGCAGGGACACAATGCGATCCCAACCAAAAGCGATGCCACCGTGTGGCGGTGCACCAAACTTGAATGCATCCAGCAGGAAGCCGAACTTCTCCTGAGCTTCCTCAGGGCCAATCCCCATGACGTTGAAGACTCGCTCCTGCACATCGCGACGGTGAATACGAATCGAACCGCCACCAATCTCGTTGCCGTTACACACAATGTCGTAGGCGTAGGCGAGGGCGTTCTCCGGGTCCTTGTCAAAAGTATCCAGGCACTCCGGCTTCGGAGAGGTGAATGCGTGGTGCACTGCCGTCCACTTCGAGTGGCCGAGCGCAACGTCGCCCTCTTCTTCAGCCTCACCGGTGGGCTTGAACAACGGAGCGTCGACAACCCAAACGAAGGACCAGGCATCCTCGTCAATCAGGCCGGTACGCTTGCCGATCTCGAGCCTGGCCGCTCCAAGGAGTGCGCGCGACTCAGCGGCTTTACCTGCGGCGAAGAAGATGCAATCACCAGGCTTTGCGCCCGTAGCCTCGGTCAGCCCATCCTTTTCAGCCTGCGAAATGTTCTTCGCAACGGGACCACCAAGGGTGCCGTCCTCGGCAACAGTGACATAAGCCAGGCCCTTCGCTCCCCTGGAGCGGGCCCAATCTTGCCACTTATCAAAAGTACGACGCGGCTGGGAGGCGCCTCCCGGCATCACTACGGCACCAACGTACGGGTTCTGGAAGACCCGGAACGGCGTGTCCTTGAAGTACTCAGTCAGATCAACTAGTTCCTGCCCAAAGCGCATATCAGGCTTGTCAGATCCGTATTTCTCCATTGCATCCTTGTAGGTGATGCGCGGAATCGGAGTGGGAATCTGGTAATCGATGAGCGCCCAAATCTCGCGAAGCAGATCCTCGGTAACAGCAATTACATCGTCCTGTTCAACGAAGCTCATCTCGCAGTCTAGCTGCGTAAACTCAGGCTGCCTGTCTGCTCGGAAGTCCTCGTCACGATAGCAACGAGCAATCTGGTAATAGCGTTCCATGCCGGCCACCATCAGCAGCTGCTTGAATAGCTGCGGAGACTGCGGCAGCGCGTACCACGAGCCCGGCTTGAGCCGAGCGGGCACCACGAAGTCGCGGGCGCCCTCGGGAGTGGAACGAGTCAACGTCGGGGTCTCAATCTCGACAAAATCATGCGCATCCAGGACTCGGCGAGCAGCCTGGGAGACCTTAGAGCGCAGTCGGATCGCATACTGCTGAGACTGGCGCCGCAAATCAAGGTAGCGGTACTTGAGGCGCACATCTTCGCTCACCTGGCCTGCGTCCTCGGCATGTGCAGAAACTTGGAATGGTAGCGGTGCGGCCGGATTTAGAACTTCAACATCGTCAGCGAATACCTCAATAGCCCCCGTCGGCAGATTCGGATTCTCGTTGCCCTCTGGACGCTTCTCCACCTTACCGGTGATCTTCACGACAAATTCGCTACGTAGGCCCCTAGCTACCTCTTCGTCGTGGATAACTACCTGGGCAATACCTGAGGCATCCCGAAGATCGATAAAGGCGACCCCGCCATGATCGCGGCGACGGTCAACCCAACCGGCCAGGGTAACGACCTGGTCGACTAGCGATTCGTTCAGCGTACCTATGTTGTGAGTTCGCAGCACGTGCTATTCCTTTCTAGTTTGCGACACCGCTAGACAGGCGGGCGCTTCTGTCCTAGGTTAGCGCGATCTGCATAGTTGACGCGAATGTGCAAATATTGGCCCCGTGCCAACGCAAGACAAATTTCCCGCACAGCGCCTCTTCGCAGTGGTTTCTACCAGTGCTTTCACCATTATCGCGCTCTCTACAATGTCCACAACCGCCATCGCTCCCGTGATTGGACGGGAACTCCATGGCACCCAGTACTTCCCACTGATATTCGGCCTCTCTGCTGGCATGCAGGTGATCTCCACTGTGCTTGCTGGGGTCTGGGTGGACGCGCGAGGGGCAAAACCGAGCCTGTTGGTTGGCACATGCGCGCTGCTAGCTTCCCTACTTGGAGCCGGCCTGGCACCAAATATTGCCACTTTTCTTCTTGCGCGAGCACTGGATGGCATTGCCAACGGCCTAGTCCTAGTTCCCCTATACGTTCTGGCTGCCACACTGGTGCACCCAAATCGGCGCGCGGACATGTTTGCGTTGTTCTCGGCTGCCTGGGTTCTTCCCTCCCTCGTCGGGCCAGTGTTAGCAGGATTTGCTAGTCAAGCATGGGGCTGGAGGGCGACCTATTTGGCACTCGGAATCATCTTTCTTCCGGTCTTACTATTTGCCACTAGGCTGTTCTCCCACATAGAAAATGCTCATCAGGAAGTCCCTAAGGCCATCCGGAACCGCTCAATGTGGGCGGTAATCGCCGGCGGCGCAGTCGTAATATTGCAGCTCTCGTCGGCCCTAACCGGCATGGCCAGGCTTCTGGCAATGGTCGCTGGGATTGTTCTTGCCATTATTGGCATAGGCAAAGTTCTTCCGGCAGGTACTCTGTGGGCTGCCGGCTCCATTCCAGCATGGGTCGGTGCGCGCGGCCTATTTAACGGCTCCTTTATTACCCTGGAGGTATTCATTCCCCTAATGTTGCAAAATACCCGGGGCTATTCGGTGGGAGCATCAGGATTGGCACTCGCTTTAGGCTCAGCTACTTGGGCTGCGGGTTCATTTCTGGGAGGGCGTTCCTTTGCCAGACCAAGACTGGCCACTCTTCCCGTTGCTGGCGCGATTGTGTTGGCCGTTGGCATTGCACTTACTTCCACCGCAGCCTGGCCTAACCTGCCAGCCTGGCTGTTCCTGTTCGGGTGGGTTATAGCGGGCACGGGCATGGGCATGGCATTTGCTCCCCTATCCGTCCTCGTCCTTGGGAAAGCCCCAAAAGAAGAACAAGGCCTACAAAGTGCCAACATTCAGGTGGCAGATTCCTTAGGAATGGCCCTGATCATGGGAATAGTAGCTTCACTGATGTCCGTCTTTACTTCCAGCTACGGCCCCGCCCCGTACCTGCCAGCACTAGGAGTAGCCTTCTTCTGTACCCTCCTGGCCGCACTATCCTCCTGGCGTGGGCAACGTCATAGTCGCAGGACATAGCCATCTAGGTAGGTTACCGATAGGGTTGAGAGCCGGTCTGAATGGAAGAAAATACTTTATGACTTCAAAAACCTTTGCTGATCTTTCCCTGCCCTCCTATCTTCTAGAAGCTGTACAGAAACTAGGCTTCGAAAATCCCACTCCTATCCAGGAAGCGGCAATTCCCGCCCTCTTGGCTAAGCAGGACGTAGTCGGCATTGCGCAAACCGGTACGGGCAAGACTGCGGCTTTTGGGCTGCCGCTGCTTGCCCATGTAGATGGCGAGGGCGTACAGGCCCTGGTGCTAGCCCCCACCCGTGAGCTCGCGCTGCAATCCGCATCTGCAATTGGCGCTTTCGCCTCCGCAGCGAAAGACACAAACGTGGTTGCCGTCTATGGCGGTAGCCCCTACGGTCCACAAATCGGCGCTATTAAGGCCGGTGCGCAGGTAGTCGTTGGTACTCCCGGCCGCGTCATCGATCTGATTGAAAAGGGTGCTTTAGACCTTTCTGGCGTACGTTTCTTCGTCCTAGACGAGGCCGACGAAATGCTGCGCATGGGCTTTGCTGAAGATGTGGAAACCATTGCCGGCTCAGTGCCCGATGATTCGGTAACTGCCCTCTTCTCGGCTACCATGCCTCCCGCCATTAAGAAGGTCGCACAGACCCATCTAAATGATCCGGTAGAGATCTCTATTGCCCGCCAGTCCACCACTGTCTCGACTGTGCACCAGACCTACGCGGTAGTTCCTTTCAAATTCAAGAACGTGGCGCTCGCCCGGGTCCTTTCAACCATGGATTCGGGAGCAACTATTGTCTTCGTTCGCACTCGTCTGGACGCTGAAGAAGTAGCAAATGACATGACGGCGCGTGGTTTTCGTACCGCAGCCATCTCTGGAGATGTTGCCCAGGCCGAACGTGAACGTATTGTCGAAAGGCTTCGCAATGGCACGCTTGACGTCCTAGTTGCCACTGACGTGGCTGCGCGCGGCCTAGACGTGGAACGCATCGAGCTCGTAGTCAATTTCGATGTTCCTCGCCAAGACGAAGCTTATGTTCACCGGATTGGCAGGACGGGTCGCGCTGGCCGCGAAGGAACCGCTCTGTCCTTCTTTACGCCGCGCGAACGAGGCAAGCTCCGCCAAATCGAAAAGCTTACCGGCACCAAGATGGAAGCCGTTCGCGTTCCTTCGCCGCAGCAGGTACGCACCCACAAGGCGCACCAAATTTTGGATAAGTTGCCCGAGCGAATTGCCTCTAAGGGACTCGAGCTGTACTTCGGACTTATCGAGGAACTGGCGGAAGAGCAGGGAATGTACATTGCCGACATTGCTGCAGCCCTACTCGCCCTCGCTGTGGGCGACACCGCCTCCTCTAAAGAGGATATTCGCAGTCGTTCTGGCCATTCGCCTCGGATTCGTCGCGAAGAATTTGTCGATGAAGACGGCGAGTTCCTCTACGCCGTTTTCGAAGAAGGCCGTGACTCTGGCAAAGACAAGCGTGGCCGCTCCGCCAAGGGTAGGCGCGAGGGCGGATCACGCCGCAACGGGCATGCGCCAATGCGCGGGGCCAAGCGCTACCGTGTGGAGGTCGGCCGCCGGGACGGGGTTAAGCCAGGATCGATCGTAGGAGCAATAACCGGCGAATCTGATCTGCGCGGCAAGGATCTGGGGAGAATCGAAATCTTCCCCTCCTTCTCGTTAGTTGAGATCGCTGGCGGCATCTCTGGGACCGAGGCGAAGCGCATCGGCAAGGCCAAGGTTGCCGGTCGAGCCCTGCGCATTCGTGAGGACCGCGGTCCTAAGCACTAAGTAGTTTCTGCAGGCCCTGGTAGGCCGACAGCCGCTCGTTGATCGGCTCTGCCAGTGCTATGCGCAATTGCGTTCCTATAGCTTTCCTTAGCTTGCGTTCTGCCCGCCGGGTGGCCCGTGCCGCTCCGTTCATAACGAATAGTGACGAGACGAGCGCGGTAAGCGCTCCGGCGAGCAAACCCCCAACAAGTAATTCCAGTGGGATGGGCAGCCCCTGCCACGTAGGCGGAGACACCTCTATCGCAAGGAAATGCAGGACAAAGTTGACGGCGAGCCATCCGAGTCCGGCAACCGCTACCCCAGCAAAAATAAGCTGCAAGAATGCGACCATTCGCCACCACAGCGGTACTCGGCGTTCATCTAACTGGGCTTTGCCAAGGGCGCTATCGAGCGGATCAGCTAATGTGGGCAGTATTTCCGCCACCGTGGCAGACATGTCCGAGCGATAGGCGGCAGGTAACGAACGCGTCTTGTTAGCCCCCACCTGCCGTACCGACCGAGCCAGATCGGAACTGGTAATGGCAGGTGCGGCCGGTAGCGAGGTATGCCCTATCACCTTGTTGCCCGCATTGATTCGCAACCGCCGCAGTGGATCCGGACGCAGGCGTCGCACCCACGAGATTACCGGCCAGCCGGTCCATAAGCCGGCTCGATGTTTGTACGATTTGCCGACTGCTTGGGCTACGGTTTGGGCGCCCGAGGAGCGAAATGCCGCATCGCTGACGCCTGTTAAGTCCCGATCGGCAACGGGGGCTCCAACCTTACCCGTGCCCACTTCCTTGGCAAGTTCTGCCCTAATTGAGTCAAGGTCCGCTTCAAGCCGCTGCCATGCTGCTTGTTTTTCTTCTGCCATAGAGGAAACGGTCTGACGAAGCCGATCTATCCCTTCCCCGCTAAGTGCGGATACTCCTAAGACTGTCGTATCAACGCCATCCGAAGCAAAAACCTGCTTGCAGTGGGCCAGAAGACGCGCCTGCTCCGCTACTGGTACCTGATCGATATGGGTCATAACTGTGCGGGTTATTCCGGCATGAGCAGCAAAGGAGCGAACGAAGCCCTGATGAAGGCTAGCATCGGCATATTTTTGCGGATCGACAACCCACACCAACACGTCAACTTTCTTTGCAAATTCGGCGGTAATCTGCCTGTGTTCAATCGCGTAGGAGTCTACGTCTGGCAAATCCAGCAGCACCGTGTTGGGCGGGAAGTTGGGATCGCGCACTACCGCCCTCTCGGCTACTCCGAGCCAATCCAACACTCGGTCTGCATCTGCGCCTTCTGCAACGGCCGCTAACGGTGAGGTAGTGGTTGGACGGCGCGCGCTGGCGCTGGCAATCTCGGAGCCCGCAACGGCATTGAAAAGAGAGGATTTTCCGGACCCAGTGGCACCCAGGAAAGCCACTACCGTGGTCTCCATACCGGCATCCATCCTACCTGCCGCATTTTGCCGAACTGCCTGGTAGCGCCTGGATATTTCTGCGGGAAGCATTTCCTTAGTCGCAGCAAATACCTCATCAAACAACTCGATCTTGTCTATCAGGCTCACTATTTCCACCCCTGCGCAACCTGATTAGCTGCCTGGCGCAGCGGTTCGATAGGTTCAGCTTCAGGGATTGCATCATAGGCATCCGCGAGGACGAAATCCAGTAGCTCTGCCACTCTGGAGAGTAAATCTTCACGTGCTTCCCGAGCCATCGTTCGTACGGCCTGATCACCGAACACGGCCTCTAAAAGACGCTGCGCTACAACGGCAGTCCCGCCAGCTACCCCAAGCTCGGCTCCGGTAAGTCCCCCGGTTGAAGCAAAGATGACAAGCATCAGCGCAACTCCAAGGACGTTTACCCCGATCGAGAGGATGCGTGCAGTAGTCTTCTTTGAATCTGACTGTTCGCGCAGCCGAGTCAACAAGGAACGCTGCCATTGACGCACCAAATATGCGCCTTTTTCAACCAGTACTTGCTCATCTAACGGGGATAGCTGCGCCCCTAAATTTCTTGTTTCCGCACGATTCGACCAGCGCAGCGCCACTTGTTCCCGAGCCTGTTCTGCCTTGTCTACCACGATGGAGGCTAGACCGTCCTCTAAAGCCTCCTCGACGGGCTCAACCGGCGCGGGCTTGCCTCGCAGAGCATTCCACAGTCTGTCCCGCCAGTGTGAAATCTGGTTTTCCAATGAGCGGAAGAAATCAGAGGTGCCCACTATGTCTTGCCACCGCGCCAAGACTTCCCCGCGCAAAAGCGTGCCATCGGCGGTGGCATCTTCTATTCCGTCAAGAGCGTCCACTCGGGCCGTCTCTATGTCGCTAATCGCATGCTCCCGGGCATCGTCTTGGTCTTTGGCGCCGCCGATCACCATCTGGGTACGCTCAAGCAGCTCCCCGATCGCACCTTTCAAAGTACGTTTCGCAATGGCGGATCTGGAGGCAGCGTCTGAAGCTAAAGTATTGAGCCAAGTCTTGAGCTCGGCGACGTACTGCGCCGGTAGTTTGCCCTGTTCTAACGCCAGTTCGGGAATTTGGAAAACGGGGGCCTCCCCTAAAGAGGATTCTGCCAGGTGGGAGCGCAAATCTGCCTCAATTTGGGCTCCTTGAGCCGCTGGTAGCCGGTTGAGGACGACGGCTACAGCAATGTCGCGTCTAGCTGCCTCGTCCAGCACCTCCCAGGCCTTCGCATCAGCGTAGCGCGCGGCGGTAGTAACAAAAACCCACAGATCCGCAGCGGAGAGTAGCTGGTTAGCCAGTCGCCTGTTGTCGTCTACTACAGAATCGATATCTGGCGCGTCTAGTAAAGCAAGCCCCTCCTGGAGGCTGTCACATTCACGAATCTCAATGGATGTCCATGCCTCTTTTACCTCGGCCGGCGTCGGCGCTGCATCCGCTTCCACGCGTACTCTAGCCAGTGACGGTAAAATGCGCTGGTCAGCAAACCACCGCCCATCTGTTTTGGCATGGAGCAAAAGCGGCCGGCGGGTGGTCGGGCGAATCACGGAAGAAGCCGACACCTCGCGTCCCACAAGGGCATTGATAATCGTAGACTTCCCCGCACCCGTGGAACCGCCAATTACTCCAAGTAAGGGAGCATCGAGGTTTCGAGTGCGGGGAATGATGTGGTCGTCCAGGCGATGAACGAGCCCGTCCCGAGCCGGCCTCCACTGGGTTGCTAGATCCATTTCAAAACGTAACGCCGAAAGTGCATCACGCAACTGCAGAAGGTCAGCTTCGGGACTCATCGATCATCCTTTTTAGTTATCGGTGCTTATTTGCGGTTTGGCGTAGCATTCCTCAGGCTCCCAAGTTGCCACGTCAGCTTCGGTTTGATCGCCGGAGATGATGTTCTTTACCTCGCCGGCATCGGGGAACCATACGTATGGGATTCCCCGCTGATCGGCTGCCTTGATCTGTTTTCCGAATTTCGCAGCCTTCGGCGCAGTGTCTGCGCTAATGCCGCGGTTTCGGAGGGCATCCGCAATCCGGTTGGACTCTGCCCGATGCTCCTCATCTGTGACGGCAACGAGGACGCAGGTAGGTACCTTCCGGGAGGAAGTAGCCAGGCCCTCTGCAAGCACGCGCGAAACAAGCCGGGACACGCCAATTGACATGCCCACGCCCGGGTAGGTGCGTTTCCCGTCGCTCGCCAGCGAATCGTAGCGGCCACCAGAACAGATGGACCCCAGATTTTCGTGACCGGTGACCGTAGTCTCGTAAACCGTACCGGTGTAGTAATCCAATCCGCGGGCAATAGATAGATCGCCCGTTACCGTGCCCGGAACGCGTTCTTCGGTCTGCGTCAACAGATCGATGAGCTCGCCCATGCCCTCTTCTAGCAACTCGCTCTTGCAGGCTAGCGCATCAACTTGGGAACGAATCTGCGCGGCGTCACCCTGAATCTGGGCCATCTGCAGCAGCTTTTCCCTAGCTTCTTCGGCAAAACCGAGTTCTGCCATTTCTTCGCCTACGCCCTCGGCACCGATCTTGTCCAGCTTATCCAAGCACCGTAGGGCCCCTTCTACGTCAGTAACCCCGACAGCTTCGCAGTAGCCCTGCACAATCTTGCGGTTGTTCACGCGAATTGTGATGGGAGGAATCGGAAGAGAGGAAAGCACTCGAGCCATGACAACCGCGACCTCGACCTCGTGGAAAAATGGCAGTGAGCCATCGCCGACGATGTCGATATCAGCCTGGGTAAATTCACGGAAGCGACCGTCCTGAGGACGTTCCCCGCGCCAAACTTTCTGAATCTGATAGCGCTTGAACGGGAAAGTCAATGCGCCGCGATTTTCCAGCACGTAGCGAGCAAAGGGCACTGTTAGATCAAAATGCAATCCGAGCTGCCGAGGATCTTCAGCGGCCTTTACTGGATCCTCTTGTAGCCTGCGCAACAAATAGATCTCTTTTGAGGTTTCGCCCTTCCGGAGCAATTCACTTACCGGCTCAATTGCGCGCGTTTCAATATTGGCGAAGCCGTGCAGCTCGAAACCCTGCCTGATCTTTTGCAGGATGTAGTTTTCGACTACCCGCCCTTCGGGCAGCCATTCAGGAAAACCTGACAGTGAAGTTTTCGACATTCCTCTTCCTTATAACTAACCCGCGATACGTGCCTGTACAAGGTACGGGTTCGTTCGTTTTTCAACATCCATGGTAGTTGGGCCACCGTGCCCGGGAAGCAGTACGGTAGCTGGATCTATCACGTTTTGCAGCGTGCGCAAAGTGTGCAACATTTGCTCCTGGTCGCCGCCCACCAAGTCGGTTCGTCCGACAGAACCAGAGAAAATTACGTCCGCAGCGAGGGCGAACAACTCTGAGTTGTCAAGCAGTCGGGCACCCGGCCCCTCCAATGGCCCCGCGCCAAGGAAAAGCATCGACCCCTCGGTGTGCCCCGGAGCAGGGACAGCGCGCAGAGCTACTCCCTCGACCAATTCCGTAGGCTGAGTGAGCATCTGCGGCGGTAGCTCCTGCACGTTCGTGGGACGCACCCACTCGGTGTTACCTGTTTGAGCCATTGCTGCCGAGAGCAGATTGTCCAAGAGCGGATTATCCATGCGATACAAGTCCGGCGAGGGTACGTAAACGGGCTTGTCGCCGGCAATCTTGGCTGCATCCCACACATGATCAGGGTGGCCATGAGTGCACAGCACCGCCCCCACCTCTAGGTCATTCTTCTCTAGCGTGGCAAGGATCTCCCTAGCATGACCAGCACCTGGATCCACTACCAACGCCTGCTTTTGCACATTCAAAATATACGTATTCGCGGCAAAAAATGGCGCTACCAAGGTGTTTATTTGCATGGGGCCATACTATCGCACAGCGCACTTATTGCCCTTTCACTTTAGAGCCACTTACACAGTACAATGACACAGAGCACATGTGCTCTAATAATCTAGGCTTCGGCCGCTATAAACCTACGGGTTCGCCCGTCCAAGTGATTGAAGGTTGCACCGTGAGCGATTCGCCCACCCAGAACGTATCCAACGAACATCCCCTGCCCCAAGCCCCTGTTGATGATCCGGCTGCTCAGGCGGCCCGTCAATTCGGTCGAGTCAGTGACGATGGCACCATTTGGGTAAAAGAAGCAGGCTCCGAACGGGCTGTCGGCCAGTTCCCCGACCAGCTGCCAGAAGATCCACTAGGTCTTTACGTTCGCCGCTATCTTGACTTGCAAGCGCAGATTGAGCTTTTCGAAGGCCGTCTCCCGCACCTCAATGGCAAAGAAATCGACCAGACTCTTAGCAGTCTGGAAGAAGCCGTGCGTGAACCGGCTGTCGTCGGTGACGTGGATGCGCTCCGCACCCGGGTTGAACAGCTGAAGCAGAAGGCCACCGAGGCCAAGGCTGCCGCAAAGGAACGCAGGGCAGAGCAGAAGGCCGAAGCTCTCGCTCGGCGCACCAAGATCGTTGAAGAAGCTGAGGCAGTCGCCGCTCAGGATCCGGGTCGTACTCAGTGGAAACACTCCTCGCAAAAATTGCGCGATCTCCTTGAACAGTGGAAGTCAGAACAGCGCAAGGGACCGCGTCTTGATCGTCCCACGGAGGACGGTTTGTGGAAGCGCTTCTCTGGAGCCCGTACTGTCTTTGATCGTCACCGTCGCCAGTTCTTCTCTAAGCTCGATGCCTCTCAGGCCGAAGCTAAGAAGGTGAAGCAGGATCTGGTACGCCGCGCAGAAGAACTATCTGCCTCCACTGATTGGGGTCCCACTGCTGGCGCCTACCGTGATCTCATGAACGAATGGCGCCGAGCCGGACGTGCCTCCCGCAAGGATGACGATGCCCTTTGGGAACGCTTCCGCAAGGCTCAGCAGACATTCTTCGACGCCAAGAACGCCCAGAACGCTGCTCTGGAAGGAGAATTCAAGCAGAACCTGGTTCTGAAGGAAGCCCTCTTGCAGAAGATCGAGGCAATCCTCCCAGTAACTGACATTGAGGCTGCCAAGGCTAAGCTGCGTCCTCTGCAAGACGAGTGGGACGAGATCGGGCATGTGCCGCGTGCCGACAAGTCCAGGATCGAGTCTCGCATGCGTGCGGTCGAAGATGCTATCCGCAAGGCGGAAGAGGACGAATGGCGGCGAACTGACCCCGAAACGAAGGCTCGCGCCCAGGGCATGCTCGGCCAGCTCGAGGTAAAGCTAGAAGATCTTTCCAAGAAGATCGAAAAGGCAAACGAGGCCGGAGACACCGCTAAGGCTGCAAAGCTACAGGATTCATACGACACCGCTAAGCAGTGGTTCGATCAGATTAGCTCGCAAGCCTAATTTTCCACAGCAAATTTTACACAGGTGGCGGCTCACTTAGTTGAGTCGCCACCTTCTTTTTTGGCAGCTTTGCACTATGCAAGAAATGATTTACTTTGCGGGCAAAACGGCGCCTCTCACGCCCCGAATCCACGGCATCTATCGGCCCCTGTGTACGGGCAAAGTTCTAACTGAACTCGCGAAAAATTTTTGGGTATTCCTGCCCGAGCTGAAAACCCCATATTTAAGAGCCAGAGCATGCCAGCAGATTCTCCCTGCCAGTGGGGTAATCACCGGACCTACGGTTGCCTGGGTTATGCAGGGAGGTACGCCCGCTCCCCTGTGGTGCGCCGGGCGGTCTACTGCTAGCAGGGCGGGCCGTACGATCTACCGCCACCTGAGCCGATACCTAAAAATTGCTGGCATTCGCCTTAGTTACCCCAATCAAGCGCTCGCGGACCTAGCGTGCTACGGCGACGATCAGGAATTCGACACCTGGGCCGGCGCGCTACTGGAATGCGGTGCGAAAGTTCATGGAGCGCTCGCCCTCACTGGCAAAAAGGTGTCCGGGAGCAAGCGGCTGGCTGCTCTAGCGTGAGTTGGTTACCCTCTTTGCAGAGAACACCCCATCAATACGTGTCAATGCCGACAGGATTGCGCTAAGGTGGGAAGCTTCGGCCATTTCGAAGGTCCACCGCTGGGTCGCTACCCTATCTGAGCTAGTAGCAGCGGAAACTGACATTACGTTTACGTGATAATCAGAGAGCACACGGGTAACGTCGTTCAGCAGCCCTTCCCTGTCGAGGGATTCTATTTGCACCTGCACCAAGAATGCGGAATGAGGATGCTCTTCCCACTGCACCTCGATTATTCGCTCCGGGTGCCTGGAAAGATTCTTTACATTCGAGCAGTCTCGTCTGTGCACAGACACGCCTTGCCCACGAGTTATGAAACCGATGATCTGGTCCCCAGGAACTGGAGTGCAGCATTTGGCAAGCTTGGTCCAAATTGTTGAGTCATTTCCTTCGACCAACACCCCGTTATTGCCCGACCGGGAGCGTTTGGTCCTAGCAGGCGTTACGGCCTCGGCTAAGGTTTCTTCCGAACCCGACTCACCACCAGCTTGCTCAAGCAGCTTAGTAGTCACGTTTGCTGCCGAAATATGACCGTCCCCAATAGCCGCGTACAGGCCGCTCACGTCGACGTAGCCAAAGTCGGTGGCAACCGCGGTAAGAGATTCACGAGTCATCAGCCTGCGCAGAGGTAGATTTTGCTTGCGCAAGTTCTGCCCTAGCTCATTCTTGCCCGCTTCGATGGACTCCTCGCGCCGTTCCCTCGAGAACCACGCCTTAATCTTTGATCTGGCCCTTCCCGTAGCAACGAAATTCAACCAGTCGCGAGATGGGCCGGCTCCCGTTGCCTTGGAGGTCAGAATCGACACGGAATCGCCATTTTCCAAAACCGTGTCGAGGGGAACCAATTTACCGTTTACCTTGGCCCCGACGGTCTTATGACCAACCTCTGTATGAACTGCGTAGGCAAAGTCCACTGTGGTCGCCCCAAGCGCGAGCTCCACCACCTCGCCTTGAGGGGTGAACACGTAAACTCGGTCGCCCGACATTTCGTAGCGCAACTGGTCCAAAAATTCGGCGGGATCCTCTGTCTCGCGCTGCCAATCAACCAACTGACGCAGCCAGGACATGTTCTCGGTGTTCGAGACTTCCTTTTCGTTAGTGGCGTTAGGATTCTCCTTGTACCGCCAGTGAGCAGCTACCCCAAACTCTGCCCGTTGGTGCATATCGAAGGTACGCACCTGGATCTCGACAGGCTTGCCACCCGGCCCCATAACAGTCGTATGCAGCGACTGATACATATTGAATTTGGGCATGGCAATGTAATCTTTGAATCTACCGGGCAGCGGATTCCACCTGGCGTGCATAGCTCCAAGAACGGCGTAGCAATCGCGAACCTCGTCGACAAGCACGCGCACACCAGCTAGATCGTAGATGTCGTCGAAGTCTCGCCCTCGCACAATCATCTTCTGATAAATCGAGTAATGATGCTTCGGCCGCCCAGATACAGTGCCTCGAATATTGTTGCGCCGCAGTTCGTCTTCAATAGCACGGATGATCTGGGCCAAATACTTTTCGCGGGCGGGCGCACGCTCGGCCACAAGATGGTCGATCTCTTCATAAACGCCGGGATACAGCGTCTTGAAAGATAGGTCTTCTAGCTCCCATTTAATCGAATTCATACCCAATCTATGCGCTAATGGGGCATAGATCTCGAGGGTTTCGCGGGCTTTGTTCTTGGCCGACTCAGAGGACACATATTTCCATGTCCGAGCGTTGTGGAGCCTATCGCCCAATTTGATCATCAGTACGCGAATGTCCTTCGCCATAGCGACGATCATCTTCCGAACCGTCTCGGCTTGGGCTGCTTCCCCATACTGGACCTTGTCCAGCTTGGTTACGCCGTCTACCAACAGTGCAATCTCGTCACCATATTCGGCGGTGAGCTCCTCCAAGGAGTAGTCAGTGTCCTCGACAGTATCGTGCAGCAACGCAGCTGCCAGGGTCGTGGACGTCATCCCAAGTTCCGCAAGAATCGTCGCAACCGCTACGGGGTGGGTGATGTAAGGCTCCCCGCTCTTGCGCATCTGCCCTTCGTGCAGGGCCTTCGCCTTTGCGTAGGCGGATTCTATAAGTTCGATATCGGCCTTGGGGTGATTAGCCCTAAGTGCCCGAACAAGCGGTTCGAGGGCGGCCGGCACCTTTCGATGCCGGGCCCCAAACCAGGCCAGTGAAGACCGAACGCGCGAAGAGGACCCAATCCCCTTGGGGCTCCCGGCTACTTGATCATCACTCATAAGCCTAATGTTATCTCAGAAGGTGACTAAAGATTGGAAAGGAATCGAACCAATTCTTTCCCGTCCTCCCAAGTCGGTCAATTCCATCAAGACTGCGATCTCGGCGACAGTGCCCCCTGACTGTTCAATCAGCTGGGTGGCGGCTAGGGCGGTGCCACCGGTTGCCAGTACGTCGTCGAGGATCAAGACACGGGCTCCCTCAGGCACCGAGTCAGGTCTGATCTCCATGCGGGCACTGCCGTATTCCAGGTCATAATCGACCCCAATAACCGGCCCGGGCAGCTTTCCGCCTTTACGCACCGTCATCATCCCGATACCTAGTTCTACGGCCAGCGGAGCCGCCAGAATGAAGCCTCGAGACTCCAGGCCGGCTACCGCGTCAATTTTGCCGCGGTAGTGCTCGGCCATCAAAGTGATTAGTTCCTTGAACGCCTCTCCGTTTGCCAGCAGCGGGGTGATGTCGCGAAACAGTACTCCCTCCGTAGGAAAATCGGGAATTTCACGAAGGTTGTCTACAACCAGATCGTGCATTCGAGGCGGAAACTTCATCGTTTACTCCTTGGAGTTCGTTTTGGCTGAGCCGCTTGGCCCAGGTGACGGCCCGCCTTCACCGGGGTGGCGCTAACGTGCTGCGCCGCCGAGGAACCTTCGTCCTCGTCTACCACAGACTTGCCAGCCCGCTTAGCGTAAACCGCCTGCGTGTGTTTCTTTACTGAGGCTTCCCTGCCTCGCACGGCTACCAGCACTGGCGAAGCAATCAGGATCGATGAGGCTGTACCCACGATCATGCCGCAGAAGAGCGCCAGCGAGATGTCACGCAGCGTCCCTCCACCCAGAACTACAGTCGAGATGACCAAGATGGCGCCAACCGGTAGGACAGCCACCACCGAGGTATTGATTGACCTAACCAGAGTCTGGTTTACTGCCAGGTTTACCAGTTCGCCGTATGTGTTGAAGTGCTGGGACTTGAAGTCCTGCGTCAGCTCGCGGACCTTGTCGAACACAACAACGGTGTCATAGAGTGAATAACCCAAAATAGTCAGCAAACCAATTACCGTCGCGGGCGACACTTCAACCTGAGTCAGAGCAAATACTCCGCCGGTTAGCAAAATGTCGTGCAGCAGTGCGAACAGTGCCGCAAACGCCATGGTCCAAGTCCGGAAGTACAGTGCCATCACTATTGCCACGAGGACTAGGAAGATCACCAGAGACTGCGCAGCCTTCTTGGTAACGTCAGCACCCCAGGAAGGACCAATAGTCGTGGCAGTGACCTTGGATTCGTCAACGTTGTACGCCTTGGCTAGTTCGGCGCGCACCGAACGCTGCGCCTTAGTAGGCAACGACTTAGTTTGCACACGCACGCCGGTCGAGCCGAGGTCGCGAACGTTGGCGTCCTTCTGCCCGGCGTCTTCCAGCACTTTCTTCGCCGGCTCCAGCTTGTCAGCCGGAACAGACGAGATTGTGAACTCGGAACCGCCCTTGAAGTCGACTGACGGGTTCAGGCCTGGGAATACCAGGGTGATGAGCGACAGGACGATCAGTACTAAGCCGATGGAAATCCATAGCTTACGGCGCCCGATGATGTCGTAAGAAGTCTTACCCGAGTAGAGCTCGTTGCCCCAAGTTGCGAAGCTTTTCACTTTAGCTCTCCTTCTGCCACGGCGGTAGATCCGGGGGTCTTCTTAGCTACCACCCTGCGCTCGCGCCTGTTCCTCTTCTTGTAAGTCCGCCTTGTGGCTCCCAGGTGTTCAGGATCGAGCCCAGACCACTTGTGTCCCTCACCAAAGAACTTGGTGCGGATCAGCAAAGCCATAGTCGGGTGGGTGAACATGAACACTACGAGCAGATCAAGGAGGGTTGTGATGCCCAGAGTAAAGGCGAAGCCCTGCACGCCACCAACTGCTAGGAAGTACAGCACCAAAGCAGCGAGCATGTTAATCGCGTCGGAAGCCAGAATGGTTCGCTTTGCACGCGACCAACCTTCCTCTACAGCCGCACCCAACGGACGTCCATCGCGGACCTCGTCGCGGATGCGCTCGAAGTAAACAATGAAGGAGTCACAGGTAACACCGATTGCAACAATCAAGCCGGCCACGCCAGCGAGCGACAACCGGTATCCCATTGCCCAGGACAGCAACGAAATGGTCAGATAGGACAGAATGCCAGCAATTACTAGCGATCCGATCGAGATGAGACCAAGCGCGCGATACTGCCAGAGCAAGTAGATGACGATCAGAACGAAGCCAATCAGACCGGCGATCAGGCCCCACTGCAAGGAGTCAGTGCCCAGAGTCGGGGAAATCTGCTGTTCAGACTGCACATCAAAGTTCAAGGGTAGAGAGCCGAACTGC
This sequence comes from Actinomyces sp. UMB0138, assembly GCF_002849225.1. Classification (GTDB taxonomy): domain Bacteria; phylum Bacillota; class Negativicutes; order Veillonellales; family Veillonellaceae; genus Veillonella; species Veillonella parvula_H. The sequence continues at coordinate 707,915 of NZ_PKMC01000001.1, forward strand.
AGCTGGTTTGCCAAGGTAGCTGCAGATTCCTGGGTGAAGTTACCAGAAATAGCCGCCCGGCCGTCGCTGATGATCGCGTTCATCGTCGGGGCAGACACCACTAGTCCGTCCAGCACAATCGCGAATGCGTTCTTAGTGGGCTCTGTCTGCTTGTATTCAAACAGGCGCTTGGACACCTCTGCGAACTTGTCGGTGCCCTTCTGATCTAGCTGAAGAGAAACCTCCCACTTGCCGGTGGAAGCACCAGTCTGAGTTTGTCCCATCCCAGAGTTGGCCTTCGCGACGTGAGTACCTTCGAGATCAACCGGGCCAAGGATGTACTTGGCATTGCCTTCGGTAGAACAAGCAACCAAAGCCTTATTGTGGTCGCCTGCGCTGCCACCTTGCCGGTTCTTGTGGTCGGTGCAATCGAGCTTCAGGAAGTCGTAGATTACCTTTTCGGTAATGTACTTAGAATCGGAAGGATTAGACGGTTTTCCGGAAACTTCGTCGGAAATCTTGCCGTCGTGGTTCTGGTCGGCCTGCTCCTTAGCCAACTCCTCAGTTGACTTATCGGAAGGCTTGACCGAGTTCGGATCCTTCCCCTGCGCCTTAGCCTGAGCCTTCTGTGCCTCAGCTATAGCTTTGGCAGAAATAGCCTGCGGTGCCCCGGCCTGGATAACAGGTCGGAAATCCAACTGCGCTGACGAACGCACGAGGTCTAGTGTTTCTTCTGAAGGCTGTCCGGGCAGAGAAACCATAATGTTCTGTCCGCCCGAAGCCGTGATCTCGGCTTCAGAAACGCCGGAAGCATCGACACGCTGGCGGATGATAGCAATCGCCTGATCGATATCCTCCTGGGTTACGGAGTTACGACCCGCCCCCTCTTCCGCCTTAGGGGTCAGAATTAGCTGGGTACCGCCTTCAAGATCCAGCGCTAGGTCTGGCACCCCGTCGGTCTTCTTGTTGATAATTCCTGCTGCCAGCAGACCTACCATTGCCAAAGTTATGACAAGGAGGGCGATCAGTACGCGACCTGGCCTCGATTGCTTTTTTGTCTTGGGCACTTTAGTTCCTTACCGCTTTGCGGTGCAGGTTAGTCCTGCTTTTTGTCCTCATCTTCTGGATCCTCTACCGCACCGGTCTGAGCCTCGGCAGGGGAAGTTTCTGTTGTCTCGGAAGCGGCCGAAGAGCCTGCTTCGGTCTCGCCCTCGACGGGGGCGACTGCGAATGGCGGTTCCTCGGGGCCGATCACTGCACGCCTATTGAAGTACAGTTCGTCTCCACCAGGAGTCTCCAAAACCATTACGTTGCCGTCCTGATCGACGTAGCGTAGGTACAACCCTCCAATGGTGCGTACCCAGGTTCCCGGTTCCAGACTTGCCTGCATCTTTTCCTGCTGGGCCTGCTGCTTCTTACGGGCACGAGAGGACATAAAGAACATGACCCCTAGGAACAGGATCATGATCAACATCAGCATTAGTGGATCCACAAATACACTCCGTTTCTTTACTTAACAACGCTAGAAGTCTATGGGAGATTGCGCGAATGTAACAATTTGTATTGCAAACTCACACATCTAGCGTCCCTTCTTCAGTGGGTGGGCGAAGCCCAAGGTGCTCCCATGCTTTGGCAGTTGCCATGCGCCCTCGGGCGGTGCGGACCAAGAACCCTTCCCGTACTAGGTAAGGTTCGGCGACCGTTTCAATCGTTTCAGCTTCTTCGCCAACTGAAACCGCCAGCGTGGTAAGTCCTACCGGCCCACCAGCGAATCGCTGACAGAGCACCTCGAGCACCGACCGGTCCAGCCTGTCGAGACCTTGCGCGTCCACCTGGAAAAGCTCAAGTGCTGCCTTGGCAGCTCCTAGATCGAGGTCGGTACCGTGCACCTGGGAGTAGTCCACAATGCGGCGCAGTAGTCGGTTGGCAATACGTGGGGTGCCCCGAGAACGTGCGGCTAATTCCGCCGCGGCATCCACTTGTAGTTGCACGCCCAGCAACGCAGCAGAGCGCATCGCGACTTGCATGAGTTCTGCAGCGCTGTAGTACTCCAAGTGTCCTGTAAAACCGAAGCGATCGCGCAAAGGCGCAGGCAGTAAGCCAGCTCTTGTCGTTGCACCTACGACTGTAAATGGGGGCAGAGTAAGCGGAATCGAAGTCGCACCCGGCCCCTTGCCGACTACCACGTCGACGCGGAAATCTTCCATTGCCAGGTACAGCATTTCCTCGGCTGGTCTGGAAAGACGATGGATTTCGTCGATAAAGAGCACGTCGCCCTCTTGCAGCGCCGACAGAATCGCTGCCAGGTCCCCGGCATGTTGAATAGCAGGACCGGAGGTTAGTCGCAGCGAAGTACCCATCTCGTGGGCAATGATCATGGCAAGCGTAGTTTTCCCAAGGCCTGGAGGGCCCGAAAACAGTACGTGATCAGGGCTCATGCCTCTACCCCTAGAAGCATCTAGGACCAGTTGTAGCTGCTTGCGCACCGTTTCCTGGCCAACAAAGTCCTTTAGCGACTTTGGGCGGAGAGCTGCCTCTGCGGCGCGCTCAGTATCGCCCGCGGCAGGTTCTACGATTCGTCCTTCTCCTTCAGCCACGACGCCGCCCTAAGGTTTGTAGTGACAGTCGCAGCAAGGAAGAGGCGTCGTCAGCCTGAGACTCTACCTGGCTAACCGCCTCTTGCGCCGTGGCCTCATCCCAGCCTAATTGCGTCAGAGCTGCAACGACTTCTGCCCCCACTGCCGAGGACACACGGGAAAGGCCCTGCTGCGGTGCGGGGCCCAGCTTGTCGCCAATATCCAAAATCATTCGCTGGGCCGATTTCTTTCCGACGCCAGGAATGCGAGTCAGCATCTTCTCGTCTTGATTTGCAACTGCCGTGCGCAGTTCATCGACACTCATTACTCCCAACGCTCCGAGCGCCATCTTGGGGCCGATCCCCCGCACGGACTGCAGGATCTCAAATGCTCGCTGCTCTTCCTCTGCTACAAACCCGAACAGACTGAGCGAATCTTCCCGAACAACCAGGGAAGTGAATACGGTGGTTTCCTTACCGGTACGCAAGCTCAGCAAGGTACCGGGGGTGGCAAAGAAAGAAAACCCCACCCCGGACACTACGATTTGGGCTGAAGAGGCGCCGATGTGGCTAATCTTCCCAGTCAGTGAAGAAATCATCACCTACTCCTAATCGAACACACGTACGACACTAGCTTCGCCTGCTTCTGCGCTTTCTGGGATCTACCGCGCCGGTACGTCGGAAAGCCGCTTGTGCTTTTGCCCACTGTTCCTGCGCGGGGGTTAGCTTAGATCTTGCGGAGACCTTGCCCGACAGCGACACCGACACGGTCGAATCGTCGCTGCCACCAGCTAGCCCGGTCCCCCGCCACGACTGAGTGATTGCGATTGCCAGAGCGTCAGCGGCATCTGCAGGGCGGACCACCTTGTCCAGCCCCAAAATCCGTTTCACCATCTCTTGGACTTGAGCCTTACCCGCAATACCGGATCCGGTGACTGCCGACTTCACCTCTGACGGCGTGTGTATAGCAAGTGGCAAACCGGCCTCGGCCACCTGATACATGGCCACACCCATTACTTGCATGGTGGTTGTTACCGATTGCAAATTCTCTTGGGCGAATACCCGCTCGATGGCAACAATCTGCGGATCGAAAGTAGAAATAACACGGGCAATCTCGCGGCCTATAGTGCGGAGCCGGAAATGCTGGGCCAAACTGGCCTGAGTACGAGCAACCCCGACATACACCAGGGAGGCAGTCCGATCAGTTTTCGTATCTATTACGCCTAGACCGCACCTAGTGATGCCGGGGTCAATGCCCATAATTCGCAAGGAGGCTTATTCCTCTTCTGCCTCGGCAGCCTTGCGTACGTCTTCAGGCACGTTCATCGAAGTGAAGACGTTCTGAACATCGTCAGAGTCTTCAAGAGCATCGATCAAACGGGTCGTCTTCCGCAGCCCATCTAGGTCCACGTCGATCTGAGTGGAGGCTACCCACTCGGTTTCTGCGGAGTTGTAGTCAATGCCGGCTTCCTGCAATGCGGTGCGCACGTCGACGACCTGGGAAGGATCGGAGTCTACAACAAAGACCTCGCCCATGTCGGTCACTTCTTCTGCACCTGCATCCAGGACTGCCATGAGGACGGTATCTTCATCTACGCCATCGGCCTTGGGAACTTCCACGATGCCGCGTCGCGAGAAGAGGTAAGAGACCGAACCCGGGTCAGCCAGGTTGCCACCATTGCGGGTGAAAGCGACGCGAACGTCGGAAGCAGCCCTGTTCTTGTTGTCGGTGAGGCACTCAACCAGGAAGGCGACGCCATTGGGGCCGTAGCCCTCGTACATGATGGTTTCCCAATCCGCACCGCCGGCTTCTGCGCCGGAGCCGCGCTTTACCGCGCGATCGATGTTGTCGGCAGGGACCGAGTTCTTCTTCGCCTTTTGGATGGCATCGTAAAGGGTCGGGTTGCCGTTGGGGTCGCCACCACCGGTGCGGGCTGCAACTTCGATGTTCTTAATGAGTCGCGCAAACAGCTTGCCGCGCTTGGCATCAATCGCAGCCTTCTTGTGCTTGGTCGTAGCCCACTTAGAGTGTCCCGACATATGTACCCCTATCTAGATTTCGTATATTTTTCGCGGCCGGGGCCGCCTGGCACGGATCAATAATACAGGTTAGTTGCCTGATTCGTTTATTCCTATGTGTTGCACGTGTCCATCGTAGCCATGCTGCCACCGGTTGAGCAGGGAAAAGAGTTCCGCTGGGTATAGCGCCGCTCCATCTTTTTGTAGCTGGCGCAACTCGTTTTGATCAAACCACCTGTACCCATCTAGTACCTGTGTTTCTGACTGTGTCCATTTTCTATCTATGCGCTTTTCGCGCCCATCTAGATAAGCCACGAAGAAGGTTTCATGCTGTCTGGCCGAACCGCGAGCAAAGTCAAATATTGCTTGCCTGTAAATAGCCGGGCCCAGAAGTTGGGAGGCCGAAAGCTCAATACCCGTTTCTTCTGCCAACTCCCGACAGGCACCTTCCCGCGCCCCTTCGCCCTCTTGCAGGCCGCCACCGACCGTGAACCACCAATGACGCGATGGGTTGTCCTTGTCGTGTCCTTCAATAAGCAAGGTGTTTCCCTGCGCGTCAAACAGAATTACCCTAGCTGCATTCCGAAACGGGATTCCATCCGGGCCCATTGTCCAATCGCTCATTCGAGTCCCTCTCCAATGTTGATTGTCTCGGGAAGCGGAGCGCCCCCGGCAAGATGCAACAGACGAATGATCGCTCCGGAGCGAATCTGCCTGACTCGCACTACCGCCCCATTATGAATTTTCATGGCAATTTGAACGCTGGAATCAGCTGCCTGAAGTTCAGCGAATAGATTTTTCCCTAAAGTTTGCCTATCCGCTGTTGCAGTGATGACCTGCGAAAGGTTCGACTCCACTAAAGCGCGCTGGGAACTGCCCCGCCCTACCTGATTAGCGTGCAGCGCCTCCAAAGCTGCTCCCTCAAGCAGAATCGAGCTAGCCGGGTCTAGTATCCCTGCTCGCGCTATCCCCAGTGCACAAGCCGCCCTCTGTAACAGCGCCCGATCCAGATTATGCTGCATCTGGTCAATACGCTTGTGCAGTGAGTCGAGCTTTCTTGCTTGCAAGGTAGCAAATATGCCCGCACACACGAGCAGCACTACTGCCGCGATAAGAAGATATTTCACTATGCACCCGCCAAAACCGTACGGTACACAGCCTCGACCTTGTCAGTTACGCTCTGCCAGTCATATTGCAGGGCACGTTCCCTGCCCTTTCTAGATAGAGCCACCTGCAAATCGGGGCTTTCTGCCAAAAGGACCATCTTTTGAGCTAGATCTGTACCGTCGGCACACTTGAATGAGATCCCATATTCGTCATGTTGCAGAACTGCCATAAAAGCAACCAGATCCGAAGCAATCACGGGGGCTCCGGCAGCCATGGCTTCCACCAAGACTATTCCGAATGATTCGCCTCCGGTCTGCGGTGCAATATAAGCGGTCGCCGATGCTAGCAGCTGTGCCTTTTCGAGGTCGGACACGCCGCCAAGAAATTCCACTCCAGGTACATCATCAAGACCCAGATTCTTGGTGTTTGCCTGTCCTCTGCCAGCGATCAGGAAGCGGGCCTTTGGCAGCTGCTCAGAAACTAGCTTTATCGCCTGGGCAAATATGGGCAGTCCCTTGCGTTCTTCGTCTAAACGACCCAAGAACGCAAATGTTGGAGCTGAGCTAGTTCCTTGCCACTTAGTGACCGGATCTACCTGAAAATCGGCGACGGAAACGCCGTTAGGGATTACCACCGCGTCTCCGCCGAGATGATCTACCACCGTTCGCCTGGCTTCATCAGATACCGCTATTCGAGCCGCCAATTTATCCATAATCGACACCAGGATTGGCGAAGTTATTTTCAAGGCTAAAGAGCGCATCATATTTGAATGGAAGGTCCCCACTACAGGACACTTTGCATTTGCCAGTGCCAGGAGCGAGACAGAGGGGCTGGCTGGCTCATGCACGTGAATAAGATCGAACTTTCCCTGGTCTAACCATGCACGAACTCTCGCATTTGGGCGAGGTCCGAAGGCCAGCCTCGCCACCGACCCGTTGTAAGGAATCGCGATCGAGGGGCCAGTCGAAGTGAACCCTTCGAATCCGGGATCTTTGGTTGCAGGTCCCAACACTTCAACGTCATGTCCCCGCTCGCGCAACACTTGCGCGATGTCTCGGATATGGACCTGTACTCCCCCAGAAACATCAAAACTATAGGGGCAAACAATACCTATCTTCACGAGTGTTGTTCCATCTGTGCGTGCTTTTTCCGTGACCGCTCTAGACGCTCAGGATCGAGATCCCGCACAAAGACCGGCTGACACATGTGCCACGACTTCACCCAGGGCCGCATCATGGTCTCGAATTCTTGTACCCACACTGCTGTGACCTGCTCAACCGTGCCTGCCGTATCGAGTGGCCCCCGAACTATCATCTCTACCCCATTTTTAGTTCCGGCTGCTTTAGCTCGAGCCCCGTTTAGTGATATGTCCCTAGCTGCCGCCATGTACAGAGGCGCCCCTAATTTCTTCGCTAGTGCTGCGGGACCGGCTGCTACGAGCGCCTTAGCACCAAATAGGTCGACCTCTATCCCAGCGCCGGTAATGTCCCTGTCAGCAAGCAGGGCGATGATGCCCGCCCCTTCCTTACCTTGTCGTAGCAGTTCCCTGAATACGGGGTTTCCTTTCTTGGCAGGGATAATCTTCATATTGTTTCGAGCGCGCAGCTCAGTGAAAGTGTCGAAGAGTGCCTTCGGGGCAACTTCTTCGGCAACGGTAGTAAGACCAGCCAAGTTCTGGGCTGCCCACGCCCCCACCAAATCCCAATTCGCAGTGTGGCCTAGTGCTACGCAAACTGGACCAGCCGCTAGGTCTCTATACAGTTGCGCAGGTATCTTGGCATCTACAGCCGCATCAATCCGCAGCCGCGAAGGGCTTGCGAAGTTTCCCAGGTCCGCAAAGTACCGGTAGTAGCTGGCTAGCGCCCCCACGACGTCCTCTTCACCTGCCTGGGCGAGGTTAGTTTGGAGTTGCCTGGCGCCGGGATACCGCGCTGCGACCGCAATCCGACTAGCGCCATAGGCCGCCCAGTATCGGAAAGCCGATGGCACTTTAGCTGCAATTTTCAGAGCTACCGGGTAGGGATTCATCCAAGCTGCTCTTTCACAGTGGCCAGTCTTTGCATAACAGTCACAAATCCGGCTACTGCGACGAGGGCGAGTGCAGCAGTAATAAACCAAGTAGAGGCACCGATACTAGTTAGGAGTGCGCCGATTCCGACGGTAACTAGCCGGTCGGTACGTTCGGCAATTCCCACAGTGGCGTTAGCACCTAGCGATTCTGCTTTAGCCCTGGCATAAGGCACCGCCGCAGCCATGACGGTAGCGCAAATGCCCAGCGCGATAGTGATGATCTGGTGAGCCCCGGCAGGCAAATGCAAAGCCGCCCATAGAGTCAATGACCCAAATACTGCCCCGTCACTAATGCGATCGAGCGTCGAATCCAAAAAAGAGCCGAACTGCGACTGCTTCTTAGTTAGCCGTGCCAAGATTCCATCAAGAGAATCACAGAACATGACTATGACCAGAACAATTACGCCGGCAAGCAGATGGCCCGTAGGTATAAGGGAACACGCGGCGGCCACTGTCACTACGGTTCCTGCAGCAGTAACCGCATTGGGACTAATTTTCCACTTCGCCAAAACCTTGGCTAACGGGGTAAAAATAGCCTTAGTTACACTCCGCCCGTGAATCCCTAGCACCTATTCCTCCCAAGCCTTTGCTATCAGTTCGCGTTCCTCGCCAAGTAGCTGTGGCACGGCCTTTACCTGGGCCACAATCGGGAAGAAATTCGCGTCTCCGGACCACCTAGGAACAACGTGCTGGTGCAGGTGTGCCGCAATTCCGGCTCCTGCTACTGCGCCCTGGTTCATACCCAAGTTGAAGCCGTGTGGCGAAGCTACCTGCTGTAGCACTTGCATTGCCTTTGCAGTAAGTTCGCCGAACTCGACTCGCACCTCGGGAGCGATATCCGGGTAGAGAGACACGTGCTCGTACGGGCACACCAAGAGGTGGCCAGCGTTGTACGGGAACAGATTCATCAATACGAAGCAGTGCTTACCGCGGTGGACGATCAGCCCGTCTTCGTCTGTCTTATCTGGCGCTGCGCAAAACGGGCACTCATCCTTAGAGCCGTCCTTCGGCTTTGACTCTCCGGAGATGTATGCCTGGCGATGCGGGGTCCACAGACGCTGAAAAGCATCCGGAACCCCCGCGTACGCCCGCGAATCCTGAGTTGGAATCTCAGATGTCATTGCGACGGCTCCTAATGGCCTCGACAATCTGAGCCACGGCCTCATCTACAGGAATGCCGTTTTCCTGCTTTCCGCCACGGTAACGGAACGAAACTGCTCCCGCCTCCGCATCTTCACCACCGGCAATCAGGATGTATGGGACACGTTCCTTAGCAGCAGTGCGAATCTTCTTGCCGAAACGGTCGGAAGAAAGATCGACTTCCACCCTGACTCCCTGGCTACGCAGCTTTTCGGCCACCTCGTTTACGTAGTCGAAGAAAGCCTCGGCAACAGGAACCAGGCGTACCTGCACAGGGGCGAGCCACGGAGGGAAGGCGCCGGCGTAGTGTTCTACGAGCACGCCGATGAAGCGTTCCACTGAGCCCAGCTTGGCGGAGTGGATCATTACGGGCCGCTTTCGAGTGCCGTCCTCGGCAGTGTATTCGAGGTCGAAGCGCTCCGGCTGATTGAAGTCGTACTGAACGGTCGACATCTGCCAGGTACGCCCGATAGCGTCCTTTACCTGCACCGACACCTTAGGACCATAGAATGCTGCTCCACCCGGATCCGGAACTAGATCCAGACCAGTTGCTTCGCATGCCTCGGTCAGAATTCTGGTTGCGTTGTCCCAATCTTCATCAGAGCCGATGAACTTGTCCTTATGAGCCCCGTCGTCGCGAGTAGACAGCTCCAGGTAGAAATCGGTGAGGCCGAAATCGCGAAGAATTCCTAGGAAGAAATTCAGCTGCATCTGAATCTCTTCTTTAGCCTGCTCCGGAGTGCAGTAGGTGTGCGAGTCGTCCTGCGTGAATCCGCGCATGCGAGTGAGGCCGTGTACAACGCCCGACTTCTCGTAGCGATAATCGTGTCCGAGTTCGTAGAAGCGAAGAGGTAGTTCGCGGTAAGACCTGCCAGAGGACCTGTAGATCAGGTTGTGCATCGGGCAGTTCATTGCCTTCAGGTAGTACTCCTGGCCCGCCTTGGTCACGTTCCCCTGTTCGTCGACTTCCTCGTCCACCTTCATGGGCGGGAACATTGTGTCGGCGTAGTAGGGCAGGTGTCCGGAAGTGTGGAAGAGTCCGCCCTTAGAAATTTCAGGCGTGTGCACCATCTGGAAGCCGGCTTCAATGTGCTTGCGGGTCACAAAATCTTCGATTTCGTGACGCAAGATGCCGCCCTTGGGGTGGAAAACAACTAAGCCGGGGCCGATCTCTTCTGGGAAAGAGTACAGGTCCAGCTCAGTACCCAGCTTGCGATGGTCGCGCTTCGCGGCCTCTTCAATGCGGGTTTGGTATGCCTTTAGATCTTCCTTTGAGGCCCACGCAGTTCCATAAACACGCTGCAGGTGATCATTCGCCTGGTCACCGCGCCAGTACGCAGCAGAAGATTTGGTGAGCGCAAAGCCGTTGCCCAAGTACTTCGTCGACGGCACATGCGGGCCGCGGCACAGATCCTTCCATGCCACTTCCCCATTCCTGCGCACGTTGTCGTATATGGTCAGTTCGTTGCCACCCACCTCGACTGAAGCGCCTTCGGGACCGTTGCCTCCCTTGAGCCCGATCAGCTCCAGCTTGTACGGCTGATCTGAAAGCTCTTCGCGAGCCTCATCTTCAGAGACCACGCGGCGGACGAAGGACTGATTCTCCTTCACGATCTTTTGCATTGCCTTCTGCAACTTCTTTAGATCATCCGGGGTAAGTGGGTCGATGTTGCCGAAGTCGTAGTAGAACCCGTCCGTTACTGGCGGGCCAATACCCAGGTTTACCTGTGGGTTGGCCTGCTGCATTGCCTGGGCTAGGACGTGCGTGGCGCTATGACGCAAAATCGCAAGTCCCTCTTCGGTAGCAGTGGTAATTGGCTCTATTTCATCCCCATCAGCGATAGTCGCAGCCAGATCCACCGTTTTTCCGTTGCGCCTCATGGCGACGATAGTTCGATCCTTGCCCCACAGGGTCAGGCCGGTGCTTTCGGCTTCGAGTTCCTGGGCTTTGCCATCTATAGTGCATTGGACGCTCGCCACTGCATCTCCATTCTTAGGGGTTACTTCGGTAATGATTCTACCGTCTTCAAAACACGGTAAGGGACAGGTCTATTTCTTGGCTATTTTCTGCAACGCGCCGCTTAGCACCCGCTTGGATGCAAGGGCGTGTTTTAGGGCTAGGTATACCGGCTTGTTGACCGGTACATCCCATGCCCAAGGCAGTTCGGTGCGGTGGTGTGCCCACCGCTTCTTGTACTGGCCCACTCCATATAGTTCGGGGCAGCGCGAGGAGTCTGTTCCCATAAGATCGAAAGTCTTTACGCCTTCAGCTGCGAGCGTCTGACAGGTTCGCAGGTCCAGTAGGTCTGCCCCCAGCACGTCGTGAGCTTCAGGCAACGATGCACCGTAGTAGGCCCACGAGTGTTTCCCGTTGACCACTACCAGATCCCAGCACACGGGTTTGTCGTCGATAAAGACAGCGAACAGACGCGCATGTTCGGGGCCAAGAATCGACAGCATATCCGTGTATACCTTCATCGGATGAGGACGGAAGCCGTCCCGCTGCGCCGTGATCTGCATAATCTTGTAGTACTTGGCGAACTCTTGCTCGCTAAGGCCGGTCACCTCGCGGAATTGCACGTCGTCTCGGCCCTCAATCCGCTTATTTACCCGGCGAATTGCGCGCCGGCCTTCCGTGGGAAGTGCGTCCACGATTCCCTGTGCAGTCCCCGAGGACAGATCGACAAGGACGGTCTTGTCATAGGGCAAATACTGCAACACGCGGTGGGTGTCCTCAGCCTCGTAGGTGGCGTGCAGACGCACGAAGATAACCTTCTTGTCCCGTTTCTTCACCTCAACCAAAAGGAGTTCGCGCAGCTCTGCCTCATCAGCTGGGGAGGGAGATTTAAACCATACCGGGCCATTTTTGGCCCATAAATATTTGAAGCCGCGCACCGAGTACTCGGTAAGCACAATGACGGCTTTCGTTTTTTTGCCAGATTTTAATGCAAATCGGCCCCATACTTTGCGCCCCAACTTTTGGTTGTAGGTTCCCCACACTTCAGTTTGTTCTATGGGGTACCGATCAATTCCCGAGGCGAGTTGTTTCAGTTCGGAATCCGAAATTTGAACGAGCTCCACAAAATACCTTCCGCTGTGATCTTGTCTTGTTAAGCCTAGCTGCCGTGTCAGTACGAGGTATCCGTGGCTTTGGGATAGTACTTGGCAAATTTCCGGTACTGATTTAGTCGTTGCCCGTGCAGCAACAAGCTACGGGACAATGAAGGTTCTGCCTTTGACAACGTGGGATCTACAATCTTCCGTTCCCAAAGTAGCCGCCACAACCTGGCACGCACCTTCTTGTCCGATACATAGTGCAACAGCAGCGGGAAGGGAACTAACGAGTAAAGAACTTCGTTCTTCAGAGTGCGTGGCTTTAACTGTTTGCCTTCTACCAAGTCATAGACCATCGGCTCCAATGCATTCAGTCCGCCTGCGGCCATGTAGTAGGAATTCCTGCCGATCCGGGGATTGATCTCGAAGAATAGGGAGCGTCCGTCGCGTGGATCAATTTTCACGTCGAAGTTAGCAAAGCCGCGATAGCCAGTGTGCTTCAGGAATTTCTTGGCATCCTCCCATAGCTTCGGGAACTGCTCTGTGATCATGGCGACGGGATTGCCAATCATGGTTGGCAGGTGATCTTCCAGCAGTACTCTGGCCGACCCCAACAGCGTTACTTCTCCGTGGGAGTCTACATATGCAGTGATGGACCGCATCTGGGTGTTGTCACCGGGAATTAGCTCTTGCACTACGAACGTAGAGCGATAGCCGGCGCTGGCGAGTTTTTTCCACAGATCATCCAGTTCTGCCTGGGAGTCAACGAAGTAGATCTTCTTCTTGCCAACAAAAGATACCTCGTCGTAATCTGCGCCCACAGCTGTCTTGGCCACTACCGGGAACCGCAGTTTGGTAGGGGGAACAGTGAAAGAATCCGCCGCTGCACCAGAAAAATCAACAACCTCGGTTTCAGGGGTATCGATGCCCAGCTCGTCACAGATTCCTGCAAAAGCGACCTTGTCGGAGACTTTGTCGATGACGTCTACGTCAGGGAACGGGATAACCCACCGCTCCCCCAGCTCTGCGCGAGACTTTGAGATGAGGCGCGCGTGCCCATCGGTGTTGGCCATGATCACCAACTTGCCAGCTGGCACTGAAGCTTCTACCTCTTTTAGGGCCGCAATCACGTCCTTAGCACGCCCCGATTTCAGAGGGCGAACCTCGCAGTAAGCAGATTTGCTGATGGCACCGATGGCCCCTCCAGTCAAACAGATGGAAGTCTTGGCAAAAGCTTCATAGAACTGACGCGCTAGCGCATAAATGCCAATGTCTCCGCCAATTAGCACAGGGGTGAAGTCAACCATTTCTTCCTCAACTCGTCGGATTCTTTCGCCTTACCACCTTACAAGCAAACCATCGCCCCGGCAGATTGCCCCGCCGAAGCTATTTTCTTCAGTTTTCTTGCTGATATAAGCTAAAAGGCATGGTTTGGGGACTGGCGCTTGCGATTGTGCTTTTGCTGATAGGCCTTCCCTTTGCCTATCTTCGAGGGCGAAAGAATGCCAGCAAAGGCGAGGCAAGCCAGTCGGCGCCGCTGGCACAGGTGAGTACTTTCGCAGTTCTAACCCACGAAATTCGCACGCCTCTTTCGCTAATCAGTGGCGCCGCGGAACTCCTGCGCAATGAGTACGCTGGGACGCTGTCTGACCAGCAGGCAGACCTGGTACGCACCATTAGCGACAACGCGAGCAGATCGATTGGCCTAGCCGAGTCGTTTCTAACACTGGAGAAGGTACGGGCAGAGAATTTTTCGCCCGTGTTTGAACAGGTGGATTTGCGCGAACTTATCCGAACTAGCGCCCGCGAGCTGCGGGCAATAAATGACAATCCGGTTCTTCTGACAGACACCCCTGAGCCCATGTGGTTGCAGGCTGATAAGGCACTTCTTAGGGCAGTAATTTGGAATTTGCTGAACAACGCCCTGCGACACGCTTCGGGAACTAATCCTATTGAGGTGTCTTCACACGCTCATGCCAACATGGCTTATATAGAGGTGACAGATTTTGGCAACGGCATTGACGGAGCTGGACGAAAGAATCTTTTTGTCCCATTTGCGGGCCCGATGAAATCGCATGGCACGTACGGTTTGGGACTGGCTATCGTGGCCCAAATAGCGAAGGTGCACCACGGGAGGGTTAGGGTTGATTCCACCCCGGGTGGCGGCACGCTTTTCCAAGTTGAACTGCCTAGGAGGCAGAAGTGAAACCTCTAGCTTTAGTGGTTGATGACGAGGTGCAGATGACCGCTATAGTCTCATTCGCACTGCAAACCGAGGGTATCGAATCCATTGTCGCCCACTCGGGGACCGCTGCCTGGAAGCTCTTTACAGAACGCGACTTCGACCTGGTGGTACTCGACTTGATGCTGCCGGACATCACCGGTACTACTCTTGCCAAGCGGATCCGAACCACCTCCACGGTCCCGCTTATTATGCTCACTGCCCTCTCCGAGGTGGACCAGCGAATAGAAGGTTTTGAGGCCGGAGCTGACGACTACTTGCCCAAGCCCTTCTCTCCTAGAGAGTTGGCGCTTCGAGCCCGCGCTCTACTAAAACGTATGGGCCCATCGAGCGAGAGGATAGATCGAATTGAACGGGATAAATTCGTATTGTTTCCAGGACGGGGGCAGGCATTCTACGCGAACTCAAATCTTGGTCTGACCGAGACGGAGTTTGCTATGCTCACTGCGTTGATAGAGGCTGACGGCGCCACCTTATCGGTGCGCGAGCTGCTAAACCTGGTATGGGAGACGACCTCTGTTCAAGGAGGGCGGAACATGGTGAAGACTACGATTTACAGGCTTCGCAAGAAACTCGCTACAGCCGGCGCGCCACCAGAATCCATCAAGGCCATTCGCGGAAGGGGCTATTCCTTCCACCCGAAGTAACAGCCCTGTTACCAACTGTTACCAGGGGACGGTACTTTGTGCCTATGCCTGTATCAGGCTTGTAGTAGAAGAAACAAACCTACTATTTGCACAAAGGAGTGCCGTAAATGGCAACATCTCTCCCCCACTGGTTGCAGGCTCCTGCCAGCGCGCCACGGCTTAGCGATGACGAGGTCGCCCGCAAGTACCCGCGGCTTCGCCTCCAGGTCTTTATAGGCATCTTCATCGGATACGCGGGCTTCTACCTGATCAGGAACAATATCTCTTCGATCGCGCCGCTCCTAATGGACGAAACCGGGATCGACAAGATAGGAGTAGGCATAATCGCGAATGCGGTACTTCTTGCTTACGGCCTCTCTAAATTCTTTTCGGCGATGCTTTCCGATCGCTCTAATGCACGCTATTTCTTGGTAATTGGGCTGGCTCTCTCGGCAATCACCAACCTACTTATTGCATTCATTCCGTGGCTGACCGCTTCTGTAGGCATCTTCGCAACCGTCATGTTCTTCAATGGCTGGTTCCAAGGAATGGGATGGCCTCCCTGCGGGCGTGTCCTGGTTCACTGGTTCTCGACTAATGAGCGCGGCTGGAAAACCTCCATCTGGAATACCGCGCACAACGTTGGCGGTGCAGGACTACCCATCGCAGTGGGCGCAGCCCTGTCTTGGACTGCGAATGACTGGCGTTCGGCTTTCTGGTTCCCAGCAGCGATAGCGCTCGTAGTTGCCGCCATTGGCTTCCTACTTATCCGCGACACTCCAGAATCGTTGGGGCTCTCCCCGATCGAGGAATACCGCAACGATCCCGCCAAAGTCGAGGTCGATGATTCTGAAGGCATGTCTGCTAAAGAGATGATTTTCAAGCACATTCTGACCAATCACACGATCGTCATGTTGGCCGTAGCAAACGTCTTCGTATACGCACTGCGTTATGGCGTGTTGAATTGGATCACCGTTTATCTGCATGAGAAGCATGGAGCGGAGATCGGCTCTGGGCTATTCGGCATCGGCGCCTATGAGATAGCAGGCATCCTCGGCACTCTAGTCTGTGGTTGGATGTCGGACAAGGTCTTCAAGGGTTACCGCTCTGGCGCCGGCATATTCTTTACCGTCGCGACCGCAATCGCCATCTTGGGCTACTGGCTTGCCCCTATCGGCACCCCTATGCCCATTCTGATTGGTTTGGTCGCTCTGATCGGCGGTCTTATCTACGGTCCAGTTATGCTGATCGGCCTGCAGGCAATTGACCTGTCGCCAAAGAATGTCGCTGGTACCGCAGCCGGATTCACCGGACTATTCGGTTATCTGCTAGGAGCAACCCTTGCCTCCACCGGCGTTGGCCTAATCGTGCATAACTTCGGCTGGAACGTGACCTTCGGCGTTTTCGTAGTATTTGCGGTCTTGACCGTTGTCATCTTTGCCATCGTTGGTCGTGACGAGAAGGCCATCATGGCAGGACGCGCGGAAAAGCTCGCCTCCCAGAAGTAAGTGGAATAGTCTAGGTGGGCGCCGCCCACCTAGACTATTCTTATGCGAAAGCAATTAGGACTCTTGCTGGCAGTCGCACTTGTGGCTGCCAGTATTTGTTCATGCAGCACAACGCCGCAACTGCGGCTGCTCTGTTCAAACGACGAACAGGTTTGTGCCGCCTGGGCCAGGGCATATTCCGAAAGCAGAAATATTTCGGTTCATTTCCTAAGACTGCCCACCTCTATGGCATTGTCCAGGCTGCAGTCCCGGAAAACTGATCCGGAATTCGACTTGTGGGTTGGCGGCCCTTCAGAAAACTACGAGCTCGCAGCTGCTAAAGGCCTACTGCAAGAAAGCATGCCAGCCTCGGCAAAACAGGTAAGTAGACACTTTCAATCACCCCAGCACAAATGGTTTGGGGTTTACGGATCGCTCCTTGCCGTTTGCACTGCACCTGATTCTAGGCTCGCCCTCTCCTCTTGGGCAGACCTAGCAAACCCAAAATATACAGGAAGAATTTCTGCTTCTTCTCCACTTAGCTCCGGTACTGCCTACTCTCTAATTCAAGTTGCCGAAAAAAGTCAGAAGAATCCGAAGAGGACGCTTGAGGGCATCTACAACAACGTAGGCAGATTCACCAATTCGGGGACCGCTCCCGCCTCTGTCGTGTCCAGTGGACAGGCAGATATCGCCATCTCGTTCGTCCCCTATTGCGTGGCAAATGGTCTCTCAGTGCACTACCCCAAGGACGGAACCACTTTCGAGATAGGCGCTGCCGGGGTCTTGAAAGGAGCCCCCCACCCAAAGCAAGCAGAGGACTTTTTGGACTGGCTGCTGGCAAAGCCCGGCCAGCAGATACTTCAGCGGGGCAAAGTGACTCAGTCACCGACCAACCGCACTTTTGCTAATTCCCTCGATAAGGAATTAGCAGACAAGCCCGTACATGTGTTCCCAATCCACGTAGCCGAGGCGGCGAAAGGGCGCAAGAACTGGTTGAAGTGGTTCCGGGCAAAGGGATGGCAGCGATGAAAAAGACGGCAGCAGCACTTGAGTGGGCCCTTCTTTGGGCCACTTTCGCCCTCCTGGTGCTTCTGCCCGGTTGGGCGCTAGTACAGGCAGCAGGGCAGCCGGCAGATCTCAGCGCGATTATCCTTCCACTAGCGAGCTCGGTTGCCTTCGCTTTCCTATGCTCGATAGTTGCTCTGCTATTGGGCACTCTAGCCGCAGCTGCCGTCCGCTTTCTTCCCGCTAAACTCTGGCCATTGACAGACTTGCTAGCAGCAAGCGGCGTGGCATTTCCCCCATTTATTCACGCCGAGGCATACCAGTGGTTAGGTGATATCTTCTTCAGTCGCTCCCAACTGTGGCACTCCAACGTAGTAATTATGATTGCTGGCGCCTGCTACGTGAGTGCCTATCTGCCGCTCACCTATTTTGCGATGCGTATATCACTGGCCAAAGTTTCTCCTTCCGTTGTGGACAATTTGCGCGCCGTGGGCATCTCAGACTTAGCGATCTGTTATCACTGCGCCGCAAAACCGGCATTAGCCTGTTTACCTCCCGCGGCGCTACTCACGTTTGTGCTAACTATCTCTGATCCCCTGGTTCCCGCCCTCTTACCCCTACCCATTCCAAACGCCGCCTACTCAATTTGGCTAGCCGTAGGATCGGGAGTTTCGCTGCATCAAGCGGCCCTGCTCGCACTCATCCTGGCCGCTTTATCGATCTGTCTAGCTATTGGAGTAGGACTGTTCTACTACGCCAAGGGATTGGTTTTCCTTAGGCAGGCGCTTCTTTCTGAATCACTTCCTGCCCGCCCTATCACCCTAATACACTCTAAAACTGCCAAGATATTTACAGCCCTCGCCCTCGTCATTTTGGTAGGCAACTCCCTTGCAAGCTTCATCATCGGCGGCGGCGCCAGCCCAGCAGGTGGCCTAGATGTTCGCGCGATCGCCACTACGGTAGTGCTTGCTGGAGTAGGCCTAGCCGTGGCGGGATTCATCGCACTCCTTGCATTCTTTCTAGGCAGGCGGCGTAGGTCTGTGAGAGTCTTAGATTTCCTTTTCCTTATCTTATTAGGTACCCCGGGAGCCACGCTGGGCACAGCGCTATCCCTCGCATACATGTCCTCTACTCCTCTGTTCAGTGCAGTGGCTGGTACCGACTCCGACTGGTTTGTGACCGTGATGGCCTATGTAACCTCGCTAAGCCCGTTCCTCTACTTCGCTATTCGCGCATTCGCAGCATCAATAGACCGCACCAGCATTGATCTGTTACGGGTAATGGGATATTCGCGCACTAGAGCGTTCACGATTTCTTACTTGCCACAACTACGAACCCTCGCATTCTTAGCAGTAGTGATCTCCTTAGCGATGGCCGCCACCGCCTCCGCACCCCTCATGTGGGTTACTTCCCCCGACGTGCCTCTGGTGGTGCCCCTATTATTTCGGCTACTTGACCATGGTCGGGTGGCAGACGCCTTCATCCTTACCTTTGCGATGGCGATACTGTTATTCCTGCTGGCTGCTGCGCTTTACCCGGTGCTACGCTACCGCTCTGTTAGGAGGTTACCGTGAGGCAAGGCTTACAAGTGGACCACCTAAGCGTAACCAGTGGTGATAAGACCCTGGTTGCCGACCTCTGTTTTGACGTCTCCCCTTCTGAAATGGTCGTATTGGTCGGCCCCTCCGGCGCTGGCAAATCAAGCCTTCTGAGAGCTCTGTGCGGCCTCGCAAAGGCCGCAGCGGGAACAATCTACGTCAACGGCACCGACGTGACCTCGCTCAGCCCCCAAAAGAGGCAGATGGGTCTACTCCTGTCGGACCCGGGTTTACTTCCGCACCTAACAGTTGCTGAAAATATTGCCTTGCCAGCTCCAAAAGCAACAGAGCGCGTTGAAACTAGCCTTGCCACCCTTGGCCTAACTAGCCTGCGCGAGCGGCATCCAGACTCTCTTTCAGCGGGTGAGAAACAGAAAGTAGCATTGGCGCGGCTCCTGGTGGCTCGACCGCAAATCTTGCTTTTTGATGAACCACTCGCCCACATGGACACCGTCTCCGCAGCCAGGATGCGCACAGAAATCCTCCGGGTACATCGACACCTGGGGGCTGCAAGCATTTTCGTTACCCACTCAGCTGTAGAGGCGATGCAAATGGGCGATCGCATCATCTACTTAGAGGGCGGAAGTATTCTGCAAGATGATTTGCCAGAGGAAGTATTTGAAAGCCCGAACACCCTGGAAATTGCCAAGCACCTGGGGGCTAAAGTGCTCCTGTACGCCACCGTGCACATGTGCCCAAGTGGCGGAGACTTACTAGCGTCTACAGCCGTACTAGGCCAACGCGTGCAGGTACCTGCCCACCCTGCGCTCACAGATGGCAGAGCTGTCCTAGTAGGACATCCGAATTGCATCACCCTTACCCCCGCTAGGGCGCAACGAGTTCACATAAAGGAAGAAGTCGGCCAGATTATCTCTACTTCTTACCTTGGCGGCGCTTATCTTTGCGAAGTGGAAACCGAGCAGGGGCGCATCTCGGTTGAAGTTCCCGCAGACGGGCCGGTTCCAGCCCCCGCCGATGCAGTCAGGATGAAGATAAATGCGGACCTGATGTGGGCATTACCGGTAGCCAACCATAGAGATTAAACAAAAAAACCGGCCGAAGCCGGATAGTGGGCGATACTGGGATCGAACCAGTGACCTCTTCCGTGTCGAGGAAGCGCGCTACCGCTGCGCCAATCGCCCGAGGTGGGTACCGGATTCGAACCGGTGTTTACGGCTTTGCAGGCCGCTGCCTATCCTCTCGGCCAACCCACCGGAGAAGGATCCCTATTCGGTCTCCTAGAGCGGATGACGGGACTCGAACCCGCGACCCTCACCTTGGCAAGGTGATGCTCTACCAACTGAGCCACATCCGCGTGCCATCCTGAGAACCTTTCGGCTCAACAGGTGCGAGAAGAACATTAGCATGGGACGGCGCTGAAAATAAAATCAGATTGGACGTGAGTCCGAACACGTTTGCCAATTTTTCCTGTAATTACAACGGAAAACTCCACTAAGAGCCCACTCCTTTCAAATATCGGCCGCAGCGATTTTGATGCCCAGCATTTTTTTGCTAAAGTTTCTCTTCGCCGGGCCATTGGCGCAGTGGTAGCGCGCTTCCTTCACACGGAAGAGGTCACTGGTTCGAACCCAGTATGGCCCACAATGAACCTCCCTTAGACGGGAGGTTTTCTTGTTTAACTTCCTCTTCCCCACTTCTTGGCTGCAATTGGCCGCTGCAAGAGAGTCCCAAGTTGGCGCATTTTCGCTCTTCGGAGGCCAGAATGACCAAAACGTGAGAACCTAAAGGTATGAATATTAGGCCAGGAGTTCCGTACCCATTAGGCGCAACGTATGACGGCACAGGGACAAACTTTGCCCTTTTCTCGTCCGTTGCCGAATCCGTTGAGCTTTGCTTGATAGACGACAATCTCGCTGAAGAACGCATAAAACTTACAGAGTGCGACAACAATGTGTGGCATTGCTACATTCCCGGGATTATCCCCGGACAGCGCTACGGCTACCGAGTCAGCGGGCCCTTTGATCCAGCTGCCGGACATCGCTGCGACCGAGCAAAGCTCCTCCTTGACCCCTATGCCAGGGCAATTGAAGGCGAAGTTCAAAATTCTAATTCTGTCTACTCCTACAACTTCGACAATCCTGACGAACGCAACACGGAAGATTCTCTTGGTTCTACTATGTTGTCGCTCGTTTCCAGCCCATTCTTTGACTGGGCCCATGATCGTCCTCCGGGACATGACTACCATGAGCTCGTAATTTATGAGGCCCACGTGCGCGGCCTGACCATGCTGAATCCAGACATCCCAGAGGATATTCGCGGCACCTATTCAGCTATCGCCCACCCATCTACAGTGGAGCATCTAAAAGAACTAGGCGTCAACGCCCTCGAGCTGATGCCGATCCACCAGTTCGTAAACGATTCCAGCCTGAAAGAGCGTGGCCTTTCAAACTACTGGGGCTATAACACTATTGGTTTCTTTGCCCCACATAACGCCTACTCCTCCGACCCGCGCAGTTCTGTGCAGGAATTCAAGCAGATGGTGAAGGCTCTGCATGACGCAGATATTGAGGTGATCTTGGATGTCGTCTATAACCACACGGCCGAGGGCAACCATATGGGGCCAACGTTATCTTTCAGAGGCATTGATAATGCTTCCTACTACCGGCTGGTAGATGAAGACAAAGCCCACTACTTCGACACTACCGGAACAGGCAACTCGCTGCTAATGCGCTCGCCTGCAGTACTGCAGCTCATCATGGATTCGCTCCGATACTGGGTTACTGAAATGCACGTAGACGGATTCCGTTTCGATCTGGCTTCCACCCTGGCCCGCCAATTCCACGAAGTAGATAAGCTCTCTGCTTTCTTTGAACTAATCCACCAAGATCCAATTATCTCTAGGGTAAAGCTTATTGCCGAGCCTTGGGACGTAGGCGAGGGCGGCTACATGGTGGGCCAGTTCCCAGTCCTTTGGAGTGAGTGGAACGGGTCTTACCGCGACACGGTGCGTGATTTCTGGCGCGGCCAATTCTCCACCCTGGCAAAATTCGGTTCCAGATTGGCAGGTTCTTCTGATCTGTACCAAGACGATGGCCGCAAACCTATGTCTTCGATCAACTTTGTCACTGCTCACGACGGATTTACCCTGAACGACCTGGTTTCCTATAACGAAAAGCACAATGAGGCCAACGGCGAGGATAACCGGGATGGCTCTGACAACAACCTGTCGTGGAATTGCGGAGTCGAGGGTGAGACAGACGATCCCGAGGTACTGAATCTGCGGATGCGCCAACGGAAGAACTTCATCGCCACCATGATGGTTTCTCAGGGCGTTCCCATGATCTCGCACGGAGATGAGGTTGCTCGCACCCAAGGCGGCAACAACAACGTGTACTGTCAGGACAATGAGATCTCCTGGATGAGCTGGGAAGAGACGGATACGTCCTCGGAAATGTTCGATTTTACGAAGAGGGCGATTAGGATGCGGCGGGAACACCCGGTATTTCGCAGGCGCCGTTTCTTCGCTGGCAACCCGCAACAAGGTGGAGAATCTGAGCGTGGCGAGATCGAGTGGATGAACCCAGATTCTTCCCACATGACTGCCGAATCTTGGGACGCAGCCTACGCTCGCACATTGATGTTCTATTTGAATGGGTTGGCCATTGGCGAACCTGACGATATGGGCAATCGTATTGTTGACTCAGATTTTCTGGTGCTTATGAATGCAGCCCCCGAGGACATCGAATTTACGCTGCCGCCGCAAGAGTACGGCAAGTCGTGGACTGTGTGCCTCGACACCGACGAACAGCATGTCGATACCGACTTCTCTGCCGGTGACAAGATCTGTCTTCGCAACAGGTCAGTGCTGGTCATGGAACATACCCGTGAGGAGGGCGAGGACGCCCCTACCGTGAGCGTAGAAAAGGTCCTTCCTCCGGTACACAACGAATAGGAGTTGCCATGTCTCACCCCCACTTACCCAAGCCGGGGAAACGCCTTCCCATTAGCACCTACCGACTGCAGCTGAATGAGAATTTCACCTGCAGAGATGCTATTGGAGTGTTGGATTACCTGGTGGCGTTGGGGGTTACTGACATCTACCTGTCCCCTATTTTGCAGGCAGCTCCTGGTTCTAAACACGGTTATGACGTGGTTGATCACCGCCACGTCTCCCGGCAGATAGGCGGGCGCAAGGCATTTGAGGAACTAGCCAGCGCCGCCCACGAGGCAGGCCTTGGGGTGATCGTCGACGTGGTACCAAATCATATGGCAGTCCCAACCCCGGTATGGCACTCGCGGGCCATGTGGTCGGTACTAAAACGTGGCCTCGAATCCGAGTATGCGAATTGGTTCGATGTTGAGGTAAACGAGCCAATTTTGATGCCGATTTTGGGTGCTCGTATCGGCCAGGTGTTGGCTGCTGGAGAGCTGGAGCTTGTCAAGATGCGTGTGCCCACCGAGCCGGATCGTGGTCAGCAGTGGGTATTGCGCTACTTCGATCATGTTTTTCCTGTTGCCGAAGGTACCGAGTCTTTGCCTCTGGAAGTGCTGGTAGAACGGCAGCATTACCGCCTAGCGCATTGGAAGGTCGCCTCGGAAGAATTGAATTATCGCAGATTCTTCGATGTGGGGTCACTAGCCGGGATAAGGGTTGAGCTGCCCGAGGTGTTCAATGCGACGCACGCGCTCCTTTTGGAACTGTTCAATGCCGGGTTTATTGACGCCTTCCGGGTCGATCATCCCGATGGGCTAGCTGATCCGCGGGGATACTTTCGGGCCTTGTCTGAAGCAACGGGAGGGGCTTGGATAGTGGCTGAAAAGATTTTGGAAGCGAACGAGCAGATGCCCTCAGATTGGCCCGTAAGCGGCACCACTGGGTACGACACGGCCTGGCGACTTAACGCTCTAAATGTGAACCAGTCGGCTGCTCTTTCCCTGGGGGCAGTCATGGCGCAGGTAAGTGGCGATTCGCCCTCTTCTTACAGGCAGATCGTACGCGAGGCAAAAGCGCAGATTATCGACACTTCGCTTGCGGCGGAGGTGCGCCGACTCGGGAACGTCATCTGGAATATTTGCTTGGAAGATTTCCGATTGCGCGATCACACCTTCAGAGGGCTTATTACCTGTCTGCGAACCTTGATCATTCAAATGGATCGATATCGTGCCTATGTCGTGCCCTCTGAGAGTGCCCCTGCCCTGTCTAGGGCTGTTGTCCAGGAGGCGGCTGCGAGGGCGAAGAAGGAACTTCCCGAAGACCTCTCGGACACGATGGATGTCATTGTGGCACTGGTCCTAGGAGACGAGATTGGTTCTGCCGGTAATTATGAATCGGCAGCGCAGAAGGCGGAGGTGCTAGTTCGATTCCAGCAGGTGTGTGGTGCGGTGATGGCGAAGGGGGTAGAGGACACCGCTTTTTATCGCTGGACCCATCTACTTTCGCTTACGGAGGTGGGGTCTGATCCTTCCCAGTTTGGCATCAGTGTCGACGAGATGCACCGGCACGCTGCTTACATAGCTGCGCAGTGGCCGGCAACGATGACCTGTGGCAGTACCCATGACACAAAACGGGGCGAGGACGTGCGCGCTCGGCTGAATACCATTGCGTCTTTTCCCGACAAATGGTCAAACCTGGTTGCAGATCTTCGCGAAGCATCTAATTCCTACAGGCCACGAGATCTTGACGGGCGGATCGAATACATACTGTGGCAGACTTTAGTGGGGACATGGTCAGATGCAGGGCCTATTAGCTTCGATAGGCTGGAAGGCTACCTGTTGAAGGCCGCGCGGGAGCAGAAGACGTGGACGAGCTGGATAGATACCGCTGCCTCCCGCGAAAAGCGCATGACCGAGTTTGCCCGCAATGTGCTGAAGGATCCCGCTGTTAGGGAGCTGGTTTTATGCTGGCGGGAAGAAACCGCCGAGTGCACAAAGGCAGCAATTTTGTCTACTAAGACACTTCAGCTGACCATGCCCGGTGTAGCAGATATATATCAGGGCACCGAGATGGTGGGGACAAGCCTGGTTGATCCAGACAATCGGCGGCCGGTTGACTTTGACGCACGTAAGAAGTCCTTAGAACGATTGCTCTCTGGCTGGGCTCCGGAAAATATTGACGAGGAGAAGCTGGACCTGGTTCGACGCATCCTGGCACTGCGAGCCAAGCTGCCCAATGTTTTTGTTTCCGCTGAGTCAGACTATGCGGCCTTGCCAGTTTCTACCTCTCATGCCCTGGCTTTCTCACGCGGGGTGGGCACTCCTCAGGTGGTAGTTATTGCAGCTAGAACCTTCGCTAACAAGGATAATTGGCACTCACACACCGTTGGGATTCCCGAGGGAGAATGGGCATCGATCTTCCATGACCAGAAGGTGTGCGGCGGCGTCCGTCCTCTTTCGGAGGTATTAGGAAATTCCACGGTCGAGATCTTGGTTCGGACTGAGCTGACATGAATCTTCGACAGATCGGCTGCGGACGAGTCCCCGTGTGGGCACCGGCGGCGAGCAAAGTCGAGCTGGTGACTGAACGGGGGCGTACCGAGATGTGTCGGCGCCAGTCGGGGTGGTGGGTGGCTCCTACCCCACTGCCAGATGGCACCGACTACGCCTTCTCCTTAGATTCGGGCCCTTGCCTGCCGGACCCGCGTGCTAGCCTGCTACCTACCTCAGTACACGGCCCTTCCCGCACGTGGTGCGCTCCGGCCTCGCCTGGCCCCTTGCCAAAGGTGCAGGTGTTGGGAGGGGTAATGTACGAACTTCACGTGGGAACCTTTACTCCCGAAGGTACACTTGCAGCTGCTGCCAAAAAGCTTCCTTATTTGAAAGAACTGGGGGTAACCTGCGTGGAACTGATGCCCCTAAGTGCTTTCGATGGCAATGTTGGGTGGGGCTATGACGGGATTAATCCTTTCAGCGTGCACGCCCCTTACGGAGGCCCTGACGGTCTTATTGATTTTATTCGGGCAGCGCATGAGTTGCAGCTCGGCGTCTGCATTGATCTAGTTTTGAACCACCTGGGCCCTGTGGGAAATTATTTGGGCCAATTCGGACCGTATTTCACTTCTAGGCATAGCACGCCGTGGGGCGATGGCCTGAATGTCGACCAGCAAGGTCTACCCGAACCGCGTGAATACCTATTGCATGCTGCATTAAGACTCTTCGCGATCTTTGGAGTAGATGCGTTGCGTCTGGATGCCGTACATGCCATAAAAGATGATTCTCCGGTTCATCTTCTGCAGGAGCTGTCGCAGCTGGTGAATAACCTTGAACAGACTTTAGGGCGGGAACTAACTCTGATTGCCGAGTCAGACCTAAATGACATTTCGATGATCACGCCAGTAACCGAAGGCGGCATGGGAATGGACGGCCAATGGGATGACGACATTCATCACGCGTTACATGTTGCTTTTACTGGGGAATCACAGGGCTACTATAAGGATTTTTCTGACCCCGATGCGCTGCGGAAGGTGTACGAGCAGGTGTTCTACCACGACGGCACGTATTCTTCTTTCCGAAAAAGAAACTGGGGTCGCCCGGCCGGCAATGTTGCCCGATGGCGTCTGGTAGCCTGCGATCAAAACCACGATCAGGTTGGAAACCGGGGTATGGGAGATCGCCCGAATCTTACCGCGGCCGAGGCGGCTGCTGAGGCGGCAATGTTGCTGCTAAGTCCATTCACTCCGTTAATTTTTATGGGCGAAGAATGGCATACAAAGGTCCCCTTCACTTTCTTCACGTCCTTCACTGATGAGGACGTTGCCCGTGACGTAAGTGCTGGTAGGGCCAGGGAATTTGCGAGTATGGGGTGGGCAGATGGGGTACCTGATCCCCAGGATCTTGCTACCCACCAGAAGGCAATTTTAGATTGGCCTGCGGCTCGATCTGCTGCCGGCGCACGAATGGTCAAGTTCTACCGAAAGCTCATTAGTCTGCGGCAACTTTACCACCTTGCCAGTACAGAGGTACCTACCCGGCTACACCGCGAGGGCGGACAAATTACTTTGGATCGAGGCCGGGTCCAGGTACACGTGAACCTGGACCAAACCGAGATAGGCTTTGCGCTACCGAAATTTTGTAAATCACTACTTTGGAATGCTTCTGTCCAAGGCAATGCAGTTACCCTAGCGCCGAAATCTGTGGCAGTTATTTACCAGCCCTGAGTCTTGCCTACCTGCTTGTAGCTCTTTACCGATTTTAAAAGTATTATTGGCAGGACAAAGGAGGCAAGGACGCTCCGAGATACCTACACCAGCGAGCAACTAGTTGAACTAGCCCGCACGCAGCAACCGCAAATTATGGCTCACCCAGCGTGTAGCGATTCGTTGAAAGAATGGATTAAAAGCAGAGATTCCTACGCCCGCAACAAGTCGAGGACTAACGTGCTATTCGGCCTCGTAGCAGGCGTAGGAACCATTTTCTTTGCGCTTATGGTTGCGGCAATGGCGTTTTATGCAAGGTATTCATACCCCATGCAGATACGGCCCCCGTCCTCGGTATATTCTACCAGGCCTACCTGCTGGTAGCCGGCTTTTTCAAAGACTGCGCGCATACGTTTGTTCTCTTCAGAGGTATCACCGCGCTTGTTCCCATTGGGGGATATCTCAGCTGCATATTTCAGAAGCTTCGAGGCAATTCCAAGCCCTTGGGAATCCTTTGAGATCGCTAGCCTGTGCACCACCAGGGTACCTTCGCGGGGAGTTTTCCAGTGGAGCTCTTCGTTGTCGTAAGCCGGTTCTGGTTCGGGGTCAAGACAGACCGTACCAACCACTTTCCCGTCAGCCGTTGCCACATAGGAAATACCGCGTTCGATGTCTTGCATCATGGTGTGTTCGTTGGGGTAGTCGCCTTCCCATTGATCTACCCCTTGGGCGCGTAGGGCTTCCTTACCAAAATCTATGATCTGCATTATGACTGGCAGATCGTCCATGGTGGAGTGACGAATTTCAATATCCATGGATGTTATCCCTTCGGAAATATTTGTCTACGAACTGACTCTACACGATTGGGAGGGTCTAACCTACTGGCCGATTAGGAAGTGATACTTTTCTAACATGGCGTTTACCTGGTAGTTTGCTTTAAGCTACGGCACAATTTTACGGCAGTTCTACCGCTCTCACCGCCTCCCCGATTGTCCGATTATTCAGTCTTATTCCATTCCTTTAAAGGGAAGATTCGGCTCGGTATCTATCTGCAGCAACTGATCTAAATGCTCAAAGTATGCCTTCTTATCCACCTTCTCTATGACGTGCGCGTTAGCTGGGCGGGCAAACTTGTCCCATGCCATTGCTGAGTATCCCCGAGTGAGTTCCGAAGAGGTTTCAACATCTACTCTATAAGTATTTTCATCCAAGATTAGCTCGGGATGAAGCAAACAGGACAAGGTCACCGAATCGGGGTGAGTGGAACCATCAACCCCCACTGACTCATTGAAGTCAAGGGTGGTATCACATACCTTCTTGAAGAATTTTGCTAGGACCGTTCCCTTGTCTGTCATCTGCAAGTATTCACTACGCGTAATCGTGGCATCTTCGAGCGTCACGGGGTCCCAGGTCAGAACGTGAATGTCTGCGAAGCCAGACGTGAATACCATCTGCGCAGCCTCTGGGTCCACATAAAAGTTGAATTCTGCCGAGGAGGTGGTGTTGCCCCGTCCGTTGTTAGAACCACCCATGATGTAAAGGCTCTTGACGTTCTTCACGAAGTTGCGATCTTTTGCTATGGCAGTCGCGATATTCGTCAGCGGTCCAATTGCCACCACACTAACTTTTCCAGGTTCTTCCGCCGTGATTCGGATGAGGGCGTCCACCGCGTGTTCGTCCTCGAGACGTGTCTTTGTAAAATCGATGCTCAGGCCGCCGGCACCGTCACCGTGTACTTCTTCAGCAGATACCCATGGCCGAAGCAAGGGTTGCGAGCACCCTACATGTATTGGGACGCGCCCGAGTGCCCCAGCGGCGTTTAGCGTCATATGAGCATTTCGTATCTGGCGCTCAAATCCGACGTTGCCCGCCACCATAGTTATTGCCCGCATATCAGCGCGTTCATCCAAGAGCCCTACCAAGATTGCTACACAATCGTCCTGGGCTGTGTCGGTGTCAAGAATAAACGGTACTTTTTCCATGTTTCCTCCCCCAGCCAACTATAACGGCACGTTTTGCATGTTTCCTGACGGTAAGGCAGGTACCTCTAGTGATCTCTATCCGCGACTACAAAGCTGGTAGGAGTTTTGCGATGGGAATTGTCTATTTTTCAGGCAGATTTTTTATTTTCACCCCTGTAGGAACTTCAATATTTTGTCTATTAAGTTTCAGTAACCGCATCCGGTTCACGATATATACAGCAATTGCAGTCAAGAAAAGAGCCACCCACCCAGGCAGCTGCCATGCTAGTGGCGGCACATGTTTGGGGTCAGGAAAAACTCTGCTGCCTGTAACTAATAATCTGTGCGAATTTACCCCGTATGGAGTGCGCGTGACGAGCGTTGCTAGATCCTCCCCTAGCCTACGCTGCAACAGAAATATCTACTCAGGACGCAACCCATAGATATCAACGACTCGGTATTTTAAAGGTTCGCCCTGCACCTCTATGTAAAAGTAATCGCCTTTACGCACAGAAGTGAGTTTGTCAAACATTGTCGCGTTTGCTAGGCCAGTATGCGCGGTAACCACGCTGTGTCGGTTTGCTTTTTCCCGCAGGCAGGTCTGAGCCGTACAGGTGGCCGGCAGCACGCTGTAAGGTCTAGTGAGAACTACTACGACAGGTAGGCTGACTAAATCCGATCTTCGGCACCTTAATGATCCCAATTGTTCCTGCAGGATCATTCAAAGTGTTCAAGTAGAGCTGGTAATCCGGTGTCGCTTGCATATTGTTTTCCCCTTGATAGTGGTCCACGAACCGGAAGTCCTTCCGCGCAGCATTGTATCTTCTAGCCGCCTGAAGGTACGGCTTTCATACTTGCGCAGATTCGGTTGACAAGTGCCCGGCGTAGTTTTGGGAAACGATTTTTGCTTCGCAGTTATTCCACAACGTTTAAATAACAGGATAAACCAATGCCATTATGCCAAATAAAATGATAGTAGAGGAGATTAGTACACGGGCTTTTCTCATACTAGTTATAGACATATGTGAGGTCAGTTTCCTGACCTCACATATCAATATTGTGTTGCCTTTATGCAGTCTTCATGCGGGAGAGCATTACAGAGCACGTTCCCACCAAAGAAACTTCGGCAAGAGCGAAGATGATAATGCCCGCGGCACCGGTCTTCGGGAGAGTAAACCAGAAACCGGAATCCGCCTTGGCCACGTTTTCGATAACTGCGACGTGATTGATGTCCGTCACGGTATACAAAGTTACTTCTCCGCTACGCACAAAAACCTTGAACTTCGCATCCTTCAGGACACCGTTTGCCGTGTCAGTGGCCTTACCCTTCTTGATCTGAAAATCGGCGAACTTGGTCTTGGGGTTTGTTGATTCTGGTGGTACATCCTCGGGAGAGGACGGTTCATTTTCTCCGTGGCCGGGGACAAAACCAAACTTGTTTTCCACCTCTGCCGGCGGCTGATCAGCCACCTTGAACTTCATGGCTACGACAACTTTTGCTTCAGAATCAGCGTTCACTGCTGCTGCAATCTTGCCTAGGCCATCTTTTGTGAACGAGACTTTGATCCGAAGGAGACCATCGGCTTTGTTTTCGGTGCTTACCGTGTAATCGGTGGTCTTCTGCAGTACAGTGCCGCCGATCTTCACCGATTTAACTGAATCTACACCCGGCGTCTTGTAAGCCGCCTGGAGCGCGTCGTCAAAGACTGCATACCCGGTTACTGTACGGCTTTGTCACCAACCTTCTTCTTGTTCACCCTAGAGGTGATGGTGTAAGAAATGTCGTCTCCGGCGCCCACCGTCTTGGTAGTATCAGCGCTCTTGGTAATTTCCGACGTCAGATCCTTGTTCTTAGGCTGCACGGTGATGTTGTATTCAAAGTTGGTAGCCTTGGCCGCCGTGCCGGTGATCTGGGGAGCCGTTAGGTAGAAGGGCTCTACCTCCGAGGAATATCCTGCAGGGACTACAGTCTCTTCCACCTTTTATAGGCCTAGGTTCAGGTTAGAGAAAGAAGCATTGCCTTGCGCATCGGTTACTTGCGAGTTCGCGGTACCGAGTTCAATGTTCTTTTCCGTACGGGAATTTAGAGCTTCTACCTAGTGTGCCAGTGTCTTCCAGCCGTCGATCGTATTCAGGTCTACAGTCTTCCCACCTACCTTATTTACTGGCGTGACAGTAAAAGTAGCGCCCTTAACCGGATCCTGAGCACTTTCCTTCAACTTGTGGATCGTGATTGGGCCAGTTTCCGAATGTCCCGTTTGCCACGGCGCAACCGGCTTCTCGGACTCGTTTGCACCGGCCGCGCCGGCGCAAACGAGTCCGATGGTTACAACAAGAGCGCCACCAGCATTCTTTAAGCTTTCGCATCTTAATACTCCTTTTATGGTGTTATGACCGGCTGGTCTTCTTTGTGAGCCGCCTTATCCAGGCACTAATTCCACCTGTGCCCAACAAGGCAATTAGCCCAGCGCACCAGGTCCACCCCGCCCCGCCAGTGCGGGGCAGTGAGAAAGGCTGCGCTACATCCATTTGGGAGGTGACCGATTCCCAGAGGATTGAGCGCTGCGAAACGAATGGGGATCATCCTTGCAGCTGTCCGGTTTCGTCGAGTTTCATCTGTCTTGGAGCTTCCGGAGCGCTGGTTGCATAAACGGCACATTTGTATTTGCCTGCCTGAATGAACCGCCCTGTCAGACTTGCCTGAGTCTTGGCTTTGATGCCGTCCTCGCTGTAGATGAGGCGAAAAATCCTCTCTCCTGATGCCCGTCTTGCCATCTCTTGGTCCAAGTTGGCTATCTTCCACTTAACCGAGGGCGTCATTTCGATTCCGCCAATTCCGCCTAACCATACCGAGGTCGCATCCGATTTCTTGCAAGCCATTTCTAGCCGTATTTGTTTATTAGAAGCGATCAAGGAGGCTTCAATCTGCACAGGCGCATATAGGGGCATGCCGACGATAGAGCTAATCTGTTTTTCGGATATGCTCAGCTTCAGGTCACCTGACCTGGCAACACGAGCGGTAACTGTTAGGTTTGCAGCTAGCTCATCTGTAGAGCCATCCGGATAGGTTACTAGTACCGGAATGGACAGATGCTGGCCCGCGGTATTTAGCGGTGGGCTCACCCGAATCTGACCGGTATCCCCATTAATGCTTACCCAGTTTGGCACTGGCCGTTTCAGATCTGTCAGCACGGCAAATGTGCTCCCGATAGGCAGGCGCGCTTTGGGATCCGCAGGCGGGGCGAAGTTTCCGCTGGTGCATTCCTCCGACGCTCAGGTCTCGGTATGCAGGGGGCAAAGTTGTCCGATTGTTTTCGCACTCGTACTTTGAAGGTGGTGTCCTTACTAAGTTGTGGGGCGACATCTGGAAGCGGGCGGGTAGGTGGCACGAATCTTGAATTCAAGTTTTCTGCCAACGTCAGCTTTCTTGGGGCCCATTTGGGATTGTCCGGTTTTCGGATCTAGATAGTATTGCCCCTCACGTGGATTCGGCCCGGCAGATTGCATATAACCGTTTGAGTTCCCTACGATCGCAAAGCTCATCTCTCTTGCAGGCACATCAGTAAATATGCCCGCATCTGGATCTTCTACAAATGACCAAGGATGATCGGGTTTTTAATCATCGAAGGCCAGCTTTCCTTTAGGGAAATGGGGGAAGGTATTATATATGGTATTAGATATCTGCCCGTAGAAAACGTCTGTCTTCTTGTAGTGGACGTCTCCGGCCAGAAGGTTATTTCCTTAAGAATTTTCTACGACATCTGGGATGCCGTCTCCACCGATGGCGTAGGGGCCGTACACCATGTACTGCTGCTCCTTTTCCTACCGGTGTAGTAGCCCGCAATAATGGCAGCACGTCTAGATCTAAATCTGCCTGTACAGTGGCGGTTATGTCCATATATGGGTGACGTTACTGCCATTTTCCCAAGACCAGAGAGAACGACCAAACCACCCGGCATCATGCTATTTCACGAGTATTAGTCATGCAATCCCTCCGCCGGCATACCCCAATTCCAGCGACGATAGCTGCCATTGCTAGTAGACAGATCCCAATACCAAAGGAACCTGTCTTGCTCAACATTGGTAAGGCTCCATTTTTTGAGGCATACTTTTGCTTCGCCGGGATCGGCACTGTCTTAGTAATCTTTGGCTTTTCCGAGTTTAGTTTCGGAGTAACTACGAAGCGATAGCTCCACTGCGCCCGTTGCGGGTCGGCAATGGGAATAGTGACTAGGAAAGGCGCAATCTGCCTATATTTATGGGTGGTATCTGCGGGTGATAGTTCATCTACTAAATACATCCCTACTGGTAAATCCCGAAACACTGCTTTTCCGGCCTCATCAGTTACAGCGACTGTCACCGGCAGTGCCTTTGGCGCAAGCTCCTTTAGTCGCAGCCTATTCAAATCCTGCCAATTAGCACCCTGCAGCGATATATTTGGCACCTTGCTAATGCGAATTTGCTGGCCCTCGACCGGACCATTTGGCTTACCACCCGGCACCGGATCATCAAACGGGTTGTCCCCACTTTTTATTACCGTGAGCGTACCGCGCTCAGTTACATCTATGGCCGACGTGTCTAAACCATCACCATCACCGATTACAGGAGGCGCCGCAAAAGCGCTTGCTGTAAAGGTGAAAGTAGACAGTGCAGTAATTACTCCAAGTAACACGCGCTTCATGATTTCCCTCCTTCGAGCTTGTCCTTAGCCGTCTTTTTTACTAGCCACCGCATAAGTAGCAGCGCAGCCACAACACAAATGCAGATAATTAGGATCATCCACCACGACCAGCGCATTCCCGTGACTTCCGGAAGGCCTTTCGGATCCAGTGGTACCTTATGGCCGGTTACCAGAA
Organism: Actinomyces sp. UMB0138; assembly: GCF_002849225.1. Lineage (GTDB taxonomy): Bacteria > Bacillota > Negativicutes > Veillonellales > Veillonellaceae > Veillonella > Veillonella parvula_H. The sequence goes on from NZ_PKMC01000001.1 coordinate 741,730, forward strand.
GCCGGTGAGAGTTAATCCCGTAGGGGGTACACGTGATCACCGTGAGAAGGTCCTTGTTTGGAACGCGGGCTAATGAGGAGACCTCGTTTGGACGCACCACCTGGATGGAATGCACCTGGTATTTCAACTTGCGGCCTGCCACCTGCACATACATTTCGTCGGCTCGTCGAACGCTGGAAAGATTGTCTAGCAGGGTAGCGCTCGAGAGGCCTGAATGCCCGGTCAATACCGCGTGGGTACCGACTCCTCCAACTGGCAGCGAAGATCCATATAGATGGCCGATACCTTTTTGCAAAGTGTCTTCCGTTGTGCCGTGGTAGATCGACAGGTTTATGTGCGCCTTTGGAATGATCAACCGCCCCATCTCTGGGAGCAAGTTCAACTGGTGCAAATATTCCTGATACGGATTATTAGTTTTAGAAACTCGCGCAAGCCACGGATCCAAAATGGGAGCTCCCGGGACCTGACGATTATACTGTTCAGCCCGCGCAAGGCTTCGTTCTAAGAGTTGGGGTGGTACCTGGCGCTCCGAGACCGCGTATTGCCTAGCAACAGCTTGCTGACGCGCATTATTCCATTGGCTCGCGACCACAGGATACGCCAGCACAATAATGCCCATCACCGTAAGCAGCACCGTTACGAATCTAGAGCGCCAGGTATCTACCCCCTTTTTCAAGGCTCCTCCTCTATGCGTCTTTTCGGGCTCTGCTGTAGGCAGTTGTCAGCAAGCCGGCACCGGCTAGCACGAAAAGTACGATTCCTAGTCCACCAGTTAGCGGGAGTTTACTGGTGAACTCGCTTGTAGCCGAGTTGTATACGGTCGCGATAACGGCCTTGTCTGCGTCTGCCTTCTGAGCCGCCTTTATGGCTGCTTCATCGAAAGTAACCTGGGTGGCAGCCGGGTTGAGCTCATAGCCCCTAGGAGCGACCGTTTGCTTCACGCATAGCTTCTTTGTACTCAGTGCACGAAGTGGTCCCACAACTTCATTGGCAGCAAACTCGTCTTTACCTTCAATGCTCAGTGCGTTCCCGGTTACGCCTTCCGTGCCCTCGCAAAGAAATACCTTGAACTTGGCCCCGGTCAGCGCTTCAGTAGTATTTGTCTTAAAGTTCAAAATTTTCAGCTTACCCATAGGTGTCGTGGGAGTCTGGTCGCCACCGGGGGTAGAAACCTCAGTGTCCGAAGTCTCGTCATCGGCCTTATTCGTGTTAGAAGCCGAGTTGGAAACCTTCTCGCTCACGTCAGCTGCTACTGTCGCCTGGATCGTTACCCTTAGGAACTTCCCTTGCTTGGCACTAACTTTCTCTAGGCCTGTGTCAGTTAGAGTCACAACCTTCTTTTGCACGTTTTCACTGGCACCATCAGTAACCTGGAAATCGTTATCCACCAAAGTCTCCGCTGCAACAGTCGCATCTGCGGTGTCAACAATTTCAACCTTCGTAACTTTGCCCTTTTCACCATTGATCTCCAGGCCGGTGATAGGGGTATCTGTTACCACGAATTTGTCGAACTTGTGTCCGGTAGCAAGGGTCCTGATAGAAGCATCGATCTGGAACTCCATCGTCGATCCCTTTGTGACCAAAGAAGTTTCCGGGGTAATGTCCTTCTTGATAACAGTACCTGCGTCAGTGGACTTCGGATACACGTGAATGGTGTCCATATAGGTGCCGGTATTCGGGTCTGTCAGAGGCACCAAGATGTAGCTGTCCTTCGCTGGTGAAAGCCCTACTGGAGCCTTGGTTTGGACCAGTTTGTAGTAGCCCGGTTTCAACCCGGCGAAGGTTGCTGTTCCATCTGTGCCGGTAGCCTTTTCGGCACCCCCGATGAATGTAGTATCGGCAGTGCCGAACTTCCCTTCCTTTGCCTGGGCATATCCTTCCCCGGTGGTCACGTCCAGCGTGGACTTTTCCAGCTTGAACTTTGCCTCGGCCACTACCTCATGGGACGGGTTATCGGCCGCAGTACCGGTGGCTGCGGTATTGCCCGCAGGTCCTTTCTGCGCGTGAACAGTTATTGCGTAGGTAGCATTCGGATCGATTACGTTAGCCGCATTTGATACTGGCGCTACCGTCCCCAATCCCAGCGCTAGCAACCCGGCAGAAGCCACCGCTGCTACGCCTCTCCTAATTCGTCGTAGGGATAGCATTTTTCTCCTCTTCTTATGGTTATTTCTGTTTGAAAGCTCTAACGGCGCCCGCCACTAGAAGCGCTAACCCGGCAAGGATTACCCATGGTCTGGCTCCCCCGGTCAGCGGTAGATTTCCCACACTCACGTCAGCTAACTGGATAGTCCACCTACCCGTTGGAGGAAGCGAATCTGCACCTCCAGAAGAGTTGGTGCCATCGGGAGTGAACAGCTGGACCAAACCGCTGTTGCGGGTTTGCTCGCTCAAGGTGATAGTGCCGTCACTACCGCCGGAGGCGACAGTGAACTTGTAGGGGAACGGCAGTTGTTCGCCGGCATGAGCCCCGCCGTTAGTGTTTAGAAGGTAGTAACTGCCCGGATCTAACTCCTCGAGAGGCAGGTACGTACCCGCAGTGTCCTTATCTTTCACAAGTTTCTCGGCTTGGTCAGGAGTGCCCTCTTTGTACAGCTCAAATGTTGCCCCGGGGACCACGTTGCCCTTGGGATCGACTTTTTGGATAGCCACCTTGGCGCCATTATTCAGTGCTGTGTACAGCACGACGCCTTTAGGTTTGTTTCTATCCAACGTGAAGCTGAACGGGTCGGAAGTCAGCTCTGTCCTAGGCGCAGCCTTAAACTCTGCACTTAGCAGCGGGTCGCCCTCTTCTAATTCCGGTTCCGGCGTGCTTTCCCTCGAAGCAGCGCGCTCACTGCGGCCAGCACGAGCGGCCGGCGCAATCTCTCCCTGCCAGTCGACCCAGTGAGTGAGCATCTTCACGTACCGCTTAGGAGTCGGCTTCCTAGAAGAGACCTTACAAGTTGCGGCCTGTGGCATGCTGGGCAAAGAAGCATAAGTGCCCGCCACTACAGGTTCTATCTTGCCCGTGAGCTTCTTTAGATCATCCGGACCGGGCAAATGCGGCCAGGCACACTGATAGTCATAATGCAGCCCAGACACCTCGACGTCATCCTTGCGTTTGCCCACAACTGCAGTACCAACTTGGAAAGTGGAGACGCCATAGAAGTAGTCATCAACAAAGGTTGCCAAAGCACCATTCGGGTAACCCAGAGCAGTAGACAGCCTCACAGAAGATATCTCGCCCTCGCCTATTCCCCCGAAAGGCTGCTCCCCAAGAGATGTGGATAAAGTAGCAGACGGGAGTACTTTTACCTCGCCCTTATACTCAGGTAACGGATCTGCCAGCGCATTCGTGTGCCAAAGCGTACACGTAGAACTTGCCGGCATAAAACGGCTCGTCCCGAAGAGCTGTAACTCACTTTGAGCCGGCAACTCAACTGAACCGGAAGTTACAGCAGGCTTGCCATTCTTATCCTTTACAAAGGCGTCCTCACACCTGTAGTGCAAGGTATAACCCACCTTGCCGTCTGCTAACAGGGCCTTGCCTATGGACTTTCGACCAACCCCGTCAGGAGTATCTAGTACATGGCGAACCGAAAGCTTGCCCGCTTTGCGGTCAATCCGGTCAGTTATCGTAAATTTAGTCCTGGGATAAGGAAAGCCCGGCCCCGAGAGCGACGGGTGAACTCTGAAAGCGAGCAAAACCTGATCGCTGTCAGAAATCGCAAGATTAGTGTCTACATCTACCAGCGATTTCTTCCCACCTGCGTAGCTGAAGAACTCCCGCAGCTGGTCTGCCCCTACCGTGGTGGTTGGCTGTGTCGGATCCTTCTCAATCTTCGCCGTAACCTCAGTGTCATAAGTTGGCAGAGCCCGCTGGGCCAACGCACAGGAGTAGCCGACTGGGATTTGCTGCGCTGCTACGACCGGCTCGAAATGGTCACCTCGCGCACTGAACTGGAGCTCTGCCTGGATAATTCCCGCACTATTGGCGCCCTCAGGCAATTCGTCCTGCTCCGCCTCGGTCAAAGTTACCGGTGGGCGGCAATAAAGCCGGGCAGAAAAGTCCTTCTCCTTCATAAGGAGTGCACCGCTACCACTTACGCGCAAACCAACCTGGACCTCTGTCTTTTGGAAGTCATAGTTGTTCCACACGACCATAGTTCCCGCAAAATTCTCGGGCAAAGTCTGTGGCACCGTCGGATTGGCGGGCACTTCCTTCTTTCCAGACGGAGTTTCGATCAACCGCTTGCGCGCATCCACCGCTGCCTTATAGAACTCATTGGCAGCAGGCGCCTTATCTCTGGGTAGGGACACCTCCGTCGTTCCAATTGAGCGCCCCACAAGAGGACGGCAAACCTTCGAATTCTCGTCACAGTTATGGGAAGGCTCGCGGCCTCGGTACCCTTCCGATACTTCCCAATAGCGATATACAGAAGTGTTATCTACGTGAGCCGAATCATCGGTTTCTTCCAGCACGCATTTGGCACCTGCCGGAATGGCGTCTACCGGATTCCACTCCCCCTGTTGGAAACGACCTATCCCAATTTGCTGAGTAGGTGCCACACTAGCCAATCTCGCTTGCAAATCTGTTGCGAACGTCGCTGCGGCATCGTAATTGGTATCGGGGACCTTTCGCGGAGCAGGAATAGGAATATTGTGCCCATTCAGCGCACACGAAATATTCACAGCAAACTGCTTAGCCCCAGAGACGATAGCTACGCCCTCGCCGCCGACTTTCTTCTTCACGTTGAAGGAAGCCAGCTGCATCCGGTAGGCGGCATTTAGGGTTGCTCTTGCCGGACCATCAACCTGCCAAGCATGGTGTGACTCGCCTACAGCCCGGTCGGACGAAGCTATGGTCCAATTCGCCGACTCAAGATCGGCTCCGGGAATCCGCAACGACCCTGGCTCCGAGGTGAGCTCGCACTTCCACCCAATGGGCGCGGGCACTGTAGTGACGTTTTCTTCCCTGGGCAGCAGCTCAATTGGGACTTTTTCGTTCTCGGTTTTTCCCGCCTCACTGTAGTTGCAGGACAGACTCGCCTGTACCTTGAATTCTCCGTCATCACGGGCAAAAAGCGCGTTCTTCCATTCTGCGGGTACAGGAATCTTCTGCTCACTCTTATAGGCATTGGTGTAGACGTCAGCACTTGAGGTCAGTGTCAGCTCAGCTCTGGCGACCTCAAACCACACGTCGAATTCGATATTCAAAGCACCATCACGCGAAGGCGAGGTGAAGGAGAAACTCGTCGTATCACCTTTCACCCGGTCGCGGGCATCTTCACCAATTTTGGCCTGGCTGTAGCTCTTCAGCAACGGGTTGCGCCCTAACGTAATTCGCATGGTGCAAGACGTATTTTCAGGCAGGTCACCGCCCTCAAGAGTACTCGCTGATTCGGTGGTCAGATCCAAACTAATCTGCTTCTCGATCGCCCCACATGTGAGTGTGCCGGTAGCCGCCCGGGGAACCTTCTTACTTAACAATTCGTACTGAGGGCGCTGACGCACTCTAGGCGAAATCTTTATGGCTCCCGCCTTTGGTAACGAATAGGTGGTACTAATCTGCACGGTTTTTGTCTGGTTTGCCCCCACAACTACCTCTGCGCTGTGGGAGGTGTAGTCGACCTTTCTACCCGTGAGGATTTCGGGCCTGGACAAAACTGAACATCTTGAGCCGGCGGGAATCTCGTTGGGCAGGACTACCTCACCGTCACCGTCTATTGAGACATTTTGGGTAACAGTTTGGGAGTTACCAGGTGCCTGGCAGGAAACGGTTATCTCTTTGCGAGCCTGAACCAGCTTCTCCTGTAAATCTTTCTCAGTCAGGTTTGGACCGAAGTTAGTAGCGTGCGCAATCTTCAATGTTCCAAGTTTGAAGTCCAGCTGGTTATTTACTCGGACATCGACCACCCGGTTCACGTCAGTTATTGGAGCAATCGCGATCGGCTCGGGTGTGATTACACTTGCGTTGGGTAGGTCAGTTTGTTCTTCAATCACCTTGCAATTGGCCCCAGCGGGCACGCCATCTATTAGTTTCGGGCTGCCGTGGGCCAGCGAGAAGGCGTAACTTTGGGAACTGCCGGCCACCGGTAGTTTTATTCCCTCGTCTTCGCACTCAAGACGCATGGCGAACTTATGTCCGATACCTTCACCTTGGGCGTTGCCGGTCAGGACCTTAGCTAGTCGTACCTGCCCATGAAGCCTCTTGAGATCCTGGGTGATGCGCACCTGGTGTTCTCCACCGGAGTGCACCCAGAAATAATCGCCTTTACACGGTTTAGCGTTCTTCGGCCTCGCAGCTGCATCTTCTGAACAAATATTGGACGTAACTGAGTGCTCCACTTCAAAGCCGGGCACATTCACCGGTTTCGCTCCGGCAGGAGTATTAGTGCCGGTTGGCGGCGTCGTAGAGAACAGGCAGTGAGTACCCACCGGCCACGCGTCTTTACCGGCCACTTTACCGACACTAACTTTGCCGCCAGTAGTAGGAACGCTCACATACCCGGCCCCAACGTATCCCGGGTAGGAGCCCTGATTCTTCTCAGGTAGTTCAGGAGGCTTCGTAGGATCGGCCATGAACCTGCAGTTGTAGTAAATCGGTACCTGTTTTGGTAGCTGGCCCGCTGCGATCTTCCGGGCCAGGGGCTCGTCGCCCTCAGAATTTGTAAAACGCACGTCCAGCGTCACCGACGCGGTGATTGAGGAATAAATTGTCTCGGAAATAAACTGGCTGGTCGGCTGCTTTCCATCAGCTCAGCGCACAACGCCGGTAGCCGAGGCAGAAGTTGCCTGCCCCTTGTCAGAGTGGTTCTGTTTGTCTTCCAACTCCAGATGTTGTGATGACAACTTATTGACAGACGTGAAAAGACGGTTTAATTCCTCTTTAGGGCGCCCAGAGGGCAAAACGATTTTCTCCTTTACCGCGCATCTTGCCCCTACCGGAAGTTTGCCCATATTTATGGGGGCCATCGTTACCGCAACGTTCACGTTTTCGAGTAACCGCTGGGCTTTTCCTTCCACAATCAGAGTGTTCGGATGCTGCCCTAGCGGATCTGCGCACGAGTAGGTAAAGCTATAGCGCGCACCACCAACAAATTTGACTGGCTTACCTCTTGGGTAGCCGCCGACTTCGAAACGGATTTGTTCGTTAGTTACTTTCCCCTTCTTGATTATCTGAGCCTGCTGCAGGGGGCGTGAATACATTGAGCATTTGATGGAACGGCAATCTTCCATCTGCTGACCGGAAATATTGAATCCGCCATTGCCGTCCTTATCTACTGCCAATGCCTCGGGCTCCGCCTCAAGTTCGCCACTCTTTCCATTTTTCACGTTTACGCCCCAGCAGCGAGGCACGTTGGCGAGCATGGTAGAGAGCTTCTTACCGGAACTTCCCTGTTCCTGAATGGTCACGCCGTGGGCGGTATCCTGCCCGGTTAGTCGCACAAAGGTTCTACCCAACTGATTTGTCTTGAGGGCGTATGAGCGTCCCCCCGCTACAGTCATATTGATGGACTGCCCCACATTGGGTTTTACATATCTAAAATCTTGATCGATCCAATCAGATGTAATTGAAATTGTTTTTTCTTCAAGAATCCATTGGCGCAACACGCGCTCAAGAGTTCCATTTACGATCTGGTTGTCTGAGTATTCATAGCTTCCAGGCGTAACCCAATAATCGTTATCCCCCTTCGAACTGAAGTCTATGTGTTGGTAGCGACCTTCCTTTCCGCTAGTAGTGGCTTCCGCAAGAGCCTTGAGGGTATCGCCATATTGAGACATCTTCTCTGACCAATCCCCCATGCCTAAGATGCGCAGTTCAGCACCTTTGCCTCGGATAAGGTTGGCTACACCCAAGGCTCCAGCCGTACCAGGCCTAGCGTCTAGGCGATTACGACGGAAGTACCCATTCGCCTCAGTTTCCGGCCTGTTTACAAAATTGCCATCTACATCGAGCTGATTGAGATCAGCCTCGTACCAGCCCTTGTCATTTTTCTTGACAGTATCCTGCAGATAGTATTTATTGTCGCCGTGTGTAAGTACAATTATCTTTGTGTATAACGGCTTGGGAGCAACATTAGGGTTTGCCTTCCGTTGGGCACTCTCATAATCGGCCATGTCTTTATACACTTGAGCCAATCCATATTGCAGATTGTTTCCCCAGGCGTGATCTGGACTACTGCCACGACCATCTTTAGATCCATCCAGGGATCGAATCTTATTTATCACAGCGTCGTAGCCAGCCTTATTCTGTAACGAGGTGGCCTTTAGATTAGGAGTGTTATGGTATAGGCGGTTATTTGATTCGTCAGCCTTACGCGCAAAAGTATAAATGCCTACTTTTAGGGAACTTCCCCGGTGCCTCTTCATTTCTTCTTCGAAAGCTATATTAGTGTCCCAATTTCGGCAGAATCGGCCATCGGCGGTGGTGCGTTTGTCAGCTTGTTTTCTGTAGTAGTCAGGCCATTTTTCTTCGTTCGGGCAAAGTCGCCCAGCAAGAGTTCTGGTTTCACCTCCCATTGAGGCCCATCCTGACCTATAACCAAGCCCAAAGACAAACGCGACAGATTGCGCACCTTCATCTACCGTGGAGTCTGGTCTTTGCGGATCGGCTGGGAAAGGATCCTCTCCTCCCATACCAAAGATTGGGTTCACGGCCAGGTCAGAGTTAGCCCTCGCTACCGATTCGAGGCTAGCCGTAACCAGCTGCATAAGACTAAGCAATAAGCAAGGTAGTGACAGTAATGAGACTATCCGGATTATCTTCCCCTTAGCACGCAAATCTCTTCCCACCTCGGATAAAGCGAAACCGTCAACTTTGACAATCGTGCCCGCCACCTCATAGTGGCGAGTCAGCACTTTCATTATTTACGCAACGTAGCGGGAATTCACTCTAAGTTTCTATATTTGGCGCCACCTTGCCTAAAAGTCGGATTACTTGTCCATTCAGTTGCCAACATAAGGTAGTAAATTTGAGCAAAAACAAACATTTAGGATATTTAAGCCGAAGTAGATGCACACGCGTGCATAAGAACTCCATAAATTTTGCGTCACGATAGAAACATATGGGATTCTTTTTTCGCTGTGCTGGCCGTACCGCAACCCGTCGATACCACCAATCGCATCCAGCAATACGTCTCAGTCACTTGCCGGTATAGAAAAACCCGCTTCGGCCTGGCTAACTGCCAAGCGAAGCGGGTTTCGTTTCGTCGGGCTGACAGGATTTGAACCTGCGACCCCTTGACCCCCAGTCAAGTGCGCTACCAAGCTGCGCCACAGCCCGTTCCGACTAGAAAAGAATAGCAACCCCCCGCCGTATCTCCAAACTAGATCTACCTGATCGTCGCATCTTGTGACAGTAAACACCTCTCGCGCTCGCCACCCCAGGCAGCAATCGAGGGCCTCCTGGCAGCACTGCCAAGACAGGAAATGCCCTCTACCATTAGGAAGAATGCCCCTGCCAGAAGGGCGATGCACCCGCCAGCTGAAAGCGCCTGCCAAACCGCTAGCCCTAGACCAGCTACCGAGACCGCCGCCCCCGCCAGAGTTGATGCCAGTACGTATGCGCCACTCGAGTGGAATTTTGTTTTCAATGCTGCTGCAGGTCCCGCTAGCAACGAAATAGAAACCACGGTGCCCACAGCTGGAATAATGACCGTGACAGTAATAATGATCAACGCATTGATACTGAAGCGCCACAACCCCAGCCGCCCTCTGCTGGCTCGGAATCCAACCGGATCAAACGCAGCACCGATAAGAGCCTGTCTTCCAAAGCACCACATGGCTACTGTCAATAACAAGGCACTCACGCTCGCCCACACGTCCACCCTCGTACAAGAGAGCAGAGATCCAGTTAGGAATGATTCTATTTTCAGTGGTAATGGAGAGAACCATTTGTTTAGAAAGTAGCCAGCTGAAAAACCTAAGGTAAGGGTTATTCCAGCAGCAGCTTCTGCGGTTATCCCCCGAACTGTGGCGACTGCATGCATGAACGCTGACAGCACTACTCCCCCCACCGCCGCTCCAACAAATAATCCACCCGAAAGCCAGGAATGACTACTCACGAAGCAGACAGTTACCACTACCCCCAACACCGCTCCTGGGAAAGCCGCATGGGTAATAGATTCCGCAAAGAAGATACGCTTATGCAATAGTGCAAGCGAACCGACCAGACCACATAACGCACCCACTGCTACAGCCTCCAACAGCGGCAGAGACACTATGTGCCACAAACTCACCATTATTTCCTCCCTATTTTCAATAGGTTGGCAACTGCGGGGGCATTACATCCGAAGCGAATAGCTAGGGCACCAACAAAAGTCGCACACAAACTCAGGCATACAGCCCCCTGTGGGGATACCGGATGTGTGGAAGGTAGGCTAAGTACTACCAAACCAACATATGCTGCCAGCAAGCCCGCAATAATTCCTATCGGCACCATAGATGAAGCGCTCCTTGCGAGCAACCGACCAACCGCACCAGGAATCACGAGGAATCCGATCACGAGCAACACCCCGACCGCGGATGCGGCCGAAACTACCACTGCGGCAATTGCAACATTTAGGAACAGGTCAATCACGAAGGTGTTAATGCGAAGCACGGATGCGCTTGCCCTATCGAAAGCAACAATTATTTGACTCTTCCAAGTGATGCCGACCAGAAGAATCGCCACTAAGCATGCCAGGAGGGATTGTTCTAACCGCACTTGCGTCACGTCCAACAGTCGGCCAAACATGAGCGATTCAAGCTGCCCGGACATATCCCCTTTCTTTAGGGAAAGCACCACCCCGAGGGCGAAAAACGTAGTGAGGACAGTAGCGGTTGCGCCTTCGCTTATTTCAGCCTTGCTGCCGGCCCACACAAGGGCCAACACCACGAAGATGGCGCAGATGGCAGCGCCGGGAAGAATCATGTCGATTCCCCCATATATTGCCCCCGCTACGATGCCCGGAAATACGCCGTGCACCAAGGCTTCCGCATTGAACTCTGCACACCGCAAATTGACTACGGTGCCAACAATTCCAGCAGCAACCGCAAGCACAACTAGCAGGCAAAATGGCCTGAACAGGTATGGGGCACTGCAAATAAATCCCCACCCGGGAATCGGCGCTAATGCGGCCCGCATCATTTCAAAAAGCTCCGCTAGCACGAGCGTTACCTCTTTCCATATGCCACGTCTACCAGTTGTTCAGAAAGCACTTGTTGCAGCGACCCGTAGGCCACCTGACGCCCTGCTAGCAGCAACGCTTTATCGCAGGTTTTCTGTGCCAGTTCGATGTCATGGGTAGATACCACCACCCCAATCCCGCTAGCTTTCGCCTGCGAGATGATGCGCAATAAACCCGCCCGATTCGGTTCATCCAGCCCGTTGAACGGTTCATCGAGCAGTAAGAGCGTCGGCTCAGCGATTAGGGCTCTCGCTAGCAATATCCTTTGTTGTTGCCCGCCTGAAAGATCACCGAAACGTTGCCCAGCCTTCTCCTGTAGCCCTACGTGGGCGATAGCCTTTTTCAAGCGATCTTTGTGTTCGGCCCGCAGCAGGCCGAGTATCCCCGTCTGGGCACGCAAGCCCATCGCTACCACCTGTGCTGCCGTGATGGGAAAGGTGGCGTCTAGATTTAGATGTTGCGGAACGTAACCGATGCTTGCCCCGGGCGGCATCGTGATTGCCCCAGATGCTATCCGAACCGCTCCGGTCAGAGCTTTGAGCAAAGTAGTTTTCCCTGAGCCGTTGGGGCCTATCAGTGCCAAAGCTTCGCCCTCGGCTAGAGTACCGTTTAGGCCGGTGACCACTATTTTCCGACCATAGGCAAGGCTAGCGTCAGCCATTTCCAAAACTGTATTCAAGACGCCACCTTTCGTCTATTTCACCGACGCTGGCAGGGTAGGAACAGTGCCATCCCACGCCTTCACCAAGGTGGTGACGTTGTGAATGATCGAACCAATGTAGGTTTCCCCTGCCGAACCGACAGGGCCGAGCGAATCACCGTAGAGTGCGTCGTCGCCAATAATTGCTTTCACACCCGCGGCCCGCGCTACTGCCTCAATGGATTTCGAATTGTTTGAGTTTTCGGCGAACAGAGCAACTGCACCGGAGTCCTTCACTTGCTTCGCTGCCTCCTGAATATGGGTAGCGGTCGCATCCTGCTGCGCGTTGAAATCAGATAGGGCCGCACCGATAAACTTCACCCCATAGTCAGCCGAGAAATAGCCGAAGGCATCGTGAGAAGTGAATAGTACGCGATGGTTAGCCGGTACGGACGCAATTGCCTCGCCTACCCACTTGTCTAGATCCTGCAGCGCCGCAGTGTATTTCTGAACGTGCTTGTCGAAAAGATCTTTATTCTGTGGGGAAACCTTCCCTAGAATGGCTCCAATGTTTTGCACCTGCACGATCGTGTTGCGCGGACTGGTCCACACGTGTGGGTCATATTGGAACTCGGGCGCAGATTCGCCCTCCTCCGGAGGGAATGGCCACTTGCGAACGTTTACCTTGGCGACCCCGTGATCCACCTTGTAAGGCAATTTTGCCGCTGTCTCTTTCTTATCCACCTCATCGGCGGTAAGCACGCCGGACGTGACACCCATGGTTCCATGGAAACCGGACGATTCTACTGCTGAGTCTAGGAAGTGCTCCAGGTCTACCCCGGAAACAAGCATGACATCAGCTTCAGATAGTGCTTTCGATTGTCCCGGCGTCATTTCGTGTTCATGCGCTGAGGCGTTGGGTGCCAGCAAGCAGGTCAGGTTGATAGTCGATTTAGCATTCTTAGGCTCTGCTCCAAGACTTGAGGTCTTTCCGGTAGCATCCGTCTTTTTGAGGGCGAGCTTAGAATCTGCGTCGCGGCTACCGGCTATCTGGGTGACGTAGTCGCAGATTTGGGTGGTTGTTGCTACGACGTTGACTTGATTCTTCGCCTTTTGGCTTGGGCCTGCAGCTTTCTGTCCTGCCCCACACCCAGTCATGGTGAGGGCGAGCAGAACGCAAGCGCTCATACCCACAATTGACCGTTTCACTATTTCCCCTTGCTTGTTCTTGTATTGAATCTCTAGGTGCCGGCCGGACACAGTTGTTAATGACAACGGTTATCAGTCTAGGCTTAGTGGGGAAATTAGGTCAACCTAACTTCTGAGGGTTACAAGATCATGCATGGGCACAAGGTTTTTCCGGGACGCTCCACAGGCAGCAACGACGCTCGGGTCCCATTGCTTTGGTGGGAGGTGCCAAAACAAAAAAAGGGGGGCCGTAGCCCCCCTTGTATCTGCTACTGCTAATCCTTCATGGTTACCAATGCAGCCCCGATAGCTAGCATCCACGAATCCTTCGCTAGCGGAATGCCCTGCTCGGACGGACGAATCCCGTCAGACTGTGTCATCTCGGGATTGCGGAAATACATTGACAGCATGCCTGCTGAAAAGCCACAGAGCGCTAGGCCCGCCAACTTGCGCGGAATGAAGGGCAAAAGCAGCGCCGCGCCAATACCAATTTCCGAGGACGAGATAAACTTACCGAAAGTCTTCCCATCAAGTTCTTTCAACGCGGGGATGCCAGTTACAGCCATCTGCTGCAATCCCTTGGCACCCTCTTCATCTAGGCTTAGCTTCCCAATTCCGGAATTCAAAATGAAGGCGCCGGTTATGCCCCTCATAATTCCACTTGCTAACGACATCTGAACTCCTTCTATGCGTTCCTAAGGGCAATGCTATCTGCGGAGTTCACAAATGTCTCAGCAGTGCGGTTCTTTTTTCTGTCAGTGGAAGGTGCTGTTTGCTTCGGAGAGTCACTGCCTTAGCGAACGGATCACCGAAGGACAATGAATGGGCTAAGAGCTGTAGTGGTACTTGCTCTCCCTCCCACCCATACAAGCGGTCGCCCACTAGTGGCGCACCGAGGGCTGCCATATGGGCTCTAATTTGGTGCATTTTCCCTGTCTGCGGGCGCGCCTCGTACAGTGAAATGTTTCCTCTCTTCGAGAGTCTACGAAACTTAGTGTAAGAGTTTGCTTCACCGGTGTGTGCTACGCCCACCCGATGCTGCCCGTCTACCCGGTAAATCCGAGCTTCAAAGGAAAAACTGTCAGGCAGACTAGCAGTGGGAGCAAGTAACCGGTACGACTTTTGTACCTTCCGCTCTTCAAACAATTTTTGGTACGCGCCCCGAACTTGCTTCCTTTTAGTGAAAAGCAAGACCCCCGCAGTTGGTCTATCCAACCTGTGAGCCGGCACGAGTTCGTCGTTACGCTCTTGCCTGCGAAGTGCAACAGTGACCGATCTGGCCACGAAGGCGCCCCTGGGCATGGTTGCTAATCCTGCTGGTTTATCCACCGCTATCCAGTTCTCGGTTTGCGCTAGCACTGGAACTTCGATTGGCGTATCAACCTCGTCGGCTATAGGACGGTAGAAATACACCCCTTGCCTTATCAATTCCGAGGGCGTATCCGCCCCAAGTGCATCGCCTGCGGAATTAACGAAGGCACCTTGGGCAAACAGTTTTTTGAGCTCGGTGGCATCGAGTTTTTCGTATCGTTGTTGCATCCATTGAAGGAGGGTGAGGTCCGCACAGCCGGTGGGTCCCATTTTGATTGGGGCCAGTCCGCCTCGAGCCTGCATAGCGCCCCCTCTTTGAAAATTCTTGTCCACGCGTTTTTCTTGCCCGCGTCCCCCCTTCGCCGTTTGTGACTTGTTCATGCGGCGATGGCACGCGCCAATTATGCTAACGCATCTTGGCTGTGAGGCATTTATCAGCTGCTCTCTATGGGCATAAGTTGGCGTTATTGTGCGGATTTTTTCCTGTTTAGTAGCACCCAAATTCTGTCTTGCGCTAGCACGTGCCAATTGCCCCTTTAGCTCTTGCAACGTGGCGGCGATATCGGCACTATAGGGGACGAGTTCGCAAGGTGCGACCCACTAGAAAGGATTTGACATGGACGCTGTAACTGCAAACGAAACTTCCTCTAAGATTAGCTTGGGAAACGTTGCTTTGGCTTTGACTATTCTGGTCGGTTCCGTGCTGATTGTGGCGGGTATTGTTACCGCTACTGCTCCGCTGGCCATTGTCGGTGGGCTCCTATTTGCAGTGAGCTCTCTAGCTTGGGCAATCATGCACCCGAGCGCTCTAAAGGCCTATGGTGACATGTACGCCGAGGCCCACCTGCGCTAGTACCAAGTCTAATGGCCTAAGAAGGCTAGAACGGCTTAAGGCCAGATAGCCTAAAGTCAGGAGTCAGGTTGACGAAAGTCTATAGTTTTGGCCCAGCACCCTCCGTGCGGGGCCAAAACTATATTTGGTCTATTTTTCTGCCAAAGGCCACCTACCATATGCGGCGCCTAGCTAGCTTCTGGCGGACTATTTCTTGTAGTCCTTGAGCGCGGTTTCTACTTCGTGCAGTAGGTCTTCCAAAGCACCACGGTAATCTGACATCTGGTCCCAGATGGCATCCTCGCTCAAAACGCCGTATTGGCCTTTGCCGGCCTTATCCAGTTCTTCCCGGTCATCGCGCCATGGCCCGTAGTAGTACTGCATCAACTTGCCCATCTGGGCGCCCAATTCTTTGATTTGCGCTGGCGCTTCTTGCAGCTTCGCAATGTCTTTTTCGACTTGCTTCAGCCGCTGGTCGTTTTCGGCTGCAAGCTGTTCCTTTTCGGTCAGTGCCATTACTTCTTTCGCCTTTGCCTTTCACGAACTGCAATCTGGATTGGAGTACCCACGAAGCCGAATTTTTCGCGAAGCTTGCGCTCCAAGAAACGCCGGTACGAGGGATCCATGAACCCAGTTGTAAACAGCACGATCCGCGGAGGCGCTGCATGCACCTGGGTACCAAATAGGATACGTGGCTGTTTGCCTGAGCGCACCGGGTGGGGGTTGGCTGCGACTACCTCGCCCAGGTAGGAGTTGAGCATTCCAGTGCTAATTCGGGTGGTCCACCCGTTGATCGCCGCATTGAGCGCGCGCACCAGCCGGTTCGTGTGCCAGCCGGTTCTTGCCGCAACGTTTATTGAGGGTGCCCATGCCACGTGCCCTAGGTCGCGTTCAACTTCGCGTTTGAAGTCGTACTGGCGATCTTCGTCAACCAGGTCCCACTTGTTGTTCACGATTACCAGAGCACGCCCTGCTTCTAGCACCTGATTGATAATGCGCACGTCCTGTTCCGAGACCGTCTGGGTGGCATCCAGAAGCACGACCGCCACATCCGAGCGTTCAATGGCGGCCTGGGTACGTAGGGAGGCGTAAAAATCGGCTCCCTTGGATTTGTGCATCTTTCGGCGAATGCCAGCGGTATCTACGAACCACCATGGTTCTCCGTCAATTTCAAGTAGTTCGTCCACGGGGTCGCGGGTGGTCCCTGCCATGTCGTGCACCACGACTCGCTGTTCGCCAGCTAACGCATTGAGGAAGGAAGACTTGCCCACGTTAGGCCTACCTACCAGGGCGATCCGGAATACCCCGTCGTTTGGCTTTGCCGACGCTACAGCCGATTCCTTGGGGAGGACATCCATGAGGGCGTCTAGCAGGTCCCCAGATCCCCGCCCGTGTAGAGCAGAGATTGGGTGCGGCTCCCCCATTCCTAGTGCCCACAGGCCCGCCGCATCAGATTCGAGCTGCTCTGAGTCAACTTTGTTTGCCGCAAGCACAACGGGTTTGCCGGAGCTACGTAGCAATCGGACAATGTGCTCGTCGGTGGCGGTGATCCCCACAGCTGCGTCGAGGACGAAGATCACCACATCGGATTGGTCGATAGCGATCTGCGCCTGGTGTGCCACAGTACGGTCGAGTCCTTTGACGTCCACTTCCCAACCACCGGTATCTACTAGGGTGAACCGGTGGCCAGCCCATTCGGCAGCATAGGAGACTCTGTCTCGGGTTACCCCTGGGGTATCCTGTACAACCGCGGCGCGGCGGCCCAGGATACGGTTTACTAACGTCGACTTGCCAACGTTTGGGCGCCCCACGATGGCTACGACAGGCTCGCCTGCGGCTACCTGCTGGGCCTGAGCCTGCTGCGGGCTTGTCTGCAGCAGCGCCAGGTCTTCCTCGCTAAGGTCGTAGTCAGCCAGGCCGGCACGCAGGGCCTTCGCTGTCTTGTCAACCAGGTGGTCGTAGCCAGCCTCCACAATAAGAGCTTTGATCTGATCAACCACCTGGGGAATTGTCATTTCTGAAGAATCGACCAGCGTTACGCCTTCGGCCGCTTCTTGGAAGGAAGTGGTCTTAGAATCGCGTTTGTCGCGCTGCACGATCTGCTTTTCGAGGGCGGCCCAATCCGATTCTCCAAGTTCGGCGCCGCGGCGTGCCATGCGCACTGCCTCAGAAGCAGTGAGGAGCACGCGTACCGGCGCCTGCGGAGCCACGACGGTGGTGATGTCGCGCCCTTCCACAACAACGGCGGGCGCCTCCACTTCCTTTATTAGTTGCCGTTGCTTAGCAATTAGGCCTTCGCGCAGCGCGCCGCATGAGGAAATTTGGGAAGATACCTCGGTTACCTCCGGGGTGCGAATCGCGGCGCTTACATCCTCAGCACCAACCCGGACACCGGGATGGTCCGGGTCAGTAGATAGGTCGAGCGGGAATTCTTGGGCAGCCTTTCCCAGCACTGCCTCATCATTTCGGTCAAGATCCTGGTTCAGCACCCACCATGCGAGTGCGCGGTATGTTGCCCCCGTATCAATGTAGGCACCTGCAAGTTCGCGGGCTAGTTCCTTAGACACGGTAGATTTGCCAGACCCAGAGGGCCCGTCAATTGCTACTACTAGTTTCGATTCTTTCATCATCTACCCCTATTCATTGCAGAAGGTACCTGCCAGCCGCGCCTAACTAACGCGCTAGCGAGTGGCTGGGCCACAGAAGGCATCACTAACAATCGTGCCACGCCCGCGGCCGCCCCAGCAGAGTGTTCCAGCGAAAAATCTTCAATATTGACTTGCTCTTCACCAATCTCCGTAAAGAGTCTGCCGAGCTCCCCCGGCTTGTCTGGCACCAGGACTGAAACTTCCAGGTACCGGCGGGGAGCCCCACCGTGCTTTCCAGGGATGCGTTCTACCCCGTCGTTGCCGGCAAGCATCACTTTGGCAACAGAGCCCATCCGACCCGGAGTAGACAGCCCTGCGGGCAGGCCAGCCGCCAAGCCTTGCCGCAGTTCGGCTAGATCCCGAGCGAAAGCTTCGAGGACCTCGGCAACCGCATCGGAGTTGTGGGCAACGATAGCCGCCCACAGCTCTGCGTCTGAACGAGCAATACGAGTGGTGTCACGCAGCCCCTGCCCAGCTAGTGACATCGCCCTAGCAGGTGCGTCCTTCAACCGCCCTGCCAGCAGCGAAGAGACTAGTTGGGGCACGTGCGAGACCAACGCTACGGCCTGGTCGTGTTCAGGCGCGCTCAGCTGCGAAGGTACTGCGCCGACCTCTACCGCCACAGAGCGAACCAGCCCCAGCGCCCTCTCAGAAGTTTCCTTTGTGGGCACTAGCACCCAGGGACATCCCTCAAAAAGGTCTCGATCAGCTGCAGATGCTCCCGATCGTTCCCGACCCGCCATCGGATGCGAACCGATATAGTTGGTCCGATCCTCTGCCTCTTCTTCGACGACCTTGGCCACTGCCTGCTTCACAGAGGCCACATCCGTAACCACTGCGCTTGGATAGCGCCGCATCGCCGCAACCACGCACTGTCCCGCCACATCCGGAGGAGCGCACACCACTACCAGATCTGGAATGGCCTTTCCGTCGTAGAGGCTACCTGCTCCCATGTCTCGGGCAAGCGCAGCTGCAGCTGGTGAAATATCGGAAAGCCACACCTGCCAGTTGCCAGTAAGGCGAAGTGCCAGCGAGGTTCCGAGCAGGCCGGTACCGACAATTAGTACCGACTGGGTGTTCACAATCCGACCATCTTCATTAGTTCAGCAAGCTGATCGCCATCTACTGCCCGAGTTGCCCCCGAATGTAGTTTGCCCAAGAAAATGTTGCCAATGCGCGTGCGCACCAGCCTCTCCACGGGGTGGCCGAGCTCCTTCATCATGCGACGTACCAGCCTGGACCGGCCTTCGTGGACAGTCACCTTCACTAGCGACCGGTTGGAATGCTCATCCTTCACAATGAACTCGTCCGGCACGATGATGCCGTCTTCAAGCATGACTCCCTCACGAGCCTTCTTGACCTCACTTGGCGTAATAATGCCCGCAACCGTGGTCATATAAGTCTTTGGCACCTCGTAGGAGGGGTGGGTAAGCCTATTTGCAAGCTCCCCGTCGTTGGTGGCCAAGATCAGCCCCTCAGAGTTCTGATCTAGACGACCCACGTGGAAAAGCCTCTCCGGGTACTCGACAAGCAGATCGGCCAGGGTCTCGCGTCCCTTGGGATCCGACATTGCGGAGATCACCCCGTACGGCTTGTTAAGGGCTACCGTGACGTGCGAATCGTCTACGAAGACTCGCTGATTATCGACGTGCAAGACAGCTTTTGGGTTCACCCTTGTGCCCAATTCGCGCACGATCTGGCCGTCTACTTTTACCCGGCCCGAGGCAATCAGCTTCTCGCATAGCCGGCGCGATCCGACTCCTGCCTGGGCTAATACTTTTTGTAGTCGAACTCCATTAGGTACATGTGGGTCGCGCTTATTCATCATGGTCCTCCATCGCGGCGAGCATATTATCTAAGTCCTCTGATTGTGGCATAAAAGGAGACAGCGGTGGCAACTCATCGAGGCTGTTCATGCCCATCTGTTCTAAGAAATGTTCAGTGGTCCGATATAGCACCGCGCCCGAAGGGGCTTCCCCAGCTTCCTCGATCATCTCGTGAGACAGCAGTGTACGCACTACCGAATCCACTGAAACGCCGCGGATTTGTGCCACCTGCGTGCGCGTACACGGTTGCCTGTAGGCAATAACCGCAAGCGTTTCCAGACTTGCTCTAGACAGTCGCGCCCGCCGCCCTCTAGTGACGAATTTCCCAACAATCGGAGCGTATTCCGGTGCGGAATAGAGGCGCCACCCGCCCCCTACATTGCGCAACCGGTAACCGCGCGGGCGCACTTGGCCGCCCTCGTATTCTTTCTGCAGCTGCACTAGGCTTTCGCGGACGCTTGCCAAAGGCACTTCGAGGGCGGAAGCCAGGTCTGCTTCGGATACAGGCTCCGAGGCAATCGCCATGATCGCTTCCAATGGTCCTGCCAGCTCATCCATCCTGTTCTCCTGTGTAGTCGTCGGCGAGGGCAATGTTGGTATCGCTGCCGACCCAGTTGACCCACAATGTCTCCATGGGGGCCTCTTGCTCAAACCTAACCTGGTCCGCTCTGAAGAGTTCTAGCAACGCTAGGAATCGGGAAATTACCACTGGCAGGTTGGCGGCGTCCTCGGTGAGTTGGCCGAAACTAGCCCTGCCTGCAGCACGCAATTTGGCCGAAATGATCGCCAGTTCACGACTAACAGGGGCTATTGGATCGTGTAGGTGAGCAAGCCCCACCGTCGGCTCCTGATAGTAGATGGCTTCCGCAGCCAACTTGGCCAAGTCAGTGGGGGCAGCCTTCAGTACCAGGTCGGGCAACAGGGCCGCAAAATGGGCTTCTAAGGGGACGTCACGCGGGAAGAAAGTGCCCTGCTCATCGAGGCGGCCTTTGATCACATCGGCAGCCTCACTAAATACTCGATATAACAACAGGCGCGAAAAAAGCAGGTCCCGCGCTTCCAATAGCTCGATGTCCTCGCGTTGCGCCTCCTGCTTAGGAAGCAAGGATGCCGCTTTCATTGCGAGCAGAGTGGCCGTGGTGACTAAGAATTCACTGGTCTGCGACAGGTCAGGGCTTTGCTTCATGTAAGCAATGAATTCGTCCGTAACCTGGGCAAGCGCAACCTCGGTAATGTCAAGCTTGCGCTTGGCCAGCAGCCCCAGCAACAGTTCGAAAGGGCCAGAAAAATTAGTTAGATTGACGCTAAATTCAGGCTGCGTCGCCACGAGCTACCAGTTCCCGAGCCAGCCGCCTGTAAGCCTGCGCGCCCTCGTGTGAAGGAGCGAAAGAGGTGATGGGCTCGGTCGCTACCGTAGCGTCTGGGAACTTTACGGTTCGCTTGACCATGGTCTTAAAGACCTTGTCGCCAAAGGCTTCCTCTAGCCGATCCACAACCTCGCGAGCATGCAGCGTGCGCATGTCAACCATGGTTATCAAAATACCGTCTATCTTCAGCCTCGGATTCAGCCGGTCGCGCACCTTTTCAATGGTCTCAACTAGGAGGGCGACACCACGCAGAGCGAAGAATTCTGCCTCCATAGGGATCATCACGCCGTGGGCTGCGGTAAGGGCATTCACCGTGAGCAGACCAAGAGAAGGCTGACAATCGATAATAATCAGATCGTATTCGTCACGAACCGGCCGCAGCACTGAAGCCAAAATTTGTTCACGCGCTACCTCGTTGACCAACTGCACCTCGGCAGCGGAAAGGTCAATGTTCGCCGGAATAACATCGAGGCCCTCGTAGTCGGTGTGCTCGATAACGTCGTGCACATCCATGCGGGGATTAGTCATAAGCGTGTAGATCGTCTGATCCAATTCGTGGCTCATAATGCCAAGCCCGGCAGAGGCAGCCCCCTGCGGGTCAAAGTCAACAATCAACACACGCCTGCCATATTCGGCGAGGGCGGCCGCAAGATTGATAGTAGTAGTGGTCTTTCCTACCCCACCCTTTTGATTGCACATCGCTATGACGCGCGCGGGTCCATGGGTAGCAAGCGGTGCCGGTTCTGGGAACTCGGGATCCCTGCCCCCTTCAGGCGGAACTGGAATCAATCCTGGCTGCAGTTTACTCACCCTCTTAAACTATCGTCATTTTACAACCCGCGTGGGGGCATACCACATACTCTACAGTGCGCGCGGATGCGAGGAGCGATACACCTCGCGCAAAGTTTGCGCTGTCACCTTCGTATAAATTTGGGTGGTGGTGACGGAAGCGTGCCCAAGTAGCTCTTGGACCACGCGCACATCTGCTCCTCCCTCTAGAAGGTGAGTGGCAAAGGAGTGCCGCAAGGTGTGCGGAGATACGTGGGTATCAAGGTGCGCTTTCTTTGCAGCATTTTGCAGAATCACCCAGGCCGCCTGTCGCGTAAGCGGATTACCGCGGGTGGATAAGAACAGTTTCGGTGATCCCTTGCCTTTAGCCGCAAAGGCGGGGCGGGCCCGCACCAAATACGCCTGCACAGCTTCCAGGGCATAGTGCCCTAGGGGTACATACCGTTCCTTCCGCCCCTTACCTATTACTCGCAAGCTAGCAAAATCCTCATCAGCAGCTACGTCATCTACGTCCAAAGAGATAGCTTCTGTAATTCGGGCGCCTGTCGAATAGAGCACCTCCAACAGGGCCCGATCCCGTAATGGGGCGAGCCCCTCCCCTGCGCTGGCAGCCTCGAGCAGCGATTCGACCTCACTAATAGTGAGCGCCTTCGGCAGCCGTTGCGGTTGCTTTGGCGTCTCCACTCCCTCTGAAAAATCGGTGTCTAAGACGCCCTCGTCACGCCCAAACCGCGCAAGGCCCCGCACCGAGGCCAGCATGCGAGCCGCCGAAGAGGCAGTAAGCGCTTTGCCGCCATCTTTGCCGTTTCGTACTGCTACCAGGAAATCGGTGACAGTATTCGCGTCAAAGTCGGCAAGCGACAGCTTCTGGCTTTGTGCCCACCCAGCAAGACGCCTCAAATCGCGCCTATAGGCGGCAACAGTGTTCGGCGAAGCTCCCCGTTCCACCCCTACATGCGTGAGGAAAGCGGATATGAGCTGTTCAAGCGGCATCATGGCTCAACCATAATCCGCTGTTGGCGGAACGTACCAAATCGAATCTCACCTTGACGTGGGTACCATCACAATCAGTTATCCTTATCAAAGAAAGTGTTAATTCTTCTTCTAAGAGAAAGCGCAGATACATGACAGTGAAGTGGGATGACCTCGACAAACGCGCGGTTACTACCGCAAAGGTCCTAGCCGCAGATGCCGTTGAAGAGGCTGGTTCCGGCCACCCGGGGACCGCTATTTCGCTGGCCCCACTGGCATATTTGCTCTTCCAGCGTCACCTGAACTTCGACCCGAAGGATGAACGGTGGCTCGGGAGGGACCGTTTCATGCTTTCCATTGGCCACGCTTCCCTAATCCAGTACATCCAGCTGTACCTGGCGGGCATGGACATGGAATTGGAGGACCTAAAGCAGTTCCGCAAGTTCGAATCGAAGACTCCGGGCCACCCCGAGTACTCGCACACCAAGGGCGTGGAAATCACCACTGGTCCGCTTGGTTCAGGTTTTGCCGCTGCGGTCGGGTTCGCCATGAGTCAGCGCCGAACCCGTGGCATGTATGATCCGGATGCCCCCGAGGGCACTTCTCCCTTCGATCATCACGTCTACACCATCGTCGGCGAAGGCTGCCTCGAGGAAGGTATCACTTCGGAGGCTGCATCTTTGGCCGGTACCCAGGGGCTCGGCAACCTAATCGTCTTCTACGATCAGAACCTCATCTCTATCGAGGACGACACCTCCATTGCCTTCAGCGAGGATGTGCCCGCCCGTTTCCAGGCTTACGGCTGGCATACGCAGCAGGTCAACTTCCTGAAGGATGACGGTTCTTATGACGAGGACGTCAACGCTCTGGACGCAGCAATCGAGGAAGCGAAGAAGGTCACTGATAGGCCGTCGCTGATCTCTGTGCGCACCATCATTGGGTGGCCTACCCCAGGAAAGCAGAACACCGGCGAGATCCACGGTTCCGCCCTCGGCGAGGAGGCTTTGGTCGGCCTGAAGAAGGCTCTGGGCCTGGATCCGCAGAAGCATTTCGATGTAGATGTCGAGGCCGTTGAACACGCCCGGGCCAACGCCGCCGATCGGGCCAAGCAGGCGCGCGCCGATTGGGATGAGCGCTTCGCTAAGTGGCAGAAGGCAAATCCGGAACTTGCCGCCCAGCTGTCTAGAACGTTGGAGCGCAAGCTCCCCGAGGGGCTGGAAGAGGCACTGCCCAAGTTTGAAGAAGGCAAGTCGCTGGCTACTCGCGCCGCCTCCGGCAAGGTCATCAACGCACTTGCTCCTCTGGTTCCGGAGCTGTGGGGCGGCTCGGCAGACCTGGCCGGGTCCAACAAGACGATGATGGACGGCGAGCCTTCCTTCTTCCCGCAGGAACGTTCTTCCGAGAAGTTCAAGGGCAACAAGTACGGCCGTAACCTTCACTTCGGTATTCGCGAGCATGGCATGGGTGGCATCCTCAACGGCATTGCTGCTGATGAACTAACGCGCCCCTACGGCGGCACCTTCTTCGTGTTCGCCGACTATATGCGCGGCGCCGTGCGTCTGGCCGCTCTAATGAATCTGCCTGTCACCTACGTGTGGACGCACGATTCTATTGGCGTCGGCGAGGACGGCCCCACCCACCAGCCGGTCGAACACCTGACCGCCTACCGAGCCATCCCTAACCTGTCGATCGTCCGGCCTATGGACGGCCCCGAAACCGGTTATGCCTGGCTAGAGGTACTGCGTCGAGATGCACCTGCCGGCCTGATCCTTACTAGGCAGGGCCTACCTACCTTGCACCGCGGCGAGGATGGGCTTGCTTCCGCGGCAAATGTAGCTAAGGGCGCCTACATCCTGAAGGACACCGAAGGTGCCCCAGACGTCCTCCTAATGGGCTCCGGCTCCGAGGTGCAGCTAGCAGTAGAGGCAGCTGAAGAGTTAGCGAAGCAGGGAGTAGCGGCCCGCGTCATCTCGGTACCTTGCATGGAATGGTTCGATCAGCAGGACGATGCCTACAAGGAACAGGTCATGCCTGCCGCAGTGACCGCTCGTGTCTCCGTAGAGGCCGGCTTGCCCGATCCCTGGTACAAGTACCTAGGGTGCAAGGGCAAGGCAGTCGCAATGGATTCCTTCGGTCTGCCCGGTGCAGCCGGCGAGCTCTTCGAACACTTCGGGTTTACTGCCGACGCGGTGGTAGCGAAGGCCAAGGAAGTTCTGTCCAACAAGTAATCTAGTATTCAAACCCGATGGTGGGTGTGGGATCATATCCCCACCCACCATTGTTTTTTGTTGCAGAAAGGATTCCGCGTGAGCGAGCAAACCCTTTATGATCCGCGCGATCGAAGGCTGCCAATAGTAGCCCCTCCCTGCGGTCTAGTGATCTTTGGTGTTACTGGGGATTTAGCCCGAAAGAAGCTCATCCCCGCCATCTACGACCTTGCTAACAGAGGCATGCTGCACCCTGCCTTCGCTCTTACCGGGTTTGCTCGTAGGGACTGGGACATTCAGACGTTCCAGAACTTTGTTCGGGAAGCTATCGAGAAGCATGCCCGCACCGATTTCAACGAACGCACGTGGAAGACCCTGGCACAGGGTATCCGCTTTGTAGGGGGTACCTTCGACGACGCCGAGGCGTATCAGAAACTGCGGCAGACGGTGCAGGAACTCGATAAGAACCGGGGCACCGGTGGAAACCATGCTTTCTACCTGTCCGTTCCGCCAAAGTACTTCGGGCTGGTTTGCACCCACCTGGCACAAACCGGACTCACAAAGAAGGAACCAGGGCAGTTCCGCCGCGTCATCATCGAGAAACCTTTCGGGCATGACCTGCAGTCGGCGAAGGAATTGGCAGTCCAGCTTCGGTCTATCGTGGACGAGGAAGACATTTTCCGTATCGACCACTACCTGGGCAAAGAGACGGTGCAAAACATTTTGGCCACCAGGTTCGCCAACACTATGTTTGAACCCATCTGGAATGCCAACTACGTCGATCACGTCCAAATCACCATGGCAGAGGACATTGGGATTGGCTCGCGCGCCGGCTACTACGACGGTATCGGCGCTGCCCGCGACGTCATGCAGAACCACCTACTCCAACTACTTGCTCTTACGGCTATGGAAGAGCCGTCCACTTTCGACCCAGAAGAGTTGCGGGTAGAGAAAGAAAAGATTCTTGCTGCGGTGCGTCTTCCTAAGGACCTAGCTGCCAGCACCTCGCGCGGCCAGTACGAGGGCGGATGGCAAGGCGGAACGAAGGTTTCAGGGTACCTAGAAGAAGACAATATTCCATCCGATTCTGTCACCGACACATTCGCTGCCATCACCCTAAACATCGCAAATCGGCGATGGGCCGGGGTACCTTTCTACCTGCGTACCGGCAAGCGTCTAGGCAAGCGGGTAACCGAGATCGCGGTTGTCTTCAAGAGGGCGGCACATATGCCTTTCGACAATGCTTCGACGTCGCAGCTTAGCCAGAATGCTCTGGTTATCAGGGTCCAGCCGGACGAAGGTATGACCATCAGATTTGGCGCTAAGGTGCCCGGAGCGGGCATGCAGGTCAGAGACGTCACCATGGATTTCGGCTACGGTCATGCCTTCACAGAGGATTCCCCAGAGGCATACGAGAAGCTTATTAAGGATGCCTTAACTGGCGACGCCCCTCTGTTCCCCCACCAGCGCGAGGTCGAACTATCCTGGCAGATTCTCGACCCGATCTTGCAGTTCTGGACCGAGAACGGCAAACCCGACTTGTACAGGCCGGGCACTTGGGGCCCCCAATCAGCACATGACATGCTTGCACGCAGCAGACGAGCTTGGAGGATTCCGTGATTCACACTCTAAAAGGAACCAGTGGTTCTCAAGTAGCAGCATTCTTGAACAAACAGCGTTCCGAGCAGGGCTCTGGAGCGCTTGGCAGAGTTCTGACGCTGATTATTTGCGTCCCTTCTCCCGAGGACGTCGAGCGCGCTATCGAGATTTCCGATGCAGCTGCTAAAGAGCATCCTTGTCGAGTCCTAATTGTCGTCGAGCGGGCAGAACCGAGCCAGGAGGCCTCCTTGGACGCCCAGATCCGTCTTGGGGGCAAGGCGGGGGCTTCCGAGGTTGTCGTTCTTGACCCTCGAGGGGCTACTGCCGAAAATCTAGACACATTGATCAATCCGCTATTGCTATCGGACGTGCCCATCGTGGTCTTCTGGCCGCTCGATCCACCAGAGAATCCTTCTGGGCATCCCCTGGGCAAGCTAGCTACCAAGCGCCTTACCGATTCACGGCAAACTGCTCATCCGATGGAAACCATCAAGCATCTAGCCGAGAACTACACTGCCGGCGATGGAGACTTATCCTGGTCGGCAAATACCCTATGGCGAGCCGTTCTGGCAGCTACCGTAGGTGAAAAGCATGATGCCCCCTTTGTGAAAGCGCTAGTGCGAGGCAATCTGAAGCAGCCCTCCCCTAGCCTGATCGCCTCCTGGCTGGAATGGAAACTAGGCACTGACGTGGTCGTATGCCATGACGAGACCGCCAGCACCGTAACGGGCATATTCTTCACCGACAGCGAAGGTAAAGAGATGTCGCTAACCCGCAGAGAGGGCTCAGATGTGGCACACTTGCACCGCCCCGGCCTGTCCACCACCTTCGTCAATCTGGCTAAACGTGAACTGCAAGATTGCCTGATGGAGGATCTGCGCCGGCTAGATCCGGATCCGGTGTACCAGATTGTCCTTACCAAACACATCCAGAATTTGAGGAAGGAAGAATAAATGCCAGCCAAGACCGTCGTTTATGCCGATAAAGCAGTACTAGCGCGCGCAACTGCGGCCCGCACCATACTCGCCCTCGGGGACGCCCTCGCTTCTAAAGAAGAAGTACACCTGGCGCTGGCTGGCGGCTTCGTAGCCCGAGAGGTGCTCTCTGCTATTGCTGCTTCAAAGCTAAGCAGCGACGTCGACTGGTCCGGACTGCACGTCTGGTGGGTTGATGAGCGCTTTGTGGCTCCCACCAGCTCAGACAGAAACGATAAGGAAGCTCTAGAGAATTTGGCACGGGTTTGGGATAAGGCATCATTCCATCCCATGGGCAGCTCTGCGGACTTCGGCAGCGCCTCACAAGCTGCGAAGGACTATGCAGAGCAACTTGCCAGCTTCAATATCACCGGCTTCGATCTTGCCCTCCTTGGAATGGGCCCGGACGGTCACGTGGCCTCGCTATTCCCCGGCAGGGATCACTCTTCGGCACCCGCATTTGCTGTTACGAACAGCCCAAAGCCACCGGCTACCCGCGTCAGTTTGTCCATGCAGCTGCTTGTAAACAGCTCTCTGCGCTTCATCATCTTGGCCGGCGAAGAAAAATCCGCCGCCTTCGCAAAAGCGATAGCGGCGGGAATGGATGAAAAGCAGATACCGGCAGCAGCCTTGAATACCTCGGGAACCTACTGGCTCACCGACTTGGCTGCCGCCGGCAACTAGCTAGAAAACAACGCGCAAGATAGACACGGTTAGTGCGCCTACCACCGCGGCCGCCGGAAGGGTAATTACCCAGGCGGTCGCGATCGGGCGCATTAGCTTCCAATTCGCTGCCTTGTTTACCATGCCTACGCCCAGCACTGCCCCAATCAGAATGTGGGTAGAAGATACCGGAAGCCCAAGCAGAGAGGCTCCCATTACCACTGCTGCAGCCGATAGCTCAGCTGCGAATCCGGAGGCCGGGTGGATCTCGGTAAGCCCGGTTCCAACCGTGTGAATAACGGTTCGCCCAATAAACCACAGACCAGCTATCAAAGCCACGCCGAAGGCAACCATTACAGCGGCGGGCACGGCTGCCTCGGCACCGATCTTGCCAGTGCGCAGCACATCTAGAACCGCCGCAAATGGTCCCACCGCGTTAGCAATGTCGTTCGAGCCATGAGAGAAGGCGAAAGCCGAGGCTGTAAACACCTGCATCCACGAGAACAGCAAGAACGTGGACTTTTCCA
>NZ_PKMC01000001.1:770475-1061929 GCF_002849225.1 Actinomyces sp. UMB0138
TCTTTCAGTTGCTTTGCAAAGATAAAGACGGCCATCCATACAGCAGCTCCCACCATCGCCATGATCAGGTAGGATCCTAGCGAATCAATATTGATATCCAGGTTGGATAGCCCCTTGAAGAGCAGCATCGCAGTGATGATCATCGCACCAATTGCTGCCAGAATAGGCACCCACACATCGAGGGCTCGGTGTGCATTCACGTCCTCGCTCTGCTCCTGGATCTTGTGCAACTGCCGGTAGTAATCCGTCTCTATTTCGTCAGCGTCGAAGTGATCCTGAGAGGTGGTGAAGGCATCCCGCACCATCGCATTGGTGTAAGCAAGCTGCTGGATTTCGTTTAGTTTTCCAAACGCATCTTTCTGCTTGCTCTTGAGCTCCATCCGCTTCTTTTTTATCTCGCGAAGCTTCTTGTCGGCCTCTTCGTTGTAGACCAAAATATTATTCTTGATGGCTCTAAACAGGAAGAATGCCACTACCCCACCAAGGGCCGGAGAGAGCACCCAAGAGATAGCGATCTTGCCTATCTCTTTCCACTGCACCATGCCAAAGCCGCCAGTGTGAGTAACGAAGCCAACAGTTACTGCTGCCCCAACGATGCCACCAACAATCGAGTGAGTGGTGGACACCGGCCACCCCATCTTCGTAGCGACTAGCAGCCATACCGCAGCACCCAACAGCGCAGACATCATGATGTAGACAAAGTCATCTGGACTGGAGCTAATCACATCCAGATCAACGATGCCGGAACGAACCGTCTCGGTCACGTTACCGCCGGCAATTACCGCACCAGAAACCTCGAAGACCGCTGCTACAACCAGCGCTTGCTTCATGGACAGAGTGCCAGCGCCCACTGACGTACCGAAGGAGTTAGCAACGTCGTTGCCGCCAATGTTGAACGCCATGAAAATGCCAAACAACACGGTAAGGATAAGAACGATATTGCTGGCTGCATTCGAAATATAGCCAATTGCCCAAAAAGAAAAGGCAACGATTGTTCCTATAAGAAGAATTCCAAAGAACAGGTGCCAATTTCGGTCCGACCCACCCTGCTCGGGCAGATACGTGGAGCTACCTTGTTCCTCGGCTTTTTGAGTAGCCATGGGGACCAACTTTCCACAGAAATCTTTTACTCAAAACGTAGAACGCCATGGTTACTGGAAGGTTAACGCCAACTAAATAAAGGCTCTGGTCCACGCATATTGCTTCATATATTGTCGCTGCCGAGCGGGCGACAAAAATAAAAGGCGAGCGGAAACCGCTCGCCTTGCTGAAGAACTGTTCTTAGTACTGCAACTTGGTGATAATCCCAAGAATCACAATCACTACAGCCCAAATCAGAGCAATCGCAATGGTAATGCGATTCAAGTTTCTTTCGGCAACACCCGACGATGCGACAGACGAAGAGAATCCTCCACCGAACATGTCGGATAGGCCGCCGCCCTTACCCTTGTGCATCAAAATGGTAAGGATCAGCAGGAGGGACGTTATTACCAACAAGACTTGGCAAATGATCTGGATAACGTGCACTCTAACCTCCGCTATTTATAGGTCCAACTAGCCAATAGTAACGTAGATTGGCCCGTAGGGGGAAACCCCACGGGCCAAAACCACATTTAGGCGTTGAAACGCACAATCTTTCCGAACTCGTCAGCCTTCAGCGAGGCGCCGCCAACCAGCGCGCCATCGACATCTTCCTTGGCCATGATGTCCGCGACGTTCGCGGACTTCACCGAGCCACCGTAAAGGATGCGGATCTTCGAGGCGACGTCTTCCGAGTACAGCTCTGCTAGGTGCTTGCGGATTGCACCACAAACTTCCTGAGCATCTTCGGGAGTTGCCACTTCGCCGGTACCGATTGCCCAGATGGGCTCGTAGGCGACAACGCAGCGAACTGCATCTTCAGCGCTGATATCGGCAAAAGCGCCGTCAATCTGGCCGAGAACGTGCTTTACCTGCTCGCCTGCCTTGCGAACCTCTAGGGCCTCGCCGCAACAAATGATCGGGGTAAGATCTGCTGCCAAAGCCTTGCGTGCCTTAGCGTTTACGACCTCGTCAGTCTCGTTGTGGTACTCGCGACGCTCCGAGTGCCCCACTACTACGTAGGTGCAACCAAGCTTGGTGAGCATGGCGGTAGAGACCTCGCCAGTGTAGGCGCCGTTGTCGTGTACCGAAACATCCTGAGCACCGTAAGCGATCGGCAGATCGTCAGATTCCACTAGAGTCTGAATGGAGCGAATGTCAGTAAACGGCGGGATGACCACAACGTCGACAGTGCCCTTTTCAAACTTGTTGTCCTGCAGGTCGAGGGCGAGTCCCTGGACCAGGTGGATTGCCTCCAGATGGTCCATGTTCATCTTCCAGTTGCCTGCCATTAGCGGCGTACGTGCCATTTTACTTTTCCTCCAATACTTCAATGCCCGGCAAGGTCTTTCCTTCGAGGAGCTCGAGCGAGGCTCCTCCGCCGGTGGAAATGTGCGAGAACGAGTTTTCGTCGTAACCAAGTCCGCGTACTGCGGAGGCGCTGTCGCCACCACCAATGACGGTGAATGCTTCGGATTCGCTCATAGCCTTGGCGACTGCGCCAGTGCCCTTTGCGAAAGCCTCAAATTCGAACACGCCCATCGGCCCATTCCAAACCACGGTCTTCGATTCAGCAATCTTCTTTGCGAATAGCTCGGCCGTCTTCGGACCAATGTCCAAGCCCATCTGGTCGGTGGGGATGGCATCGGCATCGACAACAGTTGCCGGCGCATCTGCGGCAAATTCGGGGGCAACTACGGTGTCAACCGGCACTAGTAGCTCTACACCCTTTTCCTTTGCCTCTTCCAGGTAGCCCTTGACGGTTTCTAGCTGATCTTCTTCAAGGAGGGACGTGCCTACTTCGTAGCCCTTGGCCTTCAGGAAGGTGTAGCCCATGCCGCCACCAATTAGCAGAGTGTCTGCCTTGGACAGCAGGTTAGCAATAACCCCAAGTTTGTCCGATACCTTAGAGCCACCCAGCACCACGGTGTACGGGCGAGCCGGATCCTGAGTTGCCTTCGATAGCGATTCGATTTCCTTGACAACCAGTAGACCGGCAGCAGCGGGCAGCTTCTTAGCAACGTCGTAGACGCTGGCCTGCTTGCGGTGCACTACCCCGAAGCCGTCTGACACGAAGAGGTCGGCAAGTTCGGCCATCTCAGAAGCGAAAGCTTCGCGTTCGGCCTCGTCCTTAGAAGTTTCGCGGGGATCGAAACGCACGTTCTGCAGAAGGGCAATCTGTCCTTCTTCGAGTTCGGCCGTGACCTTCTTCGCAGACTCGCCAGTAGTGTCCTCAGCCAGGGTCACCTTGGCGTCAATGAGTTCGCCCAGTCGCTGCGCGACCGGCGCAAGAGAGAATTCGGGCTTTACCTGGCCCTTGGGACGACCAAGGTGAGCCATAACAATTACCTTGGCTCCGGCTTCGACAAGTTTAGTAAGTGTGGGTAGGGCTGCACGAATGCGGCCATCATCAGTGATTTTCCCGTCCTGCAGCGGCACGTTGAAGTCGGAACGCACCAGGACGCGCTTACCCTTTAGATCACCAAGAGATTCGATAGTTTTCAGCATATTGTCCCCTAACGCGGTTTCACGAATAACGCCCGCGCACCCTCTCGGATACGCGGGCGTCGTTCATTAGCTAATGTCTCAGAGCTTCTGGCCGACTAGCACGGCAAGATCAACGAGGCGGTTGGAGTAGCCCCACTCGTTGTCGTACCACGAGACAACCTTGACCTGATCGCCGATGACCTTGGTCAGCGGGGCATCGAAGATCGAGGAGTGCGGATCGGTCACGATATCAGTGGAGACCAGTGCACCCTCGGAGTAGCCCAGCACACCCTTCAGGGCGCCCTCAGCAGCTTCCTTGACCGCAGCGTTGACCTCTTCGATGGAGGTTTCCTTGGAAGCGGTGAAGGTCAGGTCGGTTAGCGAGCCGGTCGGAACCGGGACGCGAACTGCGTAGCCATCCAGCTTGCCCTTCAGTTCCGGCAGCACCAGTGCAACAGCCTTGGCAGCACCGGTGGTGGTGGGAACGATGTTCAGAGCAGCGGCGCGGGCGCGACGCAGATCCTTGTGCGGCGCATCGTGTAGACGCTGGTCGCCAGTGTAGGCGTGAATGGTGGTCATGAGGCCACGCTCGATACCAATGGAATCGTTCAGAGCCTTGGCCAGCGGTGCCAAGCAGTTAGTAGTGCACGAAGCGTTGGAAATAATGTTGTGCTTTTCCGGATCGTACTCATCGGAGTTGACGCCAATGACGAAGGTGCCGTCTACGTTCTTGCCCGGGGCAGAAATCAGGACCTTCTTTGCGCCTCCCTCAATGTGAGCCTTAGCAGCTTCACCGTCGGTGAAGAACCCGGTGGACTCGATGACGATGTCGGCACCCAGTTCACCCCAGTTGATGTTCTTCGGATCGCGCTCGGCCAGAGCAACGATGCGCTTGCCACCAACGGTGATGGACTCGTCGTCGTAGGTTACCTCGGAGTCGAGGTGGCCCAGAATGGAGTCCCATTCGAGCAGGTGGGCGAGAGTCTTATTGTCAGTAAGGTCATTGACTGCAACGATCTCAAGATCGGCGCCCTGCTTCAGAGCGGCGCGGAAGAAGTTACGGCCGATGCGGCCGAAGCCGTTGATTCCGACGCGAGTGGTCACTATGTCCTCCTGGTCTCGCTGCACTAAACAGCGATAGTCATGTTTTCAAAAAGGGGAATCTCCCCATATTCGTCCGCTCAAGCGGTCGACATCTTTAAATTACACGGAAATCACACATCTAGCGCGGGTCAAAGGTCCAAAAATCTCAGAAATTAAGAGTTTTTCACCCGTCTAGCATTTCTGGTGTAAGGGCACTTTCAGTTCCGGCGATGCCAAGCTCCATGGCCTTTTTGTCTGCCATAGCAAGCAAACGGCGGATTCTTCCCGCAACCGCGTCCTTCGTAAGAGGCGGGTCTGCCTGCTGCCCAAGCTCCTCCAGTGAAGCTCCCTTATATTTCACTCTTAGCTGACCTGCCTCCACTAGGTGGTCCGGAATGTCGGCACCTAGGATCTCGAATGCCTTCTCGACCCTCGCCGCCGACGCAACGGCAGCTCTGGCGGACCGCCTCAAGTTAGCGTCGTCAAAATTGGCTAGCCTATTGACCGATCCGCGCATTTCCCGCTTTTCGCGGCGCTCTTGCCAAGTAGCAACCGTCGTAACCGACCCCATCATCTTGGCAATCTTCTGGATATGGTCGCCGTCGCGAATAACTACACGGTCAACGCCCCTCACCTCCCGTGTCTTGGAGGTAATTCCGAGGCGACGGGCACAACCCGTCAGTGCAAGCCCAGCTTCTGGGCCGGGGCAGGTGATTTCCAGCGACGAGGAGCGGCCCGGCTCGGTAAGAGAGCCACGCGCCATAAACGCAGCCCTCCAGATGGCCAAAGCTTCAGATTTTGCCCCGGAAACTAGCGAAGCAGGCAGACCGCGCACCGGGTGCCCTCGCCTATCAATGAGTCCGGTAAGGCGGGCTAACCGTTCCGCACCGGCGACAACTCGTATCACGTACCGGCCCTCGCGACGCAGCCCTCCCCCGGACACCACGATCACCTGCGAATCGATGTTGAACAGTTCGGTCAGCAGTCCGGTAGTTCGTTCCATTACCTCTTCGGAATCTACCTCAGCTTCGATCACGATTCGTCTCGAAACTAGGTGGAGGCCACCTGCAAAACGCAGCATCGCTGCCAGTTCTGCATGCTTTTCTGCCGGAGTGTCGAGCTCTACCTTTGCCAGTTCAGATTTCATATCACTGGTCAACGACATAAGCTGGCCTTCCTTCGTGGGTTATTCTTTTTCTCCGACGTCCCCGAAATATCCTTCGAAAGCGTCCCGCAACGCGGCGGCAAGACGCAGCGGGTCATGATAAGGAAGCTTTCCTGGCCCTAGCGATACTTGCCGAAGAAGTATTTTTGCCCCGAGTTCCTTCGCGGCCTGATCCGCCGCTGAATAGTCCTCGAGAGTGGACGGATCTATTACTACCACATCAAAGGTCAGGTCCTTCGAAAACTCCCGAATCACATTTATATGATCGGCGATCGTCATCGAAGACGTCTCCGTGCCGTCGGGAGCAAGATTTACCACTAGTGCCTTGTGCGCATTGGATTTGGCGAGGGCGTGCTCAATTTGCGGCAGCATAAGGTGTGGCAACACCGAGGTATACCAGGAGCCGGGCCCCATGATGATCCATTCGGCCTCGGCAATCGCCTGGAGCACCTCAGGACGCACCGGCGGATCGTTAGGGGTAAGACGAATGGATTTGATCTTCCCCTCTGTCTTAGCAACTTTGGACTGCCCCACTATTGTGCGAATCTTGCCGCCAAAATCGACCTCGGCCTCAATAACCAAGGGCGCAGCAGCCATGGGCAATACGCGCCCCTCGCAGTGAAGTAGCTTCGCTACCCAATCGAGGCCGGCGACCTCGTCTCCAAGGAGATCCCACAGCGTAGTGATCAGTAGGTTCCCCATCGCGTGATTATCTAAAGGCCCATCGGTGTGGAAACGATGTTGCAGCGCGTCCCGCCACGTAAGGCCCCACTCAGAGTCGTCGCACAGCGCAGAGAGCGCCATTCGCAAATCCCCCGGAGGCAGTACATCCAGCTCTTGCCTTAGACGACCGGAAGATCCTCCGTCATCGGCAACTGTGACTACTGCGGTAATTTGGCGCGAAAGGTGGCGTAACGCCCTCAATGTGGCAGAGAGTCCGTGTCCCCCGCCGAACGCCACAACCTTTGGCCCATATTCACCACGTCTGGCCCAGCCCTGCTCGTCGTATAGCATTTCTCTAGCTAATCACGCCCCATGTCTCGGTGCAGAGTTTTCACAGGGAAGCCCAGGTCACGGAACTTTTGCGAGACATGCTCCGCAATTGCCACGGACCGGTGGCGGCCACCGGTACAGCCAATGGCAATGGTCACGAACGGCTTTAGTTCTGACAGGTATCCCTTCAGCATGGGGGCCATAAGGTCCACATAACCATCTGCGAAAGCTAGTGCCCCGGGCTGATCCAATACGTACTTCGCCACCGCTTCGTCCTGACCGGTCAGATTTCGCAGCTCGTTGACCCAGTACGGATTCGCCAAGAACCGAACATCCAACACATGGTCTGCGTCCAGCGGAATTCCGTGCTTGAAGCCGAAGGACATTACGGTAAGGTTCAGCGGCTTTTCGCTTGCGCCCCCGATCACGTCTCGCATATGGCGCGCCAAGTCATGCACCGACAGGCCAGAAGTATCGATCACCGCATCGGAGCGATCCCGCACTCCCTTAAGCAGTTCTCGCTCGGCCTGGATCCCGTCCAACAATCGCCCATCGCCCTGCAACGGGTGAGGACGGCGGACCTGCTCGTAGCGACGCACCAAACATTGGTCGGAAGCTTCCAAGTACACAATCTGGTACTGGATCCCCTCGCGGGTTAGCGTGTCAAGCATCGACAAGAACTCTTGGAAGAAGCGCCCGGAACGCACATCCACTACAGCGGCCAAGCGGTGCACGCCGCCGCCCTCGGGAGTCATCATGTGCGCGAACGCGGGAAGCATCTGTGGCGGCAAATTATCCACCACGTACCAATCCAGATCCTCTAGAGCATGGGCTGCCCTGGAACGCCCAGCCCCGGATAGGCCGGTGATGATCAGAATCTCGGGAACAGTTGGCACTCGGTGCTGGGTGGCTTCATCTAATTCGGGAATTCCTGCAGGCACTGTATTGGTATTCGGTTCTTGCTCCATACATATAGTTTGCCCTATCCGCACCAGGTTTTGTGATCATGTTGCTAACTCTTCATGAATTTTGCTCGCAAGCGCTGGGCCTATTCCGCTCACCTTCGCCAGCTCTTCGGCACTAGCCTGCCGAATCTTTGCCACCGAACCAAAGTGCTTCAGCAGCGCTTTTTGACGCGCCGGCCCCAGGCCGTCGACTTTGTCCATAACAGATCGGGTCATGGCCTTGCCGCGCTTCTTGCGGTGATAGGTAATGGCAAAACGGTGAGACTCGTCGCGCAGATACTGCAACATGAAGAGGGCGGCTGAGGTGCGCGGCAAAATAACTGGCAAGTCCTCGCCGGGAATCCAGATCTCCTCCAGGCGCTTCGCCAACCCCACTACCGGAATATCGGCCCCCATTTGCTCCACCACCGCGGCAGCAGCATTTACCTGCGGCAGACCGCCGTCGACCACTAGCAGATCGGGGCGATAGCTAAAGCGCCTGGGAGCTCCCTGCCCGTCAACTGGGCCTACCTCAAAAGGAACGCCTTCTTCGTCCTCGCCAGCAATCCCCTTCTCTTCTGCCTGGAGGCGACGCAGCCGCCTAGTTAGTACCTCGCTCATAGCAGCGGTGTCATCGGCAGCCCCGTTGCCGTCCTCGCCTCTAATTGCAAAATGGCGATAGGCAGACTTGCGCGGCGCGCCGTCCTCGAAGACCACCATCGACGCAACTTGATTTGTGCCTGAAATATGCGAAATATCGAAGCCTTCAATACGAAGGGGCGCTGTATCCAGGTCTAATGCATCTGCTAGCTCTTCCAGCGCTTTGGAGCGTTCAGTCAGATCGCCAGAGCGCCGCAACAGGTGAAGACGCAGCTCATCTTTCGCATTCTTTTCAACAGTTTCTGCAAGAGCCTTCTTGTCGCCGCGCTGAAGCTGCCGCAAGCGAACCGGCCCGCCTCTCTTTTGACTTAGCCACTCGGTCATCGTTGGGGTGTCTAAGGGAAGTGCCGGGACCCAGATCTCTCGCGGCATCGCCGAGGTAGGCGTGTGCACCCGATCGTCCACGCTCTTAGACTCGTCGCGGCGCTTCGGGGTATCTGCGGGCGTGTATTCGCCATAGACCTGCTCAAGCAGCTTTTCAACTAATTCTTCATCGCTTTCCTGATAGGCGCGTTCTACGACCCACCCGCGTTCACCGCGGATGCGCCCGCCGCGCACCATAAACACAGAAACCGAGGCAACCAATTCAGAGGTGGCCAGGCCGAAGACGTCCGCATCGGTACCATCCGGTAGCACAACCGTATTCTTCTCAAGTACCGTCGTTGCCGCTTTTAGCGTGTCCCTAATAGAGGCCGCCCGCTCATATTCCTGCTTTTGCGCAGCCTCCTTCATCTGCCTGGTCAAGTCGCGGATGATGGGGCCGGTCTTGCCCGCCATGAATTCGCACAACGACGTTGCTAGCTGCCGGTGGTCCGCTTCGCTTATCCTGCCCACGCAGGGAGCCGAGCACCGGTCTATGTACCCCAATAGGCAGGGACGCCCCTGCGCCTTCGCCCGGTTGAAAACACCGTTAGAACAAGTACGAACCGGGAACGGTCGTTGTAGCAGTTCCAAAGTCTCACGGATGGCCCACACCTTCGTGTAGGGGCCAAAATAGCGGTCCCCCTTTTTATGCTTGGCACGGGTTACCAGCACTCGCGGGTACTTTTCGCTCATCGTTACCGCAAGATATGGATAGGACTTATCGTCCCGGTACATGACGTTGTAGCGGGGTTCAAATTCCTTTATCCAGGCATACTCGAGCGAGAGAGATTCGACTTCAGAGCCCACTACAACCCACCGCACCGAGCAAGCGGTGTTCACCATCTGCGCAATGCGGGGATTCAGAGCCGCCGGGTTCTGGAAATAATTTGCCAGGCGCGCTCGCAGGTTTTTGGCTTTCCCCACATACAGCACGCGGCCGCTTTTGTCCATGAACCGGTAGACGCCCGGATCAGTCGGAATCTCGCCGGGCGATGGACGGTACGATGCTGGATCTGCCACCCGGCAAGTCTATTGCAGCAGACCCACAAAAAAGAAAGACAAGTTTAGTTGTGCGACAAATCTCCGGCCGTAACGGTTGCTACCTGCACTTAGATCGGTAGCATATGTGATGATGAGTACCCAGAATCCCGATTATGAGACGTCTTACGTAGGTATCCAGCCGACAGACGCCGGTTCAAGCAGCCCTAAGAAGCCCTCTTCCAAAAAGAAGTGGATAATTATCGGCGCCATTGTCGCAGCGCTACTTTTAGTTGCCGCAGCAATCGTTGGCTATTCAATTTACTTTAAGGACAAGGCAGTGCCGGGTGCTACCGTCGCGGGCAAGTCCGTCACGGGCATGACTGCCTCGCAGGTTGCCGAAAAAGTCCAAAAAGAATCGGCCTCGGCTGCAGTTAGAATCTCGGGCGATGCTACTAAGTCTGCCTCTCTTTCAGACCTCGGTTACAAGGTTGATGCCAAGAAGGCAGCCACTGAGGCACTCGCGCCCTCGCAGGGCTTCCTTTCGCGGCTGGCAGGACTGTTCAATCCCCCCTCGGTAACTCCGACGTACTCCAGTACTGCAGGTAAGGTTTCTGCTTATGCAGCCTCACTGCTCGGGGGCGCAGAGAATACTCCGGTCAATGCCAAGGTGGTTCTTTCCGAGGACGGGTCTGCTTTTCAGCTCAAATCTGGTAAGCCTGGCCGTGGTATAAACCCGGATCAGCTAGCTGATGCTGCGCAGAAGGCAGCGAAGACTCTCTCCAGCCAGGATGTACACGTAAAGGCCGTTCAATCCGAGCCTGCCATTACTGACCAAAAGGCAAAGGCCTTCCTGGACAAGGCCAACAAGTTGGTAGAGCTTCCGTTCACTATCACCTATGACTCTGAGAGCTACCAGCCGAGCGCTGAAAAGAAGCGCGCCTGGGTGGATTTCGGGGAAAATGGTGCGGGCAAGCAAACTGCCCCCAAGATGAACAATGACCGGGTGTTGGAGTGGGTAAATAAGCTTGCCGGCCAGGTTAGCAAAGACCCGCAGAACGGGCTGAAGAACGTCGATTCGTCCGGCAAGACCCTAGCGACCGTACGCGAGCCCGAGGACGGCTACGCAATCGACAATGCGCCTGCCTTGGCTAAGGCTGGAACTCAGGCGTTGAACTCCAACAAGGAGTACACCGGCAAGTTCACTTCCAAGCCGAAGAAGGCAGAATGGGAAACTCGCACTATCGCGCGGGGCGCGGAAAAGCTTGCTTATCCCGCCACTGAGGGCGAAAAGTGGATCGACATAAATCTGTCTAACCACACCATCTCCGCCTACCAGGGGGCGCAGATGCTACGCGGCCCTGAACCTATGGTCGATGGCATGCCCGGGTACGAAACTATCCAGGGCACCTTCCAAATTCAGCGTAAATACCGCTTTGACGACATGCGTGGCGAGGATTACTTCACCCCGGATGTCCCCTTCGCGATGTATTTCTCCGGCGGCTATGCGATTCACGGCACTCCTTGGAGGGGCAGCTTCGGGTACGCGGGCCCGTCCGGCTCACATGGCTGCGTAAATCTTCCTGTCTCGTTGGCAGGCTGGTATTACGAGTGGGCACCAGTAGGAACTACAACCGTAGTGCACTATTAGGATCCTTACGGTCCGTGCCTTATGCCACAGCCGCTAGATATCCCATTTTTGGTTGGATACCTAGCGGCTGCTTTTGTAATATTAGAGATGTCTTTGACACCACCTTTAATCTCAAGAATCTCCGGGAGATCACATGTTCCAGTCCAAGGAAGAGGCTGTCGAGTTCATAGATAAGGAAGGGGTCGAGTTCGTCGACGTTCGCTTTTGCGATCTGCCTGGCGTATCCCAACACTTCACCATTCCAGCTAGCGAATTCAAAGATGCGGCTCTAACCGATGGGCTTATGTTTGACGGTTCTTCTATTCGTGGCTTCGTTGCTATCAACGAGTCCGATATGAAGCTAATTCCAGATGTAAGCACTGCTTTTATCGATCCGTTCCGCAAAGCCAAAACCCTGGTCGTTAATTTTTCGATTGTTGACCCGTTCACAGACGATCCTTTCTCCCGCGATCCGCGTCAGGTGGCCGCAAAGGCCGAGGCTTATTTGAAATCCACCGGCATTGCCGACACTTGCTTCATTGGCGCCGAGGCGGAGTTCTACCTGTTCGACTCGGTACGTTTCCAGACGCGCCGCGAAAATACCTTCTACCAGATTGATTCTGTTGAGGGCGAATGGCGTATGGGCGCCGAAGAAGATGGCCACAACGATGGGTACAAGATAGATCTAAAGGGCGGGTATTTCCCCGTTCCTCCTACCGACCACTTTGCTGATCTTCGCGACACTATGTCTAGGTTGCTGAGCCAGGTTGGGTTGAAACTTGAGCGCGCCCATCACGAAGTTGGTACCGGCGGCCAACAAGAGATCAACTACCGGTTCAACTCGCTGCAGGCGGCTGCAGACGACCTGATGAAGTTCAAGTACGTCATCAAGAATGCTGCTATCGAAGATGGCCGCACCGCGACCTTTATGCCCAAGCCCTTGTTTGGCGACAACGGTTCTGGCATGCACACCCACCTGTCGCTGTGGAAGAACGGCGAGCCCTTGTTCTACGATGAGCGCGGTTACGGCGCCCTGTCTGACATGGCTCGCTATTTCATTGGCGGCTTGCTGGCTCACGCTCCGGCGCTGCTGGCCTTTACGAACCCATCTATCAACTCTTATCGTCGCCTGGTGCCCGGCTTCGAAGCACCGATTAACCTGGTCTACTCTGCTCGGAACAGGTCGGCTTGCATTCGCATTCCGGTCACCGGCACTTCCCCGAAGGCCAAGCGCGTGGAATACCGCGTGCCGGATCCCTCGGCAAACCCGTACCTATCCTTCGCGGCTTCGCTGATGGCAGGCTTGGATGGCATCCGCAACCGCATTGAGCCTCCGGAACCGGTGGACAAGGACCTGTACGAGCTGCCACCTGCAGAGTACGCAGACATCCAGAAGCTGCCTGCTTCGTTGGAGGAAGCCCTGCAGGCGCTCCGCGACGATTCGGACTTCCTCACCGAGGGCGACGTGTTCACTCAGGACCTGATCGACACTTGGATTGAGTACAAGACCGAAAACGAGATCGCTCCGATGAGGGCGTACCCGCACCCCTACGAATTCCAGCTGTACTACGGTCTGTGATCTAGTAGCAGATAGCTTGGGCCCGGCTTCGCGCCGGGCCCAAGCTCGTTAAAAGAGTCTGGCACTGCCTGAATACTCGGCACCTTCTAGATCCAGGAGGTAGCGCTTCCGTTCTACTCCCCCGGCATAGCCGCCAAGATTACCGTCGGCCCCGATAACCCGATGGCAAGGAACAATCACAGAGAGCGGATTCTTGCTTACAGCACTTCCCACTGCCCTAGCTAGGAACCGGTTTCCAAGGGCAGCTGCAATTTGCCCATAAGTCCGCACGCTTCCGCGCGGAATAGTTTCCAGATATTTCCAAACCCGGAGAGCCAATTTGTCGCCCTTTAGCTCATAGCGTAAAGAGAAGTCTTGTCGTTTTCCGTCCAGGTAGTCCTTTATCTGGTCTGCCGCCGGAGTCAGAACAGGATCTAGGGGCTTAGCTACAATCCCTAATCTGGCTTTGTCCGGGTAGTGGCGCTGTCCTACGAACCAGGCCCCGTTTAGAAGCTCACCTGCAGCAGAGATAGTCATGTCACCGATAGCGGTTTCGATGATCGTGTAACGAGTCGGAAGCAGGTGTGAGTATGTCATGTTCCTCAGGGTAGCAACATAGACACTTTGCGTAGTAAATGCTTCTTGTCACCGTAAGTTACGGTACCGTAAGTAATATATTTTTCTTCTTCAAACTAGGAGGTCACTATGCCGCTGTT
Source organism: Actinomyces sp. UMB0138 (assembly GCF_002849225.1). Taxonomy (GTDB): domain Bacteria; phylum Bacillota; class Negativicutes; order Veillonellales; family Veillonellaceae; genus Veillonella; species Veillonella parvula_H. Next base: position 784,133 of record NZ_PKMC01000001.1, read on the forward strand.
GCGTCGCCGCCCTAAGAAGGAATACCTGGCCGCCGGAACTATTCCCGGAATTATCGAGAAACGGGCCAGCCTTTACCCTTCGGAAGTAGCTGTAGAGCTACGCAATCAGATCGGTACGCAGTGGCAGAAGATCACTGCTGACGCACTGCGCGACCAGATTTACGTCGTTGCTCGAGGGCTCATTGCCTACGGGCTAGAGCCCGGCGATTCCGTGGCTATTTTTGGGGCCACCTCCTATGAATGGACCGTCCTGGATTTTGCCGCCCAGTCCATCGGGTGCGTCGTTGTCCCGGTCTACGAGTCTGATTCCAACGAGCAGATCAGTTGGATCATCGAGGATTCTGACATCAAATTTGTCGTAACCGACACTTCGATCCAAGCCAGGGTTATCGATTCGCTGGTGCGCGATCGTCCCACGGTGCTCGGAGTGCTCGCCCATGACTCGGATGCCATGGTACAGATCATTGAGCGTTCTGAAGAGGTCGGCGAAGACGTCCTCACGAAGCGGCTAGAGGCCCTAAAGCCCGAGGACGTGGCTACGATTATCTACACCTCTGGCACCACCGGCCGCCCTAAAGGTGTCGAGCTCACGCATGCGAACTTCATGAAGCAGATTGAGGTAGCTCAGCAGATGCTACCCCAGGCGATCGTGCACCAAGATACTCGAGTACTGCTGTTCTTGCCGGTAGCGCACGTACTTGCCCGCTTTATCAACTTCACCTCGCTTGCGGGACATGGGGTGATTGGACATTCCTCTTCTATCAAGAACCTGTTGGGCGACATGACGACGTTCCGCCCCACCTCCCTACTGGTGGTCCCCAGGGTTCTAGAGAAGGTCTACAACGCTGCCGATGCGAAGGCGGGCAGCGGTATGAAGCTCAAGATGTTCCGCTGGGCTGCGCATACCTTGGAAACTTACGCCAAGCAGGAAGAAGAAGATACGCTCACTGCTTCCACGAGGGCGGCAGCTACTGTCGCCCGGCGGCTGCTGGCAAAGATTCCGGAGCTGTTGGGCGGAAACTTGCGAGTGGTCGTCTCGGGTGGGGCTCCCCTCTCGCCCACACTTTCCTACTTCTTCCAAGGACTCGGAATCGAGGTATTGGAAGGCTACGGCACCACCGAGATGGGTGGCCCGCTCACTGTTTGTATGCCGGAGACTAATAAGACCGGTTCGGTTGGCGCTCCCCTGCTATGTAACCAGGTGCGGCTCTCTGACGACGGCGAACTGGAAGCCAAAGGCCCGGGCATCATGCGTGGCTATCGCAATAATCCCGAAGCCACCAAAGAAGCCTTCACTGCCGATGGTTGGTACAAATCTGGCGACCTAGCTTCCATTGACGAAAAGGGACGGGTCACTATTACCGGCCGTAAGAAGGAAATCATTGTCACCGCTGGCGGCAAGAACGTGTCCCCTGCCGTGCTAGAGGATCGCCTGCGCGGACACCCGCTAATCTCCCAGGTAGTAGTGGTTGGCGACCAGCGCAATTTCATCTCGGCGCTGATCACCTTGGATTCGGAAATGCTGCCTGGTTGGCTCGAAAATCATGGGCTCACCCATATGGAGGTTGTCGAGGCCGCCAAGGATAAGGATGTGCTGGCTTCATTGGATCGTGCTGTAAAACGCGCCAACAAGGCCGTCTCCAGGGCGGAATCAATCCGTAAATTCACGGTGCTGCCCACTGATTTCACAGAAGAGAACGGATTGTTGACCCCGTCGCTAAAGGTGAAGAGGGCGAAAGTGTTAGCCCGGTTCGCAGACGTCATCGACAAGATGTACGAGGGCGCAAAGCGGGGCTAAGCACCAAAACTAAAAGTGGCCGGCAAAAGCCGGCCACTTTTACATTTAAGCCAACAATGGCTTCAGGTACTTGCCCGTCCAAGAATCTTCGTTCTGCGCGACCTCCTCGGGGCTACCAGTGGCAACGATAGTACCGCCGCCCTCGCCGCCCTCGGGCCCGATGTCAATTATCCAATCAGCCGACTTGATGACGTCCAAGTTGTGCTCAATCACGATAACCGTGTTGCCCTTGTCGACAAGACCCTGTAGCACTAACAGAAGCTTTCTGATGTCTTCTAGGTGCAGCCCCGTGGTGGGCTCATCCAAAATGTACACAGATTTGCCATTGGAACGCTTGTGCAATTCCGAAGCCAGCTTGACGCGTTGTGCCTCGCCGCCAGAGAGAGTGGTTGCAGACTGTCCCAGCTTCACATACCCCAGTCCGACGTCTACCAGAGTCTGCAGGTAACGGCTGATCCTTGGGATCGCGCTGAAGAATTCCACTGCCTCCGAAATGGGCATCTCTAGAACGTCAGAGACTGTCTTGCCGCGGTAGCGAATTTCGAGGGTTTCTCGGTTATAGCGAGCTCCATGGCACGTCTCGCACGCGACATATACGTCCGGCAGGAAATTCATCTCGATCTTGATGGTGCCATCGCCCTTACAGGCCTCACAGCGCCCACCCTTGACGTTAAAACTGAATCTGCCCGGACCGTAGCCGCGCACTTTAGCCTCGGGAGTCTCGGCGAAGAGCTTGCGGACGCTGTCCCATACCCCCGTATAGGTGGCAGGATTCGACCTCGGGGTGCGCCCGATCGGCGACTGGTCAACGTGCACAACCTTCTTTAGCTGTTCCATGCCGGTGATTGACTTGTGCCGCCCCGGCACAGTCCGTGCTCTGTTGAGTGTGCGAGCGAGGGACTGATACAGGATCTGGTTCACCAGAGTTGATTTTCCTGATCCGGACACGCCAGTCACTGCGGTGAATAGTCCAAGGGGAAAATCCACATCAATATTCTTCAGGTTGTTCTCGCGTGCCCCGTGTACCGACAGTTTTGCGTGCTTATCGAAGGGGCGGCGCTGTGCCGGTACTTCAATCTGCCGTCTGCCCGCAAGGTAATCGCCAGTCAGCGAGTCTTTCGCCTTTTCTATCCCTTTGACAGGACCGGAGTAGACGACTTTGCCGCCGCCCGAACCAGCGCCCGGACCAATATCTACAATCCAATCCGCGTTTCGGATCGTGTCTTCGTCGTGTTCTACCACGATTAGGGTATTTCCCAAGTCTCGCAGCCGAAGCAAGGTTTGAATCAGCTGGGCATTGTCTCGTTGGTGTAACCCAATGGAGGGTTCGTCCAAGACATACAGCACGCCTACCAGACCCGAACCAATCTGGGTGGCCAGCCTAATGCGCTGCGCCTCCCCACCGGAAAGCGTTCCCGCTGCTCTGGAAAGTGTCAGGTAGGACAGGCCAACGTCGTTGAGGAAGTTCAGGCGGGCCTTTATCTCGGTAAGAATGGGGCCAGCAATCTTCTGAGCGGACCCCACAAGGCGAAGAGTAGACAGGAACTCAGAAGACCGCTCAATTGACATATCAGTCACGTCGGCAATGGACTTGCCCTCGATAGTTACTGCAAGCACTTCTGGCTTCAGCCGCTTTCCTCCGCACTTTGCGCAGGGGACGTCCCGCATATATTCCTCGTAGCGGGCACGCTGCGAATCGGATTCAGTTTCAGCATGTTTGCGCTCGACATAGTGGATGGCCCCCTCGAATCCGGAAGCGTAGACGCGTTCGCGCCCCCACCTGTTTCTGTAGCGCACTTTGACCTTGTAATCTTTGCCTTTAATTAGCGCATTGCGGGTCTTCTTTGGCAGATCCTTCCAAGGCGTGTCGAGGTCGAAGTCGAGTTCTTTGCCTAATGCTTCAAGTTGGCGCATGAAGTACTTGTTAGATCCAGACCAAATAGCCACGGCGCCCTCGCCTAGACTAAGACCCTCATCAGGTACCAACAGGTCGGGATCTACCTGGAGCTTGAAGCCGATGCCATCGCAAGCTTCACACGCGCCGTATGGGGCATTGAAAGAGAAGGTGCGCGGTTCGATTTCGTCCAGAACTAGTTCGTGATCGTTCGGGCACGCCCTATGCTCGGAGAATTTTCTGATGCCGTGCGGATCGTCGTCCGTCTTAGGCACGAACTCAATAAACACGCGTCCCTCGGCAATTTCCATCGCCGTCTCGACGGAATCTGTTAGACGAACGCGCACGCCCTCGCGCATCACGATCCGGTCTACAACAACCTCAATGTCGTGTTTGAGCTTCTTTTCGAGCGTCGGCGGGTTATCCAGACGCATCATCTCGCCATCAACTTTTACGCGCGAGAAACCCCGCGAGCGCATGTCGTCGAAGACATCTGCGTATTCGCCTTTGCGGCCTCTTACTACGGGGGCTAGGACTTGGAATCTGGTGCCTTCTGGGTATTCCAGCAGTTTATCTACCACTTGCTGGGGTGATTGGGAGGCGATTCTTTGGCCGCATTGCGGGCAGTGTGGTTCTCCGGCGCGAGCGAATAGGAGCCGTAGGTAGTCGTATACCTCGGTGATGGTTCCTACGGTGGAGCGGGGGTTCCTGGAGGTTGACTTCTGGTCGATAGATACTGCCGGCGAGAGGCCTTCAATGAAATCCACGTCGGGTTTGTCCATTTGCCCCAGGAATTGCCGCGCGTAGGAGGACAGGGATTCTACATACCGGCGTTGTCCTTCGGCGAAGATAGTGTCGAATGCCAGCGATGATTTGCCTGATCCGGATAGTCCTGAGAAGACGATTAGGCTATCGCGGGGCAGATCGACATCTACTCCTTTCAGATTGTGCTGACGGGCGCCACGTACTAACAGGTTTTCACTCACCCTCCAAATCTACCTGTGCTGTGGCCTAATCTCGCCTCTTAGGCGCTGCTTCGCCTTTGAGCGAACCTCTTCTACTTTCGCTTTGTACCTACCGGGGCGATACTTGAGTGGTGAGTTTTCCGGCGGCATAGCCGTGGTGCTCTTCGGTCAGCTAATCGATGATGAACTGGCCCTAGCCGTCGGGTGCACGCGTAAACTTGCAAGGGAAGTTCCAACCGATAGGAAGTACTGCAGTGAAAGTTTTAGTTGAATATCTCTACGACGAATCGAAGTCTGCGCAGATGGATGAGGTGCGGCCCAAGCATCGGGCTCACTTGCAGTCGCTTTTTGAGAAGGACATTGTGGTGGCTTCGGGACCGTTGGAGGGGTCTGGAGCTCCCGGTGCGGTGCTTCTGCTCAATGCTGCTTCCGAGGGCGAGGCGCTTGAGTTGCTTGCGGAAGACCCGTTCTTTGTTGGTGGTTTCGTAGCCAAGCGCACCGCACGTACTTGGAATCCTGTTATCGGGATATTTGCCTAGTGAGGAAGCTGCCGCCTGCTCTTTCTTCGTTTGCGGATCCGTTCATTATTGGAATTCTGCTTGTCCTTGCCCTGGGCATCTTAGTGCCGATTCCTTCCTGGGCTATCTCGGGCCTAGAGGTGATTGGCACCTTCGCGGTGGTGGTGCTGTTCTTCCTGTATGGGGGAAGGCTGTCTACTGCGGAGGTTATTGCTGGCCTGAAGAACATCAAGGTACAGGGCTCTGTAGCTGTGGCGACGTTCGTTATCTTCCCAATTTTGGGCTGCGTTACCTATCCACTTTGGCTATCGCTGCTGGGGAAGACTTTTGCCACCGGGATTCTTTACCTGACCTTGTTGCCTTCCACAGTGCAGTCGTCAGTAGCCTTCGTTTCTATTGCCCGAGGCAATATTGGGGCGGCAGTGTGTTCGGCGACCATCTCTAACATTGTTGGCATGGTCATTACTCCCCTGCTGGTAATGCTTGTCATGGGCACTTCTTCAGGGGTGTCTTTAGGTTCGATCGGAAACATTTTTCTGCAACTGCTCGTGCCTTTCATAGCCGGGCAACTACTCCAGCCGAAGATCGGAGGGTGGCTTCGCGCCCATAGGGGGCTTACTAAAGGGGTAGACCAGTCGACCATCTTGCTAATTGTGGCTTCTTCGGTTGCGGGAGCTACTGCCCGCGGGCTGTGGGCGCAGATTCAGCTGAAGCAGGTCCTGTTTCTGATATTGGCTTCTGCCCTGATATTGGCTGTGATGCTGGCGGTAACCTGGTTCGGCGCAAATGCCCTGGGCATGCCGCTGGCAGATCGTATAGTTGTGCTCATGTGTGGGTCGAAGAAGTCCCTTGCAACCGGGCTTCCTATGGCAGCAATCATTTTCCCAACGGCTACGGTCGCTGCGGTTACCGTGCCAATCATTGTTTTCCATCAATTACAACTAGTGGTTTGTGCGTCGTTGGCACAGACGTTGGCAAGAAGGAGGTCCTGATGAAGACTCATGAGTTTGTCATGCATGGGCATAAGATTATTGAACGCTGGCTCGAGGTACCCCTTGATTTCCGCACTGAAAGCGATCCGCGCACAATCACGTTCTTCTCCCGTGAATTTGTACGGCGAGGCGGCGAAGATCGTCCTCTTTTGGTCTATTTGCAAGGCGGACCCGGCACTAAGGGGATGCGTCCGGCGAACCCCGCTTCCGGGTGGATGGATTGGGCTCTGGATCGTTACCGCGTAATTCAGATTGATCAGCGCGGAACCGGGCTGTCCTCGCCAATAGATGCCCGCTACCTTTCCGAGCTTTCTGCCGAGGAAGGCGCTGCCTACTTGAGCCATTTCCGGCAAGACTCCATTGTTGCCGATTGTGAAGCTTTGCGCAGAGCACTTGGAGCGCCCCCATGGACGCTGGTAGGACAGTCCTTCGGCGGTTTTTGCATCACCGCCTATCTTTCCCTTTTCCCAGAGGGAATAGAGCGAGCCGCGATAACCGGAGGCCTCCCACACCTGGGGCACATAGATGACATCTACGAACTTACTTTCGCGCAGGCTATCCGCCGCAACGAACAGTTCGAGGACGTATACCCCGGCTCGGCCGAAACGATCCGACAGGTTGCCCAGCACATTAGCGAGGTAGACGAATACCTTCCTACCGGAGAGAAGCTGACCGTGCCCAGACTCCGCATGTCTGGTCTGGGCTTGGGAATGACTGCTGGCTTTGATTCCTTGCACTATTTGTTTGAAGATCCCTTCGCAGGTAGCCGCGGCTCCTCGCGCCGTCTCAGCTATTCGTTCCTTACTGACCTTGCCGGAGTGGTCTCTAATGCGGCAGCGCCTCTTTACGCGCTCATCCACGAATTTACCTACGCCGGGGCGGGCCCTGCCGCTGCTGGGAAGGCAACGCAGTGGTCAGCACAGCGCCTAGCACAAGCCAATTTCGCTACTGATCCTAGCTCGGCAGAGCCCTTCTACCTGTCAGGGGAACATTTCTACCGGGAGGCTTTTACCGAAGATCCCGCTATGGCGGGCACTGTAGGGGCAATGGATGTACTGGCAGAGCAAACCGATTTCCCGCTCACCTATCTACCCGAAGTCCTAAACTCCAATCAAGTCCCTGTGGCTGCGGCGGTCTACCAGAACGACATGTTCGTGCCAGCCCCGCTCTCGCTCGAGACCGCTTCCCAAATTCAAGGGATCCGGGTACTTCATACCAATGAATTCCAGCATGACGGCATCCGCACCAGGCCCACCATGGTGCACGACCTCTTAGAGATGACGTATTAACAGATTTTCCCCCTGCAATTGCAGGGGGAAAACTTTACTTTGCGTGCTTCTTTGAATACCACAAAGAAACGATTGTAGTTATCGCAATAACAATTATGATGTAGCCCATCGAGAACGTGATAGACGGCTCAGGAAGGGCCTGTGCCCAAGTTTCAGAACCAAATATTGGTGCCTCGTGCAGGGCGTGGAGGAATAGTTTCACTGCGATGAAACCAAGGATCAACGCAAGCCCATAGTGCAAGAACACTAGCCTCTCGAGAAGGCCACCAATCAGGAAGTAAAGCTGCCGCAAGCCCAGCAAAGAGAACGCGTTGGTGGCAAACACCAGATACGGCTCGTTCGTTAGTCCGAAAATAGCTGGAATTGAATCCATCGCAAACATGATGTCGGCCGAGCCAATAGCAACAACACACAGCAGCATGGGAGTCAGGTAAGTTTTGCCACTGTGGCGGTGGAAGAACTTATCCCCCACGAACCCATCGGTGACAGGGAAGATCTTGCGCGCCCACCGAGTTAGGGCATTCTCTTTGTATTCTTCTTGCTGTTCCTCTTCAAGGGAGCCCACGCCCTCGCGCGCCTGATTGATCGCGGTGTAAGCCAAGAATGCGCCAAAAAGGTAGAACACTGCCGCGAAGCGGTTGATAATAACCGCGCCCATCAAAATGAACGCTAACCTGGCAAGAATTGCAATAACAATCCCCCACAACAGCACTATCTGCTGATCCCGGCGGGGAACCTTGAACCCAGTGATGATAATGATGAAAACAAAGAGGTTATCCAGCGACAGAGACTTCTCCGTCAAGAATCCCGCCAAATACTCAGTCGCGAAGGAACCACCCCAGATGCCCCACACAATTAGTGCGAAAGATAGTCCCAACCCGACGTAGATGGCAGACCAAAGCGCTGCCTCTTTCAAGGTGGGTTCGTGTGGGGTACGAATATGGGCAAAAATATCGAAGATGATCATGCCGATGATCATGGCGGACAGACCTATCCACCCAAGAATGTGTACGTCCAACTATTTATCCTCCGGTACTAAAAATACACGGAGGTCTCTTTCCGCCTGCAAGGCTATGGGACCGGGCTTACGCCGTGATGACGACCCCAATGTTTATGGAAGTACTCCCCTCCGCCTCAAGTGTACAAGGCGTGCGTCAGCTACGACGACGCTGACGCCCTAATGTGGTACTTCGCATCTTGGCTGCCACCAACACGAGCACCACCCCAACCGTTCCCGCAATGGCAGCCACTTCCCATAGCTGCCGGGCGGGGAAAGCTAACGAGAAGAGGAATCGCAGATCTGGCACAGCAATGACACCCACGACAGCTGCGACCATAGCCCCCACCAGCAGGCCCCGCCAGGTCAACAAGGGTCTGGAAGCCAAAGCCAAAACTGTAGCCGATATCAGGGCCAGGGTGATAGTAGCGACCGTGGCAGCATCGGCTCTACCGGCATGTATTCCCCTGGCAGTCCACCAGTATGCGAAGAAGACACATCCGGCCGCCACAACCCCACTGGGCAGCGCGATTGACAGCGTGCGGCGCAAGAAACCCCTGCGATAGCGCTGGTTGGTGGGCGAAAAAGCCAAAATAAAAGCCGGCAGCCCAATGAAGAACACGCTAATGAGCGTCAGATGCCGCGGCAAGAAAGGATACGGAATCGTAAAAATACTGACCAGGGCTGCAATGATTGTTGCGTAGACAGTTTTCGTCAAGAACAGTGAAGATACCCTCTCCATATTCGCCAGTACTCGCCGACCCTCGGCCACAACCGGTGGCAAGGCAGAAAACTCTCCGTTCAACAACACGATCTTCGCGGCAGCCTTGGTAGCCGGAGCACCAGACCCCATGGCAACTCCCAAGTCAGCCTCCTTCAGCGCCAACGCGTCGTTTACCCCATCTCCTGTCATGGCGACGGTGTGGCCGGTGGCCTGCAGGGCCTGCACAATGGATTGCTTCTGTTCTGGCAAAACGCGCCCTAGCACATCAATATTCTCTAGTACCTCGCTTATCTCGCCAACATCGCTAGGAAGGTCGCGAGCATCCCCTACCCGCGGAGATTCCATGCCTGCCTTTGCTGCCACCGCAGCTACAGTGACTGGGTTGTCACCCGAGATAACCAGGGAACGCACACCCTGCTGCCTAAAGTACTGCAAGGTGCGGTTTGCGTCCGGGCGAAGTTGTTCTACACACGCGATTAGAGCCCAGTCGGTTCCAGAAGGGGCAAGGTCAGAGTGTTCCCCGTCGGCTCTTACCAGCAGCAGTACTCTTGTACCGTTTTCTGCAGCCTGCTCAACGGCTTGCAAAGTTTGTTCAGAGGTCGCAATAAATTCTGGCGCGCCCAAATACCACGCGACGCCCTGGGTAGTGAAGCTTGCCCACTTCCGCCCCGAGTCGAAGGGATCTAGTTTGCCCTCAGCTGGTCCTATCTCCAGAGCATCATCGATGGCCTGCGCCGTTTCGTTTACGCGATCAGCTACCAGCGCCGCCAAAGCTCGTGCGGCCTCGGGCTCACTATCGGCGAATGCCCTGGCGGGATCTTTCGGATCCTGCCACGCATGAAGTGGGCGTCCACCACCTGAAAGTGGCACGATATCGCCTAGCTCGATCCGACCACTCGTCAAAGTGCCGGTCTTATCCAGGCAGAGCGTGTCGACACGGGCGAGCACTTCAACGGCCGGCATCTGCTGCACCAGCACGCCTTTCTTCACCAGTTTTAGGGAGGCCGTAGCAAAGTTCACCGACGTCAACAACACGAGCCCCTGTGGAATCATCCCCACTATTCCGGCAATCACCGCAATAACTACGCCTCGCCAGGCACCGTTGCCTAACGCCCGGTTCCATCCGCCGGCCACGTGGATTTGTGACCACGCCAGGATGAGCACCATGATGGGGATCGCCCGGCCAATAAGAACAATAATCCGGTTGATGCCGTCTGCGATCTCGGAGGTGGCAAGCTTAAATTTTCGCACGTCTGCACCCAGCCGAGCAGCGTAGGAATCATCTCCGACGGCCTTCACGCTAACCAGTGCACTACCTGCAGTAACGGTCCCGCCTGACAGCACTTCATCGCCGTTCTTTTTCTTCTGGGCTCTAGATTCACCGGTAAGGATCGACTCGTCGCAGGCAAAGCTTTGAGCTTCTTCAACTACCCCGTCGGCAGGAATCTGGTCGCCGCGTTTTAGCCGCAGCCAGTCTCCTAACACGATCTGATCTGGCCGTAACTGCGTTTCCTGCCCGTCGCGAAGAACAATCAACGGGGAGGTATTCAAAATTGCGACCTTGTCCAGGGTGCGTTTCGCCCTCCATTCAGTAAAAATACCCGTAGCCGCATTTGTGACAAGAACCAGCCCAAAGACCGCATCCGGCCACGACCTAAGCGCTACCACCACTACCAAGCAGGCCGCCAAAATGGCGTTAAATAGCGTAAACACATTCGCTTTGACGATCTCGCGAAGAGGCCGCGACGTCGTCACGTGCGCCACGTTTACTTTCCCAGCCTGCGCTAGCTCACCAGCCTGCCTGGAAGTTAGCCCTTTCATCTAGTTAGCTGCCTTCATCTGCCGTAGTTCCTTCTTTAGGTCCGCTATTTCATCACGCAGCCGCCCAGCAACCTCGAATTGCAATTCCGCTGCGGCAGCGTGCATCTGCTTCGTCAGGTCTTCTATCAAACCAGATAGATCGCCCTCAGCGGCGGAAGCCAGGCGGGCACGCACGGATAGATCGGCCTCACTAATTTCTTTTCGGCTCGGACCCGAGCGGGCCCCCCGATAGTGTCCTTGCAGTAGTTCTTCAGTGTCTATGTCCTCGCGGGCTAGCATATCGGTAACGTCCGAGATCTTCTTGCGAAGAGGCTGCGGATCAATGCCGTGTTCCTTGTTGTAGGCCATCTGCTTTTCGCGTCGCCGCTCTGTCTCGTCAATAGCAAAACGCATCGATTCCGTGATGTTGTCGGCGTACATGTGTACCTCGCCAGAGACGTTTCGGGCCGCACGGCCAATCGTTTGAATTAGCGAGGTAGTAGAGCGCAAGAACCCTTCCTTGTCCGCATCCAAGATAGCCACAAGTGACACTTCCGGAAGGTCCAACCCCTCTCTCAGCAGGTTGATGCCGACCAGCACATCAAATTTGCCTTGGCGCAGCTCTCGCAGCAATTCCACGCGGCGCAGCGTATCCACGTCCGAGTGCAGGTATTCGACTCGCACTCCTCGTTCGGCGAAGTAGTCGGTCAGGTCTTCAGCCATTTTCTTGGTCAGGGTAGTGACTAGGACTCGCTCTTCCTTGGCTACTCGCGCCTGTATCTCGCCCAGTAAATCATCAATCTGTCCCTCCGTCGGCTTCACGACTACCTTAGGATCAACCAGCCCAGTAGGACGAATAATCTGTTCCACCACTCCGTCCGACTTCTCTAATTCGTAATTTCCGGGCGTAGCTGACAGGTAGACTGTCTGCCCAATCCGCTCTAGGAACTCTTCCCACTTGAGCGGGCGGTTATCCATCGCCGATGGCAAGCGGAAGCCGAAGTCCACCAGCGTCCTCTTTCTGGACATGTCGCCCGCATACATGGCTCCAATTTGCGGCACGGTGACGTGAGACTCGTCAATGATCAGCACAAAATCATCTGGGAAATAGTCAAGCAGCGTGTTCGGTGGCGTACCGGGACCGCGGCCATCTATGTGCCTCGAGTAGTTTTCGATCCCCGCACAGGTCCCTACTTCGCGCATCATCTCGAGGTCGTAGGTAGTTCGCATACGGAGCCTTTGCGCTTCCAGCAACTTGCCTTCGCGTTCCAGCTCTGCCAGCCGCTCCTGCAGTTCCTTCTCGATCGACTCCAGTGCACGTTCCATGCGCTCCGGGCCGGCCACGTAGTGCGAGGCGGGGAAAATAAAGACCTGTTCCTCTTCACGAACCACGTTGCCTGTAAGTGGGTGCAACGTAGTCAACGATTCAATCTCGTCACCAAACATCTCGATGCGGATCGCCAGCTCTTCGTAAACTGGGATTATCTCGATTGTGTCCCCGCGGACTCGGAAAGTCCCCCGAGTAAAAGACATGTCGTTGCGCTGGTACTGCATGGTGACAAATTGGCGCAGTAGTACGTCGCGGTCGATCTGCATGCCCACTTCAAGGGCCACCATTCGGGCCACGTATTCCTGCGGCGTACCCAGGCCGTAGATGCAGGACACAGAAGAAACCACTACAGTATCGCGCCGGGTCAGCAACGAGTTCGTGGCCGAATGTCGAAGCCTCTCCACCTCGTCATTAATCGAGGAATCCTTTTCGATATAGGTATCGGTTTGCGGCACGTACGCTTCTGGCTGGTAGTAGTCGTAGTAGGACACAAAGTATTCGACCGCATTGTTAGGCAGCAGTTCCCGAAACTCGGCGGCGAGCTGGGCCGCCAGCGTCTTGTTCGGCTCCATGATCAAAGTTGGACGCTGAATCTGTTCGATTAGCCAGGCAGCGGTCGCTGACTTGCCTGTGCCCGTCGCGCCAAGCAGGACTATGTCCTTCTCGCCATTGTTGATCCGCTCAGCAAGCTCCGCGATCGCGGTAGGCTGATCACCCGAAGGCGAATACTCGCTAATAACCTCGAAACGTTTATCTTTGCGCTCAACTTTTGGAAAGTCGGTCATCATGCCCTTTCAAGAAGTCTTGGCCAAAGCACCTCTTCGATGGCACGGCGGACTTCTTCTTGTTTGCCAGAGTTATTTACTACTACGTCTGCTACCTGCAATCGCTCAGTGTCACTAACCTGCGCAGCCATACGCGCGCGGGCTTCATCCTCACTCAAACCTCTACCAATAAGACGTTGCACTCGCACCTGCAGTGGAGCCCACACGATTAGCACCAGATCAGTCTCAAATCCGGTCTCGACTAAAAGAGGAATGTCATATACACGCACCTTGCCCGGCTCTACTGCGTCTAGGAATGAGCGTGCACGAGCCTGGATCAGTGGGTGCATAATTCTCTCCAGGCGGGCGCGTGCCTCATCATCGCCGAACACCCGTTTGGCTAGCTGCTGTCGATCTAGGCTGCCATCGGCACGAAACACCGCACTACCAAAAGCTGCTCGAATTGGAGGTAGTGCATCACCATCGCCGGCAGTTAAATCATGTGAGATCTGGTCAGCACTGACTACCTGCGCCCCTAGCTCCGCAAGCGTCGCCGACACCGTAGACTTGCCCGCACCTATGCCCCCAGAGACCGCCATCGCCAGTCCCTGACCATCGGTTTTCGGTAACCGATTTATCAACACCAATGAATCTAGAGCCACCCTGCTAGTGTAGCCGGATTTGCCCGCCCTCCCACATACGCAAACTAGCCAACAGCGAATTTTGATGAAACACTGACGAAGGTGAATGCCCCCAATAGTAAAGAGTGTTAATGACATCTTCAACTGAAGTTACAAAAAAGAAGCCTAAAAAGAAGGTCGATTATGCGGTCGCCGGCGTTTCTAAGTGGGTCTTCTACCCCTCTGTCGCCATCCTCGTATTGTTCGTCCTCAGCGCGATCGTGTTCCCCGAGCAATTCGAGAGCGCCATTTCTACCGTTTCCAGCCAAATCGTAGGTTCATTTTCTTGGTATTACGTACTAGTTGCCACGGGGTGTGTCATCTTCGCCCTCGTCGTGGCGTTTAGTAAGTTCGGCGATTTGAAGCTGGGGAAGGAAGATGAGGAACCCGAATACTCCACCATTTCCTGGTTCGCCATGCTCTTCGCAGCAGGCATGGGCATCGGTCTGGTTTTCTACGGTGCAGCTGAGCCGCTGTCACACTTCATGACTCCCCCTCCGGGGACTACTACGAGTGACGCCGAACATGCTCGCCTAGCGATTGGCACTTCATTCTTGCACTGGGGCATGCACCCGTGGGCAATTTACGCAATTGTTGGCCTATCCATTGCCTGGGCAGGCTTCAGGCGTGGCCGCCCCATGTCAATCAGGTGGACTCTAGAACCAGTATTGGGCGAAAAGCGAGTCAAAGGCCACTTTGGCGACCTGGTAGATGCAGTCGCGGTAATCGGTACCGTGCTCGGCATCTCCACCTCGCTTGGCCTAGGCGTAAACCAGGTGGCCGCAGGCATCGAATATCTGACCGGATTCCACGCCACCAAAACGATCCTAATCATCCTCGTTATCATCATTTCCTCCCTCGCGGCTCTCTCTGTAGCATCAGGGCTGGACGCAGGCATCAAGTTCCTATCGAACACCAACCTGGTCGTTGCTGCGCTGCTCGCCTTTGCCGTAGCCGCACTAGGCCCCACCACATTCCTGCTCAACGAGTTCGTCCAGGATCTTGGCACCTACTTTGGCAACCTGATCAACATGTCCTTTAGAACTTTCCCCTTCCAGGGCATAAAGGGCACCGAATGGCTAGCATCCTGGACCACCTACTACTGGGGTTGGTGGATGGCCTGGTCATCCTTCGTCGGGGTCTTCATCGCCCGAATTTCCAGAGGGAGGACAGTACGGGAATTTATCATCGGCACGATCGCAGCTCCCACTCTTGTCACCTTCGTGTGGTTCGCAATAATGGGGGGTAACGCGCTCTACCAGCAGATGTTCCGCGACGTTACATTCGCAGGTGCAGACGGAAAGATTGACGCTAATACAGCGTTCTTCCAGTCTCTTGAGAACCTGCCAGCCTCCCAGCTACTTTGCGGCGTGGCGATCATCGTAATCGTGATCTTCTTCGTCACGTCCTCAGATTCCGGGTCCTACGTCATTTCGATGCTTTCCACCGCTGGCAACCCTGATCCTTCCCTTTGGGTACGACTGACCTGGGCAGCTATGACTGGCGCGGTAACTGCAGCCGTTCTGAGCTCTTCGTCTTCTGACATCGGGTTGGCTGCACTGCAGTCGCTCTCGATTATGGGCGCACTCCCCTTCTCGTTGGTAATCATCGGTATGGCAATATCGGTGTGGCGAAATCTGGGGCAAACCAAGAAACAGATGGATAAGCAGGACCGCCGGATCCGACACGCCATGTTGGTGCAGGCTGTTTCTGAGGAAGTCACCGAAAACATCACTTCTACAAGCACGGACAAGTCGCACAGGCCGAAACCGATCACGGTCGCTCCGGAAGTGCGCAGGTACATGAAATCTTTCCGTGCCCAACGTCGTAAGAAGTAAAAGGGCATAAAATATGCTCCCCATCCGGGGAGCATATTTTATGTCTCAACTCTAGTGACGGGTGTACGCCTCCGAGTCCGAGTAAGCCTGTGCGTAGATGTCTAGAGCTTCTGGTTCAGTGATCATGACCGCTACTGAACACGCAACTAGCAGCAGTGCTCCCACAATTGCGGGTACGGGGGTAGACATGACCGCACCAGCAATGATTAGAAGTAAGCCCAGGGTGAACGCCATTATGTAGGCGATCGATCGAATATCTTTTCTAGTACCGGTTGCTGTTTTGACTTTTTCCATCACATCGTCCTTCCATCCTCGTATCCTCTGCCTTCTAGGCAGTTAATAGTTTGCGGATTAGGCAGGTAATGCACAACTGTCTAAAAAGTTTTGGAGCGTGCCAAGGTAGGGGGGCTTCAAAAATTTCAGATTTTGCTTCTTATAGCCCAACAGAAACAGTGGAGTTGGGCTCATGTCGAGCAACCTGTTAGCTCTGCTACAGTTTTTTCTCCACTGCCATTTAGAGCGCGCTAAGGGCGGGAAGGTTTCCCCTCCCGCCCCTTTATGGTTTCGCGCTTACAGCTCGCTAGCTATAGGCTTTCGCATCCACTCGGCAATCTGCCTACCAGTCAAGCCTTGACTTAGCAGGAACACCAGCTTCGCGTAGGTTGCTTCCAGGGTCATATCTGCAGCACCTACACAGCCCGCCGCTGCCAGCACATCTCCAGTTTCGTATGCACCTAGAACGACTTCTGCCTGGACGCACTGGGAAGCGATAACTACGGGCACGCCCGCTCGCACTAGCTCCCCCAGCACCTCTACGAAACCGGGTTCGTTAGAGGGCGCGTTGCCGACCCCAAAGGCCCGGACGATGACGGCCTCAGGCTTGGGAGTGACGAGTGCGGATAACCTCTCTGCTGTAATACCCGGCACCAGATCTATTACAGCCACGTCGTGCCGTTTGTAGGGGGCGCGGCTTTTGAAAGGGAATTCCTGTTCCCGGGCGATTGTTTCGGGCTTATTCCAGTGCCAGGGCCCACCCGCAATCGCCAATGGGGGCACAGCAGGAGTAGCGAATCCTTCGAATCCCCACGAAGAAACCTTCGTTGCCCTATTACCGCCAAGTAGGTGGTCACCGAAATAAAGGCTCACTCCTTGCGCTTTGCCAGAGGAAGCGGCGGTGAGTGCCCCCATGACGTTCTTGCCCGCGTCTGATCCTGGAGCTCCCAGAGGTAGCTGTGAACCGGTAATCACCACCGGCTCCGACTTGCCGACTCGCGCATACGACAGAGCTGCCGCGGTGTAGCTCATGGTGTCTGTTCCATGCAGCACGACGTAGGCATCGGCTCGGTACGTGTCGAGGGCGGCCAAGATTGCTTCCCAGTCGTCTGGGGTCGCGTTCGAGGAGTCAATAAGCTTATCTAGCTCAGTGAGGCGTACTACTCCTTCCAGATCAGTTCCAGCCAGCAGATTTTTCAACCAACCTTCGAGGTCTGCCCCTGGCACTAGCCCGTTCGGAGAAGACACCATACCGATGGTGCCGCCAGTGTAGATAACCTGAATACGCACGCCTACTCCTTAGGAAGCTCCTCTATGTCTTCATCAAGCATAGAGTCCATAAGATCCGGATCGATACGGTTACGCACTGCGAACCAACCAATTACCATCGCAACAGCTACGCCAACGAACATGTACAGGGTCTGCCTGCCAATCCCCTCTGTGTCAAATGCCATCGAGACGATCACGCCGGCGAAGAATACGATAGCTACCAAGTTTGACCAGGGCGCCAACGGCAACCGGTAGTCCGGCCGCTCCATTTCCCCGGCATTTGCCTTGCGCACAAAGACCCAGTGGGCAACAAGGACCGAAATCCAGGTACCGGCAATACCGATAGCAGCCAGATTCATAACGATCTCGAATGCGTTGGTCGGATAGACATAGTTGATAAGGACGCCGATTAGTCCTAGCAGTGCGGTAATCGCGATCCCGCCGGCCGGAACTTTGTGCTTGTTGAGCCGGGCAGCAATCTTTGGTGCTTCGCCCGCCACTGCCATCGAACGCAATGTGCGCCCAGTAGCGTAGAGGCCAGCATTTAGCGAGGAGAGCGCTGCAGTCAAAACCACGACCTGCATAATGTCACCAGCATGGGGAACGCCGATACCGGTAAAGAATGTCACGAATGGCGACTCTTCCTTCGAATATGCGTTCCAAGGCAACACCAGCGTCATGAGCACCACAGAGCCCACGTAGAAGAAGGCGATACGCAGAATCATAGAGTTAATGGCCTTAGGGAGGACGTGGCGAGCCTCCGCAGCTTCACCAGCTGCTACACCAACCATTTCCGTTCCGCCAAAGGCAAAGATGATGCCGAGCGAGAGAGTAAACATTGGCAGCACGCCCATAGGGAAGAAACCGCCATTTGCAGTTAGGTTATGGAGGCCCGCATGCTCATTGCCCACTGGCGCACCAGTCACGATCGCCCAGATAGCAATTATCATGAACGCCAAGATTGCCGCAATCTTGATAGCTGCAAACCAAAATTCAAACTCTCCGAAGAACTTCACACTGAAGATGTTCAGAGTAAACACCACAGCCAATGCGATCGCCGCAAGGATCCATTGCGGGATATGCCCGAACACAGACCAGTAGTGCAGGTAGAGCGCAACCGCGGTAATATCTGCCATCACAGTCACTGCCCAGTCTAGGAAGAAGAGCCATCCAGTTGTATAGGCGGCCTTCTCTCCAAGGAATTCGCGCGCGTAGGACACGAATGCGCCTGAAGATGGGCGGTGAATGGTGAGCTCCCCTAGAGCGCGAACCATGATAAATGCGAAGAGGCCACATAGGGCATACGAAATAGCTAGGGCGGGTCCGCCCTGCGCAAGACGACCTCCTGCACCAAGGAATAGGCCGGTGCCAATGGAGCCGCCAATAGCAATCATCTGAACATGGCGATTCTTTAACGCCTTGTCATAACCAACGTCAGATTTATCCTGTTTTATCTGCGCTTTCTTTGCCTCAGACATTCTTGAGGTCCTTTTCTTTAGATTTGGAACAGTATTGATCTATCACCTAACTCACTGGAGACAGTGGGTTTTAGGTCATAGCGGTAAAGAAACTCCAAAGAGAATACCCTTTGTTTATTGTTAACATGCTCAGAACTAGTTAAGAAAATCCGTTTGACGCTCGACTTTGAGCCATAACTACTCTTGGATATGCCTTCCCAATAACATTCTGCCTCTCTCCCGGCTGCTGGCTCCCCTGTAGCGACCTACCGCTTTATTCTTTCCACTCATCCCTGAATGGAGGGGCACCCGCGTATGCATTATATGTTAGGCGTAAAGCGCTAGAGCCGGTTTGCCTTTTACGCAGTTTAGGTTTTCTGATCTGCTCTAAATATAG
Organism: Actinomyces sp. UMB0138; assembly: GCF_002849225.1. Classification (GTDB taxonomy): domain Bacteria; phylum Bacillota; class Negativicutes; order Veillonellales; family Veillonellaceae; genus Veillonella; species Veillonella parvula_H. Next base: position 803,118 of record NZ_PKMC01000001.1, read on the forward strand.
AAGTGAGGGGCAGTGTAATAACTGCCCCTCACTTGTCCCGATGCTGCGCTAGTCCTCCAGCGCCTGTTCTGCTTCAGCTACCTTCTTGGCAGCTGCCTGTTCTGCTTTCTGCGCGTTTTCCGCATTATCAGCCGCAGCCAGCGCAATATCTTGCGCTTGTTGCTCTTCACTTTCTGCGGTAACTACCTCTTCCGCCACGCCAGCTTCCTCTTGCTTGGCAGAGTCTAGTTCCTCTTCAGCTTCTGCCTGACGGGTTTCAGCCTCGTCGTTTTGCCGCTGTGCTTCCTCAACCTGTGGGTCCGCAGCCGCCTCCTCCTTAGCCTTTTCTACTTCTGTCTCAGCTACCTCTTGACGCTGGCGAGCCTGCTGGGAAGCTTCTTCAGCTTGCACCTGTGCGCTTTCTGCTTCCTCAGCGGAAGCAGAGGCACTGTCTGCCACAGCCTGCGCCTTCTCGGCTTCAGCTTTAGCCTTATCCACCTTTGCCTGGGCTTCTTCTAGGCGTTCCTGCTTGGTGGCATTGTTGATGAAGCCAGCGGGGTCTTCCGTAGGCAGGTTCTCGCTGCCAGCGACGTAACCAGGATTATCTCCTAGTTTCTCTCCTTCATAAGTAATGTCACCAGTCACGTCCACCCCAACGATCGGGCGGGTCGAGGCGACCTTGTAGGAATCAGACTCCGGCAGTTCGCCGACCGGGTAGAGCCGGTGCGCCACATAGATACCGCCAGTCTTGGTGGTGGCTACCCCCAGTCCCTGGTAGGACCAGTCCCGCAGCATGTTCTTGTTGTGCCACTCCGACTTCTTCCAGGCATCGAATACTTCGTCGGCGAGCACCAGCGGGCTGCGCCACTTTCCCCCTCCGACCCATGCTATGTTCTCGGCGCGGATGTACTTCAGTCCGTCTATGTACTTCAGATCCATTCCGCTAATAAGGTCACTAGCGTGGATCAGGTTGTCCTCTTGTGCCATGAACTGCGCCCAGGTCCTTGAGGCATGATCAGCTGCATGGTTGGCAACTAGCGGACGAAGCCCGGCCTTCTCGCGGTAGGAATTTATCTTCTCCATTAGCATGTGTGCGATCAGGGTTTCCCGGTCATGTACAGAGACTTTGCGCCAGTCCCCGATTGGCCAGCTCTGGCCTTCTGGAACTTCTGCTTCGAGGGAATCGTAGGCCGCCTGAGTATCAACAACCACCTGCTTAGCTTCTTCGGCAGCAGCTTTCCTCTGCTGAGCAACGGCACGGGCCGATTGTGCTACGTGTTTTGCCTCAGCTACATTGGCCACAGCCTTCTTTACTTCCGCTTTCACCGCCTCGAGTCGGAAGAGAGCTGCTTCTACTGACTTGTTCGCAGCAACTTGGGCCCTCAATAGCGCGGCATTAGCATTCTTCGTTGCAGTCCTACTTGCGGCTACTCTTTCTTCAACCTGTTCTACCTTCTGCTTGGCTGCCTCCAGTTTGGCTTTCACTTCGGCAAGCTTTGTCTGCTTCTGTTTGAGCTGGGCGTTCGCTCCCTGCAAGATTGCCTCGGCTTGGGCCGCCTGTTTCTTGGCCTGTGAGTACGAGGTACGGGCTGCTTCGAGGGCCTCTGTCAGGGCTGCCTGCGCGTCGCTGCCGGGCTCTCCGGTTCCCCCACCAGGATTACTGGGCTGGGTGGGATCTGGGGTCTGTTCTCCAGCGCCCGGTTTAGCTGGCGAGGTCGGATGTGGTTTTGCTACCTGATCATGCTTGGTCTTTCCGGGATGGGTGACCGCAACAGGCTGGGCATGACTGGAGCTGCCTCCCACCTTGGTAGCGGGATTGAGTGCCCCACCTTCTGCTTCCTGGCGAGGAACCAGCGTTTGCGGCTGAGTGTTTCGGGGCAGTTCATCGGTGCCCTGAGAACGGTTGTCTTCCGCTTCAGCTGGCGCGTCTACTGGTCCCGCATATGCCAACCCCGGCAGTTGCTGCGGGCGGGTCGACGCCTCATCCTTTTGATCCTTATCTTGGCGCTTCGGAGAATCCTTCTTAGGAGTCTGTGTTTTTTCCTTGCTGCCCGCCGATCCATCTTGTGCGCTCGGCGAGGAAGCCGCCCCTAGCGCATTCTCGGTCTGCTCGTCCTTAGTGGAGCATGCACTCAACGAAGCGACAGTTATGGCGGCTAAAGCTGAGGCTGCAACAACTTGCCGAGGGCGGAACATGTTCTTAGTAGCCAATTTTTACTCCTTCTTAGAAGTTTCTTCGAATTGGCAACCCCACCCACGCTGTGGGGCCGCCAAGGCAGCCACAGAATGGCACTATTGCAAGAAAAATGAAACCTCATTCAGGGCCGCACGAAAAACTGGCGCAAATTAATACATGAGCGAACGCACACTCCGTCCGGCGCAACAGGCTAAGGTCCTACAAATCCGCTTTTCGTTGGAATTTAGCGGAATTTATACCAGATTCAAAGATTTCAAGCGGCTTTCCCTCTCGACAGGCGAGACGGGGCCATAATAATAAAACCCGCAGCCTCAGCTGCGGGTTGTTTGTGGAGCTAGGGGGATTCGAACCCCCGACCTCTTCCATGCCATGGAAGCGCGCTACCAACTGCGCCATAGCCCCTTGGGCTGTCCCGTTCGGACTCCATAAGCTTAGCGGGCGGAGGGCGAAAAAACCAAATCGAAATAGCGTGTCCCTGCTCACGATTTGAGTTTGTGGCTACACTCCAACGTTATGGGCGGTAAGACGCCATCCCGGAGCGCGGGTGCCAGAGGACAGAACCGACCAGTGACAGTTATCCGGCCCACCGATGCCCTGCCAAACCGATGCGTCCAGGCGAAGCACTCCAGCAATTCCCTGGCTTATTGCAGAACCGTGCGAAACAAATAGCGCGGCTCCATCAAGATCAGCGGTCACTTCGGCCACCACCTCCCGGAAACGCTCTGCTACTTCGCATCGTGGTTCTATCTGCAACTGTGGGCATTCCCCACAGACCTTGTAACTGGCGTATTCGGCAGTAAAATCCAACTTAAAATCGTCGAAAGTACGCCCTTCAACCTGCCCGTAACTACGCTCAATCAGCCTCGGGTCGGTTTCTACATCCAAGCCGAGCCTGCTGGCAACAGCTTGCGCAGTGAGCTTAGCTCTAGATAGTGGCGACGAAATAATACGTTCAAACGCGAACTGGCGGGCTAGAGCCTCGCCTGCTCGTTCAGCCTGTTCGACACCCGTCTGATTCAGGGGAATGTCGACTCGCCCTTGGTAGCGCCGTTGCAGGTTGAAATCTGTTTGACCGTGGCGCAGAAAGACGATCTGGCTCATGCAGTCACCGCGGCAGGAATACTTTGGATATCTGCCGAGATATCAATGCGCGGGCAGTCTTTCCACAGTCGTTCAAGTCCGTAGTAGTGACGTTCTTCGGGCTGGAACACATGGACCATAAGTCCATCGGCCTCTACCGCCACCCATGAAGCGGCCTCCAAGCCTTCCCGCCTCTGCACAGAGAAGCCTAGTTCGCGCAATTCATCTTCTACCGCAGACACGACAGCCTTGACCTGCCTATCCGTGTCGGCACTTGCAAGAAGGAATGCGTCTGCAAAAGGCAATCTAGAAGAAACATCAATTGCGACAATATCTTCGGAAAGTTTGTCTGCCGCAGCTTTTGCGGCAACGTGGACAGCGGACAGGACAGTATCGCTAACAGCCACAGGGCTCCTAAGGTAATTCGGTTATAAAGGTCAGGGCTAACACCCAGTTACAGCATATCTAGGAACCGGGGTAAGGCATATTAGACACGAACTTTTCCGCGATTTATCCCGCTTACAGATCCTGGTACAGATCGTATTTGTCTACATAGCGCACTACCCCGTCAGGAACCAGATACCAGATAGGCGAACCCTTCGAGGCACGTTGGCGCACGTCAGTTGAGGAAATAGCAAGAGCAGGCACCTCCAGCAAGCTCATCACATTGTCATTGGCAACGCCCTCAGGAAGTTCATGCCCCGGCCTGGATACCCCCACAAAATGGGCCAGCTTAAACATCTCTTCGTGGTCCTTCCACTGCATGATCTTTGCCAGTGCGTCTGCGCCCGTTATAAAGAAGAATTCGGCATCTGGGCGTTCTTCACGAAGGTCGCGAAGAGTATCGATCGTATATGTCGTGCCTCCTCGATCAATATCTACCCTAGATACCGTGAAGCGAGGGTTTTCAGAGGTAGCGATTACCGTCATCAGGTACCTATGCTCCGGGGGTGTCACTCGCCTACCCTTTTTAAACGGCTGGGTCGCGGTGGGGACGAATATTACCTCGTCCAAATTGAAGACATCCTGCACTTCAGAGGCAGCTACCAAGTGTCCATTATGGATCGGATCGAAGGTGCCGCCCATAATCCCAATTCGCTTAGATTTAGTTCCTGGCCCCACTGCCATTGTCGTTCCTCTCTAAAGTTAGGGGTAATGATACCGCGAAAGTGCAAGGGCTATCCCCTAACATGTCCCCGCCCGGTATATACCCAGGTAGTAGTTGTAAGTTCCTCTAACCCCATAGGACCGCGCGCGTGCATTTTTTGAGTCGAGATACCAATTTCGGCGCCGAGCCCAAGCTCCCCACCATCAGTAAATCTTGTGGAAGCATTTACTGCTATTGCGGCGGAATCTATCTGCTCGGTGAATTCTTCTATTACGCGCGCGTCCGTAGCCAGCACCGCTTCTGTGTGGCCAGTTGAGTGCGCGCTAATAAACGAAACAGCTTCTTTTAGCCCAGATACCATTTTCACTGCCATATCCAACGACAGGTATTCGGTATCCCAATCGCTCTCAGTGGCTTGCAACGCTTGTGGGACAAGTCCGCGCACCTGCGGGTCAGCGTGCAGACGCACGCCCGCCTCCAGCAACTTCCTGCACAACCTAATTACTGCCTCGGCGCCAACATTTTCGTCGATCACCAGGGTTTCTGCGGCATTACACACGCCCACCCTAGAGGTCTTTGCGTCTAATACCACGGCCTCTGCCTGGTCTATGTCTGCACTGGCGTCAACGTAGATGTGGCAATTGCCTGTTCCAGTTTCAATGACCGGAACCTTCGCGTTTTGTACCACTGTCTGGATGAGGGATTTACCGCCCCGAGGGATTAGCAGATCGATCGAGCCGCGAGCAAGCATCAATCCTTTCGCCCCTTCCCTACCCAGGTCATCTAGGGATTGAATCAGATTGGGATCGAATCCAGTCCGAACTAGAGCCTTCCCGATCACCCGGATCAGGGCAATGTTGGAGTAGCGGGCAGCTGAGCCCCCTCGTAGCAGCGCCGCATTGGAAGATTTCAGCGCCAATGCGGCCACGTCTACAGTCACATTGGGGCGGGCTTCATAGATGAGGCCGAGTACCCCAATTGGTACCCGCCTCTGCGTCAGGTCCAACCCATTCTGTAGTCGACTTCCCCGAACTATTTGTCCGATGGGATCAGCCAGGGTTGCTACGTGCCGCACTGCGGCGGCAATATTTTCAAGGCGGTCTTGGGTTAACGTAAGGCGATCAAGCAGTCCGGCGCTCATCTGCTTGTCTTTGCCTGCTTTTACATCTAGGCGATTTGCGTGGAGCACCTCTTCAGCGTCTTGCAAAAGCTGGCCAGCGATTGCATTCAAGGCCGCGTTCTTTTGCGCAGTGGTTGCGCTGCGTAGCTGCCGTTGCGCCTTACGTGCGAGCTGTGCTCGCTGCACTATTTGATCGTTCATATTAGAATCCCGCTGCTTCTACATCTGTGGCTCTTACCGACATATCGTCGCGGTGGACTACAGGTCTTGCCACTTCTCCAATTTGCGCAATTTTTTCTGAGGTTAGGCCTTTGATCTGTTCGATTTCTACCGACGAGAAGCCAGCTACTCCCCTGCCTAGGACGCTGTCCTGGTAACGCATTTCTACCACCGAGCCGGCGGGGAATGTACCTTCTACACCTACCACTCCAGCAGCTAACAACGAAGAATGTTTTTTCCCTACGGCTAGCGCTGCACCCTCGTCAATTTTTACGGAACCTGCCACACGGGCGGCGTCCGCTATCCAGTCCGCCCTAGAGGGGCGGCGCTTGCCACACCCCTTAAACCAGGTGCCTACGTCAGCCCCGGCCAGCCCTTGCGAAAGGTCATCTGCGGCCAGTAGCAGAGTGTCAATTCCCGAGGACGTGGCCATTGTCGCGGCATGTAGCTTGGTGACCATGCCCCCTGTGCCGATCTCCTTGCCAGCCCCGCTCGCCCGCACTCCGGCAACATCGCTGGCACTGCGGACGGTCTTGATCCGTTTTGCTCCTTCAAGTGAGGGCGGCTTGTCGTAAAGACCGTCCACATCGGTGGCCAATACCAGAAGATCTGCATCAACAAGTTGGGCAACCAGTGCTGCCAACCTGTCGTTGTCGCCGAAACGGATCTCGCCGGTAGCAACCGCATCGTTTTCGTTTACGATCGGCACTACCCCAAGACTCAACAACTTCTCGAAGGAGGCTTTGGCATTCTTGTAATGAGACCGGCGCATCACGTCATCGCCTGTCAGTAAGATCTGCGCAACTAGTTTGTGGTGGGCTTGGAAAGCAGCAGACCAACGCGCCACCAAGAGTCCCTGCCCCATGGCGGCACAAGCCTGCACCGCGGCCAGATCGCGAGGGCGGCGAGCGTATCTCAGTGGCGTCATGCCGGCCGCTACCGCACCGGATGACACTATCACTACCTGCCCACCCCGGTTACACCGGCTGGCAACTAAGGCTGCCACCCGGTCAAGCCGGTTTAGGTCTAGCCCGCCATCAGAGCGGGTGAGCGAAGAAGAACCTAGTTTTACAACGATTCTTCTGGCAGTAGCTATTGCTTCTACAGGTCGGGATCCGTCCATAGTCCCTCTTCCTTCTCGGCAGCCAGCTCAGAGCGAGCCGCAGCCTTTGCATCCATGCGCGAGTAGTAGTCACGGCGCTTTTCTTCCCTGGTTGGGCGGGAGCGTTGGTCCAACCTTAGGTCTTCGCCGCGGCGGCCGAGCAATTCGGCTCCGGTAGACATCGTGGGTTCCCAATCGAACAGGACGCCATCGGTTATATCACCGATAACTACAGTGTCTCCGGCATGCGCCCCGGCTTCTAGCAGCAGATCTTCCACTCCTGCTGCGTTGAGCCTGTCTGCCAAGTATCCAACCGCTTCATCGTTACCGAAGTCTGTTTGGATTACCCAGCGCTCCGGGTTGCGACCGCGCACCTGGTACAGCGGCTCTCCGTCCCGAGTATGCTTAGTGACCGTAATCTTCGGCGCCCCTACGGGGGCAGGCCGAAGCACCTGCCGCACTTCCGGTTCTGCCGGCATCTTCGCCCTCTGTTCTTCCACAAGCTTGCCGAGGGCGAAAGACAGTTCGCGCAGCCCTTCATGAGAAAGTGCCGACACTTCGTAAAGTGGCCATCCCCTCTGCTTTAGCTGTTCGCGCACCAGATCCGCCATGTCTTTGCCATCAGGCAGATCGACCTTGTTGAGGACGACTACGCGCGGGCGCTCCGCTAGAGGAATCACGCCCTCCAGCTTGTCTAGATCAGATTCGTAGTTAGACAGCTCGTCCTCGATAGTTTGCAGGTCATCTACGGGGTTGCGATCTGGCTCGAAGGCAATCGCATCCAGGACGTGCACAATAACCGAGCACCGCTCAATATGGCGAAGGAAGTCCAGACCCAGGCCCTTGCCCTGCGACGCTCCGGGAATAAGACCCGGCACGTCCGCAATGGTGTAGCGGAACTGATCGGCCTTTACTACCCCCAGATTCGGAACCAGCGTCGTAAAGGGGTAGTCTGCGATCTTGGGGCGAGCAGCCGACAAAGCAGCAATTAGCGAGGACTTGCCACTAGATGGGAAGCCTACAAGCGCCACGTCGGCGACAGACTTGAGCTCCATGACAACTGTCGCCTCGCTGCCCGGTTCGCCTAGCAGCGCAAACCCCGGCGCCTTGCGTTTCTTCGAGGAAAGCGCACTATTGCCTAGCCCGCCGGCACCGCCAGACGCGATCATGTATTCCTGGCCTTCAGCAGACAGATCGGCCAGCACATTGCCGGCCTGATCCTTGATCACGGTTCCCTGCGGAACCGGCAAGATTAGATCCGCTCCGTTCTTGCCAGAACGCATATCCCCCATACCTGGAGTGCCATTTTCTGCGCGCCGATGCGGCAGGTGGTGGAAGTCCAAAAGCGTGGTCGTACCCATGTCTACGCGGGCAATCACCGAACCACCGTGACCGCCGTTGCCACCGTCGGGACCGCCCAGCGGCTTATATTTTTCACGGCGAATAGAGACACAGCCGTGACCGCCGTTGCCACCGGCAGCACTGAGGGTTACTCGATCAACAAAGTTAGCCATTGGTTACTCCTTACAAGTAGCCAGGATATACAAAAATGGGGGCGGACAACGTCCGCCCCCACTGAAAGCCTAAAACCTAGGCAGTGACGATATTTACAACCTTGCGGCCGTGACGGGTGCCGAATTCAACGGCTCCAGCTGCCAGGGCGAACAGGGTGTCATCCTTGCCACGGCCGACGTTGACGCCGGGGTGGAAGTGGGTGCCGCGCTGGCGGACCAGAATTTCGCCTGCGTTCACGGTCTGACCGCCGAAGCGCTTCACACCAAGGTGCTGCGCGTTCGAATCACGGCCGTTACGGGACGAACTAAGACCCTTCTTAGTTGACATATTTTCACGCTTCCTTAGTAGTAAAGATCAGGCGATCGAGGTGATCTTCACCGCGGTCAGTGGCTGACGGTGGCCCTGACGCTTGCGGTAACCCGTCTTGTTCTTGTACTTGATGATGTTGATCTTCGGGCCCTTAGTAGGCTCGAGGACCTCTGCCTTGACAGTTGCCTTTTCCAGGGCGGAGGCATCGGTGGTGACCTTGCCACCATCGCCGATCATGACGGGCTGGAAGGTGACCTCGTCACCTACTGCTGCATCCAGCCGGTCGACGACGATAACGTCTCCGACGGAGACCTTCTCCTGGCGGCCACCGGCCTTGACGATCGCGTAGACCACGTTAGACTCATTCCTCTTGTTGATATGGACAAATTTTAAAAGCAACCTAAGCTGCTCGCGCAAAGTGCGCACCGACGATCAAGGTTACGTGTTTTATACCCGTTAGAGCAACCACCTTGACCTGATTGTATGCGACATCACGCCTACCGAATCATGACTCCACTAGTCGAGCTGGAGGAGTCAGTTTTCACCGAGGCCGAAGTTGCGGCACGACGGCGATGGCGCCGTTTAGGAGTTTCCTCTTTAGATTCCCCTTCCGCACCCGACTTCGGATCGGGAAGCTGAATATCGGAGATATCCATCTTCGCAGCGCGTTTCCGCTTATTAGCGCTTTTTACCTCGGGAAGTTCCAAATGTGGTGTATTCCGCTTTTCTTTGCGGTTGCTCTTGGAGTGACCTTCCTTGGGCTGTTTTTCCTTCGGCGGCCTATTTTCGGTAGCCTCTGCGCTGTTTTGTTCAGCCTGCCCCCGCTGGATGCGCGCCTCGGACTCGGTGGGACCTTCATGGGACTTTTCGGCTGCCTTAGCAATAGCCGCTAGAGTATCGCGCGTCTTCTGGTCGGCCTCGTGGACCCGTTCAGAGGAGGCTCCTTGTTTGGCCGCTTCCTTCCGCCTTTGCGCCGCCTTCTTATCTTTCTTGTTGGCGGCAGCGTTGGTCTCGCCTCGTTCAACCGGATGCTGGTGCACTATGAAACCGCGACCATCGCAGCATTCACATGGGGTCGAGAAGGCTTCGACCAGGCCTTGGCCCACCCTTTTCCTGGTCATTTGGACCAGCCCGAGGGCGGTTACCTCAGTTACCTGGTGGCGAGTGCGATCCCGCCCCAAGCATTCGATGAGTCGGCGGAGCACCAGCGACCTGTTGGATTCAAGCACCATGTCCACGAAGTCGATGACGATGATGCCGCCAATGTCGCGCAGGCGCAGCTGCCGAACGATCTCTTCAGCCGACTCTAGATTGTTCTTGGTAACTGTTTCCTCTAGAGTCCCCTGCTTGCCACCGGTGTACTTGCCGGTGTTAACGTCGATCACCGTCATCGCCTCGGTGCGATCGATAATTAGGTAGCCCCCCGAAGGTAGCCAGACTTTTCGGTCCATGCCCTTGGCTAGCTGTTCGTCAATACGGTGGGCAGCAAAAATGTCATCATTCTTCGCCCACTGATGCACCCGGTCTAGCAAGTCTGGACTGAGTTCCTTCACGTAATCGTGAATCGACTTGTACGCGTCCTTGCCCTGGACTACAAGCGAGTTGAAATCCTCGTTGAAAATGTCTCGGACTACCCGGAGTGCTAGTTCCGGTTCACCTTTCAAAAGCATCGGAGCCTTGGTGGCCTTCGCTGACTTGTCCTGAACTGACTGCCACTGGCTAGCCAGGCGCTCAATGTCGGCACGGATCTGCTCCTCGGTTGCGCCCTCGGCGGCTGTGCGGACAATGACGCCGTTGCCTTTGGGAACCACGTCCTTCAAAATCGATTTGAGCCTAGACCTCTCGGAACCCGGAAGCTTCCGGGAAATACCCATCATGTTGCCGCCCGGGACCATGACCAGGTAGCGCCCCGCCAGGGTGATTTGGGCGGTCAAACGGGCTCCCTTGTGCCCAATCGGATCTTTAGTGACCTGCACCATGATCTTGTCGCCAGATTTTAGCGCCTGCTCGATCTTGCGTGGCTTACCTGCCATCCCCAGACCGTCCCAGTTAACCTCGCCAGCATAGAGAACAGCGTTACGGCCGCGTCCCAGGTCAACGAATGCAGCCTCCATCGAAGGCAACACGTTTTGCACTCGGCCCAGGAAGATTGAGCCGACCATCGACACCTGCGTGTGCGAGGCAACGTAGTGCTCGACCAGCAGATCGTCCTCGAGGACCGCAATCTGGTTGAGGCCGTCCTCTTCGCGAACTATCATGTCGCGCTTTACGGACTCCCGCCTGGCAAGGAACTCAGCCTCGGTAATCGAGTGGCGCTTGCGCCCCTCTCTTCTCCCCTCACGGCGACGCTGCTTCTTAGCTTCCAGACGAGTCGACCCCTTGAGGGCGGTGACTTCGTTCATTACTTCTTCAGTCGAAGCTACCGAATCGTCCGCCCCAGCTGATCGCCTACGGCGGCGCCGCCGCCTAGAAGAGGATTCTTCTTCGGCATCCTCGTTCTCTTCTTTCGAGGGCGACTTGTCAGCTTCAGCCTTGGACTGCTTTGAGTCACTACTACGGCGGCGCCTCCGCGTCTTCCGTGAGGATTTCTGCTCGCCTGCTTCTTCTGCGTCAGAATCCGGCTTTGCCGACTCATTCTTCTTATTAGAACGAGACTTCTTCTTCGAAGCCTGCTCGTCACCCTTTTTCGCAGACTTCGTCCCCTTGGACTTCTTGTCAGAATGCTTCTCGTTTTCAGGTCCTGCGCTCTGTTGCACTGGAGCGGGCACTGCGTTCGCCAGATCGGGAGCTTGGAAAAGCAACGTGGCGGCCGGTGCGGGTGCCACCGTCGACTGTTCAGTTGATTTAGACACTAGATATTCCTTTATTTTGCGGACTGGCACGCATCTGCCGTCCCGTCTCGCGCCTTGGCGCGGAAGTCTTTCACGCTTTCTAACAACGGCCCGCGGGCCGGAGAAAGCCACCGAGCTTGGGATGCGCAGCTCGGCAACTTGTTCCATTATTCCACAGGAAGCAGGTTAAGGATTAAGTGATACTAGTGATGCGAAAAACAATCAGGTGGTAACTAGAGCTAACCCGCAGAAAAAGCATCAAAACGCTGGCGATTTCTATGAATTCTAAACAGTTGTTTAGTATCTTAATGACATGGTTGTCATCAAGTGGGTGCAATTACCTACCGATAGACAACGCAAGTATCAATAGATCTACCCATTCAAGCGGAAAGGCATAGAAAATGTCTGTCGCCCCGACAGCGCTAGATGCGCTCACTCTGGCGCGGTGGCAGTTCGGTATTACTACCGTCTACCACTTCATTTTGGTTCCGCTCACCATCGGTCTATCTTTATTCGTCGCCTGCATGCAGACCATGTGGGTACGCACCGGTAAAGATTACTGGCTGAAGGCGACGCGGCTATTTGGCAAACTTTTCCTAATCAACTTCGCGCTCGGTGTCTCCACCGGTATCGTGCAGGAATTCCAGTTCGGCATGAACTGGTCTGAATATTCCCGTTACGTCGGAGACATCTTCGGCGCTCCCCTGGCAGTGGAAGCCCTGCTCTCCTTCTTCCTAGAATCCACCTTCATCGGTTTGTGGATCTTCGGTTGGGGACGCCTCTCTAAGAAGGCTCACACCGCCATGATTTGGCTCGCCGCTCTCGGTGTCAACACCTCTGCACTGTGGATTATCGGCGCTAACTCCTGGATGCAGCACCCGGTTGGGGCTGTGTTCAACCCCGAAACCGGGCGCGCCGAACTGGACGGCACTTCTGGTTTCTTGAAGGTTGTCTTCAATCCCACCCTGTGGCTCGCGTGGGTTCACGTTCTGACTACCTCGTGGCTGCTTAGCGCCGGGCTTATCGCAGGCGTAGCAATGTGGTGGATGGTGCGGACCGCTCGCACCGGAGCAACTACCTCCGCCGCAGTAACCGAGGTAGAAGCCGCAAAGACGACCGGCGCAACCACTACCGGCTCTTCGGTAGCTGGCACTAACTCCTCTGAGGTTCACCCCGCCGCTGGTGATGGCCGTTCCGAGGCACTGGCTGAATCTAAGAACATCTGGCATCCCATTGTTCGCTTTGGTTTGATGCTGATGCTCATCTCGGGCATTCTGACCGCTATCACCGGTCACGCCGAGGGCGTTCACATGGTTGCCGAACAGCCCACCAAGATGGCCGCCGCAGAAGCCATCTGCTCGACGCAGTCACACGCCCCGTTCACCATTGCCGCTTTCGGCAACGAATGCGGTAAGGACGGCAAGGGAATCACCCATATTGGCGAGATCCCGTCCATTGCTTCGATCCTGTCGGGCAACACGCCCTCGACCGAAGTTCAGGGCATGAACAACTTGAACGAAGCCTACGCTGGCGACTACGGAGTCGATAAGGTCACCCCGCCGGTTATGGCTACTTTCTGGTCGTTCCGCGCAATGATCGGTTTTGGTCTGCTGTCGGTACTGTTCGCAATCATCGGCCTGTACGCCACCCGCAAGGGCAAGGTAACCACTTCGACCGCGCTCTCCAAGTTCGGCCTGGCCATGATGCCGATGCCTCTACTAGGCATCGCCTTCGGCTGGATCTTCACCGAAATTGGTCGCCAGCCCTTCGTCGTATTCCCGAACAACCTCGCCGACCCTGTTGGCCAGGTGTGGATGCTCACCCAGTATGGCGTTTCTGGCGCTGTTCCGGCCGTGCAGGTACTGCTAACCATGATTCTGTTCACCGTTCTTTACGGTGCACTCGGTGTGGTTTGGTTCCTGCTAATGGTCCGCTACGCGAAGGAAGGCGTGCACACTCCTAAGGAGTCTGAAGAGCACGCCGAACACGCCGACGACAAGTCGCTATCGTTCGCGTACTAAGGATTTGAGGGACAAAAAATGACATTTCTACAGGTTCTCTGGTTTATCCTTATCGCCGTCCTCTGGACTGGCTACCTGTTCCTCGAAGGGTTCTCGCTAGGAATTGGGATGACTCTCCCGTTCGTGGCCAAGAACGACAAGGAACGCACCCAGGTTATTCGCACTGTTGGGCCGGTTTGGGACGCCAACGAAGTATGGCTTCTGACCGCTGGCGGCGCTACCTTCGCAGCATTCCCCGAGTGGTATGCAACGATGTTCTCGGGTATGTACCTGGCACTCTTCCTCATTCTGGTCTGCCTCATTCTGCGCATCTCTGCCGTTGAATGGCGCGCAAAGGTTGCTTCCGAAAAGTGGAGGGCACGCTGGGACGTAATGCACGTGGTTGCAGCCTGGCTCGTACCGATCCTCTTCGGCGTTGCCTTCGCAAATCTGATCCAGGGCATGAAGATCCAGGTTGTGGATCCGAAGAATCCGCTCGTCGGTGTAAACCCGGCAGATGTGACCCCGGCTCTACTACAGACCCACGTTCACAACTTGACCGGCGGCTTCTTCTCGCTTCTCACTCCGTACACCATCCTTGGCGGCCTAATGCTCGCTGCGGTGTGGTTCGCACATGCGACCCTGTACGGTCAGCTGAAGACCACCGGCATCGTGTTCGACCGCTTCAAGGCTCTGTCTAAGAAGGCCACCATCGTGGCAGTCGCACTGGTTGCAGTGTTTGCACTGTGGGGCCAGTTCGCCTACTCTTCGCAGAAGCTCTTCGGCTGGATCCCGCTAGTGATCGCCGCTCTGGCGTTCATCGCCTCGGCATTCTTTGCCTTCATCGACCGTAACGGCCTAGCCTTCATCTGCTCTGGTGTTGGCATTGCCAGCGCAGTGGCGTGGGTATTCGCCTCGATGTTCCCGTCGGTAATGAAGTCCAGCATCGACCCGGCCTTCAACCTAACGATCGAGCAGGCCTCCTCCACTAACTCCACCCTGATCGTGATGTCTATCGTTGCGGTCATCTTGGTACCGATTGTGCTGGGATACACCTGCTGGAGCTACTGGAAGTTCCGGGACCGGATCTCTATTGATGATGTCTCGTCCAACCCCGGCGTTGTATGGGACAAGGTTCGTTCAGGAGCTAACTTCCTAGTTGGCTAGTCCGAACTGACTTAGCTGGAGGGGCCACGACCGTGGCCCCTCCAGTTGCGTCTAATAGCAAAACTTCAGAAAAGTATGAAAGCCTAAGGCCCGTGAAACCATTTGATCCACGTCTAATTAGATACGCGAAATCAGCTCGCTCATACATCGCACTTATCGCCGGGCTCGGTTTCCTCACCGCTCTCCTGGTGATCGCCCAGGATGTGTTGATCGCCTGGATCATCAGTCCCGTTATTACCGATGGGATGCACCTGGGGCAAGTTATACATCTGGTGTGGATTTTGGCAGGAGTAGCGGTGGCACGCGCCCTCGTCATGTTCGTGCGTGAATCCCAAGCCCACAAAGCCGCTACGAAAACCATCGTGGAGCTACGCCACCAAGTACTTCGCAAAGCGATGCAATTAGGGCCTCGCTGGCAGGCCCGCAAGGGAGCAGACACGGTCACCTTGCTAACCCGCGCTCTAGATGATCTAGGGCCGTACTTCGTAAACTATCTGCCGCAGTTGGTTTTGACCTGTACCGTGACTCCAGCAGCCCTCGCAGTGATGCTTTGGCTGGACTGGCTTTCGGCGATCGTGGCAGTAATAACTATTCCTTTGATTCCTATCTTCATGATCCTCATTGGTAAGTTGACCCAAGAGGCTTCCAACCGCCGTCTGGCTTCGATGCAGCAGTTAGGTCGCGAGCTACTGGATCTTATCTCTGGTCTTACGACCCTGAAGGCCCTGGGTCGCGAGCGTGGTCCCATTCGGGAAGTGCGCAGGCTGGGCGACAACTATGCCCGCACGACCATGCGCACTCTCTCGGTAGCTTTCCTCTCGGGTGGCGTACTAGAGTTCCTAGCTACTCTCTCGGTAGCACTCGTAGCGGTCGAAACTGGCTTCCGCCTCGTATACGGAAACATCGAACTGGCCCCCGCGCTAGCGGTAATTATGCTCGCCCCCGAGGTCTACCTCCCGCTGCGGGAAGTAGGAAAGCAATTCCACGCCTCCTCAAACGGGCTTGCCGCAGCACAGTCTGCCTTCGCAGTACTGGAGGCACCCACGCCAAAGGAAGGGACTATCCCCGCCCCCGCATTGGAGCACACCACCATTGAGGCCTCGTCGCTCTCAGTTGCCGCCCGCGGCATGTGGGCTCCAAAAGACCTACATTTTACTTTGCAGCCGGGCTCTATGAGCGCCCTAGTTGGCCCGTCAGGGGTGGGCAAATCCACCACGGTTATGGCTCTCCTAGGGCTACAGCAATTCGAAAGAGGGCAGATTAGCCTCGTCCATTCGGGCAGCACCCTCGCTCTGCCAAATGTCGACATGGATAGCTGGCGACAGCAAATTACCTGGGTGCCCCAAAGCCCTGTTCTACTACCCGGAACGATTCTGGAAAATATCTGCGACGATGCGCAGCGAGCACATGCTCTTTGCCCCGACGGAGTTGCTACCGGACCATTAGCTAAAGCAGCCAAGGCAACCGGCTTCGACAAGGTTGTGGCACAGGCCGAAGAGGGGTGGGCCACTCCTATCGGACAGGGAGGGGTAGGACTCTCCGTTGGTCAACGCCAGCGCCTCGCCCTCACCCGTGCTCTCTTAGGGAAAGAGCAGCTCGTGATATTGGACGAGCCGACCGCCCACTTGGACGCCCACCTTGAAGCCCAGGTAACGGCCGCAGTAGAAGAACTAAAAGCTCAGGGCAAAACGATCCTCCTAATAGCCCACCGCATCCCCCTGCTAAAACTTGCCGACCAACTCATCGAAGTCTCCTCCGGCAAGATGACCGAAGCAGATAAGGATGCGCTTGCCAACCCGGTTTCCGGCGCTAGCAGTGTCCCGCTTGAAGAATACGGTTTCCTAGACGAACGAGCAGTGGAGCAGAAATGATTTTTTTAGAAAAAGATGAGGCACGCGCTCTTAGGAAATCCCTACGGCTTCTGAAGATAGACAAGAAATGGTTCGCCCTATCAGTGCTGTTCGGTTCCCTAGGATTGGGCGCGGCAGTAGCTTTAGGCGCTACCTCAGCATGGCTAATTGCCCGGGCATCTCAGATGCCTCCGGTACTGACTCTTTCTGTAGCTGCCACCGCAGTTCGCCTGTTCGGCATCTCCAGAGCTGTACTGCGCTACCTGGAACGATTGAGTTCCCACTGGGTAGCGCTGTCCGGGATGGGATCCCTCCGCTCCGGCGTATACGAGCGCTTGGCTGAATCTTCAACCTCGAAAGTAGCCGGTATCAAACGCGGCGACCTGCTAGCCCGCACCGGAGCCGACGTGGACGCGGTAGGTGACTTCGTAGTGAAGTCTCTGCTCCCCACAGCCGTAGCGCTGGTAGTCGGAGTATGCACCTGCCTAGGGATCGCCCTCCTAGATCCCGCCTGTGCGGTTGTACTTGCCATCTGCTTATTGCTGTCCGGCTTTGTCTCCCCGCTGCTAAGTGCCCGCGCAACCCGCCGGGCCGAACTGGCAAATCAGATTTCCAGAACCGAGATGTCGGTGTCTGCTATGACCATGCTAGATGGGGCTGCAGAACTCGCCGTTTTAGGCAGGACAGATGCCATGGACGCTCACTTTGTCAAGACAGATGAAGCGCTCACAAAGGCAAAGAATCAAGCTGCCTACCCCAATGGGTGGGCGAGCGCAATGAATGACGTTGCCACCTCGCTCTCGGTCATCGGCGCGATCATCTTTGGGACCTGGGCAATGCATGTCTCTACCCTCTCCCCTGTGGGACTAGCTGTCGTCGTATTAACCCCACTGTCCGCGTTTGAAGGTACTGCTCTGCTAGGACCTGCCACGGTGCAACTCATCTCTTCTGCGGGTGCGGCCAAACGCATCATCAGCCTTTTGGACGGGGAACAAGATACTGAAAAAGATTCGACCATCCAGGTGAAATCCAATGTCTTGAAAGCAACGGATCTTGCCATTGGGTGGCCAGGAGGCCCCACCATTGCCACTGGCATCAACCTCACGCTTACGCCCTCTTCGCGCACAGCGATAGTAGGGCCATCCGGAATCGGGAAGTCAACCCTGCTATTTACACTCGCTGGCCTCCTCGAGCCAAAATCTGGGACCGTAGAAATAGACGGAGTGCCGGTAAGCTCTCTGTCGCGACAGAATGCCTCTAAGGCCATTACGGTGACGGCGGAGGACGCACATATCTTCGAAACCACTGTTTTGGAGAACATCCGTGTCGCCCGCGGTGACGTAACTGAAACAGAAGCCTACGACCTATTGGATCGCGCTGGAATCGGCGAGTGGGCCCGGTCTCTCCCGGAGGGACTAGACACAGTAATTGGTTCGGGCGGCACTACAATTTCTGGTGGCGAGAGACGCCGCATCCTGATAGCCAGGGCTCTAGCAGCCACTGCTCCGCTGATGCTCCTTGACGAGCCCGGTGAACACATCGACCCCGCTACGGCAGACAAGATCCTCACCGAGATGCTTACTTCCCAATCAGACAAGGGAGTACTTGTTGTCACCCACCGCCTGTCTGCATTAGGAGCCGCAGACGAAGTGCTTATGATGGCCACGGACGGAGGCGCCGCTAAGGTAGTAGCACGCGGGCGCCACCAGGAATTGCTGGCTAATAACGAAGACTATGCATGGGCGGCATGCCAGGAGGAATATGCATATGGAAACTGAACGACTGCATAAAGACATGTCGTTGCTGAGCGCATTTTTAGACCTGGCGGGACGCCTCGCAGTTCCCGGCGTCATGCAGGACTTCGTTAACAAAGCATGCCAGCTAGTTAATGCCTCCTGCGGGTCTATGACCATGCTTGATAACCGTGGCGATCTAGCCCGGATATACCACTCCGGCATTGATGGCCTCGATATTCCCTCCCAACAGTCCTTACTTTCAAAGGCAGAACAGCAGATCGGGCTTGCTCACGGGCACGGGGTGATCCTTGGACCAGACAACGAGCTGTTCAACTCAATCTGGCCCCAGGCCCAGTCCCTAATGTGCGTGCCAGTGTCGATGCACGAGCAAATCATCGGGCGTCTCTATTTGATCAGTGACGACAATGACTTCAGTGACGACGATCTTAAGGTGATTTTAGGGTTGGCGGCAGTCGCTGCCGTAGCAATCGAAAATGCGCGCCTCTATCAGGATGCTCGCAAACGCGAAAAATGGATAAAGGTATCCCAGTCCCTTACCACAATGCTCCTGGAAGGCACCGACGAGGAAGAGGCACTGGAAGCCATTGCTCGCAGAGTTCGCGAAGTAGCCGAGGCAGACACCGCCTTGCTGATCTTGCCTTCCGTCGGAGACGTATACGCTTGTGAGATCGCCGATGGCGACGGCGCCCAAGGCCTCATTGGGCTGCGCTTTCCAGAAGAAGGAAGGGCAATGTCCGTCCTGCGCGAAGGAGCTGGCCTGGTGGTCGATTCCATGCGCAGAGCACAAACTATGCGCGTACCAGAGCTTTCGAAATGGGGACCAGCACTCTATGCTCCCCTACTAGCTCGAGGAAGCGCTACCGGAGTGCTCCTCCTCCTTCGGCGGCCCGGACACCCAGAATTCACTCAGGCCGAACTAGACCTGGCCGAATCCGTATCCGCGCAGGCCGCCCTCGCACTAGAACTGGCCTCGGCACGTCACAGCGAAGATATCGCTACCCTGCTAGATGAGCGCTCTCGGATCGGTCGCGACCTGCACGATCTGGCGATTCAACAGCTGTTCGCCACCGGCATGCAGATTGACGGGGCAAAACACGCAATAGCCGCAGGCAACCGAGACGACAAAGCAACGATCGAGGTACTCGAAAAGGCGCTGGCATCCGTAGACGATTCTGTAAAACAAATTCGGGCCATCGTTCACAACCTTCGAGAACCTGATGCAGGCGTCGTACTAGTAGAACGGCTGCGTCGCGAATCCTCGCTAGCGCGCACCCTTCTTGGATTCGCTCCCTCGCTAATCATCGTCGCCGACAATACCGAGCTCACCGGAGACGACATAGCTGAAGAAGAATTGATCCAAATGATCGATGACCAGGTTGGCTCTGACATTGCCGACGACGTAGTGGCGGTAGTCCGAGAAGGACTGTCGAATGCTGCCCGCCACGCGCATGCGTCCTCGGTAATGGCGCGCATAGATGTCTCTAGCCGTCTACAGGAGGGCCGCGTCCGTATCGAAGTTACTGATGACGGAGCCGGACTGGATCGATCCAACACGAGAAGATCAGGTCTCGATAACCTTGCCGCTCGCGCGCGCCGGCATGGGGGCAACTTCTCCATCGGCGCCCGTCCAACCCACAAGGGCACATTGATGGAGTGGCAAGTACCCCTTAAATAAAAATTGGGTGGACCGGCCGGTCCACCCAATTGCTTAGTTGTTCCTCCAGGCTTGCGCTCGCTGGCCGGCAACCCACGCCGCTACCTGGGTTCGGCGCTGCAACCCCATCTTCGCCAGCAACGACGTAATATGGTTCTTCACGGTCTTCTCGGCAACACCCAGCTTCTCGCCGATCTCGCGGTTAGACAGACCATCACCAATTAGTTCTAATACTTTGCGTTCGGAAGGGGTCAGATTCGCCGTGGGATCCCCAGAATCGGCCCTTCGCCTGGTAACTGTACGTTCGTCCAGCAGCACGCGCCCAGATGCAACCGCACGGATCACGTCTGTGATCTCTGCACCGCGAACAGTCTTCAGAATGTAGGCACGGGCTCCCGCCTCCAGAGACTCGGCCAAGGCATCGTCGTCATCGAACGAAGTAAGGACAATCGGGTGCGTATCGGGGCACAGTTCCTTCAGGCGATTCATCACGTCGATACCAGTTCCATCTGGAAGCTGCAGATCAACCAAAATAATATCCGGGCGTACAAGATCCGCACGGCGGACTGCGTCCTCGACAGATCCTGCTTCCGCGACCACTTCCAAGCCATCTGCGCGGTCCACGATTTCAGCAATACCACGACGCACGATCTCGTGGTCATCAACAATCATTACGCGAATATTCTTATGCTCTTCCATACCAAATATCCTAACCTTTATGCGCCGCTAGACTCCCGCGCGGCACCTTCTGACATTTTACGCACACCGTGGAGGAACGCCCCGCCACTACCACTTTGCGCATCGGCGTACCGCATCGCTCGCAGGGCCTCCCAACTCGTCCATACGCGGACAGTGATCTAGAAAAATAGCCAGATTCACCATTGACGTTCACATAGAGAGAATCGAAAGAAGTCCCCCCTTGAGTCAGCGCCCGCTCCATCACCAAGCGGCAAGCACCGTAGATCTGCTCAATCTTCGGCTTCGACAATTCATTGCCACGGCGCAGCGGATGCACCTGCGCAGCCCACAGCGCCTCGTCAGCGTAGATGTTTCCAACACCCGAAACTACGGTTTGATCAAGTAAAATAGCTTTCACTGCTCTTGCCGAGCTCTGCACCTGGCGGCAAACCGAGGCCATGTCGAGGTGGGGGTCTAACACGTCGCGCCCAACGTGGCTCACGCAGGCAGGCAGTCTTCCATCTGCATCTCCCCGCCCCGCTGGCACTCCCGCTCGGTCACCTACTAACTGATCAGCGCGGAGGTATCCGAAGGTGCGCTGATCTACAAACCGCAGGGAACGGCCACCACTAGTCAGCGTCGCCCGTTCATGCTTGGAGGGCGGAGCATCCGAAGGACGCACCAGCATCTGCCCTGACATACCCAAATGCACTACTAACGCCGTGTCATCATCCAGTAACGCCCACAAGTATTTTCCCCGCACAGCCCATCCCAAGATGGCCCGCCCTCTAAGCGATCTTTCTAGCGCCTGCGGCCCACCTACCGTGTGCCTGGCCGTGCGCGGGTGCCTGATAGCGGCGTCTTCAATCAAAAAATTAGAAGTATGCTCAGCTAAACCGGCCCGAACTACCTCAACCTCTGGCAGTTCTGGCATTTACTTCCTTTCGCACCGCCTCTACATCCACGTCGAACCCCAGTGGGGTGTGGATGTCATAGCGCTTTTGCAGTTCCTCGACCGCTGCCCTTGCTGCTTCGTGCTGAGCGAGCTTCTTCGAAGAGGCAGTTCCACTAGCCACCACCTGGCCATCGACCAGGGCCTGCGCAGTGAATACCCGCGCATGATCGGGGCCTGTAGAGGTCGACTCGTAGACCGGGGAGGAAAGCTCTAGCGCGGCGGCGAGTTCCTGAAGCGTCGTCTTCCAATCCATGCCTATGCCACGCTGGACCACCTGATCCAGAAGATCGGCAAGTAGGTCTTCGACCACCTTGCGCGTCTTCTCGAGCTTATGGGTCAAATACGTGGCACCAATTAGAGCCTCTACAGTGTCAGAGAGTATGGAGTCCTTGTTGCGGCCCCCGGAAGAATCCTCACCTTTGCCTAGAAGGATGTAAGGTCCCAGATCGATCTTGCGGGCGACTGCTGCAAGCGCCGGCTGAGATACCGTAGCGGCGCGCATCTTCGCCAAGTGCCCCTCAGGGTGACCCGGATAGTCGCGATACAGCTTTTCGGTTACCACAATAGAAAGCACCGAGTCACCTAGAAATTCGAGCCTCTCGTTAGTGGGCAAGCCGCCCTCTTCGTTGGCAAACGAGCGGTGAGTCAGGGCCAGAACCAGCAGGTCTGGATCGATACTTATCCCCCAGGCCTCTGTAAGCCTGCGTACATCCGGGGTTTGACTATTCACTTTCGAGCTTGTCCTTCAACGCTGCTAAAGAGGCCCACCTGGGGTCCACATTCTGGTGTTCATGACCGGGATTGTCGGCTAGCCTAATGCCGCATTCAGGGCAAAGTCCCGGGCATTCTGGCTTACACAGAGGCGCAAAAGGAAGATCGGCAATGATCGCGTCACGGACTACCTCATCTAGCGCCACTTCGTCGGCACCCACCGTAGGCATCGAAGCCGCCTCCTCGTCGCCCTCCGCGACCAGCTTCTTCAAATGATCCTCATAGAAGAACATCTGGTCAGCGTCGATTGAGACATCGAGGGTGACCGGATCTAAGCACCTGGAACATTCGCCCGTTACCCGGGTGTCGCCCTCGACGTGGGCAAGGATCCCATCTTCCAAAGCAGTCAGTCGCACCGCTAACTCCAGATTAGGCTCCTGCGGCACCTTCAGCACTTCTGTTCCTAGATCTTCAGGAACCGAAACCGACAGGTCAATCCCAATGGTAGAACCTACCTGGGTAGGAAGCTCCCGAAGAGAAACATTTAGTCCATCTTCGAAATCAGTACTCATCTAACGTCCTTTACGAGACAGGGACTGGCGGCCCCCGTGGGTCTGCCGCATGATCTGCTGCAGCAGTTCTTCGAACTCTGCCAGCTTGGAATCCACATAGCGGTCTGCATCGCCTGCGAGCTTACCAGCTTTATTTTGTGCCTCACTGACGATGGACTGCGCCTTGGCCTGTGCCTGCGCAACCACCGTCTCCTTAGCTACCAGTTCACTGGCGCGGGCTTTCGCCCGATTCACCAGATCTTCGGCCTGTGCGCGCGCAGAAGCCGCAATCTTTTCAGATTCTGAGTGAGCGTCGGCAAGGATCTGCTGAGAACGCTCTTCGGCCTCGGACACAGCGGTCTGTGCCTGCTGGTCCGCCTCGCTCCGCGTCTGCTTCGCGTAGTCGTCAGCTTCTAACTTGGTTTGTTCTGCCTGCGAATTCGCGTCCGCGATGGTGGCAGCCGCTTCAGCATCTGCCTGGTCCAACACCTTCGACGCATCCTGGACAATGCCGTCAGCTTGCACCAGATCGTACGGCAGAGCTTCCCGAGCATTGTGCAACAATTCCAGCGCTTCCGCCTGATTTACCAGCACAGACGCGGACAGAGGAAGAGATTTACCTGAGGCGATGAGTTCGCTGAGCCGATCCAGTACAGCGATCACGTCCGAGGGCGCGTACTGTTCCTCGACCCCTTCCAGATTTTCTACCTGATCCGTTTGAGTGTCTACTTCCTCGTTGGCCATGTCTCCTCCAGCTGTTTCATCTTCTTGTATACATTTTCAGGCACTAACGACGAAAAGTCGCCACCGAAACTCGCAATTTCCTTTACCGCGGAAGAAGAGACGCAGGTGTAGCGTGCCTCGGAGGGAAGTAGAAGAGTTTCAATGCCACCAATTTCTTTGTTGAGACGGGCCTGCGTCACCTCGTTTTCTACGTCGACCATGCCGCGCACCCCCTTTATCAGCACCTCGGCCCCCAGCTGTTCGGCCGTGTGCACAATGAGGCCACTCGTACTAATCACGCTGACGTTGGGTATGTCGGCCACTGCCTGCGCAAAAAGTTCCACCCGCTCGTCGGTGCTGAACAGGGACTTCTTGGCGGTGTTATGAGCAATTGCCACGTACAGGTGATCAAATAGCGGCGCAGCTCGCCGAACCAGGTTTGTATGCCCCAGCGTGGGCGGGTCGAAAGAGCCTGGATATACTGCGGTACTCATAGGTACACCTTAACCGTTATCCGTCTCCTTTTGCGGCATTGGCGCGGTATCGGCGTAGTAAACGGTCGTGTCACCATAGTTCTTCTGAGTGATCAGATCTAGCCCTTCTGGAAGGGGCGGCTCACCGTCTCGCTTCGCCCTCTCTAATACCACGACGGCTGCCGGACGCAGCTTGGGAAGCAGACTTTCTAATAGTTGTCCGATCTGCTCGTTTGTCACGTCGTAGGGAGGGTCAATGAAAACTAGATCCCACATGTCCTCGTCATTTTCTAAAAACCCGGCGGCACTGGTGGGATATACCCGCGCGTTGGCTCTAAAGTCGGTAGCCCGCACGTTCTGGCGGATTAGGTCGCATGCCCGCTGAGACTTATCGACGAGGGCGGCCCTTAGAGCTCCCCTGGACAGCGCTTCTAGCCCTAACGCCCCGGTACCTGCATAGAGGTCGAGGACGGTGACCCCCGCGAGCGCGTCGTAGTGTTCTAGTTTCGAAAAGATAGCTTCCCGAACTCGCTCCGAGGTGGGGCGGGTACCTTTTTGAGGGACGGCTAGTTTGCGCCCTTTCGCGCTTCCTGCGATTATTCGGGTCATCGTTAGTTCTTCTCCAAAAATGCCATGTTCTCGAGCTGGGCCTTTATTGCAGCTGCAAGATTCGGATATTTAGCCAAGGTAGGGTCTGATTCTATTAGTACTTTGGCGTTACTTCGAGCCTCCTCAATCACATCGGTATCTTTTATCACGTCTAGGAATTTCAGTGAGCTGGTTGCTCCGGACTGGGCTGCTCCCAGCACGTTGCCGGATGAACGCAGAGAGAGGTCGTATTCAGAGAGTTTGAATCCGTCGGTTGTAGAGGCGAAGGCTTCTAGCCGCTGGCCCGCCAGTGACTGTGGCTGCGCGCCGGTAACCGCCATGCAAACGGCAGCCTTGTTTCCGCGCCCCACGCGTCCGCGTAGCTGGTGAAGCTGCGACAAGCCGAAACGGTCTGCGTCGAGGATGACCATCATAGTGGCATCGGGAACGTCTACTCCCACTTCAATCACGGTGGTGGACACTAGCAGCCCTACTTTCCCGGCAGTGAAAGATTCCATGACTGCATCTTTTTTGGGACCGGACATCTTTCCGTGCAAGCTGGCAGCCGGAATGTCCTTGAGGGAGGGATTCTGCCCCAAGTCCGCTATTGTTTGGGTAACTGAGGCTATCTCGTCGTCACTTTCAATCGACGGGCAGACTACAAAGACTCTGCCCCCCTTATTGATTTCTTCTCTGCTGCGCTGCCACAGTCGTTCCATCCACACTGAGTTCTGCTTGGGCACTACGAACGTCTGCACGGGCTTACGCCCCTTTGGAAGCTCCTTTATTGTGGTCACGTCCAGGTCGCCAAAAACGGTCATTGCGAGTGTCCTGGGTATGGGCGTGGCGGTAGTGACCAGCATGTGCGGGCTAGTCAGCGCGCTCGCGCGGATTTTGTCGCGTTGTTCCACTCCGAAGCGGTGTTGTTCGTCCACTACTGCTAGTCCCAGGTAAGGCAGTTGCACGCCCTCGGATAGTAGGGCGTGAGTGCCCACGACTATGGCCGGTTCCGATGATGCAAGGCGGGCCAGCACTTCGCGTTTTCTTGCCGTCTTCATGTTTCCGGTCAAGAGGAACACCGGCACTCCCCCGCCGGCAGGGCCCACTAGTTCGTCCTCAGCTAGCGTCCCGAGGGTGGAACGCAATGAGGCATAATGCTGTTCTGCCAAGATCTCTGTGGGGGCAAGAAGAGCAGCTTGATAGCTATTCTCGACCGCGGTGACCATCGCCAGCAGAGCCACGATCGTCTTTCCTGATCCCACGTCACCTTGGACGAGTCTAGACATGGCCACCCCCTGGCCCATGTCTTTATCTATCTGCTTCAGGGCATTCCTTTGTCCCTCCGTGAGAGTAAATGGCAGTGATTGCTCAAGCTTTTCCCGCAGCCCACCACGGTGGCGCGCGCACTTGGGGGCTTTCCCAGCTCGCGACTTCGCCCTCATCTGCAAAAGCGCGGTCTGAGTCAGCATGGCCTCTTCGTAGCGCATCTGTTCCGTCGCTGCTTCCACGTCGCTATCAGTCGCGGGTAGGTGCAGCTTCTTTATGGCCTCGAAGCGGACAAATGGGGTATGGCTGCCCGGCGGAATAAGATCCGGGTACGAGGCAGGATCTATAGTCCCCAATATCATCTTCACTGCTTCAATAATCTGTTCATTCTTCAGCTTTGCAGTGGTGTGATAAATCGGGATCGGAGTTTCCTGGTCGAATGCGGCCAGTTGCTCGTCGTCATCTAACACATAGCTCGGATAGGTCAGCTGCAACTGATTGCGGTACACGCTGACTTTCCCTGAGAAAAAGCCAGTTGCGCCCTCCTTCAAGCGGCGCTGGTGCCCGCTGAGGGCGCGCACATGCCGCCCAAAAAAAGTTAGGCCGATGGTGGAAGTACCATCAGTTACCTGCACGTTCAATATTGCCCGGCCGCTGCGGGCTTTACGAGATAGAGCCGATATCACTTTCCCGTACACTGTCACGTCCGCGCCCACTTCCAGCGTGGCCATGGCCCTCAGTTCGCCTTTGTGCTGATACCTGAACGGAAAATGCGCCAGGACCTGCCCGGCAGTTTCAATATTTAGCTTTACGAATTTCTTCACCAGGGCATCAGCGAAGATTCGGTTTAGCGGCGTCTGCGCGGTGACCGTCACTGAATGCCTCCAATCAGGGACTGCCCTGCCTGCCCACCGTAGATTATCTGCAGGTCCGTTCCTAATGCCGCCTCATAGTTAGCGATCTCGATAGGACCGTCCTTACTGGCTGCCAAGAGGCGCAAAGGGCGGGTTGTATCCACCTGCACTTCTTCCAATTCCGAGGTCGACCATGAGGGCGGCAGGGAAGCTACCGTGTCGGCTACAACCGCCTCTAAATCCGCGAGCGAGCGGGCCTGCGGGGAACTTCCCGCTTCCAAGAAGGACAACACGTCAAGATCATTGCGCACCCCGGCCACGTGTACTCGTTCATCGTTGCGGGCCCGGCTCGCCGCAAATTCGCGGGCCCTGGCAGATCCACACAGATAGGTAACCGCGGCGGCTCCACCGGCTAGCGCGGTCAATTCTGCCCTAGCTAAAGCGTGCGTCGAGGAGGCGTTAAGCACCACCGTTGCACCCGCCTTGGCAACTTGCTGAGCGATACCGGGGGCCTCTATGCATGCCACGAACGCCATCCTTAGCTGGGTGAGCGAGTTGGGCCGGAGCTGAATAACGTTCGAGGCAGTCTCCACCCCGCGCCGTCGTTGCAGGTAGCGGATTGTAACGTCGGCGGTTTGCACGTCAAGGGGCACTAGCGCACTGGAATGCCATACCGCAGAGCGCATAATCGATTCGCCCAGTAGCTCCTCCGGCGCACTCCATGCCGCTTTGCCACCGTAACCATCTATCCGTGCCCGCGTATCCTGCAACGCCTTTGGACTCACGTCAGACCAGGCAGCGCTTGTCTCAAAAATATCGAGTGAATCCGCCAGCGTAGTCTTGGCCAAGCGGGCCGCCACCGGGTCCTCCGGAAGGGTGTCAGAGCGAATATCGTCACTGTAGACCTTGGACAGTTCTGCGGCTACAACTGCTGCCAACGCTTCACCGGGATCGGCAAACTCTTCTACAGGATAGAGCAATGTCAGCGCCAGAAGAAACACCACCTGGTCAATGCTCAAATAGTCATCGCGATCCTCGAGTGACTCGCAGATCTGCCCAATCCACGAGGGCGTAGACACATTCGCAAGCGAGTCCGTTACGCCCTCGAAAAAATGCAGTAGGAAATCCGCAAAATCCACGGGCCGTAGCACTCGCGGTAGGTTCACGCTCGCTCTCTGCATACCTGCGGCAATAGCTACCCCTAGGCGCCCTTCCGCAAAAGATGCGCAGGCGGCAGCAAATTCCGCTCCCCACCAAGACACGTCTGCTTCAGCAGGCAGTTGCGATACGGCCTCATATGCGCCTCCTAACGAAGCAACTGCCTGAGCCGTCCCCAGAGCGCGCGAAAACTCGGGCTGCTCCATCCGCTCCTTGAGTCCGCCTAACACACGCTGCCATAGCGCGCGTAAAGCCGGCCCATCGATCTGCGTCTGCCCACTTATTTGAAACACACCTTAAGTATTGCAAAAGCTGGGGCCTCACGAGGGTTACATCGCACCAGAAGACACTCCGACGTGAAACAGGCGACAAATGACCGCGGAGGTTTGGAGGCAGCAGTAAAATCAGTTATTCTAGACAAGTTGCTAAAAGCTTTAGCGAACTTTTTCCACTGTCGGCCATTAATTGTAAGGAGAAACCGTGGCTGCTACCTGCGAAATCTGCGGCAAGGGACCCGGCTTCGGGAAGTCCGTTTCGCACTCTCACGTGCGCACCAACCGCCGTTGGAACCCGAACATTCAGCGCGTGCGCGCCGTTGTGAACGGTACCCCGAAACGCATCAACGTATGCACCAAGTGCATCAAGTCTGATCGCGTTCCGCGCTAAGACACTTTAATATTCATTTTGGGCCGCGCCTGCGTGCGGCCCAAAAAGTGTTTAAGCTAGTTCCAATAACTCCGACTAAAGGACCAAAATGGAACTAAGTGAATTCGTATCTTCCCTCCCCAAAGTGGAATTACACGTACACATCGAGGGAACTCTAGAACCCGAACTAAAATTCGCTCTGGCCGAGCGAAACGGAATAACGCTTGATCAACAAACCCCACAGCAAGTCCGTGACTCCTACGATTTCACCGACTTGCCGTCATTCTTAGCCGCCTATTACGACGGCATGGACGTCCTGCGCACCGAAGCAGACTTTTATGACCTCGCCACCGCCTACCTAACCAAGGCAGCTTCCCAGAATGTTCGCTACGTGGAAATGTTCTTTGACCCGCAGGCACACACCAGCCGCGGAATTTCTTTCCACACCGTAATCAGTGGCATCCGCCGCGCACAGATAGACGCTGAAGCAAACCTGGGCATCGTAAGCACCTTGATTATGTGTTTTCTTCGGGATTTCCAACCCGAATATGCCATGGCGACCCTGCTGGAATCCCTACCCTACGCGCACTGGATCATGGGGGTCGGACTGGATTCTGACGAAAACGGCAATCCTCCGGCAAACTTTGAGGCCGTCTTTGCCCGCGCCCGCAAAGACGGTTACCTGCTTACCTGCCACTGCGATGTGGACATCCCTCACTCCATTGAACACATTGGCCAGGCTATTAACCAGATTGGGACTGCCAGGATCGACCACGGCACCAACATTGTCGAAGACGAATCGCTCGTAAAATACGTTGCCAAGGCCGGTATTGGCCTTACCTCCTGCCCCATCTCTAATTCTTGGATTTCAGAGGGCGGAAAGGTTGCCGAGATCAAACAGCTAGTAGGTCAGGGCGTGCGCGTAAGCATCAATTCAGACGACCCGGCATACTTCGGCGGTTACATCGGGGAAAACTTCCAATACCTCTTGGAGGCAGGGGTTGACAAGCAGTTCCTGATCGAGCGTTGTAAGGATGCCGTAGCAATGTCGTGGGCCTCCCCTACCTTGAAGCGGCAGCTTCTACAGGAGATAGCTGAGCTGGAGTATTAGTTTCCCTTGTAGGCTTCCAAGGCAGCCTTGATCATGGGGATCTGCAGTGGCAGCCGCCCGATAGAGATCACTTGCTTCTGCCAAGGTTCGTTGCGCCAGTCCCAAGCCATCTGGAAGTTTGCCGGCCATACGCCCGCAAGCACCCCGGCTGACAAAAGACCGGCAGCCTTGCGAGTCTTTGGATGCATGAGTCCAGCAGCGCAGGCTAGCTCCAAGACGCCAGAGGCGTAAGTCCAGAATCGTTTATCACCGGGAATGAAATCCGGGATAATACCATCAAATACTTCCGGTTTTACGAAATGCATGGTGCCTACTGGGATAAAAACAAACGGTAAATGACTAGCCTTCATGGCAGATATTTTATACCCCAACGTACAAAAAAGCGGTGAGGCAAGGCCTCACCGCTTTTGTGTTCTAGTAGCAGTTACATATTCTTCTTATACCGCATTGCGCCTACACCTGCGGCAACAGCCCCACCAGCAATCAGTAGCAGCGAGATGGCAGGCACGCCGGTACGTGCCAGAGAACTTGTGGAGGAGTTCCCCGCCTTACCAGAGGCGGCAGTGGTCTTACCCTTGTCACCTTCCGCCGGCTTAGATTCCGTAGAGTGGTCCTTGTCGGAGCCAGGCTCTGCGCTCGGCTCAGTAGGCTCAGTAGGCTCAGTAGGCTGACTCGGTTCAGAGGGCTTCGCATCCTTGTTTTCTGGGAGTGCATTCAGCACAGTGAAGAACAGGTCTGTCTGGTCAGTGCGTCCGATAACGTTCTGGGCGCCGGGACCAGAAGCTGCAATTCGCAACTGGGAGCCGGTGTGGTTTTGTCCGCCCAGAGCGTCCTCACCATTGGTAGGCGCGTTGGCGTAGTTGATTACCATCGGAGCACCATCAGCAGTTAGCAGCCTCGTGGTTAGACCCGCGGTGCGGTCTTGGTCGCTAGTGATCTGGCTGGTGTGTGCGTGATCTGCAGTGGCAACGATCAAGGTGGGTTCGCCCGACTGGCTTACCCACTTCTGGGCAGCCTGAATAGCCTGGTCCAGATCGTCCAGTTCACCAATCTGCCCACAAGCATCCGCATCGTGGTCGGACTTGTCGATCGAGGCGCCCTCTACCTGCATGAAGAAGCCGTTCTTATTCTGCAGAAGATCCATAGCCTTAGTGGTCATCGCCGCCAAAGTGGGCACCGAATCACTGCGCTCCGGATTTACCTGGCAGGCCTTCGCTTCGCCCTCGGCCCCATCAGCGGTAGGGGTAGTGCGCAGGAATTGGCGTGGCATGTTACCTTCAGAGAATAGCCCCAAAACCGGAGCATCCTGGTCAGCTTTCTTTACCGACTCCAGTCCTGCCGCATCAGTGACCACGGTGTACCCGTTTGCCTTGGCATTGTCTAGCACAGACTTGCCCTTAGTCCACTGGGTAGAGCCGCCAAACTTTCCGGATACCTGCACCTTCTGGGCGAAGGCCTTCGCTCCGCCGCCCAAAGTGACATCGGCGCGCACATCAACGAGCTGCTCTGCGATGGATCCCAGTCCCCCATTCTCGCGGAACTGCTTCTTGAACTTCTCGCCCTGGCAAGCCTGCTTGTTCTTGTCCATCTCGGGGCCGTAGCACTTCCGGTTGAGGGCGTGAGTAGCAGCCCCCGCAGGAGTAGCATCTTCAATCTCGGCTGTGGAAACGTTGCCGGTCTTCATACCGCGAGCCTTCGCGTTCTCGAGAAGGTTAGGAACAGGCTTGCCCAACATGTCAACGCCAATGGCTCCGTTGTAGGTCTTAGTGCCGGTATTCCAAGCAGTAGAAGAGGCCGCAGAGTCGGTTACATAGTTAGGTTTACCGGTTTGAGGATTGAGCGAGAAGTGCGTGTAAGACCCGGTGTACTTCAGATTGTCTAGTCCTGGCAGACGCCCGTTGGCGCCGTACAGGTAGTTGCGAGCAGAAGTGATCTCGCTGTCGCCCATGCCATCGCCAATGAAGACAATGACGTTCTTCGCCTTGTCAGTTGACCGGCCTGGCCCGGACTCGCCATACTGGGCGCATTCGCCCGGTTTCGGGGCAACTACCTTGCCGTCCTTATCTATCTTGTAGCACGTATCCTGCACATTCTGGGCCTCTGCAGGTTTCTTCACCAGGTCATTGGCAGCGCCCTGTTCACCTAGACCAAGAGCGTTCTTGATAGTAAAGAATGTGTCAGTCTGATCTGTTTGACCAATGACGTTTTCCTCACCGGGACCGTAGGCGCCAATGCGGAGCTGGGCTCCGGTGTGTTGCATTGACGAATCAGTAGTCGGCTGCGTTCCGTAGGCCACAGTCATAGTCGAGCCTTCCTCCGTGCGCAAGCGCGTTGCGAAGGCTACCGAATCCTCGCCATCAGGCACTACCTGGCTGGTGTGAGAGTGATCTGCAGTGACTACCACCAGGGTGTTTCCGTCAGCCTTAGCAAAGTCCAAGGCAACCTTGGTGGCCTCGTCGAGGCGGCCGGTTTCGCCAATTTGCCCGCAAGCATCAGCGGCGTGATCGCGCTTGTCGATGGATGCGGACTCTACCTGTAGGAAAAATCCCTTGTCAGAGTCCGGCTTGTCCAGCAGGTCAATGGCCTTTTCGGTCATTGCCTTCAGTTCTGGTTCGGAACCAATTTCCTGCTTTTTACAGGTTTGCGGTTCTGCGGTGGCTCCACCTTTCACGGCCTCGGAAGGGGCAAAGGTAGTTTCCATGTTTCCGGGGCTAAATAGGCCAAGCACCGGATTTTGTTGATTCGCTTCAGAGATCTTTTCCAGGTCCTCGGCGGTTTCGGCTACCTGGAAGCCGTTGTCCTTGGCATTTTCGAGGACGGATTTACCGGCCTTCCATTTGGTGTCATACTTAGCTTCACCCTTTAGGAAGGGATTGGTGTTTCCAGAATCTTTGGCAACAACCGAATCGAAATACTTGCGGCCGCCACCCATGGTGACGTCGGCGCGAGTATCGATTAGCTGTTCAGAAATTGACCCGATCCCGCCATTTTCGCGCAAGTCCTCGCCCTTAGCAGGCTTGGGTCCAGTCGGAGAGTAGTAGGACCGGTCGGTGGCGTGGGCGCCCATTACTGCAGGAGTTGCGTCCTGAATCTCGGCAGTAGAGACGTTGCCTGTGCGCATGCCAGCGTTCTTGGCAACTTCCAACAGGTTCTCTTGGGGTTTGCCTTTTAGGTCGACTCCGATGGCACCGTTGTAAGTCTTGGTACCGGTAGACCAGGCAGTGCCTGATGCAGCCGAATCCGTAACGTAGTTAAAAGAACCGTCTTTATTAATCGAGTGGTGAGTGTATAGGCCATCCGAAGTCAGCTCGTCAAGCCCCTCAAAGCGGCCGCCCGCCCCCTTCAGATAGTTGCGCGCAGCCGTGATTTCCTGCTGGCCCATGCCATCACCAATAAGCAGGATGACGTTCTTGGCTTTTGCGTTGCTTCGCTGCTGGCCGGCAGTGCCAAACTGGGCACAATCTCCGGGGCCAGGGGCTACAACATTCCCGTTGCCATCCATGGTGACACATGAGTTGGGACCGTTATAACCGCGGGTCGTCGGTGAATCAGCTGCGGAGGTAGCAATGCCTGCTATGGGGGCTGCAAGCAGCGCCAGAGCGCCAATCCCTCCGATCACCTTCGAATTCTTTTTCAACATATCCTCTTCCTGTCATAGGACGCTATAGCACTTGGGCATAAAGTGCCTGCCAGCATCGAAGCAGAAAGATGCTAAGAAAAAAGAAAGCCAAGTTTACCGGCAAGTAAACAGAGCTGGTCAACAGCTAAGACATCACTTCCAGAAGCGATCCAGGCCGCGCTTGTCCTCGATCTGCGCCCGGATGATCTCTTCGAGCAGATCGTAATCAGTTTCCTGATCGTACCTAATTCGAAAGAGCTTCTTGCCGTGCGTATAACCGACTTTCTCGATCTTGGGTAAGAACTGCTCAAAGATATTCTTCTCGACAGCCACGGACATATGCTTAGTAGCCGCGTACAGGCCGAGAATAAAAGTACCCTCAAGCAAAAACATCGGCTTGTTCCACTTGATTACGGGCTCTAACTCCGGGAACTTTGTAGCAACCCACTCAAGCAAGCCAGCGTAGGAATCGCGTGCTTCGCCCTCTGACACACTAGCGATGAAATCCTTGAAAATGCTTATATCCACCATACCTAGATGCTACGTCCGCGGCTCCAATCAGGCGCGCTGAGAGTCGACAATCTTCTCCATGAAGGTCAGGTCCAGCCATCTACCAAATTTGTTCCCCACCTGAGGAAATTCGCCAACCTTTGTAAAACCGAGTTTTTGGTGGAGCCTGATCGAAGCATCGTTGGTAGCTTCAATCCCCGCCACTATTGTGTGATAGGGCTGAGCCCGCTCAACCAAAGACGAGAGCAGCAGCGTACCTATGCCCTTGCCAGCACACTCAGGTGCCACATAAATCGAATTTTCTACACAGGCAAAATATCCTGGCCACGGCCGGAACGCAGACAGCGAGGCGAATCCAACTACCTCATTGCCGTCCAGCGCCACGATTACCGGGTATCCTTCGTCTTGATGCCCTGCCAGCCAAGCACGCCTATTAGCAACATCTACAGGCTCTTCAGTCCACACTGAAGTCGTGTGCTCTATAGCGTGATTGTAAATGCGGGTAATCGCCTCAAGATGGTCTTCACTCGCCTCTGTCACACGAAGCTGACCCACTACTGCAGCACCTCGCCTGGCGAGCCAGCCCCATCTATCTTGCGCTCCCCCTCGATCGTCACACCTTCGTCGAAGGTCCAATCCCCCTCTACAACAAAGGAAGATGCCTTCTTCAGTGACGGAACCCCCTTCGGGAAACGCTCCTCGAATTGTGCAATCGTCTTGTAGTAATCGGGATCCAGCTGCACGAAGGGTGCCTCCTCGACCTGAGAGACTAGACGCGCATCGGCAGTTAGCTCGTACACATCGGAGCGCACGAGGGCCAAATCAGAGGTGGTCTTAACGGGTAAGAAGCGCTCACGGCCAACCAGAATCGCGGTCGCTCCGGGGAAAGACTGGACTGCAGCCCCCATAGCCGCTTCAATCTGGTACACCTCGGTGCTGTTCTTGTCAGTGGGATCTACAGTCTTCTTGTTGCGGATCAGTGGCAGCCCAAGGACGGCTTTCCTCTGTACCAGTGTGTCACGCAACACCTGCAGGTCGAACCACAAGTTATTGGTGTGGAAGTACGGGTGGCGATGCTCATCAGTAAAGAAATGCATCTGCTCTTTTGGAGTCTGAGCGGTGTCCCGCAATATCAGCTGCCCATCGCTCTTCCGCCTGGCTAGGTGGCCCCCTTTACGATCGGCAGGGGTACGTTCGCAAACTTCTGCCGCATATGGCGCACCTGAGGCGGCGAACCAGCCCGCAATATGCGGATTCGGGTAGCCGCCCAAATTATCCGAATTAGAAGTACACGCGTAGCGGTATCCGGCCTCTAGGAACTTATCAAGTAAGCCAGTCCCCAGTAGGGCTGTGTATATGTCACCGTGGCCGGGAGGGCACCACTCAAGTGACGGATCTGCTGGCCACTGAACAGGCTCAAGGTTGTCGGTTCGCAGTTTTGGTTCCTGGTTTTGCAGAAAATCCAGCGGGAGTCCGTCAACTTTGATGTCGGGGTAGTTCTCAAGTGCCCGCAACGTCGATTCCTGGGTGCGGAAAGAATCCATGAGTAAAAGAGGGAGGGTTGCATCCCAGTTCTGCCGCACTGCTCTAACTTGCTGGCAGATCAGATCCAGGAAGGACTTGCCATCGCGCACGGGTATAAGGGACTTCGCGTCGTCCAATCCCATAGACGTGCCTAGTCCGCCGTTGAGCTTTATGTAGACGGTCTTCTGAATAGCCTCTTTTGCCTGCTCGTCACTAACCGGAGTGGAGTCAAGACTCTGCACCTCAGTGAGGGGATCAATCGTCTCCTCTGGAATTAGCCCGGTAGCTCCCGCTTCCAGCTCCCTGTAGTAATGGGTGAACACGTTGATCGCATTCTGGTCGACGCCTTTGGCGGCCATTTTTTGCTGCGCTGCTTGCAGTCCTTTTTCACTCATAGGAACATCATAACTACATTGCAGCTAGTGCCTGTAGCTTTCCCAGCCCCCGGAAGCAGATAGCAATTTCCCGTCCAGACATACGCCTTCACCTGCCATTACCTTGCCTATTGCGCGCAAGCCTGTCGGCAGTTCTATGTGGCTAGGAATAGTGGCAAGTAGCGCGTGGTCTTCGCCCCCACAAAGCACATTGTCTAACGGATCGGCGCAGCTACCTTCCAACGCCGAAATAAACGGCTTTAAAAGTGAATAATCAAGATCCATGCGCACTTGAGAAGCCTTTGCGATGCGGCGAGCATCCTTTAGAAGGCCGTCAGAGACGTCCATCATCGCGCTCGCGCCGGCCTTGGCAAGCGTCGGCCCCATCTGCAAAGGCGGATTCGGGGCGCGGAATATCTGAACCGCTTGCTGCTCGCGCTGAGAGCGTGCCTTTCTTCCCTCGCTGAGTAGTTCCAGCCCCGTTGCCGAGTAGCCTAGGGTGCCAGCCAAGACGATGCGGTCCCCTACCTTCGCACCGCTACGCAGCACTGGCTGTAGACCTGCCATATCGCCGAGGGCGGTCACAGAGATGGCTAGAGTGCGCGACTGAGTTAAATCTCCGCCGACTACGCCGCAGCCAAGCGGACGAGCACGGTCGGCTAGTCCTTTAGCGAAATCCACTAGCCAACTGACTTCAAGGGATGGCGGGAGTGCGAGCGAGCATACCAGTGAGGTCGGGTGGGCTCCCATTGCAGCGACGTCAGCTAGATTCTGAGCAGCCGCTCGTTGGCCTATCTCGAAAGCAGAAGACCATTCTCTTTTGAAATGGCTCCCTTCAACCAGCATGTCGGTAGTAATGACATAGCGGGAATCCGGCGCTTTTACAACAGCACAGTCATCGCCTGGGCCGATGACTGTCTGGCAGCCAGTGGGCAGAAAAGGGACGAAGGCACCAATGAGTGTGCCTTCGTCCACTTCCGAGATTTTCACTGCCGCCCCTGCTGAGAGGCGTACAGGCACAGCGCAGCTGCCGCTGCGATGTTTAGGGATTCAGCTTGCCCTGACATGGGTATCGACACCGTAGCAGTGCATGCCTCCAGCTGATCCTCGGCAAGGCCATGCGCTTCGTTTCCAAGTACCCAAGCGTGTGGCGATCCTAGCCCAACAGGACCCTTATTTGCGCTGAGGACGGGAAGGGGAACTTCACCTTTGCCGTCAGCGCCGAGGAAGGCGATACCCTTTCGGGCCAACACGTCATAGACCTCGTCAAAGGTAAGGTCGGCAACCACGGGCAAATGGAAGACC
The DNA here is from genome assembly GCF_002849225.1 of Actinomyces sp. UMB0138. GTDB lineage: Bacteria > Bacillota > Negativicutes > Veillonellales > Veillonellaceae > Veillonella > Veillonella parvula_H. The sequence goes on from NZ_PKMC01000001.1 coordinate 840,051, forward strand.
GATCCTGCCGAAGCACGAATAACCTTAGGACCGGCAGGGTCAGCACTGCCCTTGCACATAACCACGCCAGCAGCACCAAAAGCATCGGCAAGCCTAATAAGAGTGCCAGCGTTGCCCGGATCTTGCGTTTGCGGACAGATGACCACTGGGCGTGCCGACGCTACCGCTTGCTCGGCGATCTTCTCCAGGTCCCCACCAATGGCGTCCCGGGAGGCAACGGCAATAAAGCCTTGCCCGTCCGAAGACATGGCGTTGACCACGGAATCGTCGCAGTCATGCATCCATTCGGTAGTCTGCAGGGCCAGCTGTACAACATCGGGCCTACGCCCTGTAGCTAGCTCGCCCACGTAGATGTCTTTTACCGCATCGGGAGCAAACCTGCACAGCTCAGCTACAGCCTGAGGGCCTTCTACTCTTATCTGCAACGACTTAACGCGGAAAGCGCGCCCCGAAAGGCGCTTTACCGTACGTACCCGATTTGTATTCGGGTCGGTAAGTCGTTCGGGACGCGCGTTCACCTGCTCCATTTACTTAGCAGCCGGAGCGTTTACGTCTTCGGGCAGAGCCTTCTTTGCGGTGTCAACCAAGGAAGCGAAGGCAGCCGGTTCGCTGACGGCCAGTTCGGCCAGCATGCGCCGGTCAACCTCAACCTCGGCCAGGCGCAAGCCCTGCATGAAACGGTTGTAAGTCATGCCCTCGGCGCGGCATGCAGCGTTGATACGCTGGATCCACAGCCTGCGGAAGTTACCCTTACGCTTCTTACGGTCCTTGTAGTTGTAGACCATTGAGTGGGTAACTTGTTCCTTCGCCTTACGGTAGAGGCGGGAACGCTGTCCCCTGTAGCCAGATGCCCGATCCAGGGTGGTGCGACGCTTCTTACGAGCGTTGACAGACCTCTTGACACGTGCCATTAGTATGTTCTCCTTTTATTCTTAAAAGCTTTAGATGCCCAGCTGACGCCTTGCGTGGCGAGTCATTGCGGGGTTCATGACGGTGTCCTTGGACAGGCGACGCTTACGCTTGGAGGACTTGACCTCTAGCAAGTGGCGCTTGTTGGGGTGCTCGTGCATGAGCTTGCCGGATCCGGTCACGCGGAACCGCTTCTTTGCACCAGAGTGCGTCTTCATTTTCGGCATTTCGTGTCCTTGTCTATTGCGGCAAAGCCGCGTTGTATCTAGGAAATTTTTGCTTTAGGAGGCTAGTCTTGCTGTTCTTTTGCAGCTGCCGCAGCGCGGGCTGCTTTACGAGCGTCTTTTTCAGCCTGACGGTTACGCTTCACAGGACGACCATCCTGGTGAGACCTACGCTGCTGCGATTTGGCCATCTTCTTGCGCTTTACCGGACCGAGCACCATAGTCATGTTGCGCCCATCCTGACGAGGCATGGATTCAACGGTGCCCAATTCCGACACGTCATCTGCAAGACGTTCCAACAGTTTCACACCAAGTTCGGGACGAGACTGCTCACGTCCACGGAACATGATCATGACCTTTACCTTGTCGCCACCATTCAGGAAGCGTTCGACATGCCCCCTCTTGGTTTCATAGTCGTGTTCGTCAATCTTCAGGCGGAAACGAATCTCTTTCAGCTGCGTATTGGCCTGGTTACGACGTGCCTCACGAGCCTTCTGTGCGGCCTCGTACTTGTACTTGCCGTAATCCATGAGCTTCGCAACCGGCGGCTTAGCGTTGGGAGCGACCTCGACTAGGTCAAGACCAGCCTCCTGGGCTAGATGCAGCGCCTGATCGACGCGAACGACGCCGACTTGCTCGGCCGAAGGGCCAACTAGGCGGACCTCAGGGACGCGAATGCGATCATTAATTCGTAGCTCGCTGATGATTACTCCTTGACTATTTGAGTGGTGGCACGAAAAAACCTCCGCACCAAACGCATGCGGAGGTTACCCATATCAGCCTTTTTGGCTACCCGGACCCATGTTGGTTCCAAGGTGGGATCGCTCCACTTACGCACCGGTCTAACCGGTTGTTGACTTAATACTAGCAAAAGACTGCCGGTACGAAAAGGTAGTAGCGGGTGGTACCGCTCACCTCAGTACGGGGATCAGGTGCAGTGGAGCACATCTTGCAACAACCATCTGATCTTGCCCGAGGACGGCGCATGCCCTGGTCGCATCTTCTTTAGACTCGGCCTCAAAACGAAGCAGAGTCGCTCCCGTAGCAGTCGCGGAAAAGCGTAGGAAATGGCACCCGAAGTGGGCGCATACCTGCCGCACATGGTTATGCAATTGCTCATCTTCAGTAGGTGGAAGCCAGGTATCCCCCGCAGCCAGAGCCATGAGGGCTGGTTCCGGCAGTACTATTCCTGCGGGTGGATCTACCACCAGTAGTGCGTTTGCACTGATTGCAAGTAGCGCGATCCTTTTACCGGGCAACGGGATGGGACGATGGTTAGGAAAACACCCCTCTAGCTCGGTGAGACTCGTAAAAGCTGCCAAGCCGACACCGTCGTCAGGAAGCACGAAGGTAGCGAACTTGGGCGTCTGACATTCACCGTCGCCTACCTTCGGGTTGATGGCAAGAAGAAGACGTTCGCCCTCACACAGAGCCCGTTGGAACGCCCGTGCTCCCTGGCGCATGGCTTGCACTAGCGCGGCAGGCGCACTGCCGTCATCGCTGCGGTCCACCTGGTAGCTGAGTCGCTTTGACACCTTCTGCCTCTGGGAGGAATCCACTAGGCAACCTCCCGCGCGGCAGCGAGCGCCTGTTCCAGCGTAAATGCACCCTGATAAAGTGCCTTGCCTACAATCAATCCCTCGACGCTGCCCAGTGCAGCAATGGCCTTTATATCCTCTATCGAGGAGATGCCGCCGGAAGAGACAATGGCCGCGTCAGTGCGGGCAGCTACCTCTTCCAGCAACGGAAGATTCGGGCCGGACATCATGCCGTCGCGGGAGACATCGGTCACCACGTAGCGGGCGCAGCCGGCTTCGTTCAAGAAATCAATAACCTCAAATACATCCCCGCCCTGGCGCTTCGTGCCCCTGGCAGCAAGAGTGTGCCCGTGCACATCCAGGCCCACCGCTACCCGCGGACCGTAAGAGCGGATTATCTGCTTGGTCCATTCCAAGTCTTCTAGCACCACGGTCGACAGGTTTACGCGAGTTGCCCCCACGGACAGAGCCCGTCGAATTGAGGATTCGTCGGCAATGCCGCCAGACATCTGGATTTTTACATCCAATTCGCCAGCTATCTGCGCCAGCAGCGGCGCATTGGAGCCGCGACCAAACGCAGCATCCAAATCAACTAAATGGATCCACCCAGTACCGGCAGCAATGAACTGTTCTGCCACCTCTTTTGGTGAACCGTACTGATTCTCCTTGTCAACGCTCCCCCGCGACAGGCGCACCGCCTGCCCCGCCTCAACATCAACTGCGGGAAGAATATCTAGCATTATTTCTCCCTTACCCTCATAAGCCATTTTGAGATGATCTGCTGGCCTACTTCTCCGCTGCAGTGAGGCAGGAATTGCAGTCCAACTAGGGCCCCATTTTCTACCGCTGCAACCAGCTTTTCTTGGCCCGTCGTCATAGTGGTTAGGGGCGGTTTCAAAGGGCCAGGCCCCAGCAGCGTAGCCGGATCAGTGTGAGCGGCATATGCGGACGGGAAACTAAGTGGCTCACCGTTTAGATCGCCAATCAAAGGACTCTTCGACGGTTCCACCCGAAGATGCTGCTCGCTAAAATTGCGCCTATTGACGTTGCCGGGCCACTGCGCCAGGCTGCCGCCCTCTAAGTCCTCAACGTTCTCGAACAAGAGGTGCATAGGGCTGCCCACAACCAAAACGTGCCTTCCGCCGGCTAACCGGCGGTCCAGCAAGTAGTCCAAGCGCGCGGAAGAAAAATAGTCTGCAAGAGCCTGGTGACTATCTTCTCCGGCGATAACCAGCGCATCTGCCGCGAGCGCCTGACTGCCAGAAGGAGACAGATCTACTTGGCAACCTGCACTGGTTAATAAATCCTGCAGCCCTTTTGCTTCCTCGTGGAGCGGGAAGAAAGCAACGTTCATTCGCCTTTTTTCTTTCGCCTCATAGCTTTGCGCAACGCTTTTAGTCCTGCCATTCGGCCCATGCGGGAGGCATCAATGTTTTCGTAGTCGGCGGGAGTAGATTTTCCTAGCAACAGATCCTCCACGCGCCCATCGGCAGTGGAGATTACTAGCCCTGCCGGTAGGTCTGCCCCTTCGGCCCCCTTCTGGTAGCGTCTTGCGATCACCTGCCCGGAGACACCGGGTTCGCCCTGGTCCCCGTTCCCTAACCAACTAACCAGGAGCACGACTCCAAGCGGGGAGGTCTGTGAAAGCAGCTTTGCCAGTTCATCTGCTTTCTTCGGCATTGGCCGATCCGCTCCCAAAAGCGCATTTAGGTCGTCCTCGGGATCGGGTTCCACCTCGAGCCAAACGGCAGCCCCCGTATCAGTCATCAGCACCTGTCCAGGTAGAGATGACATTGCGAGAACTGCGGCTACGGCCTCGACAGAAGCCAGCGGCGTCATTACTAAAGCCACAGAGCGGGCATGCGAATCGGCCTCACCCATCTGCCCGGTCAGCTCGCGCAGCGCCTCATCCCAGTCGTCACCAATTTCCTCGCTCATGTCCCCTCCTGCCGGTAACCAATGTTCCTAGCCTAATCGTTTGCTGAGGCCAGCTCTTGCGCGACTGCCCTGGAGCGGTAACGCTCCGCCCCCAGCGAACCGGTTGCCATCTTGTTAATTATCATCGCGATGGCGCCGTCGCCGGTAACGTTGCAGGCAGTGCCGAAGGAGTCAATGGCTACATAGAGAGCTACCATCAGCCCGTACATCGGATCGGTAAATGCCAGCATGCCCTGCAGCACTCCTTGCGCTGCGGTAATTGCACCCCCCGGCACGCCCGGGGCAGCGATCATGGTAATTCCGAGCATGGCAATGAATCCGGCATAGGTGCCGAAGGAAACGCTTACCCCGCTCATGTACAGGACAGCCATCGAGAAGGCCACGATCTTAACAGTCGAGCCAGCAAGATGAATGGTGGCGCACAACGGCACGGTAAAGGAAGCGACCTCGGTAGACACCCCGTTCTTTTCAGAACAGCGCAGCGTTACGGGAATGGTGGCTGCGGACGAAGCGGTGCCAAGCGCGGTCAGGTAGGCAGGCATCATGCGACCCAACGCCACCAATGGGTTGGTGCGGGCGATAACACCGGCGAGTAGGTACTGCAGGATCAGCATCACGAAAGTTAGCAGGATAGAAACAATTACGATCTTAACCATTGCCACAATTACGGAGGCAATTTCGCCGGACTTAGTTAGGTTCATGAAGATGCCGAAAATATGCAGAGGCAGTAGCGGCACGATTGTCTTCTTGATCGTGGCCAACATGATGTTGCGGAATTCGCGCATGCCCTCACGCATTATTCGAGAATCCACCGAAGCCACCCCAATGCCAAGCAGGAAGGCAAGCACGAGGGCGGTAAACACGTCGAAGACGGGAGGAATAGTGAAGTCGTCCCCCAGTAGTGAAGAAACGGCTCCCCCCGGTGCCCCAAGTTTCACCATCTTCTGCCCCGCCAGCAGACTGGGATATAGCGCCTTTGTCACAAAGTAGGTGGCAAAGCCCGCAAAGAGAGTTGACCCATAGGCAATCAAGGTGGTGATCAGTAGCCACTTCCCAGCGCTTGCCCCCAAATCCGCCAGCGCTGGCGCAACGAGGCCGACAATGATCAGTGGAACCACAAATCCGAGGTACTGACCAAACACAGCATTGAAGGTAGCGAAAGGAACCACGAACCAGTTGGGTACGAACAGACCGAGTCCGATACCGGCTGCAATCGCGACCACCACCCAGAACAGCAGCGTACGGAAGACCTTTGGCATCTTGATATGAGCCATGAATTTATCTCTCCATATAGACAAAGGGGCAAATTACACTGTAAATTCCACGTTCGCGGTTATCGCCCTCAACCATCATATGAAACTTTTCCTCTCAGATAGCGTGCATGATATGGCCCACTTCTCCCCCGCATGCCCCAGCGGTAGCCGACCGGTAACATTAACCGCGTGCGAATCGTAAATCTTCTAGACCGCGGACCAATCGACTACTTGGAAGGGGATCGCACGCAGCGGCAAATCCACGCCGAGGTGGCAGCCGGGCGCAGCGAAGACACCCTGATCCTGCAAGAGTTTAAGCCGACCTGGACTGCTGGACGGCGAACCAAGCCCCAAGACATTCCGGATACCACTATCCCGGTAATCGAAATGGATCGCGGCGGCTCTGTCACCTGGCACGGACCGGGGCAACTAGTGTGCTATCCCGTAGTCAAACTCGCCGAGCCTATAGATGTGGTCAAGTTTGTCCGCAACATCGAAACTGGCGTACGCCGTTGCATAGAAGATAACTGGCATATAAAAACGGACATTGTAAAAGGGCGCTCCGGGGTGTGGATTCTGCGGCCAGGCATGCAAGATCGAAAAATCTGCGCCATCGGCGTCAAGACTGCACTTGGCACCACGATGCACGGCCTCGCCCTGAACTCCTACCCGGACATCGAATCCGGCTTCGGCAAGATTATTCCCTGCGGCCTAGCGGACGCCGGGGTCACTTCTCTTGAAGTCGAAGGAGCGCATGTATCCTTGCCAGACGTCGCCAAGGCCCTCGTGCCCGCCCTGGAAGAGGCACTCCAAGAAAACCGACAGGCAGGAAACTAAACTAGATGTCTACCGTTCCAGATCCTGAAGGCCGCAAGCTCCTTCGCATCGAGGTTAAGAACTCGCAAACCCCAATCGAGAAGAAGCCAGCTTGGATTAAGACCAAGGCGGTTAGCGGCAAGCGCTACATGGAAATGCGCCAGCGCGTCCGAGACGCGGGCTCCCACACGGTATGTGCAGAAGCCGGTTGCCCCAATATCTTCGAATGTTGGGAAGACCGCGAGGCAACGTTCCTAATCGGCGGCGCCCTATGCACCCGCCGCTGCGACTTCTGCGATATTGCCACCGGCAAGCCCACAGAATACGACAAAGACGAACCTCGCCGCGTCGCCTCTGAAATCGCTGCCCTACAGCTCAACTACGCCACTGTTACCGGGGTCTCCCGTGACGATCTAGAGGACGGTGCCTCCTGGCTGTACGCCGAGACCTGCCGGCAGATCCACCAGCAATCGCCCAGCACAGGGGTGGAGCTGCTGGTAGACGATTTCCGGGGCAAAGATGCTGCCCTCGACGAAGTGTTCTCTTCCAAGCCGGAAGTATTTGGACATAACCTCGAGACGGTGCCGCGCATCTTCAGGAAGATCCGCCCAGCATTTAGGTACGAACGGTCCCTAGAGGTGCTGCGCAAAGCCCACGACGCCGGACTGATCACCAAGTCCAACTTCATCCTGGGAATGGGCGAAACTACTGCCGAAATTGTGGAGGCGATGAAGGACATGCGCTCCGCGGAGGTAGACCTGCTGACCATTACCCAGTATCTGCGTCCCTCGCCCCTCCACCACCCCATCGACAGATGGGTAAAGCCAAAGGAATTCGTAGAACTCTCTAAGATCGCCTACGATCTGGGCTTTAAAGGGGTAATGTCCGGGCCGATGGTGCGCTCGTCCTACCGTGCTGGACGCCTGTGGGCCAAAGCGATGCGCGCCAACGGTAGCCCGCTCACGCCCGAACAGGAACGGCTGTACTTTGAGGGCACTACCCGCCAGGAAGCCTCAACGCTCCTGGCGGACAACCCCGCCCTCGCTAACGCTTAGACCAGTTTCGCAGCGGCCCTGCGGTCATGCTTGCCCGTGGGGCCGAGCGGAATCTGATCTACCAGTACCAGCTTTCGCGGCAGTTTAAACCGGGCAATATATTTCTCTGCCCAGTTTCTGACCTGTTCTAACGAGGGCGGATTCTGCCCCGGGACAGCGACCACGGCTATGGTCTCTCCCCACTTCGGGTCCGCAGCTCCGACCGTGCACCAATCTTTTAGTCCGGCAATGCCCGCGAGCGCCCGGTCTACTTCGGCGGGGTGAATGTTCTCTCCTCCCGAAATTACGATCTCTTTGGAACGGCCGACAATAGTGAGTAGGCCCTCTTCGTCCCAATGGCCTACATCGCCGGTAGCCAAGGGGGCTTCTTCAAGCACTATCTGCCCCTGCCGTAGCCATCTACTTACCACGTTGGGCCCGCTGATTGTCAGCTCCCCATCTACCCCGGGTTCGGTTACGGGCTCGCCGGAATCGTCGCACACTTCCACCCGCGTGTAGGGGAATGCGCGCCCGGCCGCAATGGGATGGTCGGCAAGAAGCCGCTGGGGCAAACAGGTACAGGTGGCCGCCGCCTCGGTCATTCCCCACACGTGGATCGGGGTAAGCCCAACGCTAATCATCTGGAGCGCCAGATCCCTGTCCAACGGCGATCCTCCCACGAGCGGAATTCTAAAGTCAGGCAGGTCTTTTGCGGTGAAATCCGGCTGAGAACACAGCGCCTTGAACATTGTCGGGACAGCGAACATAGTATTCACATGCCACTTCTTCAACGTTTGCACTAATTCGGCGGGGCGGAATGCTGGCACGATCACTACTGTGCCGCCGCTACAGAACAGATCAGTAGACAGCCCGTTGAAGCCACCAATGTGGGACAGCGGCACAGCTACCGCCAACGTGTCGCGTCGATCGTAGCCAAAACCTTCCCTAAGGTTCCGCCACCCCCACCAGAGATTGGCATGAGTCAGCACTGGCCCCTTAGGTTCACCGGTCGTACCGGAAGTAAAAATGATAGCGGCAGGCGTATCCTCCGTGCACTCGACCGGCTGTGCCGTAATAGGGGAAAACCCGCCCAACCAATGCAGCCAATCCTGGCGAATAGGCACGACCTTTGCCTCCCACGAGTCACAATCAGCCCGATCCGTGAACACGAGCTTCGGCCGGGCCCTCCGCAGCAAATCCGTTACCTCGGCTCCAGAGAGGCGAACATTGATCGGATTTACAATTGCTCCTAACCAAGCGCATGCCGCATAAGTAAGCAGATGCAACGGGTGATTGGCACAAACTAACGAAACCACGTCGCCAGCGTGCACGCCCTCACCGTCTAGAAAATTCGCCAAGCGAGACACTACCTCTAGGCTCTCTTCGGCGGTCAGCTGGCCTCCAGGAAAAACAAGGTTTACCTTGTCGGGTTCGCGAAATACTGCCCGCTTCAGATGGGAAACCGGAGAAAAATCTACATTTGAAAAAGACATGCGCGCACCTTTCAGCCAATACAAAACCCGCCCCTTAGGGCGGGAACACCAGCTACCTAGCCAGTGACGGGAAACGAATTTTACGAATACCCCTGGCAATGCCGAAAGTAACTAGTACAGAAACGGCCCACATGCACCACAGGATAGAAACAGCCATAGTCAGTTTCGTAAGCGCAGAAAGAATCAGCGATAACGCCACAAACCAAATCAGCAACACCAAAATGTACAGACTCAGCGGCCCCTGCAGCCCTCTTCGCGCTGCAAGCACCCCCAAGATAGCCAGCCCCACGGCAAGTGCGATGAGCCCGACAATGCGCATGCCAAGGTGTGAATCAGCGACGTTAAACAGTGCAACCGAACCCAATCCGAATGACACCAACATGTCAGCAGTTAGGATTCGCCTAGCAAAAGAGCGATTTCGCCTACGAATACCGGCCCTTTTAGAACTTGTCTTACTGTCCACGCTGCCTCCTCACCCCGACAGTTTATCCCGATGCCGGTAGACTTTGCCCATGGACACAATCGAGGTAAAAGGTTCGATACGCCTAGGACAATTTCTGAAACTCGCCGGAGTGGTAGAAGACGGAGCTACCGCCCGACTCGCAATCCAAAGCGGCGACGTTGAAGTAAACGGAACTACAGAAACAAGACGTGGATCCCACTTGAGCGACGGGGACATAGTGACGGTGCACTACCCCGACGGAGAAACCGGCGACATCGCAGTTAAGGTTATTGCCTAGCCTGACACTGCGGGCACACGCCCCAATAAATTACCTCGGCTTTTTCCACTTTGAACCCCATGTCATCCTTTGCTTGCAAACATGGGGCATGCCCAGTAGCGCAAGGGATATCGACCATTTTGTCGCACACTCTGCACACCATGTGGTGGTGGTTATCGCCCAGATCAATCTCGTATCTAGCCCGCACCCCGGCAGGCTCTACCCGATTCAAAATGCCTCGCTGGGTGAGCACGTTCAACGTGTCATAGACGGTCTGCCCCGACACTGATCCGAGTTCGTCCTCGACAATTTCCCGAACCTGATCAGCATTTGCGTGAGGAGACTTAGCCAGAGCCCGAAGCACAGCAAGGCGCGTTCCAGTAACGCGCAAACCCGCCCTCCTAAGCAGGCCGCTATGCGAGCTCATGAGCTCCCCCTATTCCGCTAGACAATTAGGTCCAAGCAGCTCCTTCAGTTCGGCGAACAAGGATGCCTCTGGTTTTACCTTAAGAGAGGCGTCACATTCAGCAACCACTGTCCGCCCAGCACCAGACAACCTTAGATTCACCGGCGCAGGCCCAGGATGGGCCTGGAAAATCTGCTTTAAGGACTCTAACAGAGGCCTCGTGCAATTATTCATGTGCATGGCTAAGGTCACTGGTTCATCACCGGTACGAGTGAGCTCCAGAATCTTCATGGACTCAGCGTTCAGCTCCACCCCACCCTCGCGTCGAGAAAGGCGGCCCGTAACAGACACGATCTGGTCAGGCTGTAACCGTTCCGAAACTGTCTGATAGGTGGACGGGAAGAACTGCGATTCAATGGATCCAGACAAGTCCTCGATAGTAACGATCGCCCACAGGTTACCGGTCTTGGTAGTACGCCGCTGCACGTTAGTAATTAGCCCAGCAATCGTTACCCTAGAGCGATCCGGGCGCGATTCGTCCTCTTTAATATCGCTAATGGAAGCATCAGAGTTCTGCGACAGGCCCATCTCTTGGCCGGCAAGCGGGTGATCCGAGACGTACAGTCCGAGCATCTCGCGTTCGAAGCCCAACTTTTCCTTTCTGTCCCATTCGGGCAGGTCCGGGATCTCCACGCGGAAACCGCCGCCGACCTCCTCGGCTTCCTCCCCCAAACCGGCAAACAGATCAAACTGCCCGGCTGCCTCGTTGCGCTTAATGCCAATGATGGATTCGACGGCCTCTTCATGCTTCAGCTCCAAGGAACGCCTAGTGGCGCCCAAAGAGTCGAAGGCGCCACCCTTGATCAGAGACTCGATGGTGCGCTTGTTGCAAACGGTCTGAGGAACCTTCTTTAGGAAATCGTTGAAGGACTCAAACCTACCTTGCTCGGTGCGTGCCTGCTCAATGCCCTCTACCACCGGCAAACCAACGTTCCTCACAGAAGCCAGTCCGAAGCGGATCTTCTCTCCTACAGGGGTGAAGTTAGCCGAAGACTCGTTCACGTCAGGGACCAGCACCTCAATGCCGAGGTGGCGACATTCACCCAAATAGATCGGCAGCTTATCCTTATTCGCGCCAGCCGAGGTTAGCAAAGCCGCCATATATTCAACTGGATAGTTCGCCTTCAAGTAGGCCGTCCAATACGACACCAAACCGTAGGCAGCCGAGTGCGACTTGTTGAACGCGTACGACGCAAAGGGAACCAGGATTTCCCACAACGTAGTAATCGAGTCATCTGAATAGCCATTGTTCAGCATGCCTGCCCGGAAGCCCTCAAACTGCTGGGCTAGCACGTCAGCTTTCTTCTTACCCATTGCCTTACGCAAAATATCTGCCTGCCCCAGAGTGAAGCCCGCCAGCTTCTGGGCGATCTTCATAACCTGCTCCTGGTACACGATCAGGCCATGGGTCTCAGACAGGATGTCCTCTAGAGGCTCAGCCAATTCAGGGTGAATTGGCTCAATCCGCTGCTGCCCATTCTTGCGCAGGGCATAGTTAGTATGCGAGCCCGCCCCCATTGGGCCCGGGCGGTAAAGCGCACCCACTGCCGAGATGTCAGCGAAAGAGGTTGGCTTCATCAGACGGAGCAGATTACGCATGCCGCCGCCATCAAGCTGGAATACGCCTAAGGTTTCGCCACGTCCCAACAGTGCGTACGTTGCTGGGTCCTCCAGCGAAACGTTTTCGAGGTCGAGCTCTTCCTTGCCGTTCAGCTTTATGTTCTCGAGACAGTCAGAGATGATGGTAAGGTTCTTGAGTCCCAAGAAGTCCATCTTCAGCAATCCCAGATGCTCGCAAGTCGGATAATCAAATTGGGTAATGATCGCCCCGTCAGCTAAGCGTTTCATCATGGGAATGATGTCGGTGAGCGTATGCGAAGACATGATCACTGCACAGGCGTGCACACCCCACTGGCGGGTCAGCCCCTCAATGCCGAGTGCCATATCCACAACTTCCTGATAACCCCAGTATTCTGCTCCCCCGGGCTTATCGGCAGCCACCATGTCGCGGAAAGACTTAGCTTCGCCATACCGCTTATCGGCCGGATCAAAAATGCCGTGCACCGAAATGTCCTTGCCCATGATCGTGGGCGGCAATTCCTTAGTGAGCTTTTCCCCTACCACGAAAGGTTTGCCAAGGATACGGGCAGAGTCCTTTAGTGCCTGCTTCGTTTTGATCGTGCCATAGGTGATCACCTGGGACACTTTGTCTTTGCCATATTTATCTTCTACGTATTTGATAACTTCGCCGCGCCTCTTATCGTCGAAGTCGACGTCAATATCAGGCATAGAGACGCGCTCAGGGTTCAAGAAACGTTCGAACATCAGCCCGTGTTCTAGCGGATTGAGCTCCGTGATGCCCATACAGTAGGCGACGATGGAGCCTGCGCCAGAACCACGTCCGGGTCCGACTCGAATACCGTGGTCTTTAGCCCAGTTGATGTAGTCGGCAACAACCAGGAAGTAGCCCGGAAATCCCATGGAGGTAATGACCGAGATCTCGTAGTCGATCTGCTTCTGCTCGGCTTCAGGCACTCCGCCTGGGAAGCGCTTATCTGCCCCTCGGGCGACCTCCTTTACGAACCAGGATTCCAAGGTTTCGCCCTCGGGCACGGGGAACGTCGGCATGAAGTTAGCACCTTCATCGACCGTCTTGAAGTGCACGTCGCACATCTCGGCAATAAGTAAAGTATTGTCGCACGCTTCCGGCAGTTCCCTAAAGATCTCCCGCATCTCCGAAGCAGGTCTCAGATAGTAGTCAGAGCCATCAAATTTGAAACGACCCGGATCGTCTAGCCGCTTACCCGAGTTGATGCACAGCAGCGCGTCCTGATAGTCGCGGTCTTCCTTACGAACGTAGTGGGAGTCGTTGGTCGCCACCAAGGGAGCATCGATAGTCTTAGCGAGCTCGAGCAGCTCCTTCTTTACGCGCCTTTCAATATCCAGGCCGTGGTCCATCAGCTCAACGAAATAGTTCTCTTTACCGAAAATATCCTGGTATTCGCCAGCGGCACGCACGGCCTCCTCCCACTGCCCGAGTCGCAACCTAGTCTGCACTTCCGAGGACGGGCAGCCAGTAAAGCCGATCAGGCCAGAGGAATACTTTTCTATCAGTTCGCGGTCGATGCGAGGCCATTTCGCCATCTGCCCCTCAATGGAGCCCATTGAGGCCATGCGGAACAGGTTGTGCATGCCCTCCGTTGTCCGCGACAGCAAAGTCATGTGGGTGTAGGCGCCGCGTGCAGACACATCATCGCCGGCTGCCTGTTGTTCCCTAGTGCCCCACTGCACCCTGGTGTTGTCAAAGCGGGAAGTACCGGGGGTCAGATATGCCTCTAGTCCGACGATCGGTTTGATCCCCGCCTTCTGACATTCGTTGTAAAGTTCGTAGGCCCCGAACAGGTAGCCGTGATCAGTGATGGCTACTGCAGGTTGGTCCAGTCTCTTGGCTTCGGCAACCAGTTTCGAAATCTTGGCCGCGCCATCGAGCATCGAATAATCGGTGTGGACATGAAGGTGCACAAAGTTATCGGTAGCCATGCCTGCCATTGTACCGACTTCGCGGCTACCGTATTACCCAGGTAGGCATTGCGGGCCCAGTTTCACAACCTCATCTGTTCGAGGGCGTTTTCCAGATCTTCCGGGTATGGGGCGTCAACAGTGAGCGTTCTGCCGGTAATCGGATGGGCAAAACTGAGCTGGACCGCATGCAGCCATTGGCGAACAAGCCCAAGTCTTTCAGCCTCAGTTGGATTTCCCCCATAGGTGGGATCCCCCACGATCGGGTGTCCGATGGCTTGCATGTGCACACGAATCTGGTGGGTTCGCCCCGTTTCCAAATGTACGCGCAACAGACTGGCTCCCGGCATGGCCTCGATGGTGTCGTAGTGGGTAACCGCCATCTTGCCGCCCTCGACAACGCCCATCTTGAACTCTCGACCGGGGTGACGGCCGATAGGCGCTTCGACAGTACCCGAGGACGGGTCTGGGTGCCCAGACACTAAGGCGTGGTAGATCTTCTTTACCTTGCGGTACCGAAAGGCATTTTTCATGACCGTGTATGCCCGTTCAGATTTAGTCACTACCATCGCCCCAGAAGTGCCCACATCCAGGCGGTGCACGATCCCTTGTCGCTCCACCGGTCCGGAAGTTGCAACCCTGCGCCCAGAGGCGATGAGAGCGCCAATTACCGTTGGCCCCTCCCAGCCGGGACCAGTATGAGCGGCTACGCCAACCGGCTTATTTACCACCACAATATCCGGATCCTCGAAAAGGATCTCCATGCCAAAAGGAGTGGGCTTAATTCCCGGTTTCTCAGGTTCCGGGAGCGTTATGTCAAGGAAATCACCGGCTTGCAACCGTTCTGATTTGCGCAGCGCGTGCCCGGCACACAGCACGTCACCAGCGTCAATGACCTTCTGGGCGGCAGCTCTGGACATTCCCAGCATTCTGGTGAGGGCGAAGTCTACGCGCTCCCCATCCATGCCTTCAGGAACCGGCAACCTCCGAGAGATCATTTGCTTTCCTCTTTTCCCCTCAAACCAAGTAAAGCTAGCCACAGCACGGAAAGAACGATGGCTATGTCAGCGACATTACCGACAAAGAAGTCTGCGTAGTTGATAAAGTCAACGACCTGCCCCTGCCCGTGGTAGGGCTGGCGAAAGAGGCGATCTACAAGATTACCTGCGGCTCCCGCCTCAAGCATCCCTAATGCAAGCGTCAACTGCAGTGAGTCAACTTTACGGGTAAAAAGCGCAACCACGATGCAAGCGACACCCGCGACAATGGTGAATACCCAGGTGTGCGAGGCAAGAAAGGAGAAAGCAGCACCCGGATTGAAAACCAGCTGAATCGAAAGTAGGTTGCCCAGCACCGGTTTCTTTTCTCCTGGCGACAAGCTAGCAAGCGCCCACTGCTTAGTAGCAAGATCAGCAACAAACCAAGCAAGAGCGGTCCCCGCCCACACGCACCATTTCTTCACCCTAATACTGTAACGGAGCGCATTGCGGAAGAAAAACTACGCGGTTGTTAAAACAATTGTGGCCCCGCCTAGAACGGGGCCACAACGCTAAAAACTACTTGATGTCGTCGGCATCGACGGTCTCGATTAGCTTCTGCAAGTGGGAACGCAGCTGGCTGCGGTACTCGGATTCGAAGCCCTTGAGCTCGTTGATCTTACCTTCAAGCATGGAACGCTCGGAATCGAGCTGATTGATAACGCGAGTCTTCTCGTCTTTTGCTTCACGAAGAATCTGCTGCGACTGTGCGTGTGCGTCGTCAACAATCTTGTTGCCCTTTTCCTGGCCCTCATGCACGTATTCGTCGTGCAGGCGCTGGGCCATGGCGAGCATGGAGGTTGCGGACTCGGGCTCATTGCTCTGGGAAGGTGCGGGAGCCTCCGCAGCCTTCTGAGCTTCGCTGCGAGCGGTTTCCGCCTCGGTGCGCAGCTTCTCGTTTTCTGCGCGCAACTGTTCAATCTGTGCACGCAGCTGGGCTTCGGCCTCAGAGGGCTCGCCAGAAGACTTACGGGCCTCGGCGGCTTCAGATTCGACCTCGGCGGTACGCTTGCGCGCCTGTTCCAGTTCTGCGCGAAGCTTGTCATTTTCAGCGCGCAGAGCGCCGTCGTCTGCAGCTGCAGGAGAGGCCTCAGAAGCGTTTTCGCTAGCTACGGCGCCACCTTCCTGGAGGGCAGTCAGTGTACGCACGACCTCGTCAAGGAACGAATCAACTTCGTCCTGATCGTAACCCTCACGGAACTTCGTGGGGGTAAACGTCTTGTAATGGACGTCTTCCGCCGTTAGCAGAGCCATATTGGTCACCTCGTATTTCGAATGTGGGCCCACTAGGCCCCGGTTGGTTCTTCACTTGGTCCTAAACCAAGTAACGCGTTCATCATACTAAATATTGCCTTATTTAACACGTTCAACAACAGTAACAGGCCTACCTGTTCACGTTTCAGACGGTATAAGACAGCCTAAAAAGTATTCGAATTAGGAAAGAGACTCCGAAGAAAAGCACTAAAAAACCCAGGTCAAGCGCGATAGTACCCAGCCTCAACGGAGGGATATACCTACCCAAAAATCGCAGTGGCGGATCCGTGACCGCATACACAAAATTGGCGATAACTAAAATTACACCTTTTGGACGCCAATCGCTTGCAAGTATCCTCGCCCAGTCCAAAATTACTCGAATGAGCAGAACAATGGTGTAAGCCTGCAGCAGATAGGCAACAATCTGTAAAGCTGCTCCGATTGCCGTCATATATCAGAAGCTCACAGACCCATTTGAGGACGATCCAGCTTCTACCGCCACCTCGGTGGGGGTAAGCAAAAAGACGCGCTTGGTTACTCGCTCGTAATGCCCGGATAGCCCGTGCACCAAACCTGCCCCAAAATCGACAAGCCGGCGAGCATCAGCATCATTCATGGCAGAGAGGTTCATGATCACAGGAGTTCCCTCGCGGAAAGCATTCCCGATAGCAGGAGCATCCGCGTAAGAGGTCGGATGGAAGGTGACAATACGACGCAAGTCGCTTTCGTCTGAACGAACAGGGCGAGGAAACTCGGCTACCGGAGCGGCAGAGAAAGATTCAGAGCTGGAAAAATCCAGTTCGTCCTCCCCATCTGACTCATATGTATCGGCGAAACCATCAGAGGCCTCGGCTACATAGTCATCTTCCTCTACGCCTTCGGGCTCGCGCCACCCAAAAAAGTCCATCGTACGGCTAAGTGCTCCGGCCATGAACATACCCTTCGACTAGTACCTGCAACTGCTAAAAGATTAGCCGTATACCGCCGCGCCAGCCGCGATTAGTATCGGCGTGTTGATCAGGCGGGAAACACTACGCCACAAAAACGACCGGTAATTTGGTTTCTCCGGTAGGAATAAAGATTCTCGTCCTCGTAGGTACACAGCTTCGAAATGAAATCCACCTGCACCCCAGCCTCTTGCAACTGCGAGTTGGCGCTAGCACGCAAATCCAGGCCTGGACTACCCCACCGGGTTACACACCATGCAGAGGGCGTTACTTCAGCCAAATCTGCCCGCAGCTTCTCGGGAACTTCGTAACACCTTCCGCAAATGCAGGGGCCGACGGCGGCGTGAATTGAATACGCGGGCACGTGCTCGCTCATCATCGACACGGCTTTGCGGATAATTCCCGTGGAAAGGCCCGCCCTGCCGGCATGCACAGCACCCATTACTTCCCCACCAGAGGACGCAAATACTACCGGCACACAGTCAGCTACCATTACTGCAAGGGCGGGCAAACGCAGGTGCTTGGATGCAAATTCCTCAGCTACTACGAAGATGCCATCGGAGTTTACTACTTGGTCAGTACGGCCAGGTTCAACCTTATGGACTCGTGCAGAATGCGTCTGATTCATCCACACAATCGTTCGGTCAATCTTCGCTTCTAATAGATCTCTATTGCGCCGAACCGCTTGAGGATCGTCCCCAACATGCATTCCCGTATTAAGTGTGGCGAAAGCCGCCTTCGACACCCCGCCGCTACGAGATGTGAAGACGGCTTTAGCCCCTCCGACTGAGATCGGTCGCATTAGCGCAAGAACGGAGGAATGTCTAGGTCGTCGTCTTTGTCGGAATCGTCAAAGACGCGAGGCAGTTCTAGCTGCGATGAAGGAGTCGGATCAGTGCTTACCCGCGAGGGAGCAACAGGTTCAGGCTCCACAGCCTCCGGTAGCTGCGCCCTCGAGGTTGAACGAGGACGGGTAGGCACGTCCAGCGGAGCGCGGTGCTGCGGCCCAGAAGGCAGCGAGCCTAGATCGCGCTGCTGGCTCTGCAACGGCGCTGGCGCGGGAGTCGGCTTCGGAGCAGCTTCGGAGCGAAGAGTGTTGTTTTCTTCTTCCTTCTTTTGCACATTTAGCTCCGGGTCATCAAAGCCGGCAGCAATGACAGTGACTCGCACCTCGTCGCCAAACGCTTCGTCGATAGAAGCACCGAAGATGATGTTTGCTTCCTCGTGCGCGGATTCGCGCACCAACTCGGCAGCCTTCTGGATTTCGAACAGGCCCATGTTGGACCCACCCTGGAAGAACAGCAGCGCTCCGTGGGCACCTTCGATCGAAGCTTCCAGCAGCGGAGAAGCGATAGCCATCTCGGCAGCCTGGACTGCACGATCCTCGCCACTTGCGGTACCAATGCCCATAAGGGCGGAGCCCGCATCCTTCATTACGGACTTGACGTCAGCGAAGTCAACGTTGATCAAGCCCGCAGTAGTGATCAGGTCAGTGATCCCCTGCACGCCCGACAGAAGCACATTGTCAGCGCTACGGAAGGCATCGAGGACGGAAATATTCGGGTCGGAAATCTTCAGAAGGCGATCATTCGGAATGACGATCAAGGTGTCGACTTCGCTGCGCAAGTTCTCGACGCCAGCTTCGGCCTGCCTAGAGCGCATCCGCCCTTCAAAGGTGAACGGGCGGGTAACAACACCGATGGTAAGCGATCCAAGCTCGCGCGCGATGCGCGCTACTACAGGTGCGCCGCCGGTACCGGTGCCGCCGCCCTCGCCAGCGGTCACGAACACCATGTCAGCGCCCTCAAGGGCGTCGCGAATGTCCTCAGTGTGGTCCTCAGCAGACTTCTGCCCAACAGATGGGTCCGCTCCTGCGCCGAGACCGCGCGTCTCTTCGCGCCCAATATCGAGCTTCACATCAGCATCGGAGGTCAGTAGCGACTGCAAATCCGTGTTGATCGCAATGAACTCAACGCCAGCAAGACCAGCTTCGATCATTCGATTCACGGCATTTACGCCGCCCCCGCCGATGCCTACAACTTTGATAGTTGCAAGATAGTTCTGAGGAGATGCCACCTCGGCCCCTTCCCTTTCATCCAACCCTCAACCTCAACTGAAGGTTGAACGTTATGTCATATTTCCGGTATCTGTCACGTTATTAGTCTGGACAACCCAATGCCTGGCACCGCTTCGGCGTGTTGCGACACCCAATATTTTTGCCCCCGAAGTTCAGCTAGTAACCGGCCTCGCGGGATCGGTTAAATCGTACGTAGAAGCGTTGCGCTGCGCCAACACGGCAATGACTTTCGCCTTCAACTCATTATTGGATTCATCCCCCCAGATGATCGTGGCACCAGAATCCAAAACTAGCGAAATACGGTCCGCATTAGCACCGTCGATCTTGGTCACTCGATCCATAATCTGAGTAGGCACTGCCGGGATGATCTTTGCCATAGCCGAGGCCGTCGCTGCTCGGTCGGCTCCTGCGGGCAACGATATTTCCTTCAGGTTCTGCTCCCCTGCAGGGGCAAACGCGATGCCTTTCGAATCAACAAGTTTGGCATCGTCGCCGCTACGTTCGATCCCGATCGGAGTACGCAACTTCAGCTGGAGTTTCACTCCATGCAAAGGCGACCTGTGCACCTGCACGTTGGCTATCCGAATATTAGAGCGCGCAATCGCCTTGGCCATAGCGCCAGTATCCAACCTAGGTAGTGGCACGCCCTTGAATGGTTCCGTTGCCTGCACTACCTGAGCCGAAGGAACCTCCTTGGAAGCGCCCTCCACCACTGCGGCACTTGGCCGGTACTGAAGGAGCGGCGAGAAAAAGGCGAGCCCAGCAATTAGTGCCACCAGGACTATCGCGCCTAGAACCGACCCCACGTAGAGTCTTCTTCTACGTTTTAGTGCCCTAGACCGCTCTGCCAGCCGCACCGCCAGCTCATAGTTGACCCTTGCCCTCACAGCAATTCCAAAATCACACTGGCCATCGTCGTTACGTCCCCGGCGCCCACCGTGCAAATTAGATCGCCAGGCCGCGCCTTGGAAACCAGGTAGCGGGCCCCGTCCTCTAGAGAATCGGCAAGGTAAGCCCCCGCAAGCTTGTCCCCAATCAGAGAGGAATCTACGCCCTCAACCGGATCTTCGCGGGCGCCATATATAGGTGCCAAAGCCACTTCGTCTGCTCCCCTGAGCGCCTTCGCGAACCGGTCGGCAAAATTCCTTGTTCGCGAATACAGGTGAGGTTGGAACAGCAGCAGCACTCGTCCTTCCGTCTGTTCGCGTGC
Organism: Actinomyces sp. UMB0138; assembly: GCF_002849225.1. Classification (GTDB taxonomy): domain Bacteria; phylum Bacillota; class Negativicutes; order Veillonellales; family Veillonellaceae; genus Veillonella; species Veillonella parvula_H. The sequence continues at coordinate 860,485 of NZ_PKMC01000001.1, forward strand.
CTGCGCTACCAACGCGGCTACCTCGGTCGGGTGATGGGCATAGTCGTCACGTACCTCTACCCCACCAGCGGTTCCCTTGTATTCGTAGCGGCGCCCAGTGCCCGTAAACGCTTCCAAGGCCCGCACCGCTTCCTGGGGAGCGTAGCCGGCGGATACCAGTACTGCAAAGGCCCCCGCAGCATTTAGCAAGTTGTGCTTTCCCGGAACCTGCAAATGGACTTCATATGTCTGCCCCTGCCAGGTGAAGGAGTCCTCTGCTACCAGGACATGCTCGCCCTCAAGCGGTGTTGTGCCGTAGGAAATATGGCGCAGATGACTGCCGACACTTTGCCCAAGTGCGCGCGCGCCCTCGTCGTCAGAGCACGTCACTAGGGTGTCCGAAACAAGGTTAGAAAACTCTACAAACGCCTGTTCAAAGGCTTCCTTTGAACCATAGTGATCCAAGTGATCTGGTTCCACATTGGTCACCAGAGCAATGGTTGGCTTGTAGTTCAAGAAAGACGCATCAGATTCATCAGCTTCGGCGACAAAATACTTGCCCTTGCCAAGATGTGCCCCGGAACCGAATCCGCTGACTATTCCGCCTACTGCAAATGACGGATCCGCCCCAAGCTGCGAGAGCGCGACAGCGAGCATACCGGAAGTGGTGGTCTTGCCATGGGCTCCAGCTACCGCAATAAAGTCCATTCCTGCCGCTGCCAAGGCAAGTGCCTGTGAGCGGTGAATTATCTTGCACCCAAGTTCGCGAGCCCTAGCGAGCTCAGGGTTGGAATCACGTACCGCTGTCGAAACCACCACGATCGAATCGGGGGTGACTGCAGCCGGATCGTGGCCTACCTGCGCGTTTATGCCTAGCCCACGAAGACGGGCGATATTGGCTGAATCCTTCTGATCGGAACCGCTAACCTGCTGGCCACGGTCGAAAAGCAATTCAGCAACTACGGACATGCCGGCCCCGCCGATTCCTATTAGATGAAAATAGCTCATTTCTCTGCAACTCCAAAAGCAATATCTGCCACGCGCTGGGCGGCATCTATCTGTCCAAACCGCTGTGCTGCCGCACTCATTTCCGAAAGCTTCTCGGAATCGTTGACAAGGCTGAAGACTTGGTCCACTACCGTGGAGGCATTCAAATGCTTGTCTTCGATAATCTGGGCGCCGCCCCCTGCTACCACATCGGCAGCGTTCAGCTTTTGTTCCCCATTGCCAATCGGCAAGGGCACGTAAGTTGCAGGCAGCCCCAATGCTGAAATTTCACACACTGTGCCCGCCCCTGAACGGGCAAGCACCATGTCCGCGCAGGCAAAAGCATCCTGCATATTTGAGCAGTATTCCAGAACTTTATAGTCAGGCGCCTCGCCGACCGTCTCGGCTACCGCCTGGCTCTTCCCCTTTCCTGCTATATGCAGGATCTGAATGTCGCCCCTAGAAGAAGCTGCATTTGCCACGGCTTCGTTTATACTCTTTGCTCCCAAAGAACCGCCGGTGACAAGAAGAGTCTTCTTCTGCGCATCCAAGCCGAATTGCGCCAGCGCGTTGGTTCTAAGCTGTTCTTTAGTTTCGGGATCCAACCGAGCTTTAGCCAGCTTTTCAATGGCCTCCCGCAGGGGCAGTCCTGTTACCTCGGTAATCCCCTTACGGGCGGATAACGGGGTGGATGGGAAGGTCAATGCCACTCCCTCTGCCCATCTCGCTCCTAGACGATTGGCTAGTCCGGGCCGAGCGTTCTGCTCATGAATCACTACTGGCAGGTGAAGTCGGGCAGCGGCCACGTAGGCGGGAGTCGAGACGAACCCGCCAAAACCAATCACGACGTCTATTGACTCATCAATAAGGGCCTGCCTGCAGATTCGCAGTGCCTCGCGCATGCGTGGGACAAAGAAGAACAGGTCCTTGCCGGGACGCCTGGGGGCGGGCACCTTAGGAATCTCGATCATCTTTATTCCAGCCGGTGGGAGCAGGTCTACTTCCAGCCCTTTTGCGGTACCAAGTGCAATAACCTCGGCCTCCGCAGCGCGCAGCTTCTGCGCCGTTGCAATAAGCGGGTTGATATGCCCTGCTGTGCCGCCACCGGCAAGTAGTACCTTCATTTCTTCGCCTTTCTGCGTCGCCCAACAACGGCGATAGTCTGCTTTATTGAAGCTTCTCGTGCCATTAGTACCTCATTTGCGCCCGGTTCAGCGCGCGCACACGAGAGCATGATCCCCATAGCGATTAAACATGCTACTAATGCCGATCCACCAGCTGAAATAAATGGTAGCGGGACGCCAATAACCGGAGATATTCCAACCACGACACAGATGTTGAGCAACGCTTGCAGCCCGATCCAGGCCATTGTGGAGGCAGCGGCGATACGGATGGAGTTGCTACGGGCCCGTCTAGACAGACGCAGCAAGGCCCATCCGAGCACCATGTACAGAATAATTACGGACAAGGTCCCAACCAGTCCGAATTCCTCACCTAAGATCGCATAAATAAAGTCGGACTCCGCCTGCGGCAAATAGTTCCATTTCTGTCTGGAAGCACCCGGTCCGACCCCCGTAATGCCACCTGTACCCAGGCCGAGTTTGGCACGCAAAGGCTGCAGATCAATGCCCTGTTCATCTTTGGGCGCTCCGGGTAAGAATGCGCGAATGCGCGCTCGTCGCGAAGACGAGGACGTGGACGCGACAGCTACTCCGAAAAGTGCCGCCAGCACTAACAGAGCAATCTTCTTCCAGTGCAGTCCGCTGATGAACAATATTGCCCCTACGACACTGCCGACTACCAGGGTCGTACCAAAGTCACCACCCACCATAATGGCTGCCATAGACCCAAGTGTCGGCCAGGCCAAGTAACGCCCGATTGATGCCCAATCGGATAGGTCTACAATGCGGTGACCGATAATTGCCGCCATGTGCATTATCAGGGCAACCTTCAAGAACTCGGAAGGCTGTACGGTACCGATTCCGGGAATAGCAATCCAGTTCTGATTACCACCGATATTCTGGCCAAAGGGCAACACCAGTAGCTGGAAGCCTATTGCCGCAACTAAGACTGTTGCAGAAACCTTCGGATTGAAATAAAGCTGCGGCCTAGCTTTCGTAGCCAGCCACATTAGAAGAAGGCCCAAAATGGCGTAAGTAAACGGTTTGAAGAAAGCTAGGAAGGGGTTATCTTGCCTAGACAGCTCCCCAATAGAGGAGGCCGAAAACACCATGATCAGGCCGACCCCGGTCAGCAGCAGAGTCGAAATCAAGATCATGTAGAAGGTGAGAACCGGGTTGGTTCGCATCTGTTCTTGTACTACCGCTCGAGTCGAATCTATGGTGTCGTCGTCAGAGACTACCCTTATTCGCGGCAGCTTCAGCTTCGCTCTTAAGGACACTTAGTCCTCCAATCCCGCCACCGCCTGGGCGAACAGGTCGCCTCGCTCTCCGTAGTTGGTAAATTGATCCCACGAGGCGCATGCGGGAGCCAAGATGACAGTATCTCCGGGGCGGGATAGCGCTACGCATTCGTGCACTACAGACCCCATTATGTCGTCTGGCGGCTCACACTCGACCACGGGAACATTGGGGGCCTGAGTCTGCAACGCCGAGCGGAGGGCTCTCCGATCCTTGCCAATCAATACAACTCCGCGCAGAGTAGGTGCCACTGCTGCCACTAGTTCGTCAAAGGACTGGCCCTTGGTGTCCCCGCCTGCAATCCAGACTACTGACGAGGGCGGCATTCCGGCCAACGATATCTTCGCGGCGTGGGCATTGGTCGCTTTCGAATCGTCGATCCAGGTGACGTCTCGAGCTTCACCTAACAGGGTGCGCCGGTGTTTCACTGCCTTGAAGTTGCCGAGGCCTTTTGCCACGGAGGAAAAGTCCACTCCTAGAGAGCGAGAGAGGCCGGCCGCTGCAAGCGCGTCGGCTAACACCGGATGCGTAATGATGCCACCGGTCAAGTGGCGCAAGTTGTCGAAGGTGAAAAGTTCGGTGGCCTCGCTCCATCGGTTAGCGATGAAGGCGCGGTCAAGCGCAATATCGTCTACCACGCCAATTTGCCCTACCGCGGGAGCTGAGAAAGACAGGCCTATAGCTCTGCACCCCTCAACTACGTCCGCGTTATCCACCATTTCCCGCACGCTAGTGTCTGAAATGGGTAGCAGGCAGGCCTTGCGAGTGCGCTCGTAGACCATCGCCTTGGCCTGTTTATAGGCTTCCACGCTGCCGTGCCAATCCACGTGGTCTGATGCGACATTCAGGCAGATCGACGCGTAAGGAGAAACGGTGCTTGTTGAATAGAGCTGGAAGGAAGATAGTTCAACCACGAGGGCGTCGTAACCACCCTCGGCAGCTTTCAGTACAACGGGAGCGCCGACGTTACCTACTGCGTATGCCTGCCGCCCATCTGCACGCAGGATCGCCTCGGTCATGCTTACAGTGGTGGTCTTCCCGTTCGTGCCGGTTACTGCCAGCCAAGGCGCGTCGTCTTTGCGACCGGCTTGCAGCCGCCAGGCTAATTCGACCTCTCCAAGGATCTCCCGTTCGCTAAGGAGTGCCCCCTGATAGATGGCGCTGGCAGGGGGAATTCCCGGGCTCACCACTACCTGTTCCAGCCCAGCATCCGCAATTTCCTGCTTCACCTGCTGCGAAGAAGTGGCATGAATTTTCTGGACATTCTTTGGCAGGTCGGCACTTTCTAGTGCCTCCTGCGAACCATCAATTACCGTGACCTCGTGTCCAAGGTTAGAAAGAACCTCCACCGCAGCGAGTCCGGACTTGCCGACCCCTGCTACCCCAATCCGGGAGCTCATATCCTCAATACCCATTCTGCGTAGAAAATTATTGTGCCGATGATGCCAAACAGGCCGGCGATGATCCAGAAGCGCACAACGATCGTAACCTCTGGCCATCCAAGGAGCTCAAAGTGGTGATGCAAGGGAGCCATTTTGAAGACCCGCTTACCTGTGAGCTTGAAACACCCCACCTGGATGATGTCCGAAAGAACAATGATCACAAATAGGCCACCAATAACGACCGCAAGGAATTCGGTCCTGGTCAAAATGGACATGCCAGCAAATGCGCCGCCCAGTGCGAGCGAACCGGTATCTCCCATGAAAATCTGGGCCGGAGAGGTGTTCCACCACAAAAACCCGAAGCAGGCTCCCACGATAGCTGCCGCAATGACGGCTATATCTCTGGGGTCGCGTACCTGATAGCAAGCGGCAATATTAGCTGGGTCGGATCCGGGGCATTTCTGGTAGAACTGCCATACCGCAACCAGGGCGTAAGAACCGAAGGCGAATAGCGAGGCCCCCGTAGCCAATCCGTCCAGGCCGTCGGTCAGATTTACCCCGTTAGACCAAGCCGCAACAATGAAGTTTACCCAGATTACGAATACCAGTATCACCAGTGCGCCTATTCCAAGTACTTTCAGCGAGACCGAAGTGTCACGCACTACTGAAATTGCCAACGAGGCCGGCCGCACTCCCGTATGGTCCGGAAATGCGTATGCGCCGAGCGCAAACAGGGTGCCTACTGCGAGCTGTCCAATGAACTTCGCTTTTGCGTTTAGGCCAAGGGAACGTTGATGGGAAATCTTGATGAAGTCATCCAGGAACCCAATAACGCCCAGGCCAATGAAGAGGAACATGAGCAGTACTGCGGACCAAGAAGGTCCATTTCCGCTAACCAGCATCGATACCAGCCAGCCCACAGTCGCAGCACCGATAATAACGATGCCACCCATGGTGGGAGTCCCTCGCTTCATGTAGTGGCCCGTGGGCCCATCCTGCCGAATGAACTGCCCGTACTCACGCGCCCGCAGTACACGGATCAGCGCTGGAGTGCCTAGCAAAGAAACAATTAGCGCGACACCACACGCACTAATTAATGCGAGCACGCGTTTTCCTCCTTTAGAAGTTGATCTGCCAGGCGCCACACGCCCGACCCGTTAGACCCTTTGAATAGGATCACGTCCGCGCTAGCGGGCAGATCCTTAATCAGGCTAGCCGCTTCATGGTAGTCGGCGGCGGAGATAGTCTCGGCGCGTTCGGAAACTGTCTCTAGCAACGGTTTCGCTCCCTGCCCGACAACGACCACGACGTCTACCCCATTTGCAGCCACTACTTTTCCGACCTCGCGGTGAATATCATCCGACTGCGGACCAAGTTCAAGCATTTCGCCGAGGACGGCTATTTTCCGACGACCCTTGCCGATTTTAGCGAGGGCGCCAAGAGCTGCCTTCATAGAATCAGGGTTGGCGTTGTAGGCATCGTCGATCACGATTGCACCGCTCTCTAGATGCCGCACATCCATGCGGTGCGGGGAAGTGGCTTTAGTACCGGCGCACTTAGCAACAGCCAGTTCCAGGGGAATTCCGGCAGCTACTGCGCCGGCAATAGCCGCCAACGCGTTAGAAACATGGTGGGCTCCTACTAGTCCTAAGGAGAGTTCACTGTGGGTGCCGTCGTGATGCACCGTGAAACTTGCCCTGTCATTGCTATCGACCTCTACCCCGCTCGCATAGAAGTCGGCCTGTTGACCAGCTGCGAAGGTTAGGAGCTTCTTGTCCTCACTCAGGTATTTAGTCATCTCGGCTACACGGGAATCGTCAATGTTGAGGACGGCTACTCCCCCAGGAACCAACCCGCCAAGCAGCTCAGCTTTTGCTTGGGCCACAGCTTCCTGAGAGCCGAAGCCACCAAGATGGGCCCGTCCTACCAACAGCTCAATCGCCACATCAAGCGGAGCTATCGAAGTTAGATATTCAATGTGGCCAACGCCCGAAGCACCCATCTCTAGCACCAGGTAGCGAGTACCTTCCGGTGCCGACAAAACGGTACGCGGCAGTCCGACCTCGTTATTGAAAGATCCCACCGGAGCCGTGGTTGGCCCCGCGGCGCGACAAATCCCCGCCAGCAAATCCTTCGTAGTGGTTTTCCCTGCGCTACCGGTAATGCCGATCACAGTGACGGGGCCTGCCTCGCGCAAGTTGCGCAGGTGGAAGGCCGCTGCCTGCCCGTAGGCATAGGTCACGTCGTCGACCTCAATGACGGCAATCTTCGGATCGAGGTCGAGTGCCTTCTGTGCGTTCTGAGTGACTACCGCCCCAGCACCCGCGCCTGCGGCCTTGGGAAGATAATCCAGTCCGTCGTTCTGTTCCCCAATTCGGGCGAAGAAAACCCCACCGGCCTTCGCTTCCCGCGAATCGGTCGTAGCATCCAGCAGTGTCAGCGCCGCATCCGAATCACGGACGAGTACGCCCCCTACCGCGTCTGCCAACGCCTTTGCATCTAACGTCATAGTTGCCATTGTATGTGCCTCTTTATAGGGCAGTTATTTGGTATTCGCTTCTATTGGGTAAAGTTTCGGTGCTTCAGTGGATGGTTTCACACCCAGCATTCTTAGCGCTGCCCCTGTGACCTCTGAAAACACGGGTGCGGCGACAACACCGCCGTACACCGAAGTTTGCGGCTTATTTAACACTACGGAAACCGCTACTGCCGGTTTTTCTGCAGGAGCAGCTCCAACGAAGGAAGCTACTACTCCCCCCGAATCGGCTCCTCCCAAAATTTCGGTAGTACCGGTCTTTCCGGCGGTGCGGTAGCCGGGAACCTTTGCCAGCTCGGCGGTACCATCCGAGCCGGTCACCGATTCCATCATCCGCATCAAAGTCGCGGCAGTATCGGGTTCCATAGCGCGGGTTGCCTTAGGGGTATCTGTCTTATGGACCACTCCGTTTTGATCAGTCCACGAGTCTACGATGCGCGCTGGGATGCGTACTCCCCCGTTCGCTACAGTTGCCATCAACTGGGTTACCTGCAGCGGAGAAACAGCAATGCCCTGTCCGAACATGGTGGTATACCGCTGCCTTCCATCCCACTCCTGCGGGGTAGGCACAAGGCCGCCCGTCTCTCCAGGCATCTCAATTCCTGTGGGCTCGCCCAGGCCTAGCTTCTTCATCATCTGATAACGCGACTTATCTGAGACCAGGTCGCCAATCTGAACAGTACCTACGTTGGAAGATTCCGCCAAGACCCCAGAAGCGGTCAGGTTTTGGACGCCATGCTCATGCGAGTCCACAAACTTTTCACCATTTTTCATAGTGATTTCGTATGGAATCCGGAAAGTAGACAGTGGAGTAATTTTTCCCTGGTCTAGTGCGGCCGCAAACGTTATCAGTTTGCCGGTGGAACCGGGTTCATACACCGACTGCACAACCCGCGACTTGGTAGATTCAGATTTCTCGCGAGCATCCATAGGAGGCAACGCTCCCGAGTCCGCTAAAGCCAGCACCCGTCCCGTAGCTACTTCCATAACTACAACGGTCCCCCAGGTAGCACCTGTTTTCTTTACTGCATTGTCCAAGCTAGTTTGCGCCTGCTGGTTGAGGTCTGCATCCAAGGATAGCTTCAAGCTCTGGCCAGACTGGGCTTCCTTCGTGGTCTCGGCACCGTCGGGAATAATCTGTCCGGTGGGCGCGATTTCGACAGTGCGTTCCCCGTCTTTGCCACCTAAGACTCCCTCACGGGAAGCTTCGATGCCGGCCGCACCAACGTTCTCTTGGTTCACGAACCCGACTACGGTCGAGGCGGTATTGCCTGCCGGGTAGGACCGCAAGGTGGTTGTTTCGGAGGTGATTCCTTCAATCTTTAACTCTTTGATCTTACGCCACTTCGCAGGTTCCACATTCCGCGCAATGATCTGATAGCCCGAATCGGCAACCAGCATGCCGCCAAGTTCTGCCCTATCTTGCTCCAAGATGGGCGCGAGTTGTCTGGCTGCTTCGACAGGACCGGTACCCATGACCTTTTCCCTGGCATCTGGTCCCTCGGCAGCCCGAGTGTTGGTGATGACCTTCCCAGCTGAGTTCACGACCTCTTTATGCACGTAAGTGCGCAGCAGGTAAGGGTTGGCAACAACGTTATACCGCTGCGTCGAGGTAGCAAGAACAGTACCCCGAGCATCTAAAATCTTCCCGCGTTCAGCACGGATCGGATAGGTTACAGTGCGAAGCTTGGCTGCCTGCGAGGAGAGTGAGGGCCCATCGATCACCTGAATCTTAATCAAGGCCAGCGAGCAAATGCACATGCCCGTAGCCAAAAAGACCACAAGCCACCTAGTGCGATCCACCCCTGCGAATCGCTTTAGAACACGGCGCCAAAATTTTCCTCTTGCGGCCACGCCTACTGCGCTGCCTTGCCGCCCTCGATCTGCTTAGAACCGAGGCTTATGTATCCTAACTCCACGGCTGGAACCATACCGTGAGACACCGCGAATTGGCGTAACGAATCGGGAGAAGACAAAGACTCGACCTGAACCTGCAATTCCTGATTCGCTTCCTCAACTTTGTCCAGCTCGATCTGATCTTCATGCATGGAGTAGGACAGCATAGCCATCTGCGTATTGATAGCCATAGGAACCACAATCAAAGCTAAGAGCGCTGCGACTACGCCACCCCAGGTAAGTATCGGGGTTTTTGCCGGCGCAGAGGTTTGCACTACCGAAAGGATCGGCCTGGCAATCCGACGGGGCCCTTTACGAGGGCGACCAAGTGCGGCCTGAGTCATGACCTTTACCTTCCTTCACTAATGCGTTCTATGGCGCGCAACCGAACTGGTGCGGAACGCGGATTTGTCTTCTGCTCTTCTTCATCGGCCTTTTGCGCTCCAGAGAAGACGAGGTTGAAGTTTGGAGCTAGTTCTGGTGGAACTACTGGCAAGTCGGGCGGAGCCTGAGAGGTGCTAGCCTCTTTGAAGGCAGCCTTAACTATTCGATCTTCCAAAGATTGGTATGCCTCCACAACCAACCTGCCACCCACATTCAGGCTGTTCAGGGCCGCGGGGATAGCATCCTCGAGGATGGACAATTCGTTGTTTACGGCTACGCGTAGAGCCTGAAAAGTCCGCTTCGCAGGATTGCCCCCTTTCCTTCTGGCGGGAGCAGGTATGGACGCGCGAACCAAAGCTACTAGTTGCCCAGACCGTTCTATAGGCTCGCTTTCGCGCTTTTTCACGATTGCGCCAGCTATCTTGGCAGCAAATTTTTCTTCGCCGTAGACCCGCAGAATCCTAGTCAGTTCCTGTTTGCTAGCTTCTTGCAACAGTGTGGCAGCGGATTTCCCCTGCGATGTATCCATGCGCATGTCTAAGTACGTGTCGCGGGAGTAGGCGAAGCCGCGATCGTCCTGATCTAGCTGGAAGGAAGATACTCCCAGGTCCATCAATATCCCATCGACTTTTCCGCCAGCCTGATCGGCGACATCGCCAATTCGATCGTAGGTGGTGTGAATTGGAGTAAAACTGTCCCCGAAGGGCGAAAGGCGCTCGCCAGCAATCTGCAAAGCCTGCTCATCTCGGTCTATCCCGTACAAACGGACCTGCGGAAATTCTTTCAAGATGGCTTCGCTGTGGCCACCCATGCCAAGGGTGCAATCTACAAAAACGGCACCATCGTGAGCCGCTGGTTCCAGGAGTTCCAGACAGCGTGCAACCATTACCGGCACGTGTCCGTATTCCTTAGCCATGTAGACCGCCTTCCGTCAGGCCATAAGCTTGGATCCCCTCCGCTCTCTGAAGCCGGGGAAGTGGCCTCAGAAATCGGAGAGAAACCGAACCTATGCCCCTAGAACAAACCTGGGATTACCTCTTCAGCAGTGTCCGAGAACGCCTGCTCATGTTCCGCTAGGTACTTCTGCCAAGAAGCTTGATCCCAAATCTCGATTCGAGATCCGGCACCAATCACCGTTACGTCTCGCTTCAACCCCGCATAGGTGCGAAGTAACGCGGGAATGGTGATTCTTCCCTGCTTATCCGGTTTGTCGTCCATCGCTCCCGAGAGCATGATCCTGACGAAATCTCTAGCCTGCCTACTGGAGATAGGCGCCCGGCGGAGCTCTTCGTACATGTTTGCGAATTCCTGGGAGGTGAACATGTATAAGCAGCGATCCTGGCCCCTGGTTAGGACCAAGCCGTTTGAAAGTTCCTCGCGGTAGCGGGAAGGCAGAATGAGGCGCCCCTTGTCATCGAGCTTTGGCTCAGCTGTACCAAGGAACACACGCACCTCCTCACCGCTGAGCTCCACTTTACTCCACAATCAACCACATTGTGAAGCTAATCCTCCATTTTTCGCATTTCTGCCTAGATCAAACATCTACTGAACAGCTAATTTACCGAATGGAGTGAAGTGGAGTAAAAATCCATACATAGTGGAGGACGACTGGCCACCCAGAGGGGTGGCAGTTAAAAATAAAAAGAGGGGAAGACTCTGCGTCTTCCCCTCTCTACGAAACTACTTACTAGTAGCGGCCAGATTCGCCCTGACCGCGGCGTTCCCATTTTTGCTGTTGCTTCTTCATAAAAGCAGATGAGGATGCACCCCTAGCCGTCTTTCCAGAAAGCTTCGCAACAACTTTTCTGTTCCAAGGCAGGGTGATTCCAAATACCATTACCAAGAATCCAACTACCGCCAGCGCCATGGCCGGCCACGTATACCCGAGTGACACCGCAACCACAATGATCACCAATCCAAGAAGTGTCACGACACCCATAGCTGCCATAACCCTAGGAGGCGTCTTCCTTGGTGAGTTAGGAGCCTCTTTCGCCATGGCGGCATCGAAGGAAGGATCGCCCTCGCGCAGCTGGGCTTCCAAATCCGCAAGGACCTGCTTTTCGTAGTCAGACAGTCCCATGACACCTTCCTTCGCTATAAATGTGTCTTCACTCTCAGGATAGAGCATTACCGCCCTATTTCCCCAACTCGTTCCTTTCCTTCCGGTCACCCAGCAGCGACGCGGGCCGCAAAGCGCTGGCGCCAAATCGGGCCGCAATTCCGTCCATCGCACTCTCGGCTGCCCGGCGCGTATCTTGGCCGTCGATGGTTAGCTGTATTCCGACCTCTGCCGAAACTAGCCCTTCGACACGCAGACCAACCAGCCTATAGCCACCGGTTGGCAATGGCACAGAATGCGCCAAAGTGCGCGCCACCTTATAGATATCTGCACCTAGATCAGTTGCCGGCACGGTTTTTGACCTAGTCACTGTTCTAAAGTCGGCACCGCGCAACTTGACCACGATTGTCTGCCCCTGCCATTTTGCGGCGCGTAGCTTAGCAGCGCACTCGTGTGCCTGCGCTAAAAGCACTTCTTCTAACCTAGGGAATGCGGTTACATTTTGTTCGAAGGTAACCTCAGTACCGATCGACTTTTCGGGGCCGCTCTCGCCTACCTTTGACGCATCAATTCCCAAACTAATCTGTGCCAGTCTTGCCCCTGCCGCTTTTCCTACCTTGCGCTGCAGATCAGACTCGGGAACCTGCGCCAACTGGCCAATAGTACGAACGCCAGACCGCAGCAAAATCTCTTGGACCCTCTTTCCCACTCCAGGAAGTGCACCTACGGGCAAATCATGTAGGAACGCGGACACAGCGGTATCTGGAACCAGTAATATCCCGTCGGGCTTCGCATGCGAGGACGCAATTTTTGCTACCAATTTCGAGGGCGCAATGCCTACCGATGCCGCAATCCCCAGTTCGGTTTTGATGCGACGGCGAAGAGCAATTGCGATCTGCGTGGAGGAGCCAAATATCTTTCGGACTCCAGACACGTCCAGGTAAGCTTCATCCACGCTTACCTTCTGAAACGCAGGAGTATAGGAAGACAAGATCTTCATTACCTCGGCCGACACCTGGGAGTACACCCCTTTGCGGGTGGGCAACACCACCGCCCTGGGGCAAAGGCGAACTGCACGCGACACCGGCATGCCGGCATGCACGCCGTAGGCCCGCGCTTCGTAGGTAGCAGAAGTGACTACGCCCCTGTTCGAGTGCCCACCGACAATCAGAGGCTTTCCTACCAGTTCCGGATGATCCAGCAGTTCGACGGAAGCGAAAAAACAATCCATGTCGACGTGCAAGATATTGGCATGCGAGTCGTCTTTTCCCCACCCATGCCTGGCACTGGCTAGCCTAGGCGAATTAGACATTACTTAGGCTGATTTGCTGGGGCCATCTACCGGCCCATCAGCGCGGTGACGCCCCTTCGGCTTAGGTGGCACTGCAGTCTGGCCCTGGTCGGCACGCTGCTGGTCGGTATTGCGCAAAAAGTCTTCGAAACGCTCGGCAAGATCGTCCCCGCTGGGGATTTTCACTGGTGAATCGGAAACTTGCAATTGCGAAATATCCAACGAATCGACGCGCTGCTCCAGTTGGGCGATGACGCCGCCAATCTCAGCAGATTCCTGCACTTCCAGGTCAAGCCTCTTTGAGAGCATGTCAGAAGCGGCAGCCAAATCACCAATTGGCAAATCCAGTCCAGTAAGATCGCTGATTCGCGAAATTAACGCTGTTGCTGCAGCCGGGTAGTCAGAGTCCATCACGTAGTAGGGCACCCCTACCGTAAGACCAATGGAATCGATCCCCTGCTGCCCCAGGCTGTACTGCAGGAACATTCCCATGGAAGCGGAAAACTGCATGGTGCCGATTTGCTCGTCTTGCGGAGGCAGTAGATCCGGACGCGTTCCAGTCTGGTTCACTAGCGGAGGACGCGTGTGCGGAGTGGCAGCTGGCAACCCCAGGACGTTAATAGCGGTCTCGACTCCCACCTCTTTGGCATACTCGGATACCACTTGGGCGAACTCATTCCAACGCAGATCCGGCTCAGGCCCGTGCAAGATCAAGATTTCTTGTCCCGAATAATCGGTAACCTTGTCGATGGCGATTTCAGGAGGCTCCATATCCGTTACAGTCCATTGGGACAAAGTCGCCAAGGGACGGCGGGCACGATAATCGACAAGTTTGTCTGTATCGAAAGTCACTACGCGCTCTGCCTGCAAAGATGGCAGCAATTGTTCTAGCGTAAGCCGGCCGGCGTGTCCCGCATCAATAGCGCCATACATGTGGTGGAGCATAACCCGCGAGCGCACCGGCACATCAGAGATCTGAGAGATTAGCTCTGTCATTTTTACCTCCACCTTCTTTAGCTATTAGCCTATATGTTCTGTCTGACAGTTGATGTCCCAACATGACCAACTATCATTTTGGTCTGACACAATAGGTTAACTTTCAATCTGTCTAACAAGAAACTTACTACCGTTATTCCAAGGATAAGCGTGACTTCTACCCCAATGGACCAAGAGCAGCCCGCAGTCGATCGTGCCTACCGGGCACTTGACGCAGCTCGGTCTAGCTACCGACGCCAACAGCGCAAGGCTGAGGCCGCAGGAGCTCAAGGGTCTCCTCAGGCCCGCTCTGAACGAGATGCAATCGCAGCTCATTTTGGTGATCAGGCGACTCGCTTGGAGCAGGTGGAAGACAAGCTTGTGTTTGGCAGATTGGATATGACATCCGATCATGCCCCTTCGCCTCGCTACATTGGCAGGGTGGGTCTTTCCGAGGAGGGCAAGACCATTTTGGTTGATTGGCGCGCACGGGCCGCTACCCCGTTTTATCGGGCTACTCCCGCCCATCATGAGGGCGTGGTCAGGCGTCGCCATATCGGCACGAAGCTGCGGAAAGTGGTCTCGGTTGAGGACGATCTTTTCGATGTGTCAGCTTCCGAAAATGTTTCCTTGGCAGGCGAGGGCGCCCTTTTCGCCGCGATGAATTCTGCGCGCGGTGGTCATATGGGCGACATTGTGACTACCATTCAGGCAGAGCAGGACGAGGTTATTCGTTCTGAGGCTAAAGAACTTCTAGTGGTTCAGGGCGGCCCGGGCACGGGCAAGACTGCTGTAGCGCTACATCGCGCGGCTTATCTACTGTATTCAGAACGCGAGAAGCTGCAACGGTCAGGGGTGCTTATTGTTGGCCCATCCAGGCGTTTCTTGCGGTATATCGAACAGGTATTGCCGGCATTGGGGGAAACGGGTGTCGTCTCTGTAACGATGGGTGACCTGCTCCCAGGTATTAGCGCCGTTTCCCATGACAGTGACGCCCTCGCGCGTCTAAAGGGCTCCCTAGAATGGATAAAAATCGCGAAGAGGGCGGTAGCTTCCAGGCGTCGCATTCCGGAGGCTCCCATAACGATGCGCGTATCCGGCGTGACCGTCACTCTTCTTCCAGAGGACGTGAAGGCTGCTGCTCGGCGGGCAAAACAAGCATCTAGAGCGCACAATGTGGCGCGCACTACCTTCGCCCTCACGCTGCTAGAAAAACTCACCGATAGCTACCTGGCCGCAGACGAAAATCTAAGTTCGTCTGACAGGGCTTGGGTGCGTGAAGAACTGCGCACGAACATTGATGTAAAGCGCAATATCAACCTGTGCTGGATGCCCGAGTCCGCCACTGCCCTACTCCGCAAGCTCTATTCACGCCCGCAGCTCCTAGCAGCATGCGCCCCCAGTTTCACCGCCGAGCAAGTTGCCGCTCTGCAGCGGCCAACCGATGCTGCTTTTACGGTAGAGGACATTCCCATCCTCGACGAACTGGCAGAGTTGTTGGGCCCTTCAGATGTGTTTGCTGCGGCAGCCCGCGAGCGCGTTGCTAGGCAAGAACAGGCCATAGCGAGGGCGCAGCAAGCCCTGGATATGGATGGCCTGGGCGGA
The DNA here is from genome assembly GCF_002849225.1 of Actinomyces sp. UMB0138. GTDB lineage: Bacteria > Bacillota > Negativicutes > Veillonellales > Veillonellaceae > Veillonella > Veillonella parvula_H. The sequence goes on from NZ_PKMC01000001.1 coordinate 875,999, forward strand.
GGGATCGTGAATGCCCAGCTACTCGCGGAACGCACACAGGGGCAGGCTGATTCTTCGACATTGGCAGAGAAGGCCCGAGCCGACAGGTCCTGGACTTTTGGCCACATAGTCGTAGATGAGGCGCAGGAGCTCTCGCCCCTAGCATGGGCTGCTTTGCTCAGGCGCTGTCCCTCTCGCTCGTTCACAGTGGTAGGCGACCTAGCACAAAGGACGGGAACCAGTGCGAAAGATTGGACGGAAATCCTTGGGCCAGCTGCCCGCGGATACTCCGGTACGGCTATCTTGTCGATTTGCTACCGCACCCCACAAACCATTATGGAGGCAGCTGAAAAAGTCGCCCGCGCCCTCGGCAGACCAATCGACTACCCGGTAAAGGCCGTCCGCGACCTACCAGATTGTCTGCGATTGCACCAGAGTGAAGGCCTTGCGCGCAGTGTCAGTCAGCTTGCCCAAATTGCCTGCGAAGAGCTGGACTTAGAGCACGGCACGGGGCAGGGCCAGGTGGCAGTCATTGCCGAAAAAGAGATAAGGCAGAAACTGACTTTCTCGGATCCACGTATCAACGTTCTTTCTGCCCGCGCCTCGAAGGGACTGGAATACGACGTAGTCATCCTGGTTGAACCTATCCAGATGCAGGATCGTCCTGGGGATCTATACGTAGCAATGACTAGGCCAACTAAGAGACTCGAGGTCGTCTATTCTGAAAAACTGCCAGAAGGATTCACTTCTAAATAGTTTTTCGACAAACCGCTTGCTCAGCACACTTTGCGATGACACTATTTATACATGCCCAAAGTTTTACTTCTGGAAAATCCTCACCCCGATGCCGACGCGATCTACCGCCAGGCGGGATTCGAGGTTGAACGACGGGTCGGGGCGCTGGACGAGGACGAACTGATAGAGGCTCTTCAGGGAGTTGACGCGGTCGGGATACGGTCAAAGACCGCGATCACCGAGAAGGTGTTAGCAAGCTGCCCACGTCTGTCTTGCATCGGCGCGTACTGTATAGGGACAAACCAGATCGACCTGTCCGAAGCCACCAGAAGAGGCGTCGCCGTCTTCAATGCCCCCTACTCCAACACGCGCTCGGTGGTAGAGATGGCAATATCTTTAATCATCGCGCTCAGCCGTCAGCTTCCCCAAAAGAACGCCGCCCTCCACCGCGGGGTGTGGCAGAAAAGCGCCGCTGGAGCCCATGAAGTCCGAGGAAAAACGCTGGGCATTATTGGCTATGGCCACATCGGCATGCAGCTGTCCGTATTAGCCGAAGCCATGGGAATGAAGGTTATCTTTTACGACACTGCCGAACGCCTCGCCCTCGGCAATGCCCACGGTTGCAAAACCATGGAAGAACTATTAGGACGCGCAGACGTAGTTTCCATCCACGTCGATGGGAACCCGACCAACGCGAACATGTTCGGCCCACAGCAATTCGAGCAGATGCAGCCTGGGGCAATCCTTCTAAATCTGTCGCGAGGATCAGTCATCGACTCTGGCGCCCTAGTGCAGGCTCTGGAAGCTGGAATGCTCAGTGGAGCTGCCATTGACGTGTTCCCAACCGAGCCGAAGAAGAATGGGGATCCATTCAACTCGCCACTGGCAAAGTTCGCGAATGTAGTACTTACTCCACACGTGGGCGGGTCTACCGAAGAAGCCCAACTAGATATTGGACAGTTCGTCACTTCAAAGGTTGTCGGCTATTTCCAATCCGCATCCACAGACATGTCAGTGAATCTGCCAAACCTTACCCTCCCAGTTTCCAAAGACGCTCTGTACCGCGTGGCATACATTCACACCAACGCACCGGGGGTGCTTGCTGAAATAAACCACATTTTTGCCTCCCACGGGGCCAACATCAACGGGCAAATCCTTGGTACGCAGGGGCGCGTCGGGTACGTAATAACCGACATTTCCTCAGAATTGCCTGTCGAGACGGTTGCAGCCCTAAAACGCGGCGAAGAAACCATCAAACTCCGCGTACTAACTCACTAAGTTCTGCCAAGAGACAAATAGGAAAAGTAGATAGGCTTACCCCGTGGATAGCGAAGACCCAGTTTCAGACCTAACCAGGCGCTTGCGCGAAAACTACGACCCGGAAGTAGGTCATGAAGTAGACCAGAGCCCAGCAACTTTAGTCTCTTTACTGCAAGAATCGGCAGCCAAGTGGCCAGATCGGGTAGCAACAGATTTCATGGGCGCCACCTTGACTTATTCCGAGCTGGAAGAACAGTCGCGAAAAGCCGCTAGCGCAATGGCAAACATGGGTGTCACAGCCGGTGATCGGGTCAGTTTAATATTACCCAACTGCCCGCAGTTCATTTGCGGCTTTTTTGGCGCATTAGCATTGGGGGCAATTGCGGTAGCACATAATCCGCTAGCCCCAGCGTCAGAGCTCCACACCGAAATCGAACGTGTCGATTCTAAATTGGTACTAGCCTGGCAAAAAACCGTCTCCAAGGTTGCCAGCCTGTCCGTGCCCGTACTGTCCGTAGATCTGGTAGCAGCACTGCCTGCAAAACTTCGGCTCGCACTGAAACTTCCGATCCCCAAAGCACGCAAGATGCGCGCACAGCTTTGCGAAAAAGTACCAGCCTCTATCCCCTCCTTTGACAAGCTAGCAAAGAAGGCAACACCACTCAGCACCCCGGCTGCAATTGACCCGGACGACACCGTCGCAATGCTGCATACAGGCGGAACAACAGGGTCACCAAAGTCGGTCATGCTCTCGAACACGAACCTAGTGTCCAACTCTCGGGCAGCTGCACAGTGGGTTACGCCCCTCCTTTCACCTCACGAAACCATTTATGCCGTACTACCGTTTTTCCACGCATTCGGAATGACATTGGTAATGCTCTCGGGCTTTCTGGTTGGTGCCACCCAAGTGGTATTTCCCAAATTTGACGAGTCGCTCTGCCTAGACGCCATGAAGCGCCGCCCCTGCACTTTCATGATTGGCGTTCCCCCGATGTTCTCTCGCCTATTGAAAGCGGCACAAAAGGCAGGCATTGCCTTAGACAGCATCAACTACACAATCTCTGGTGCCATGCCCTTGAAGAAGAAAGACGCACAGGCCTGGGCAAGCGCCACTAACGCTCCAGTTATCGAAGGTTACGGTATGACGGAGACGTCGCCCATCGTGACCGGATCGCCCCTCAGCTCCACCAGAGTCGGCACCCTTGGCTTACCGTTCCCTTCGATCCAGGTTCGCCTAGTCAGCTTGGAGGATCCCACCAAAGACGTGGACGACGAGGCCGGCGAGCCTGGTGAGCTCATAGTTAAAGGGCCCGGATGCAGCGCAGGATATTGGAATAACCCTGAAGAATCCAAAAACCTTTACACTACGGAAGGCTGGCTGCGCACCGGCGACATAGCCATAAACGACGACGGCTACCTTGCACTAGCTGACCGGCGGAAAGAGCTAATCCTTTGCGGTGGATTTAACGTCTATCCATCTGCGGTAGAAAACGCCATCCGCAAGCTAGACGAAGTAGAAGATGTTGCCGTTGTTGGCATGCCCGACGAAGATCGCGGAGAGGTAGTCACTGCAGCCATCGTCCCAGCTCAAGGACGCACCCCTACCCTTGCCAAGATTCGCGAGCAAATCGTAGAAGATTTGCCAAGATACGCACTTCCCCGGCAGATGTTTCTGGTAGACAAACTAGCCACCTCGGATTTAGGAAAGGTGGTGCGCCGGCGAGTACGGGATGAGCTTCTGCAGCGGCAGCGCTAGCGCTTCTGCTGTTCAGCCCGCAGCTGCTTAATGGCCTCCTCGAAATCGTTCAAGGAGTCGTAGTCGAGATACACCGAGGCGAACCGCAAATAAGCAACAACATCCAGGTCGCGCAGAGGTTGCAAAATTGCGCGGCCCACATCCTGGGTAGTGATTTGCGCCCTCCCCGACCCACGCAAGTCCTCTTCGACCTTCTGCGCTAGTAGGGCCAGATCATCCTGGCTAACTGGGCGGCCTTGACAGGCCTTCCGAACTCCTGAAATAACCTTCCCTCTGGAGAAGGGCTCTATGACCCCGGAACGCTTCAGCACGGTTAGCCCAGCAGTTTCCTGAGTAGTAAAACGACGATTGCAATGAGGGCACTGCCTCCTACGCCTAATAGCCATACCGTCGTCAGTGGTTCGAGAATCTACTACTCGCGAATCGGGATGCTGACAAAAGGGACAGTGCAAAAGGGCCTCCAGAGCTGGGCAGCCTCACCGCGACGGCACAGAGAGCTGCTGGCCAGGGTGGAGCTGTGAGGACTGCAAACCATTTAGTTCTTTTATGTGTTCTACAGTATCAGCAACCGACACATCCGCAGCGACATATTTAGCAATAGACCACAAAGTGTCCCCACTGGAGACCGTGTAGGAGACAGTCGGCCCATCGTAGGTGGCCCCCGGCAGCGAAAGCCCCAAGGCCGATCCCAAGAAAACCGCTACTGCCAGGGAAACGAGCATTCCCAGCCGCCGCAGAGCACTAACGGTAGTAGCGGAGTCAGCTTTTTGCTGTTTCACTACCGAACTCTTGCTCCCCTGCAGCCTTCGCAAGTAGGCAGCGTCAACGACCTGCAGATGGCGTACCGGCCGAATTTCTGGGGTGATAGGCAGAGCGGACATTAGCTTCCTTTCGAACATCTGTTCGTCGAACACTTGTACGATACAGCTTACCTGGAGACATTTCAAGACTCTTCGAACAAATGTTTGCTTTGCGTCTTTCAGCCCCGTAAGCTCTTTATACGCACAGAAAAACATCCACCACTGACAAATGGTGACAAGGGGGATTTTCAATGACCTCGCCGGATCCGAACCTGCTTCCCAAAAGGACCCAACAGGTACTCCAGGCTCTCAGCCAGGCAATCGAGGCAACGGGCTATCCGCCGTCCCTGCGTGAACTGGGAAAAGAAGTAGGACTCCGCTCTCCCTCCTCAATCAAGCATCAGCTGGATCTACTTGAAGAAGCGGGCTTCATCACCCGCCGCTCATCTCGCCCTCGCGCTATCGAGGTAGTCGGCAGGGCTAAGCCGGAAAAAAAGACCGGGCTGGTCCCGGTACCGGTGGCAAGCTCCGAGGGCGGTACAGCAACTAGCGTTCCCCTAGTCGGAAAAATCGCGGCAGGCGCGCCTATCACCGCCGAACAACATGTCGAGGATGTCTACACCCTGCCACAGGAGCTAACTGGCAGAGGCGAATTATTCATGCTGCAGGTACAAGGCGAATCCATGGTCGATGCGGCCATCTGCGACGGCGACTTCGTTGTAGTGCGGGTCCAGCCTGACGCAGAAGAAGGGCAGATCGTCGCCGCTCTAGTAGATGGGGAAGCAACCGTGAAGGTCCTCTCGAGGAAAGATGGTCACCAGTGGCTGCTGCCCAGAAACGAAAACTACGCGCCCATACCGGGCGATGAAGCCACGATAATGGGGCGCGTAGTTACGGTAATGCGTTCCCTTTAGTTGTTAGTAGCCTAGCGACCTAGCTACCTCACGCAGACGCTGTGCCGATTCAGTCAGGCCATCGCGTTCGTGCAAAGTGAGCGGCGGCACCAGTACTCGACCTGCACCCTTACGAGAAGTAATCGCAGGGGCCGCCATGCAGACGCCAGAAATGCCGTGCCAATCTTCCAATAGGGTCGAGATGGTCAGCACTCGGTGCTCATCACGCAGCACTGCACTAACAATGTTCGTTGCAGCGAGGCCGATCGCATAGTTGGTGGCACCCTTACCTTCAATGATGGTGTAGGCAGAGTCCACTACCTGTTGCGCTATCTCGGCACGCAGATCGGAATCAAAAAGACGGTCATTCAGAGTCTTCCCCCAGTGCCGCAAAGGCACGTTTCCGATTTCTGCGGAAGACCACAGCGGGATCTCGCTGTCGCCGTGCTCGCCAGCAATGTATGCGTGAATATTCTGTACCGCCACTCCCGTCTCTTGAGATACCAGGTAGCGAAGACGAGAAGTATCGAGCACCGTACCGGAACCGAACATTTGGTTTCGAGGCAGACCCGAAATCTTGAGCGAAGCGTAGGTGACTACGTCCACCGGATTGGTGACCAACATGTACACCGCGTTAGGAGCTACCTCCAAAAGCTGGGGAATCAGCTTTTCCATCAGGCCCACTGTAGCGGCGGCTAGATCAAGCCGCGACTGGCCCGGTTTCTGCTTCGCGCCGGCAGTAACCACTACTACGTCCGCGCCGCGCACGACCTCGATATCCGAAGACCCGATCACCGAGCCGACCGGGGTGAACTGAATACCGTGGGCAATGTCCAAGGCCTCGGCCTTGACCTTCTTTTCATTAATGTCATAAAGAACGACTTCTCGGGCGTCCCCGCGGATAACGGACGCATAAGCAAGCGCAGTTCCTACAGCTCCTGCCCCAATGATGGCAACTTTTGAAGGATGTCCCTCTGATCCCGATGGGTACAGGGTTGTGGCACGTTCAGACATCTATTTCCTCCGTGTAAGGCAAAGTATGTACCAATATTTTATCTGGCCAACTACCGAAGGTTAAGAGCTAAAGGCCTACGTTGTCTTTCAACCTCGCCAACGCCCCTACCGCCACTTCTTGCGAACGAGTAGGCCACATTTTTGGCAGTGATGACAACAAAAACCTGCCATATCCCTTCGAGTACAGACGCGGATCTAATAAAGCGACCATACCCTTGTCAGAACTTGTCCGGACCAATCGTCCCGCTCCCTGAGCTAAAAGCAGCGCGGCATGCACAAGCGATACTCCCGTGAATCCAGACCTACCCGCCGCATTCGCGGCATCGGACAACGCCGAGGTAATGGGATCATCAGGCCGCGGGAAAGGAATTCGGTCGATGGTAACCAATCTGCACGCTGGCCCCGGGATATCTACTCCCTGCCAAAGCGAGATGGTCCCGGCCAGGACTGCATTGCCGTCCTCACGGAAAGCCTTTATCAGCGACGGCAGGTAATCTTCCCCCTGCACGAACACGGGAAGATCGGTGTGTTCACGCAAGTATTCGCCGCCAAGCTGCGCGGCCCTGCGAGAGGTGAAAAGACACAGTGCTCCCCCACCACTTGCCTTAACCAATTCACCGATCTCGGCTAGCAGCTGCGGACTAGGTCCGTCCCTTCCGGGCTGAGGTAGCTGAGGAATGTACATAATCGCCTGGTGGGGGTAGTCGAATGGAGAGCCTACATCCAGCCCTTTCCAAGTTCCCGCCAGCTGCGCGCCGAGTCTATTCGCCATGGCATCAAAACTATTTCCCAGACACAGAGTTGCCGAGGTGGCAACGACCTTGTGATTGCCATACAGCCGGGAGGCAATCGGGCGAGCCACGTCTAAGGGGGCAGAGCACAGGCGCCTGCGCCCCTCCGCATCTTCGGTTATCCAATTGACTCGAACTGCCGGGTCGTCAATCAGAATCGCATCGATCGAATCGATTGCCGAGATCAGTTCTGCCCTGGCAACACGTTTCTTGTTGTCGGAGTTCTCTTTTCCGTCACCAATTGTTTCGAGGGCGTCTCGCATGGCTGATCCTGCACTCACCAATGCCCCGTGCAGCCCAGAGGGAAGCGCCTTTATCCGACCGGAGACAGATTCCTTCAGCCCTTGCGCCAATGCCGATGCCGCCTCTTCAATCTTTGCAGCCGGTACGCCGGTGGCCCGTCTAGCGAGGCGAGCTAGTCGCAAAAGGCTCGCATCGGAGATTTCGACTGTTCCTTGAGATCGAATCCGCCCATCCAATTCGTGGGCCTCATCAACTACCAGGACGTCGAATTCTCCTAACAGCTCGGCCTCCGTCATAGCCTGCACTCCCAGGATGGAATGATTGGTAACTACAACGTCGGCCTCGGCGGCTGCCTTTCGGGCATTCCTTGGAAAACATTCTGTGGCAAAAGGACACGATTCGCCTACGCATTCGGTCTTCGTTACTGAGACTCCCCGCCAAATCTTGTCCGTTACCCCAGGGCTCATGTCGTCGCGGTCGCCGGTGGAGGTCTCTTCTGCCCACTCGCGTATCCGGAGTACTTCGGCTCCGGTGGCAGTTACTTCAAGTTCGTCAAAAAGGCCAGCCTGGTCCTCTGGCGCCATGGTTTTGAGCTTGCAGACGTAGTTGGTCCACCCCTTCAGCAGCGCGATCCGCGGCGCTTTCCCAAGGACTTTCTTCACTGCCTTTTGTACTGCCGGGATGTCTCCCCCAACCAACTGCCTTTGCAAGATCAAAGTTGCTGTAGAGATCACGACTCGGCGGGACTCTTCGACCGCTTCCGTGAGTAACGGAGCCAAGTATCCCAAAGACTTGCCCGTGCCAGTACCAGCCTGCACTAGTAGAACTTGGTCACGAGACAGGTCCCAGATAGCGTTTGCCATCTGTGTCTGTCCGTCCCGGGGAACCCCGCCGAGGACGGCCACCGCCTCTGCTAGGACTTCCTCGCCTTTATTCATCTACTGCTGCGTCCTGCAGAAGACCGGCAAGGTCGGCCCTGGCCATCCCGCGCAAGCGAGTTCCAGATGCGGTGTAGTCGATCTGGTCTATTTGGGCCTCTTCATGTGCCCGGCCCACCAAGTCTCCTCTGGAGAAGGGAATGACTAGATCAATCGGCACGTCAGGATGCGGCAACATCCTTTCAATGGCTAACTTCAGTTCGGCTATTCCCTGCCCAGTGCGAGCAGACACAACAACCGCATTCTTATGTTTAGACCGCAGCACCGCTATGCGTTCTTTTGAAGCCAAGTCTGCCTTATTCAGCACCATCAGCTGAGGAATATCCATGGCGCCCTCTATATCGGCGAGCACCTTTCGAACGGCTCTGATCTGCGCCTCCGGATCCGGGTGAGCAGCATCTACAACGTGCAACAGCAGATCCGCCTGGGCAACCTCCTCCAGCGTCGACCTAAAAGCCTCGACCAGCTGGTGCGGCAAGTTTGATACGAACCCCACTGTGTCGGTGAGCGTATAGCTCCTCCCCTCAGGGGTTTCAGCTTTACGAACGGTAGGATCCAGCGTCGCAAACAATTCGTCAGCGACCATAATCTGGCTCCCCACCAATGCGTTAAGTAAAGAGGATTTGCCCGCGTTGGTATACCCGACCACCACCGCGGCAGGCGTATTAGTACGGGTGCGACCCGACCTCTTAGTGTCCCGCGCTGCCTTCATTCCCGCTATTTGCTTGCGCAGACGAGCCATGCGGTGTCTAATCCGCCGCCTGTCCATTTCAATCTTGGTTTCACCGGGACCACGCGAACCGATGCCTTCACCGGCTGCAGCCCGACCACCGGCCTGCCTGGAAAGAGATTTACCCCACCCGCGCAGTCTAGGAAGCATGTATTCGAGCTGGGCAAGTTCCACCTGCGCTTTGCCCTCACGGGATTTGGCGTGCTGGGCAAAAATATCCAGGATCAATGCGGTGCGATCAACCACCTTTACCTTCACCACGTCCTCGAGGCCGCGCCGCTGAGACGGAGGCAATTCGCCATCGACAATCACCGTGTCAGCATCCACAGAGTGCACTAGATCCCGCAGTTCACGTGCCTTTCCCGAGCCCAGGTATGTCCCCGGATCCGGCTTTTCGCGGCGCTGCAAAACACCGTCCAAGACAAGAGAGCCGGCAGTTTGAGCAAGAGCAGCAAGTTCACGCAACGAATCCTCGGCTTTAGCAGCGTCAGCAGTGTAGATCCCCACCAACACAACCCGTTCAAGAGCCAATCGCTGATATTCGACCGATTCAATAGCATCCTCGGAATGGTTCAGGCCACTGACCCGACGAAGGGCCCGTCGCTCTTCGCGCTCCATCGCGCCAGCGTCGGCGGACGTATCCATACCCTCAGTGGATTCCAGGGCCGTACCGGTCCGGGCCAAAATTCGCGCCACGACGTCTTCAGCGCGATCTTTCTTATCCTGCTTCATACAACCTTTCGTGCCCCTGTAATCTAGAGGCGATGACTGAACACTATTTTACCGAAGCAGCCCCTGCAGCTGAAGCCGAGCTGGAATCACTACACGTTTCTCTTCGCGGTCGCCCCCACGACGTGCACGTAGCTGCGAAAGTTTTTTCTGCGCACACCCTGGATAAGGCTACTAAGATCCTTCTGGATGCCGTTCCTGCCCCCACCGCTCCTGCCCTGGATCTAGGTTGCGGCTGGGGCCCTATTGCCCTGGCGCTAACTGACGAACTCGATGGCGAGGTGTGGGCCGTCGATGTCACCGAACGTGCTCTAGATCTAACCCGTCGCAATGCTCCAGGGGCCACGGTTGTACATGCTGACAAGGCGTTTGCGGAACTTTCCAAGCGAGGACGTCCGCTGCGTACTATCTGGTCCAATCCTCCAATTCGCATTGGCAAGGACGCCCTGCACAGGTTGCTTCAAACATGGCTTGCCCTGCTGGCGCCCGATGGGGAAGCATACCTGGTAGTAGCTCGTAACCTGGGAGCAGATTCATTGGCAAAGTGGTTGGGCGAGCAAGGCTTTGAGGTTGCCAAGGTCTCCTCGAAGAAAGGTTTCAGAATTCTGCGAGTTAGGCCTACCGAGTAAGTGCTTGGGTGGCGAAGGACAGTGCCTCATCCGGTGTCGCGAACCAGCTAATGCGATCGTCCCGCTTGAACCATTTCCACTGTTTCTTTGCTAGTTTGCGCGTCGCCAGAGCATTTTGCTCCGTGGCAGTAGCCAGATCGATCTTCCCATCTAGATAATCGATCATCTGCGGGTAGCCCGTGGCTGCCCGCGCTGTGGGCGCCTCCCGTAGTCCCTTCTGCAGTAGCACCTGGACCTCTTCAACAAGGCCCTGCTCTACCATCTGCGCACAGCGTTTTTCGATCCGAGAAGACAGCACTTCCGCGTCGGGACGAAGCCCTATTTGCAGAGTATCCGCGTAATGGTATTCGCCGGTGGGCATAGTTGCCGAGAACGGCCTCCCAGTAAGCTGTATTACCTCTAAAGCACGCACCACCCGTCTGCCGTTAGAAGGCAGAATATTCGAAGCGGCCAGCGGATCTAAGGTAGCTAGAGTTTTATGCAGCTCAACGCTACCTACCGCTTCCAATTGGTCCTGAAAATGCGATCGGATCTTCGGATCCGTGCCTGGAAAGCTAAGCTCGTCCAGGAGCGCCCGCACGTACAATCCCGAGCCCCCGCAAACCACGGGCACCTTGCCTCTAGCAATGATTGCCTCAGCGTCTTCACGTGCGTGCTGCTGGTACGCAGCCACAGACGCCCTCTGGGACAGGTCCAGCACATCGATCTGGTGGTGCGGAATACCACCGGCTTCCGCCTCGGTTACCTTCGCGGTACCAATGTCCATGCCGCGATACAGCTGAAAGGCATCAGCAGAAATGACTTCCCCACCGAACTCTTGCGCGAGCGCCACCGCCAGAGAGGTCTTCCCCGTGGCAGTGGCACCAACTACTGCAATGATCACTTGGGGCGAACCAGCGGTATTCCAAGCGAAACAGTACCTGCGGGCATTGGCTGGGCGTTCTTTGCCTGCCAGGCGTCTCCGGCCCTGGTGGGTATCACTTCGTAGAGTCCACCCTGAATGCCAGAATCTGCAACTAGATGGTGCGGGGCACCGTGCGTCACCTGTGCGCGCACAAAATCACCTGGCCGCGGAACCTTGGCGCCGGTTGGAACCGACACATGCACGAGGCGGTTATCTTCTGCGCGCCCAGAGATACGCATCGTCTCGGCGTCCTTCCGCCCTTCGCCCTCGGCTATTAGGATTTTCAGATCGCGGCCTTCCTGCTTCTGATTTTCCTCGGTAGAAATGCGTTCTTGCAGCTCGAGCAGCCTGTGATAGCGCTCTAACTTGACCTCCTCGGGTACCTGGTCCTCGCGGTCGGCCGCGGGAGTACCCGGCCTCATCGAATAGAGGAAAGTAAAAGCGGAAGAGAAGCGGGACTGTTCCACAATGTCCAGGGTCTGCTGGAAATCTTCCTCAGTTTCACCTGGGAAACCCACGATGATGTCAGTGGTAATCGCCGCATGCGGGATAGCCTCCCGGACGGAATCTAGAATCCCAAGGAACTTCTTCGACCGGTAGGACCGGCGCATAGCGCGCAGCACCTTGTCAGAGCCGGACTGCAATGGCATGTGCAGCGAGGGCATTACGACATCGGTCTCGGCCATAGCGTCGATAACATCCTGGGTAAACGCTGCCGGGTGAGGGCTGGTAAAGCGTACTCGCTCCAGTCCGTCGATCTTTCCAGTTGCCCGCAGCAACTGCGCAAAGGCTCCACGCTGGCCAAAACCCACCCCGTAGGAGTTCACATTTTGCCCGAGCAGAGTAACTTCGATAGCCCCCTGATCTACAACCGCTTCGATCTCGGCAAGAATATCCCCCGGGCGGCGATCGCGTTCCTTGCCCCTCAAGTGGGGAACGATGCAGAACGTGCAAGTGTTGTTGCACCCAACTGCAATCGAGACCCAAGCTGCGTAGGCGGACTCGCGGTGGGTAGGCAAGGTGGACGGGAACGTCTTCAGCGATTCCTCGATCTCCACAGCCGCCTCCTGATTGTGGCGCGACCGCTCCAGAAGGGTCGGAAGTACGTCTATATTGTGGGTGCCAAAAACAGCGTCCACCCAAGGCGCCCGCTCGAGGATTCGAGCTCGCTCTTGCTGCGCCAGACAACCGCCAACCGCGATCTGCATCCCCTTGCGTTTACGCTTTACCCCAGCAAGCTGGCCCAGGTTGCCGTACAACTTATTAGCTGCATTTTCACGGACCGAGCAGGTATTGATCACAACTACGTCCGCACCCTCATCGCCGGCGTCTGTAGCCCTTGCAGCAGCATCAGGTACCTGTTCCACAGGAACCAAGCCGACGGAATCCAACAGGCCTGCCATGCGTTCAGAATCGTGAACGTTCATCTGACAGCCAAGAGTCTTAATGTGATAAGTGCGTGGTGTAGTCATCGCGGGTCATTCTAAAGCATCTGAGCTAGTAGGACTAGTCTGCTAGAGCAGTATTTGCCGCCGCCAGGGCAAGAATCACACTTTGCGCGCGTACGGTGGCGCGGTCGCCCTCGATATTCACAGTGCGCAGAATCTGCTTAGTAGGGGTAAGTACACAAATGTGCACCTCTCCGGCTGGGTGCCCCCCATCGTCGCCCGGACCGGCAACGCCAGAGGTAGCAATTGCCATGTCGGCTGAATAAAGCTTCAACACGCCCTCGGCCATCTGCCTTGCGACCGAATCTGTATACGGGCCCGTCTGCTCTAGTTCTTCCGCCGAAACTCCCAGGACAGAGGCTTTAGTTTGAGTCTGGTAAGTGAGGGCTCCCCCACGGAAAACAGTAGACGCTCCGGGTATATCAACAATTGACGAAGCCAGCCATCCGCCAGTTAGCGATTCCGCAACTGCGATCGAGTAGCCCATATCCTTGCAACCCTGAATAAGCTGGGCAGCCAATGTGTGATTAGTCGAAGCCTCTGTCATATTTTCCTTTCTAAAACTGTTCCAGCGCAGCCACGATAGCTTGCCTGCACTGGCCAGGACCATACCCCTTACGAGCCAGAAAAGCGTTGGTGCGCCTAATAATCACGTCCCGAGGACGCCCTTTCAGTGTACCGACCTTCTTCACAGCTAGCTGGTTGGCTAATTCCTGCTCGTCTACCCCGCTGACTTCTTGCATCGCCTGTGCGGCAATATCGGGAGAGATTCCCTTCTTCATCAATTCGGCATACAGGGCACGCCCCACCAGCGATCGCTCCGCATTCTTAGTGCGAACCAGCATCTGCGCATATTGCAAGTCATCGAGCAGTCCCACTTCTTCAAAACGGGTAATAACCTGATCTATGACCTCGGTGACGAAGCCTCTTTGAGAAAGCTTCTTTCTGACCTGACCGGTAGACTGAGCTGCTCCATCGAGCATCCGCAGCGTGGCCTCACGGGCCTTCTGCACAGCGTCGTCAAAACTAAGTTCGGCATTTTCTTGCCGCCGCTTTGCCCGCCTCTTAGCAGCCTTTACCGGATCGCGCCGTTTACGTTCCGCTTCGCCCTGTTCAGGATCGAAGTAGGAAACCACTAAAAGCCTCCGTCCTCGACGTTCTTCTTAGTGTTCTTCCCCTTCTTCTTCGCTGCAGGTTGGGACGCAGCTGCTTCGGGGGCCTCTTCCGCATCGTCAACTATGCCCACAGCTACCAAGATCTTGCGCTCAATCTCGTTAGCCAGCTCGGGATTGTCTTTCAAGAACTGACGGACGTTCTCTCGGCCCTGGCCTAACTGATCAGAGCCATAGGTAAACCACGAACCAGATTTCCGCACGATTCCTGTCTCGACACCCATGTCAATCAGGGAGCCTTCTCTGGAGATGCCCTCGCCGTAAAGAATGTCGAATTCAGCCTGCTTGAACGGCGGCGCCATCTTATTCTTGACTACCTTCACGCGAGTCTTGTTACCAACCGGAGCGCCGGCATCCTTCAAAGTCTCGATGCGCCTAATGTCGAGCCGCACAGACGAGTAGAACTTGAGTGCCTTGCCACCCGTGGTAGTTTCTGGCGAACCAAAGAATACGCCAATCTTCTCGCGTAACTGGTTAATGAAAATTGCCGTAGTCCCAGATGCCGACAGTGCGCCGGTCATCTTCCGTAGCGCCTGCGACATCAAGCGCGCCTGCAAGCCAACGTGCGAGTCGCCCATTTCTCCTTCTATTTCAGCCTTGGGCACCAAGGCTGCAACGGAGTCGATGACGATAATGTCAATACCACCAGAGCGGATCAGCATATCCGCAATCTCGAGGGCCTGCTCCCCAGTATCCGGCTGAGCCACCAGCAGATCGTCCGTATTGACTCCGAGCTTCTTGGCGTATTCCGGATCAAGGGCATGCTCAGCATCAATGAACGCGGCATTTCCGCCGGCCTTCTGCGCCGACGCTACTGCATGCAACGCAACCGTAGTCTTACCGGAGGACTCTGGGCCGTAGATTTCCACAACCCTGCCGCGTGGCAATCCGCCAACCCCCAACGCGATGTCTAATGCCAGCGAACCGGTGGGGATCACCGATACTGCCCGATGCGTCTGATCGCCAAGGCGCATGACAGAGCCTTTACCAAAAGCCTTATCAATTTGCGCTAGCGCAACGTCAAGCGCCTTAGAGCGATCCTGAGCCTGAGTAGCCATAATCTTGTCCTCCTAGTACCTACAGAACTGGCCTGCAACCAGATTCCCCTCTCCGGGGCCCTGGTAGCGAGAATATGTCCGGCCACCGACATATGAAGACACAATCCACAGCTGCTACGAACTGCAGGGTCAACCTCGCCTGTGCACACTTTACTGCGAACAGGTGTTCGAAATAAAATTGGCGCGCCGAAGCGCGCCAAAGTCTATTTCTTTTTCTTCTGTGCCATATGCAACCACTTGAACTCTTCAGGCTTCGAGGTGGCATCTATAAGCGACTCCCACACTAGCTGTGGTTCGACACCTTGTTCCAAAACATCAGCTGCAGTTTGGTACCACGGTTCCAACACTAGATCTGCAGCCAACGACTGCCCGTAGGCAGATCCGTAGACCTGCTCCAGGTTCTTCCAGAACTGCGAATGCTTCATCTAGACGTGCAAGGACATGGGCATCGAAGGCAACCCAACGCCCTCGGCAAGGGCGAAACGATCCGCGACCTCGCGAAGCAAGGTAGCCATAGGCAGATCCAGCGCCTGGCAGATAGCCTCTAGCAATTCAGAGGAAGCTTCCTTCTGCCCGCGTTCTACCTCAGAGAGGTACCCCAGGGAAACCTGCGCCTGCGCCGACACCTCACGCAGAGTACGACCCTGCGACTGGCGGATCATGCGAAGCACATCCCCTACCTCATGACGCAGCAACGGAACCGAGACACGGCTAACCGAGGCTGTACGAGCTTGGTTGACAGTGGGCTTAATTTCCGTATTAGTCAGTTTCTTCTTCACGTTAATTGTCAACACTCCATTCCTCTATTTCATTCCTGCCACTTGAAAATTGTGGCGTGACATGCGCCACTAGCCTTGCCCGAGGCCTCAGTGGCGGCCATAAATCTAATTATTACCGGAGTTCCTGGGATCCTTCTGAACGTCTACTTTGCTACTGCTACGAGCATCCAAGAAGTAGATAAAACCGGACAGCCCAGTGATCACAAACGTAATCACAATGAGTGCTTGGATCAGATAGTCCATTATCGTGTAGGCAGCGCCCGAGAAGAATACGTGGATAAGCATCAGGAAAATTAGTAGCAGCTGGGTTACCGTTTTGCCCTTGCCCCACATGTTGGCGGGGATAACGACCCCCTTGCGAAGGGCACTCATGCGAAGCAAGGTGACTGCCACTTCCCTGCCGATGATCATCGCGAGGAACCACCAGTAGTACTTGAAGGGCAGCTGCCCCACAACAGACAACATTATGAAGGCGCCAATAACCAGGGCCTTGTCAGCAATGGGATCCGCAATCTTGCCGAAATTGGTAACAATATGCAGCCTGCGAGCGAGCATACCGTCTAGATGATCGGTGGCCGCGGCAACGCAAAAAACTACCGTTGCCCAGGCTCGAGCCTTATAGGAAGTCTGCACCAGCATCAGCCCTATGAACACTGGCACCAAGATTAGGCGGATGATCGTCAATACGTTGGCAACGTTCAGATTCGAGAGCGCTCTGGTCTCTTCATCCGTTTCTTTGCTCAATTTCCTAACCCGTTCTGCTAATTTTCCGTACCTTATGGTATTTTACACTTCCTTTAGCGCCCAGTCAGTTCCCACGCATCTTCGCTGTCCTTATTTACTACTTCCAGTTCTGGATGTTGCTCCTCTAGAGGGCGAAGATCAGGGCCTTCGCTGACTTCCGGTTCGGGTACGGGCTCACCCTTGATGATCGCGAGTGCGCGATCGACCTCTTCCGGCGGAATTAGGACGTCGCGTGCCTTCGATCCTTGGCTTGGGCCAACGATTTCCCGAGATTCCAGCAAATCCATTAGACGGCCAGCGCGGGCAAAGCCGACCCGCAATTTGCGCTGCAACATCGAAGTGGATCCGAGCTGGGTAGATACCACCAATTCTGCTGCCTGAAGCAAGACATCCAGATCGTCGCCAATGTCGTCATCAATAACGCGTTTGGTGGGCTCAGCCGGGATTACGTCCTCGCGATAAGTAACTTCCCGCTGTGCCTTCACATGGTTCACAACCTGGTGGATTTCGCTTTCATTAACCCACGCGCCTTGCACACGGATCGGTTTTGAAGCCCCCATGGGCAGGTACAGCGCGTCACCTTGCCCAATCAGTTTCTCGGCACCCGGCTGATCCAAAATTACGCGGGAGTCAGCCAACGAGGACGTAGCAAAAGCAAGGCGGGAGGGAATATTCGATTTGATAAGTCCCGTAACTACGTCTACAGAAGGTCGCTGGGTGGCCAACACCAGGTGAATACCAGCTGCACGCGCCAGCTGAGAAATACGCTGAATTGACGCTTCTACATCCCGTGGCGACACCATCATTAGATCCGCCAACTCGTCTACTACTACCAGCAGATAAGGGTACGGCTCCAGCTTGCGCTTGGAATCCGGCGGCAGCTGAATGCTTCCATTGCGAATCGCCGCGTTGAAATCATCGATGTGCTTGTAGCCGAAACGAGCCAGATCGTCGTAGCGCGCGTCCATCTCTTTTACGACCCATTCCAGCGCTTCTGCCGCTTTCTTAGGATCGGTGATGATCGGAGTTATCAGATGGGGAATGCCCTCGTAGATGGTAAGTTCCACGCGCTTGGGATCCACTAGGATCATGCGGACCTGCGCCGGAGTTGCTCGCATCATGATGGAGGTGATCATCGAGTTTACAAACGAGGACTTACCAGATCCCGTAGCACCCGCTACTAGCAAGTGCGGAGTCTTTGCGATGTTCGTGACTACGAAACCGCCCTCGATGTCTTTACCCAGGCCCACAACCAAGGGGTGAGAATTCTTCTTCGCAGTATCAGACCGCAGTACGTCACCAAGAACTACCGTTTCTCGGTCGCTATTTGGAATCTCGACGCCAATCGCCTGTTTGCCCGGGATTGGGCTCAAAATTCGCACGTCGGCGCTGGCTACAGCGTAGGCGATGTTCTTCTCGAGGTTGGTAATCTTATCTACCTTTACCCCGGCTCCTAGATGTACCTCGTACCGAGTAACTGTTGGTCCCCTAGAAAAGCCGGTGACTTTCGCATCGACCTTGAATTCGTCAAGAACTCCCTGTAGTTGAGCCACTACCTTGTCGTTTGCCGACGAGCGGAGCTTTTGCGGAGCGCCTTTAATAAGCAGTGAGTCCTGAGGCAAGTCGTAGGGCTTGTCATCGATACTAGTATCGGCTTCAAACGCTGCCGGTTCTCCTTCTGGTTCCTGCGCAACGGGGGCAGGCGAGCTCGATGCGGCAACGGTGCTGCCTCCGCTTGCAATAGGCCCAGTTGGAGCAACCACCTGGGCTACTTCGGAGCTGGCAGGCTCTTCCAGCAGCTGAGTGCGATCGTCGTATGCAGGCGGTTCTTCGAAGGCAGGCACAATCGGCACAGGTTCTGAGATGACCCGAGTCGGCTCCGCCGGTGTCTCGGTGTGCAGCGGGGTGCGAAAAGCGTCATCCCCATCGTAGGAGTCCAGCTTCTCTTCGCTCTGCCCCTTACTTGAACGGGCAAAGCGCGAACTGCGTTGCGGTTTATCGGCAGCTTCCTCCCGTTTTGCTTCATGCCCCTTCCGCCAAGAGGCATACTTCTGTTCTGCAGAACCAAACCACGCCTTAGCGGCAGCGAATGCACTTGCCAACGGCGTTTCAGTAAGGACCAACAGCGAATAGGCAAAAATCAGCACAAGCAACAGTGCCGCACCTACCCGAGTAAACAGAATGGCTAGCGGGTGCCCTAGAATCCATCCGATAATTCCGCCTGCTTGTTCCAGCCCTTCAATGCCGTTACCGAGCGAAGGTGCCCCTCGTCCGACGTGCACAATCCCGGTAGCGGCGATCACTACCCCAAGGGTGCCGACAATTACGTGCGCCTTAGCGCCAAGAGGTTCCCGGTTGCGGAAAATACCCAATGCAACCCAAAGGGCCAACAGCGGTGCGACGACAGAGAAAACCCCGACGGCCCCGGCGGCCACGTGGTGGATCACGTCCCCGGCCAGGCCCGACATGCCAAACCACTCGCGGAGTGCAATGACGACTGCCAGCCCAATGATCGCGAAAGCCAAGCCGTCGCGCTTCAACGAGGGCGTGTATTCCTTAGGAGGTTCAGGTTTCTTCGGTGTTTTCTTGCGTGTAGCCATAGCGGTTTCAGACTATAGGTAAAGTCCAAAAGTCACCTTCCGGCCACGCCGCGGTAAGGCTTATGTGAGCGAATCCTGCGCCATAAGTGCCTCCACATCCCGGTCGTCTGGCACGTTCCGCCCTCCTGGGCGTCCGACCATGATGGCACCGGCAGCATTGGCGCGTCGGGCAGCAGTGATTGGGTCGTATCCGGACAGAAGAGATGCGCACAGCACCCCGGTGTGTACGTCACCCACCGCGGCTGTATCTCTGATTTGGGATGGGAAAGCTGGTACTTTGACCGGTTCGGAGTTTGGCCCGTCGGTGACCCAACAGCCCCTGGAGGAATCCCGGCGGACGATGACCGCTGACGGTTTCATAACCTCACTTAGCGCATCGTGTAGGGTTTGCCGGCCCAAGACTGCCCGAAGCAAGTCCGTTTCCCGCCTATTCATGGTTAACAGGTCGATGTGCGGCAGGATTCGCCGCAGCCATTCCGGGTCTACCTCTTTTATCTGAGGGCCCAAAGCCAGCGTCAAACTTACCCCTTCAGGAAAGTCGGGTAGCCAACCTTCTAGCGCACTCTGATATGCCGGAGAAACCAGGTCAGAGGCAGACACGTAAACCATGTCCTTGTCCTTTAGCTGGAGCCTTTGCAAGGAAGCTAATTCCTGTTCCGCTTCGACTCCGGGAGCCACCACTGAAGAGATGAACCCATCGGCTTCGACAAGTACTAGTTTCATGCCGATGTCACCCACTACGTCAGAGGTGACGACGGTGATTCCTTCGCGCCCCAGTTCTTCGGCAACCATCATAGAGTTTGGTCCGGTGCCCATACAGGCAGCGCACCACACCTCGACTCCTTGGCGGCGGGCAGCGACCATCACTGGGAACGCGCCGCCTACGCCAACAGAAGACATGGTCGCAGAGACCTCGCCTCCCCTGTCAGGAAGATGGGGAACGTGCATCGGCATAGTCAAAATGACCGATGCAACAGCAACCAAAGAACCAGCCATCAATTACCCTTCAATAACTACGGGAACAATCATTGGGCGTCGCCGCAGCCTGCGGGAAACCCACCGTCCCAAGGCGCGTCGCATGGCCTGCTGCAGCGAGTAGGCGTCCACGTGCCCCGGTGCCGCCGCCTTCGCAAGAGCCTCTGCCACGTCGGGGAGCACTTCCCTAAACACGGCTTCGTCCTCGGCCATCCCGCGAGCGGTAATGTGCGGGCCCGCCAGGACCTGCCCCATTTCGAGGTCGACAACGGCGAAGACGCTGACAAAGCCCTCTTCGCCGAGCACTAGCCGATCGTGCAGTTCGCTTTCACTGATCTCGCCGATCGAACCACCGTCTACGTACACGTAATCACAGGGCACTGCGCCCACTACGGAAGCTTGTCCATTGGCGAGGTCGACTACTACCCCGTCTTCTGCCAGGGCAATGCGCGACGCAGGCACTCCCGTTTGGACAGCCAGCCGGCCGTTTGCCACGAGGTGTCTGATCTCGCCGTGAATCGGCATCACGTTCTTCGGCTGAACCACGTTGTAGCAGTACAGCAATTCCCCTGCGGCGGCGTGTCCAGATACGTGCACCTTTGCGTTGCCCTTGTGCACGACCTTGGTACCTAGGCGCATCAGAGCATTGATTACGCGATATACGGAGTTTTCGTTTCCGGGGATCAACGAGGACGCCAAGATGACAGTGTCCTCGGGACCTACCGAGATGAACTTGTGAGTGCCGTTGGCGATCCTGGCAAGAGCTGCCATGGGCTCGCCCTGCGAACCCGTGGCCATGTACACCCGCTGCCGTGGGGGCAAGTTTTCAATTTCGCGAGAAGAAACGATTACGCCCTCGGGAGCATTCAGGTACCCCAGCTCCATCGCAATACGCATGTTGCGTTCCATAGACCGCCCCACAAAGGCAACCTTGCGACCGTGCTCGGCAGCAGCATCTAGTACCTGTTGCACACGGTGCACATGCGAACTGAACGAGGCGACAATCAACTGCCCCTGGGCTTTGCCGAACACCGCGCTGATGACGGGTCCAATCTCGCGCTCGTGCGTAACGAATCCCGGCACCTCAGCGTTAGTCGAATCCACCATGAACAGGTCTACGCCCTCTTCGCCAAGACGAGCGAAGGAACGCAGATCGGTAATACGGCGATCTAGGGGCAACTGGTCCATCTTGAAGTCGCCTGTAACTAGAGCATTTCCAGCCTTGGTGCGGATCATGACTGCAAGCGCATCCGGGATGGAGTGGTTTACTGCAACAAATTCGCAGCCGAACCCGCCGATCTGAACGGTGTCGCCCTCGGCAACCACGTTCAGGTTTGTGTCACGCAGCCGATGTTCCGCCAGCTTCGGTTCCAGGAACGCAAGAGTTAGGCGCGAGCCGTAGATCGGGATGTCGCGGCGCAAGCGCAACAGGTACGGGACCGCTCCGATGTGGTCCTCGTGGCCGTGAGTGAGCACGAGCCCCACCACATCGTCCATCCTGTTAGAGATTGCCGAAAAGTCCGGAAGAATCAGGTCTACACCCGGCTGGATTTCTTCAGGAAACAGTACGCCACAATCGACGATCAACAGTTTGCCGTTGATCTCGAATACGGTCATGTTCCGTCCGACCTCGCCTAGGCCGCCCAGCGGAGTTACGCGCAGGGTGTCTTTGGCCAGTTTCGGCGGGGTGGGTAAGTCAGGGTAAAGAGAATTCACGTTCTTATTGTGTCATCTAAAACGCGAAACACCGACCTATTCACCGGGCAAGGTGCAAAAGTTTCAGCACAGGCCCAATTTTTCCATGACTAATTTCAGGGCACGCACCTTCTCTTCTGGCTCTGGCACTAGCGGCAGACGAAGCGTCGGCTCAGGCAGAACTCCCGCCAAAACGAGGGCGTGTTTCGCCATTACTGCCCCTTGTCCGCCTCCCATAATTGCCTTCACTAGGGGACGTAACTTTCTCGTGAGCGCCCGCCCGGTAGCAATGTCGCCCTGAGCCAGCGCATCTATCATTTGCCGGTAATAGGCTGCCCCTACATGCGAGACCACCGAGATAACGCCCACGGCACCGTGGGTGAGAAAGGAAAAGTTCAGACCATCGTCTCCGCTATAGCAGTCGAGTCCTGTCCGCTCCAGACGTTCCTGTGCCCGCTCTACTTTGCCCGTGGCATCTTTGAATGCCTGTACCTGCTCAATTTGGGCGAGGCGATCCAACGTATCTTCCTTTATTTCGAGGCCGGTACGTCCAGGGATGTCATAGACCATGACCGGAAGGTCGGTCGAGGTCGCCACTGCACGAATATGCTGGTACAACCCTTCCTGGGAAGGACGGTTGTAGTAGGGAGCCACAACGAGCAATCCGTCAGCTCCGGCCTCGGCAGCTCCTTCAGCCATCCGCACCGCATGGGCAGTATCGTTCGAACAAGCCCCTGCGAACACCACCACACTAGGATCTACTGCCGCCTTCACAGAGCGGATCAGTTCTGCCTTTTCAGGCTGATGCGTGGTTGGGGATTCCCCAGTGGTGCCAGACAACAAGATGGCATCACAGCCATCTGCTACAAGCTTCCCGGCGAGCTTCTTCGCCGCCTTGTAATCTACCTCTCCGTTTTTCTGGAAGGGAGTGACCATTGCTGTAGCTAGAGTGCCGAAGGTATGTGCTGTCATGGCCTTAGCTTAAAGGTAAAAAGAAAGAAAAGCTTTCCGGGTCAAAGTGTGGATACCGTTTAGTCCTGTAATTGTGTATACCAAACGTGCTGTACCAGGGCTTGCTCGCCCACCTGGAGTTTTCTACGCACGCCTGCAGGCGCAAATCCGGCCTCGGTATAAAAGCTGATGCGCCCAGCGTCCCCGCCACTGATCCACACCTGTACTCGCTTCGCACCGGTCCGTTCAAGCATGTCCGCGCACGCGGCTAACAACCTGGACCCATGCCCCTTGCCACGTTCCGACTCAGCTACCTCTAGCGCGACTATCTGTGCCTCTGCCGGATGCTCCTGCAGCGGTGCGGGCCCGGCCGGCAAGGCAGTTGCCTCCGAGAGATCTTCAGCGGGCGCCAGCGCCGCAAAGCCAACAACTTTCGCCCCCGCAATGGCGGTGAGTACCATGTGACGCCCGTCTGGCGGATTGGCAATCGACTCTTTCCACGTCTGGGTAAATTGTTCCTGCTTCAAGCTGGCAAGAAGTACTGGAGAGGGATTGTCCAGCACCCCGGCTAGCTCCGCCTTCATTGCCTGCAGATGAATACTGCCAATCGCCTCGGCATCTTCAACTACAGCAGGGCGAACAGAATTGTCTGGTCCCCTCATAGACCCATCACCTTGTCGAGGCCGATCGTGAGCCCAGCTAGCCCGCTCACTTTCCGACATGCAAGCATCACGCCAGGCATGAAGGATTCGCGATCAAAGCAATCGGTGCGAAGCACAAGCTGTTCTCCGGGGTTGCCAAAGAGGACTTCCTGATGAGCATTGAGGCCGCGCAACCGGACCGCATGAACCGGCACGCCCTCGTACTTGGCGCCGCGAGCGCCTTGTGGGTCCGACTCCGTTGCGTCCGGCACCGGTTTGCCCGCTCTGCCGGCAGCAATTGCCCCCGCAGTGGCAATGGCAGTTCCGGAAGGAGCGTCCACCTTATTCGGATGGTGCATCTCGATAATTTCTGCACTCTCGAAATAGGGTGCGGCGAGCTCGGCAAATTTCATGGTCAGCACTGCCGACAACGCAAAGTTCGGAGCGATCAAGACGTTCTTGCCTGTCTGCTCGGCCACCTGAGCAATCTGTTCGTACTTTTCTGGAGTCCACCCAGTAGTGCCCACAACGGAATGAGAGCCAGCCCGAAGCGCAGCGCTTACGGTATCTAGAGCCACCGAAGGAACCGTGAAGTCCACCGTTACCTCAGCGCCAGCTAACGACTGTTCATCGATGGAATTCCCCGAATCTAGACGCGCCACTAATTCCATGTCTTCTTGGCGGGAAACTGCCTCACAAACGGTTGCTCCCATACGCCCGGAAGCACCTACGACTGCTACTTTGATCATGACTTCACCCTACCTTTGGGCCCACCACTACTTCCACGCGGGCTCCCTCCACAAGATCTTTACAGATCTCGCTAATCTGCTGCGCCGATACGGCCTCTAGCTTGGCCATAGTGTAGTCGTAGGTATCCAACCGATGCCTACCAATTTCAGCCCGTCCCAATCTATTCATCCGGGCCGAGGCAGATTCCATCCCTAAGGCTGTTCCACCGCGTAGCTGCCCCAGGGCGAGGGCGATCTCCTCTTCTCGCACTCCCCCTTGGGCTAGATCTTCCAATTCTGCCAGCATGACCTTGCGAACTTCATCGACCTTGCCGGGCTGACATCCGGCATACATGCCGAAGTATCCCGCATCCGCGTATGCCGATTGGAAAGCAAAAGTGGAATAGGCAAGTCCCCGCTTTTCCCGCACCTGTTGGAACAGGCGGGAGGACATCCCGGAGCCCAGAATTGTGGAGGCAATAGTGGCCGCATAGCCACGTTCGTCGCTAATCGAGTAGCCGCGTCCTCCTACCAGCAGGTGTGCCTGCTCAATCGGACGCTCAATGTGTAGTTGTGCGTCTTGGGTCGGGCGCACCTCGGTGACTGAGCGCGTCGGCCTTGGGGCGTCCTCGTCATTACCTGAACGATCTGCCCACGCGCCGGATTGCCTGAAGTCATTGACCAATTCGCACAGCTGTTCATGATTCACGTTTCCGGCGGCCGCGATTGTAATTCCGGACGGTACGTAGGTCTGCTGATAATGTTCCCGCACAGCCTCTAGTGGAGTTGCCGTTACCGATTGCGGGGTGCCCCCGATCGGGCGGGCAAGCTCATGGCCAGCGAACATGGCGCCCGCGAACTTTTCATGCGCCAAATCAGTCGGGTCATCGGCGGCCATTGCCAGCTCGTCCAGGATGACGGTGCGTTCCATTTCGAAATCGGCGCGATCCAGCTTGGCTCTGGAAACCATGTCCAAAATAATTCGAAGAGCCATCGGCATATCTGCGGCTAGGACTCGCCCGTAATAGGTGGTGTACTCCTTTGCGGTGCCGGCGTTAGATTCGCCTCCAACCCGGTCAAACGAGGACGAGATATCTAGCGCGGTAAGATTCTCAGTTCCCTTGAAAAGTAGGTGTTCCAAGTAATGGGTGGAGCCGTAATGGCCCTCAGCTTCGTCGCGGGAGCCTGCCTCTACCCAGGCCCCCAGGGAGACGCTTCGGGAGGTGGGCACGTTCTGCGTTATAACGCGTAGCCCTCCCGGCAAAATTGTGCGCCTGATCAAGGTCCCGTCCTCAGTAATAGACAGGTCTGCTCCAGGCTGGTTGTAACTAACGCGAGGCAATTCAAAGCTACCGGTATCCATAGGTTTCCTATTCTATTGCCCGGACATTCGATCACCAACCAATAAGAGACAACTCTAACCATCTAGTTGCGGCCGCAACTGTTCACTTTGGGCGATAAGCATAATTATTCGCCTTCGAAACTAGCTTAACGCCTACTAACTGCGGTAGATTTTCTTGCGAGACACAGATGAATATTTTTCGGTTAGGAGAATAAGTTGAATCAGCAAATATATAAAGCAATCGCTCGAGTCCTAGGAATCATCCTGCTGCTGGTAGGCGTAGGAGCAATCGGAGGCGGGCTGTTCCTGCACTCCTCTGTGAGCTCGCAGCTTTCCGAGCAGAAGATAACCATGCCCTCCAAGGAGAATCTAACTACCCAAGAGCAGAAAGATCACCTCCTTCAATATGCGGGCCAACCTATGGAGGACGGCAACCAAGCCTTCGCCTTCTCCGACTACTACATAAAAGAGCACCTGAAGCAGATGGCGGGTGGAAAGAACTACAACGAGGTTTCTGGCGAATACATGAAACTGTCGGCAGATCCCAAGGCTGACCCGCAGAAGGTTGCCAAGCTTCGCGATCTACGTGCCGACATGTTCCAAGGCAACTCCCTGCGCGGCATGTTACTCAACGCCTACGCTTTTTGGACGATGGGTACCGTGGCCCTCTGGGCAGGCATCGGCTCCTTGATCGTAGGTGCGGGCGCGCTCATCTATTCCTTCCTAGGCAAATCAACAAAGCGCGGCTCTTCTAATACTACTGCCTAACTCTGTTAATAAGTTTTGGCCCGCAGCCAGAGGCTGCGGGCCAAAACTTTATCTACGGATTATTCCTGGTCGTCCTTCGAACGCGAACGGGACCGGGAACGGTTACGCCGCTGGCGACGCTCCCCCGAACCGCTTTCACGACGACGGCGCCGGCGCGGGCGAGATTCCTCGTCCTTCTTCGGCTCTTCAGACTCTTCGGACTTAGCCTCCGAGTCAGATTCTGCCTCCTCGCCCTCGACAACCGCGTGTAAGGAAAGCTTGCCACGAGCATCGATCTCGGCGATCTCGACCTCGACCTGCTGGCCAACGTTCAACACGTCCTCGACAGAATCGATACGCTTGCCGCCAACCAGGCGACGGATCTGGCTGATGTGCAGCAGCCCGTCCTTGCCTGGGGTAAGCGAAACGAAGGCGCCGAAAGAGGTCGTCTTGACGACGGTACCGACGTAGCGCTCTCCGACCTCGGGCAGCTGCGGGTTAGCAATCGCGTTGACCGCGGCGCGCGCTGCTTCTGCGCTCTCGCCATTGTCAGAAGCAATGTAGACAGTGCCGTCATCTTCGATGGTCAGCTCGGCTCCAGTGTCTTCCTGGATCTGGTTGATCATCTTGCCCTTCGGGCCAATGACCTCGCCAATCTTGTCGACCGGCACCTGGACGGTGATGATACGCGGCGCGGTGGGAGCCAGCTCATCCGGAGTATCGATGGCGGCAGCCATGACCTCGAGGATGTGAAGGCGGGCGTCGCGGGCCTGGCTCAGAGCAGCAGCCAGAACGTCAGACGGGATGCCGTCCAGCTTCGTATCCAGCTGCAGCGCAGTAATGAATTCGCTGGTACCGGCAACCTTGAAGTCCATGTCGCCGAAACCGTCCTCGGCGCCAAGGATGTCAGTGAGGGCGACGTACTTAGTCTTGCCATCTTCCATCGGCTCGGACATAAGGCCCATAGCAATACCTGCAACCGGTGCGTGCAGCGGAACGCCAGCCTGCATCAGCGACAAGGTGGAAGCGCAAACGGAGCCCATGGAGGTAGAACCATTGGAACCCAGTGCTTCCGACACCTGGCGGATCGCGTACGGGAAGTCTTCCTTGAAAGGCAGAACCGGAACAAGTGCGCGCTCAGCTAGCGCACCGTGGCCGATCTCGCGGCGCTTCGGCGAACCTACCCTACCGGTCTCGCCAGTGGAGTACGGCGGGAAGTTGTAGTGGTGAATGTAGCGCTTGTGGGTAACCGGAGTCAGACCATCAATCTGCTGTTCCATACGGAGCATGTTCAGAGTGGTAACGCCCATGATCTGGGTTTCGCCACGCTGGAAGAGGGCGGAGCCGTGGACGCGAGGCAGGACCTCGACCTCGGCAGACAGAGTGCGGATGTCGGTGTATCCACGCCCGTCCATACGAACGCCCTCGTGCAGAGTGCGAGAACGAATAGCTTCCTTCTCGATAGCCTTGAAAGCAGCCTTCAGATCCTTTTCCTGCTCCGGGAACTGTTCTTCCAGTTCTTCCAGGGCAGCATCGCGGATCTCTTCGAGCTTGGCCTCGCGAGGCAGCTTCTCGACGATCGAAATTGCCTCGGGCAGCTTCGCGGATACCTTCTCTTCGACGGCCTTGTACTGCTCGTCAGAGTAATCCTTGAACAGTTCAAATTCTGCGGTGGGCTTGGAAGCCTTGTCGGCAACCTCCTGCTGGGCACGAACGAGCTCACGAATGAACGGCTTCGCAGCCTCGAGCCCCTCAGCAACCACAGACTCGGTGGGCTTGGTGCCACCCGCGGCAATCAGCTCGACCTCGTTCTCGCCGCCACCGGCCTCGACCATCATGATGGCAATGTCTTCTTCCCCGTCAGCGCGGGTAACAACGCGGCCTGCAACGACCATGTTGAAAGTAGAACGCTCCATTTCGGAGAAACGGGGGAAAGCCACCCACTGGTCTTCAATTAGAGCCAGGCGAAGACCACCGATCGGACCCGAGAAAGGCAGGCCGGCAATCTGTGTGGACATAGAAGCGGCATTGATGGCGAGCACGTCGTAGGCGTCATCGGGGTGCACCGCCAGAACCGTCTCCACGACCTGAACCTCGTTACGTAGGCCCTTCACAAACGAAGGACGAAGAGGACGGTCAATCAGGCGGCAGGCCAAAATTGCGTCGGTGCCCGGACGACCTTCACGGCGGAAGAAGTTTCCGGGGATCCGCCCTGCTGCGTACTGGCGTTCCTCGACGTCAACAGTCAGGGGGAAGAAATCAAATTGATCCTTGGGGTGCTTGCCCACGGTAGTAGCGGACAAGATAGCAGTTTCGCCATCGAGGTAAGCCATGGCGGAACCGGCGGCCTGCTTGGCTAGCAGACCGGTCTCAAAACGGATGGTGCGCTTACCAAAGCGACCATTGTCGATTACTGCTTCTGCAGCAGTGATGTCATTTCCTTCAAACACTAAATCGGTTTCCTTCTGTGTAGGTATTGGAGGAACCCACATGGCGGTCATCGATCGAGACTCACGGACCTTACTTCCGGAAGCCACTACCGAAGACCGACGCGACTGGGTTCCCGATAGTTAGTCTAACGGTTAGACCAAGTTTTTTAACTAGTGCCAGAACATATACTTTCGGCCCGAGCTGATGCCCGGGCCGAAAAGAAGACAATCAGTGACGCAGACCGAGGCGCTCGATCAGGGAACGGTAACGCTCGATGTCAACTTCCTTCAGGTATCCCAGCAGACGCTTGCGCTGGCCTACCAGGAGCAGCAGACCACGACGGGAGTGGTGATCGTGCTTGTGATCCTTGAAGTGCTCGGTCAGATCCTTGATGCGCTTGGATAGCAGAGCGATCTGTACCTCGGGCGAACCGGTGTCGCCCTCGTGGGTTGCATATTCAGCAATGATCTGGTCTTTTTCTTCTTTAGTAAGCGACACTTCGTCCCTCTTTCTATATTGTTGTTGCACGGAGCACCGGGGCCCATTCACCCGAGCATGACGCTACCGTGGCCGGCATGACGGCACCGACAATGCTACCAGCTCCAGTTACTGGCTCCCAGCTGCGCGTTCAGTGAGATGAGGCACGCT
Source organism: Actinomyces sp. UMB0138 (assembly GCF_002849225.1). GTDB lineage: Bacteria > Bacillota > Negativicutes > Veillonellales > Veillonellaceae > Veillonella > Veillonella parvula_H. The sequence continues at coordinate 905,358 of NZ_PKMC01000001.1, forward strand.
CTATTTTTCAAAGCAGTCACACCGAATGTTGCCATAGTCCTCATATACCAAGGTACCGACCCGCTCATACCCCTCAGAGAGCAACAGATTCACCATCGGAAGATTCTGCGGGGACGTGTCGACGCGCAAATGCTTTCTCCCTGCCAAAGCAGATGCAAAACGCAGAAATCCCCTAGCAACTCCCCTACCTTGAGCAGACTCGCAAACGGCTAACCTGTGCAGCACCACCGCCTGTTCGGGAGGGTACCGCCACGCTAAATCCGCGCGAGCAAAAGAAGGATCCGGCTTCGGGTCAATGCTCATGGTAGCCACCACCTCGCCACCCGTTTGCGCTACATAGCAAATGGAGGCAGCAATATCGTCGGCAACTATCTGCGCATTCGGATAAACCCCCTCTTCCCACTGATCGACACCGATGGCGGCAAGCCTCTTCTGCCCATAAGCAAACATCTGCATCAGCTTCGCCAGGTCGCTCTGGCAGGCCTTCCTAAACGCAATCCGCATACGCACATCGTAATAAAAGTGACCGCCCAACAGAGCGGTCACTTTTACTTAACGAAGGGTTTTACTCAACCTGGAAGGAACCGGTTACCCCCTGGAATTCCGTGTCATGGTTACCCGGCGCCCTCGAAGTGCCGTTGTAAACCATCCTGTAGGTGCCAGGCTCGGCCTCGGTGGTATCCCACTCCATGGTTACCTCAGAGGCAGAAATCCCTTTGCGCTTCCAATTGAACTTTGTAGAAAAGTCCGAATCCTTAGCAACGTCAACCCACTTGTCGCCCTCACGCTTTTGCACCTGTAGGTAGGTGCCTTCATGGCGAATATTCACGTTCGGGTGAGATCCCTGGAATACAGCCTTTACCACGTCACCCTTGCGGTAATTGCCACGCACCGGGATCAACACATCCCCGTACTTGTGGGTTCCGGGAGTATCGTGCAAAACCTTGCCATACGCCGAGTAGATGAACGGGCGAATCTTCGGAGCAGTGCCGACTACCTCAGCGCCACCTTCCTTGAAGGACTTCCCCACCGCGGCCAAGGCCTGGTTTAGGGCAGGCACGGTGTAACGGCCGTAAATGGTCGCGCCACCCTCGTAATTCTGCCTGTCATACTCCCACGGAGTAGTGAAGTAGTGCCCGTACGCGTTAGCGGCAGAAGAGACCATTACCTTATCTACCGTAGTTCCTGCGGATTTTGCGAAAGCTTCACGCATGAGCACGCCGGACGCGGAAGTAACCTCGCCGGGCATGCCCAGGATGTAGTGGTCACCAATGCGCAGAACCTGCACCGGAAGTACGCCCTGCACGGAATCCACCATGCCAGACTCGAACAGTACCTTCTTCGGGCCCTGACAATCCTTCAGGCCGGGAGTTGCATCGTAGGTGGTCTTAGTCAACGAATCCATGAGCTCGTTCTTATCCAAGCCCTCACCCAAGAAGGTGACACCGCCGCCACCATCTTCTTCAGAACCAGAGCCAAAGGGAGCACCAACAATTGCGCGGCAAGTCTTCTCTTCCTTACCGGTAGTAGAAAACTCTGGGGCCACCTTCTGGTTTTGCATATCGACCCACATCATGCGGTAGTCAACAGTGGTGTTGTCGTCTACTGCCAACTTCTGCAGCGACCTCTCGGCGCCGTCATGGATCCGCTTGCCCATGATCTCTACGCTCTTGAAAGGATCCGAGGAGGGGCCGGTGGCCGGCTTCAATCCAAGGTTAGGCGTCTGATCGCCACCGTTGGAATACACGTAGGCAGCCACCATCGAGGGCGAGTCTAGCTTGGTGTAGTCCACGCCTGCTTCCTTGACCTCGTCCAGGTACTCGGCATAACCCTTGTTGTCCGAAGAAATCAGTTTGTTTTCAGTGGGAAGGGTGGTTGCGTGGGTTGCCATCCAGTTGACAAAACCAGTGACCTTGCCGTCCCGAGAGATCGCCATCGTATCGGAGCGCGAGTCGCGATCGCCCGGCAACTTGTCACGCAGTTCCTTCGGGTTATTCATGAAGGCGTCCATGGACCGGTTTACGCCCGCATCTTCTACCTTGTCCGAACCAAAAGATACCTGAGAGGGCGCCAAGTCGGCCTCGGCACGATCAATAGCCTTGGCAAACCCGTCAACGGTGGCGTCAAGTGATTGCTTGTGCACGCCCATGGTGGTGATGTTGTAGAGCGAGTAATCAGTGGTGCCGCCGGGAGTGGCATGGGTGTGGGTAGCGGCGATCAGAACGTTACCGTCGTTGTACTTGTCACCGTACTTCTCCCGCAGCTTCTTCAGCAGCAACTCGCGCTCCAGGTTGGTGCCCGAAAGCATGTCGCCAGATAGGAACACCACACGTTTGTTCGTCTTGGGGTCGACGACCACGTAGGCGCGCGCGAATTGGCGAGAGTGAATTCCGGCGCTCTTCTGGCGCGAATCACCGTAACCCATCATGCCGTTTTCGCCCGGCTCACCTGTCATGTCGGCCATTCCGCGCCCGGCTAGGAAGGAAGGTTCTTCTGCCGAAGCAGTCTTAGGAGCAAGGGATCCTACAGCGGCCATCGACAGCGCCATAGAAATCCCAAGCAGTGCGGATGTAAATCTTCTACGCATAAAAAATCCTTAGATGAGATTGGGATCTTCAATGCGACTATATGAAAAACCGCGGGTTACCACAGGTTAAATGTTTTAACTTTTTCGCACCATTTTGGGCTTTAAGGGCGCCCGAAGTAAATTGCACCAGCCTGAAACAGAGAAATCATCACAGAAAAAGATTAAAATATTTTCCTCTATTTCCAATGGTGTCTAAGATTTACAGTTTCAAAATTTCCTTGTAATCCTTGACACACCTATTTAGCTGTTACTGCCTCGGGCGCGATACGCCCAGTGGGAGGCGCTCCCAGAACCCTGGCAGCTTCCAGCAGATCTTCGTCCATTCGCTCCAGCAGTTCTTCCACAGAGTCGAACTGCTGCATCGGCCTGATCCGAGCAACGAAATCTACCGCTATATCTTCTCCGTACAAATTCAAATCCGAGCGGCCAAGCACGTGGGCTTCGACTGTACCCACTTCCCCATCGAACTGCGGATTGGTGCCAACCGATATGGCAGCAGGGAGCATCTCGCAGGCGGGCGCTTCCGGGATTTGCCTGACTATCAAGCCGGCATATACTCCGTCTGCCGGAACAAACCCGACTCCCCTGGAGTTCAAATTCGCGGTGGGGAAACCTAGTTGACGCCCTCGCTTAAAGCCGTGTTCTACCCTGCCGCGCAGGCGGTAGTTGCGTCCCAAAATCCTATTGGCAAGAGTTACGTCACCAGCGGCCAGCGCCTGCCGAACCCAGGTCGAAGACCATCGTCTGCCTTCGAAGGATTCCACATCTACTATTTCAGTAACGTCGAACCCGAACCTATCGCCCAATTCGTGCAAGGTCTCTACCGTGCCGGCGTTGTTTCTACCGAAACGCATATCCTCGCCTACGACGACTTCCGCCACCCCAAGCCCATCGACGAAGAATTTCTGCACAAAATCGTAAGGGGTCAAAGAGGCTAGTTTCAGGTCGTAGTTCACGACCAGCACCGCATCAACGCCGAGGGCGGCTATCTGCCCCAGCCGATCTGACAACGGCATGATCAGTTCGATCCCCTCGGGACGGTGTACTACCGCAGGATGGGGATCAAAAGTAACCGCTACCGACAGCACCCCGAGCCGTTGTGCATCACGTACGGCAGTAGTAAGGATTTTCTGGTGTCCGCGATGGACACCATCGAAGATACCTATAGTTGCAACCGATTCGATGTCAGTAGGGACTTCGTCCAAGCCGTGCCAGACTCGCATTTTACTTTTCTTTCGCCTGCCCTCGAAGACCTAGTTCTTTTCTTCCTGCGGGCGCTACTCCCATGGTTCCCCGTACCTTATGTGAGGTCGAGTGGGAGGCGTGTCCGCCTTTGCACTTACCGCCGCAAGAGCAGCCGCTCTTCTCGTCAGCCATTGGATCCTTCCTGTGGAATTACCGTCTTCGGTTGGAGGCGCCAGCCGTCGCCCTGCGCACTTAATGTTGCCATACCTACGAGCTTGTTTGTTCCATCCAGCATTGCCCAGGTGCCTTCTGCGCCCTCGGCAACGTGCAGCCGCCGTCCGCAGCGGACATCTTCCACTTGTTGCGGGCTCAAGACCATGGTCCGGAAGAACCGCGCGGCGACCTCGGACAGTGAAATGGTTGGCAATCCGCCATCTACAAGCGCATCCGAAAGCTGCACTGCCTGATCTAGGGTAAAGCCGCCTACGCGAGTACGCCTCAGATAGGTTAGGTGTGCCCCGCATCCCAGTGCCTCCCCCAGGTCTCTTGCAAGAGCACGAATGTAAGTTCCGGAAGAGCAAGTCACCCTTATCGAAATGTCTGTGACGGGAACTTGGGCGCGCACCTGCTGAGGCTCCGAGGTTAGTTCCAGTTCATCTATGGTTACCGGACGCGCCTCGAGGGCGACTTCTTTGCCTTCGCGGACGAGCTCATAGGAGCGTTTACCCTGCACTTTTATTGCTGATACCGCAGAGGGCACCTGCATAATATTGCCGCGAAGACGGCTTGCAGCATTTTCTATCTGTTCTGCAGATAGCCTTGCTCCCAGTGCCTGGGTAACCTCTCCGGAGGCGTCCTCCGTGGTTGTGCTAATGCCGAAGCGGACGCGGGCAAGATACTGCTTATCTGCGCCCGTAAGGTAGCGCAACAGTTTCGTTCCGGCGCCTACCGCCACCACCAAGACTCCTGTTGCATCGGGGTCAAGGGTTCCGGCGTGGCCCACTTTGCGGGTGCAGGCTAGCCTGCGTACAGCCGATACAACATCATGACTAGTACATCCGGCGGGCTTATCAATTACGACAAACCCGGGAGCAGCCGGATGCTGCCCCCGGGGTACTTCGAGGCGCATTACTTAGTCCTCGTATTCCTCGTCTTTGACGCGCGGGGCCTTATAGGGGTCAGGGTCAGAAGCGTAAGACTTTCCCTGAGCAGCCTGAGCAATCTTGGCGTCACGGTCGCGGGCGGCTGCTAGGGCCTCCTCGATCGAAGCCGCGGCCTCAGGCAAGGCATCGGGAATGAACTCCAGGGTCGGCGTAAGCCGGATACCCAAAGCTTTTCCAACCTCGGAACGTATTAGCCCCTTAGCGGATTCAAGCGCGGCGGCACTTGCCGAGCGGGAAGCCTCGTCGCCAAAAACGGTGTAAAAAACCGATGCGTGCTGGAGGTCTCCGGTTACCCGGCAATCCGTAATTGTCACGAAACCGATCCGCGGATCCTTGATGCGCCTCTCCAATAGACGCGCCACGGTCTGTTGGATCCGGTCCGCTACCTTCCGCTGACGTGCTTCATCTGCCATATTTTCCTCCCAAAGAGGGCGGGCCGAAGCCCGCCCCTGGTGGTATTAGTCGCGAGGCTTCTCGCGCATTTCCCAAGTTTCGATGATGTCGCCGACCTGGATGTCCTTGTGGCCAAGAGTGATACCGCACTCGTAACCGTCTCGGACCTCAGTCACGTCATCCTTCTCGCGACGCAAAGAGGCAATCTCGAGGTCGGGGGCTACTACTACCGAGTCACGGATCAGGCGAGCCTTAGCGCCTCGCTTGATCTTGCCAGAACGGACGATCGAACCAGCAATGTTGCCGAACTTACCGGACTTGAAGACCTGCAAGATCTCGGCTTTACCGAGTTCAACCTCTTCATAGATCGGCTTCAGCATGCCCTTCAGAGCATTCTCGACGTCCTCGATCGCAGCGTAGATGACCGAGTAGTACTTGATGTCTACGCCCTCGGAATCTGCCAGCTCTGCCACACGCTCAGCCGGACGGACGTTGAACCCGATAATAACCGCGTTGTCGACGGTTGCCAGGTTGACATCGTTCTGGGTAATTGCACCTACGCCACGGTGAATGATGCGCAACTGTACTTCGTCAGAAACCTCGATCTTGAGCAGCGAATCTTCAAGTGCCTCGACAGCACCAGAGACGTCACCCTTGATGATGAGGTTGAGGGTCTCAACCTTGCCTTCCTTGAGTGCTTCATCGAAGTCTTCAAGCGAAATCCTCTTGCGGCGCTTAGCCAGCTGTGCCTGCCTCTCGGCAGCTTCGCGCTTGTCTGCGATCTGGCGTGCAGTGCGATCGTCGGGGGCAACCAGGAACGAGTCGCCTGCTCGCGGCACGGACGTCAAGCCTAGTACCTGCACTGGGCAGGACGGGCCCGCTTCCTTCACGGAATTGCCGCGATCGTCGAACATTGCGCGGACGCGCCCGTGTGCATTTCCGACAACCAGTGCATCGCCAACGCGCAATGTACCGCGCTGCACGAGCATGGTTGCAACAGCACCGCGCCCCTTGTCCAGGTTAGCTTCAATGGCAGTGCCACGAGCTTCAGCATCCGGGTTCGCCTTGAGGTCGAGCGCTGCGTCGGCGGTAAGCAACACAGCTTCCAGTAGTTCCTGAATGCCGGTGCGCTGCTTCGCCGAGATGTCTACGAACATCACGTCGCCACCGTATTCCTCAGCAACCAAGTTGTATTCGGTGAGCTGGGCGCGAATCTTGTCAGGCTTAGCCTCGGGCTTATCGACCTTGTTGACGGCGACCACGATAGGCACATCTGCCGACTGGGCGTGGTTGATCGCTTCAACAGTCTGCGGCATGACGCCGTCATCTGCTGCAACCACGATGATCGCAATGTCAGTGGACTGCGCGCCACGTGCACGCATAGCCGTGAATGCTTCATGACCGGGCGTATCGATGAAGGTAACCGCACGGTCTTCGTCATTCAACGAGACCTTCACCTGATAGGCACCAATGTGCTGGGTAATGCCTCCGTGCTCGCCACCGACAACGTCGGTGTGGCGGATCGCATCCAGCAGCTTCGTCTTGCCGTGGTCTACGTGGCCCATAACCGTGACTACCGGGGGTCGAGGCACCATGTTATCGATGTCATCGGCTTCCTCGGCCTCCAGGTCGATGTCGAAAGATTCGAGCAGTTCGCGATCCTCGTCCTCGGGAGACACGATCTTCACTACGTAGCCGAGTTCAGCACCAAGAGCCTCGAAGGTGTCCTGGTCCAGCGACTGGTTCGCAGTCACCATTTCACCAAGGTGGAACATAACGGTGACCAGTGCGGCGGGATTCACGTTGATCTTGTCAGCGAAATCAGCCAGCGAAGCGCCGGAACGGATCCTGATCTCGGTGCTTCCATCCCCGCGAGGTACCTGAACGCCACCAATGGTAGGAGCCTTCTGTTCGAATTCCTGACGCTTGGCGCGCTTCGACTTACGGCGCTTAGAGCCGCCTCCGCGACCGAACGCACCCTGGGTCGAGCCGCGGCCACCGCGGCCTCCACGAGGACCACCGAAGCCGCCGCGAGGACCACCGGAACCACCACGGCCACCACGACGGGAGTCGCGGTTTCCTGGCCTGCCGTTCTGGCCGGCGCGAGCCTGCGCCTCTGCCAGCTTGGACCGTTCCGGCATCATGTTCGGATTCGGCCTCGGACCGGACGGGCGCCGATTCTTCGCACCGCTTCCCGGCTTGTTAGAGCGGCCACGGCCACCCGGCTTCGGCATTCCCTGAGCTGATGCGTAGGGGTTATTGCCAGGACGCGGTCCAGGCCTGGGACCGGGACGACGCGATCCACCCGGACGCGGCATTCCCTGGGAGGAAGCAAATGGGTTGTTCCCTGGACGCGGTTCATGCGCCTTCTGGGCAGACTTAACGGCTGCCTTCGGGGTTGGAATGTGGGCGCCAGGTTTAGGCGCAGCCTTCTTTGCTGCTGCCGGTTTCGCCGGTGCCGGCTTAGCTGCAGGCTTCTTAGCGGCGGGTTTAGGCCCGGGCTTGGCGGCAGGCTTGGGTGCAGCCTTCGGCGCACTCTTGGCATTTGCTGCCGGTTTAGCTGCTGGCTTCGCTGGCGCTTCAGCCTTTGCCTTTGGCGTTGCCTTCTTGGTCTTCGGGCCCGGCTTGGGTGCCGAGCTGGCAGTAGCCTTCTTGGCAGCAGCCTTAGGAGTAGCTGCCTTCTTCGTTGTCTTTGTAGTCTTCTTTGTTCCCTTGGCAGCGGGCTTCTTTTCGTCTTCGACGCCCTTCGGGAACTGTTCTCGGATCCGGCGCACTACAGGCGCTTCAATAGTAGAGGAAGCAGACTTCACAAATTCGCCCTGCTCCTTGAGGATTCCAAGAAGATTCTTAGAGGTGGTACCGAGCTCTTTCGCAAGCTCATGCACGCGCAGTTTTGCCACAATTCTCCTGTCTGGGTCCGCCCCAAACAGGACGGACACTTTACTTTTGCTGGCAGCTCATCGCTGGGTACTCATCGGGTGCCCATCAGCTTCCAACCCGCTTTCGTCTCGTGACCCAAGGACCTTACCGCCCTGAGTGCCCTCTTGATTAGCCCACAGCTGCAATCCTAGTGAGCGCGAATCAACCTTTACGGCAGTTCGCAATGCCCTGGGTATCGCACCGGTCTTTACAGCCCGCTGCAGACACATTGGATCCGGGTGAATCCAAGCGCCCCTGCCACTGTGCGCCACCGGGGAACAAACTACTGCTTGCTTCCCGTCTTGAACCAGGCGGACCATTCGGTCCCGTGAATCCCGGCTCCTACAACCCACACACGTGCGGTCCCGTTTCCTGGGAGCGCCGTCTGCAGGTATGCATACACGACCTAGTTTAGCGGTCATTCGGCCGAATCTACAGGCGACCCAGCACCGTCAATGTGTGTATCTGGTCTCGATTCTGAGGACGCAAGAGGGGCACCCAACTCTTCGGTATCTGCCTTTATGTCGATCTTGCACCCGGTTAACCTGGCAGCAAGTCGGGCATTCTGCCCCTCTTTACCGATTGCTAGTGAGAGCTGGAAATCCGGGACGAGCACTTTTGCCATAGCCTCACCATTCGGGGCCATGGTGACAGATGACACACGCGCAGGCGAAAGCGCGTTCGCTACAAACGTAGCCATATCGTCAGAATAATCGATAATGTCGATCTTTTCGCCGCCAAGATCACTCATCACGGCTCGCACACGCGCACCCATTGGACCAATGCATGCGCCTTTAGCGTTGACTCCCTTTTGCAGCGGCTTTACCGCTATCTTGGTCCGGTAGCCCGCTTCCCTAGCAATGGATTCGATTTTTAGCCCACCATCGGTAAGCTCGGGGACTTCGCGTTCGAAAAGACGCCTAACTAGTTCGGGGTGACGGCGAGACAGTTCGATGCGGGCGCCCTTCTCTGTGCGAATCGCACGGACCACATACGCCCTAATAAGCGTGTTGTGCGTGAGCTTCTCGCCAGGAATTTGTTCGCCCTCGGGAAGGATGGCCTCGTAGTCCCCCACCTTCACCGTAACGATGTGTGGATTACGGGATTGCTGCACGCGACCGGCAACAACAGTTCCGGTCTTGTCAGAGAATTCGCCCAAAACCTGGGCATCCTCGGCCTCACGCAGACGCTGCACGATCATAGAGCGGGCTACAGAAGTAGCGATACGCCCAAAGCCCGAGGGCGTGTCATCAAATTCCCCGATGGGGTTTCCATCCTCGTCCTCTTCGGTGGCCATCACAATGACGTGACCATGCTTGTCGATTTCGACTCGGGCTTTTGGAAGAGCACCAGGAACGTTGTGGTAGGCCTTTAGCAGCGCGTCCTCGATAGCCTCTACAAGCTGGTCCAGGCTAATGCCGCGCTCATTTTCAACGGCGCGCAGAGCGCTCATGTCAATGTCCATCAAAGTCCTTCCTAAAAGAACATCACTACGGTGCGAGCCGCCGTGATATCTGCCCTTGCCACTTCCCGGAGCCCATCCGAAGTCTTAATCTGAATCGGATCAGGACCAGCTTCCACAAGTTTACCCGCCAAGGTAGCATTTCCCACCTCAAGCTCGACGTGTTGGCCGACCGCGCGACGAAAATCTCGATCGTCACGGAGTTCCCGCTCTGCACCTGGAGTAGTTACTTCTAGCGTGTACTGGCCAGCAATCGGATCAAGATCGTCAAGAATTTTTGAGATTTTATGGGTAGCTTCAGTAAGCGCCTCAGAATCAACAGCTCCCGGCCCGTCTATCAGGTCGACAACCACCCGCAAACGCGAGTGTTTACCGGCGGGGATCTTCACTACTTCCATTACCGTTAGTTCGAGCTCGCTAACTTCCTGGATGAATCGCTGCCGAAGTGATTCGAACTGATCCTTTTGCAAGACGCCTCCTTCAAGATTTTTCTACCTCAATCCTACCCGTGCGATGATGGCGGCATGAAAAAAATTCTTGCTACCTGCCTTTGCTTCGGCACAGCGCTGATAACTCTGTCTGGATGCAATCTCCGTGTTGATACAGGTATTCCGCCTCTTCCGGACCTTTCTATCGATCAGGTAGCTAGAAATAAGGCTGCGGAGTGTGAGCAAAATTTCGGCCAAGCAATCACCGCTAGCGGGCTTACTAAGAAACACTCGGCGTGGGCTAGTTATGCCGCATCGGCTGCCAAAGAGCGGCTAGACGCATTCGGCGGAGTGTGGAAGGGATGGCCAGGGCAGCGCCCTGAGGGCGGGGCTACACCGCCGCCGACTGCAGCAGCTCCTTCCGATAGCAAGGACCTCCTAGCCGAGTACTCCCGCTGCGCCGCACAAGCCGAAGTGGATGCCGGTGCAGTCAGCGATGCCTCGCTGGCAAAGATGCTACTGTCCGCCTCAGTAGCCCGCTCCCTAGAAGGGACAGAGCTAGCTCGAGCCGAAAAAGTTCGTTTTGAGCCGACCAAGGTTTCCCAATCACAAGCGCTCCGGCTTAACAGGAAAACAGGCAAATACAGCACAGATTCCTCTAAATCTCCCCGCACGAACGCATCCGCCCCATCCGCCTCAGCTAAGGCTAACCAGCTTCCCAAGGACTTGTTAGCTGGCCTAGATGCGTCCCGCTACCAACTAGAGTGGGCTGCCGCCAACAGCGAAGACCTCCCAACCGATTCTCTAACTCAAGCCGCTGAATATTTAGCTAGCGAGGTCGATGCCTTAGCAGCTGCCGGAGCACCCGATAACCGCCAGGTGTCCTACCCCACCACTGGCACCGCTAAGGAGTGCGCACAGGCTGCCCTACAGAATGCAGGCGCGTGGCAGCTAGAGCTAGCACCTACAGCCCTTTACCCGCACCTGCAGCTAGCAAATACTCTTGATCGCATTTACGGGGCGGACGTAGCACTATCGGCCAATAAAACGGCACTCCCGTATTTGAAACAGGGGAAAGCAGATGGCGGGCAGACCAAAAGCGTGAAGTAGGCGCCTAGGAAGACCTAGCCCTGGACTACAGTCGCCGAAGGCAACAATTCATATCTAGTTTCCATACAGCAACATATCGAGGCTGTTGTTTTACTCCCTACTACTAACATATCCGCTTTTTCTACTCCCCTTATTTCTAATTTTATTTTTAAATAGCTCTTTCTATAGGCTGAAAGTTTCACGCTTTTCTCTAAAACCGTGGCAACAACAATCATTTTGTCTCCGCCCCAGACACACCTTAAGCAACTAATGGAGCTAATCTAGGGGCGCTCACTAGCAGAGATTTTATTGCCCACCTACCCGCCAATAGTCGATGTTAACTACCACCTCGACCGGCCAATACTAATTTGCCAACGTTTAATCCACCTACGCAGGTGCACCTATGCTCTAACTTCTAAGAGCTGACACTCTATTTATAGGATCTATCACCACCTATTTTTGCAAGGGGACTAAATTTAAAATCATGCAATAAGGGCACTATCGCAATCAGTTCTAATAACTGCGCGTGGAGTCCTCAAACTGCCTATTAGTAAGGGAATAAGAATGAGCAATAAAAAGTTCTTCAGGGCCACTACCCCGCTAATCGCACTAATGATGGTTTCGTTGGCAGGCTGCTCGAACACTCCGGCAGAGCCGAAAAATACAGAAAAGCCAGCTGATTCAGCACAATCTGCACCTGCGACGCCGACTCCAACGCAAACTCCAAAAAATAACACTAGCAAGGTACCAACTAAGCCCAAGCCTAAGAAAGAGCAAACTGTCAAAGCTCTTCCGGAGGCTTCCCCATTAACTCCAACTCAAGATGCAACTGTTGGGAACATCTACAGGGCATTACAAGGCGCAACTAGGACGCAACGGCAGGTAGTAGCAGAAGTTGCGTCATCTTCTCCGGTACAGATTTTGGTTGCTAAACGGTCGCACCCGGTACCTAAGGTGAGCGTAACCAAGACACAGGCTGCACGCCCAACCAATAGCGTGGCTTCTACCCCATCGGTGTCTCCTACCACCACAGTTACGCCGGAAGCCAATATTAAGCCCGGAAGTGCAGTAAGGCCGACCAAGGATACCAACCCGAGCACAGCAACGAAGCCGGGTACGGAAACCAAGCCGGGTGGCACCCACCAGCCAGAGGCCCACCCCGGCACCGAAGTAAAGCCTGGTACGGAAACCAAACCAGGCACGGAAACTAAGCCGGGTGACACCCACAAGCCAGAGGCCCACCCCAGCACCGAAGTAAAGCCAGGCACAGAAGAAACTCCTAGCACCGGATCTCAACCGGATGTGGGGACGAAACCTGATCCCAAAGCTCGCATCGATGCAGAGGCTCGCTTAAAGGCCGCTCAACAGGTTAAGAGTGAAGCAGAGAGTGCTCTTAAGACTTCTCAAGCCATATCGGCTGGCGCAGACCAAGTATTAACTAAGGCACGCGCTGACTTGGAGGCAGCTCAAGCCAAGCTTGGAGCTGCCCAGGAAGAACTCGGTGGGGCAAAGGCTCGACTAGCAGCTGCTCACAGCAGCATTCCGACGGACACCGTGGCAAGGGCAGAAAAAGCTGCTAAAGATGCTACCGAGAGGTTGAACGCAGCTCGCGCTAAGGCAGAGGCGGCACAAGCAGTCGCGACTACTGCTGCTGCTAACACCGCGAAGGCTCAGGATGCATATACCAGCGCCCTCAAGGCTCTCAAAGATGCTGAAGCAGCTTCCGCCGAGGCAAAACGCTTTGATTGGGACAAGATGTCCGAAGCTCAGCGCCTAGACTATGTGAACCGCCGAGTAGCTGAGATGACCAACGAATACCGCAGCCAGGGAGGCCTAGAAAAGCTCCCCATGGTCAAGCGATACAACGCTCTAATGACTGAGTTCGCAAACTGGGTTGCCGAAGACCCGAAGGATGCACAGGGTAACGACAGGCGTCTAAACCACATACCCAATTTGGACGTGAATACTCCCGGCGCTACCCGTGAGGATAAGGAGCGGTTCCTGATAACTCGGACTTTGGGAGACGACCAGATATACACAGGTGCTGAAAACATGTCATATAGAAGTGGCTACGAGGTAGACAGTCAAGAGAACGCAGAAGCACTGGCAAAATCGCTGTTCACTGGCCTGACAAATTCCAAGGGACACAATAAGAATTTCCTGGACCCATCAATCAATGCCGCGGGTTCCGGTCTGGCATATAACAAGGCAACCGGCGTATTCATCTATATTTGGCGCGGTCTTGGTTTCGCACAACCGAACCAGCCAGTGGATGTGTATACAGTAGCTTCAACCAAACATTTGGCGGGATCTGATGCTATTGCGGGGGTTTCCTATAAAGATAACCAGTACGTGCTAGCTGGCGACTACAAGAACAACAAGACTTCAGCGGACTACCAGAAGATCAAGGCCCCGCTCTCCGAGGGACTCACCGGTACGCTAGCTACTGCCCCAACGACCGATGGTGGAATAGACACCGCTGATGCCCAGGAAAAGGTAGCCGCCGCACAAGCACAGCTCGACTCTGCTAAGCAAAATGAAGTCAAAGCCGTTCAAGCCGCTACCGTCGCAAATTCTGCAGTGGAGAGCGCTACTACTGCAGCGAATTCTGCCAAGGCAGACCTCGAAAACAAGACGCAGCAAGCTAACGAAGCTCAGGCTGCACTAATAGCCCAGGCACAGACTGCGGTGGATGCCGCTCAGAGCAGGGTTACCAGTGCCCAGAGTAGCGTAGAGGACGCTAAGAAAGCGTTAGGCGCTGCAGAAACTAACAAGCAGGCTGCAGATGCAGTGGTAAAGGCAAACACTGCCAAACTTGCTGAAGCAGAGGCTAACGTTGCAACAGCCGAAAAGGAGGTCGCAGCTACCACAAACTAAGCTGTCTGCCACCTAGTGGGTCCCGGCCTTATTCGCCGGGACCCATTAGTTTAAAAATTTATTGTGGTACCGGGTAGCAAAACAACGACAATACAAAGCTGGTACCCCTCCATTCCTCCGTCAATGCAAGGGCGTGCGAGAGCTGGTTCAAGCTCAAATGGCATAGTAGCTACATGCTCCTGCAGTTTTAGCCTCACACTGTCAACAGCTAGTGCCCCCATAAATTAGGTGAGCATGGCTGCCACAAGCAGCCTCGGAAACATGCTGCTCCTGCCCACGAATTAGGGTCTTAGTCCTCTACAACGGCGAATTACGGTGGCGGTTATAAAACCACTGGGACAAACCTCCGAGGAATGGTCCCTGTAGCTGGAGATAGAAAATAATTCTTCCTAGAAAATCTTGACGAAACCCATCGCGAGAACATAACAATGCCACCCGGTGACTCTGGAGTATGGAATTTTGAGACTGTAGTTCTGACTGGTATCTAAGCATTCCTAGCTCTTCCCATCTCTAGGGTAGGAGTCATTGAGTCGATCGACTACCTACTTAATAAATAGGAACGCTAGCTGCGGGCTGGCAATCTCAGTCCCCCGGGTTCCTCTAACACAGTAGAGACAGTGATTATGGAACCGATTTCGAAGGCAAGGGGCATCGGTAACCTCCCACGCATCTTCACAGAAAGGATTCAGTCCTATTAGCCGATGAGCATCGCGCCGAAACTGCACGGACGGGAACAACACCCACAAAATTGAGAATGCCTTGGGCGCTCCCAAGGTTTCAATATCTCGTGACCGACGCGGCTGCGTGGCCCTTGGATGAATTGGATGCGGTAGCCCGCTATCTTGATGTGCCGCTTTCGGCATTGTTAAAGAAAAGTGTCCCGGCACGTGGCCGGGGCGAAGAGCTCCCGCGGTTGGACTCGAACCAACAACCGTTCGATTAACAGTCGAATGCTCTGCCATTGAGCTACGCGGGATCGCGACGGGTAAGAATTTAGCAGACTTGCCACCCGCTCGTCTAATCGACTCCGTAGACAGGTTCGTCAGAAGTGGGTCGAAGAGGCATTCCAACTTGGTCGCGCAGCTCACTTTCTAACTTGCCAACTTCATCCAAATATTTTTCTGGAACATGCCCATCGGCGGCTACAAACGAAAACAATTTCCCACTATTATGCCGCAAAATCGACACACTAACTTGCGTCCCATTGGGTAGCGTTCGAGCAATACTAGCCACCTGCGCCTCTTCTACACCCTCGCGAATTTCATCCATAAACCGAATCGGATCGCCCTCATCAGTGACTAGTCTCACTTTATTCTGGGATGGATCTTGAAAGCTAATAGTGATCGAGGACTCATCATCTCGATACACAGCGTGTTTCACTTCATACCAGGGAGCAGAAAAATTACGCTCTGCGTCTGCCACCACCAGACCGCGGCGAGTAGCAGCAGCCTGTCCGGTAGTAAGCGAGATGAGATGCAATATTTTTTCTTTCGGCTCCAACAACTTAGCTAACGCTGCCGACGGTTTATAAGAATTTCTGCCAAACATAGCTCTACGGTAACCCGGCGATGTGACTTAGGCAGAAGTTGCATATAAACTAGAGCGCGATCCCCCTGTAGCTCAGTCGGTTAGAGCAGCGGACTCATAATCCGTTTGTCGCAGGTTCGAGCCCTGCCGGGGGGACTTCTTTTTAACGCTGCGCCTACGGCATCCCGCGACGGCTCGCGACTTCTTCGCTTCTGCCCCACCCCACGCAACTGCAAACATTGCTGTAACAGCAAGAACAATGGTCGCCCCCGTTGGAACGTCTAATGCCCATGACAGGTAAATTCCGAAGAAGGAGCCAATGCAGCCGAAAACAGCTGACAGCACCATCATTGTTGCTAGACGGTCCGTCAGTAGTCGCGCGGTTGCAGCCGGCGTGACCAAAAGGGCAAGCACCAAGATGTTCCCAATGGTGCGCACCGAGATAACTACCGCGCCTGTAACCGCTATGTAGAGCACAAGATCTAGCCAGAACACCGGCAGTCCCAGAGCCCGCGCCATCTCTCGGTCCAATGAGACCGCAACCAGCTCTTTATTCAGAATAAGAACTGTAGCCACAATCACAGATCCCAAGGAAGCAACAAGTAAGATATCGCCCTCTGACACACCGGTAATAGAGCCGAAAAGGAAACTGGTCAACGAAGCGGTGTACCCCTGCGCCCTAGAAATAATCACCAACCCCAAGGCAAATGCTGCAGCAAACAGTATCCCAATCAACGTCTCTTCACGTATTTTTCGGTTTTGGGCAAGCACGGCTACAAGCACCGCTATTGTTCCCCCAGCAACTGCCCCTCCGGCCACTAAAGAAAAACCCATAACATAGGCAATCGCTATGCCTGGAAAAACAGCGTGGGCAACCGCGTCCCCAATAAAAGCCATTCCGCGCAAAACTACGTGAGCGCCCACTACGGCGCATACCAATGCAGAAAGCATCGCAATCAACAATGCTCTAGGCAAAAAGGCGAGCACCGGGTTAGAAAGATCCGCGAAAAAGTCAAGAAGAGAAATCATTTACATCCCACCAGCCTATAGAGAGGCGAATCGTCAGTAACTTCGAACGCCTCTTTCCAAAGTTGCCTATCACGCATCCCCTGTGGCGAATCGTATGCCACGATCCGCCGCTTCAGCAGTAACAATTTGTCGCACTTCTGCACTGCTCCCGCCAGATCGTGAGTAGACATCAAAATCGTGGTCCCACTATTAGCCAACCTTCGGAAAAGCCCCAATAACAATTCTGCAGAAGGTAAATCCAGGCCCGTAAAAGGCTCGTCCAGCAGCAGGACCGAAGGACACCCGGCAAGTGCCCGTGCTACCAGCACGCGCTGGCGCTGACCTCCCGACAACTCCCCTACAGTACGTCGTGAAAGAGCCCGTAATTCGACTCTTTCAAGTGCTTCGAGGGCGGCACGGAAATGCTGCGACTTAGCTCTGCGTCCCCACCCGATCTGTCGAGTAAGTCCAGAAAGCACTACCCCAGTAACGTCAATAGGGAAATCCCATGCAAATTCTCTCCGCTGCGGCACATACCCGATCTGTGCCGGGTCCAAGTCGACTGTTCCCTTAGAAGGAACCAGTCCTTGTATCGCCCTCAACAATGTGGTTTTTCCGGCACCATTTGGACCGACCAACCCCACAAGTTCACCTGGTCGAGCCGCAAAGCTAATATCCTGCAGGATCTGGCGTCCTCCAAGGCGCACACCTAGTTCCTTTACTGCAATCCCACTCATTGCGCTTCGGCTTCCTCTCGCGCCCTCTTAGAACGCACAGTCATCAAATAAGCCACGCCAGCTGCTACGAAGACGCCAGCTCCTATCCCAAGAAACAAATACCCATTTCTTCTTTCAGGCCTCGCTGCATCTGCTTTTTCAGGCCGCGTAGCTACCTCCGCCATCTTGCCTTGCCAAGACACATCAACGCTGGAATGCGGGTCAGTCTGCACCGCAAAACGCAAATATGTGTGCAGGCTCTTCTGCTTTCGTCCCTCCATCCGCATCCTGATAGCAATTAGATGGACTCCCGGCTTTGTGAACACCCAATTGGCGTGAGCATGGGTTCCTATTTCCGTAAACACCGGCTGGGCTTGTTTCTTCTTTGAAGTCCACAGCACCCTAGGCTTTGCGAAGCCTCCATCTTGTTCAAAAACAGTGGCTTCGCCCGGCCCAATATGTCCCGCGTACTCGATTGTCACGCCACGCAATCCCATATTCGCCAGCCCCGGGTGTTGCGTATTCCAACCTAGCCACGGCACGTGCGCAATTTGCTGCTGCGGAATTACCCATACCCCATCACCTGCTGTGGCCCCTGTGAAGTTGTAGTCAGTTCCCTCTGGAAGTACCTGGATGGCACTTTTCTGTAGATTGAACGTGACGTCCTCGGGATGACGCCATACTGGCTTATCTGCCGAATCGTCGCGAATCAGGATTTCCGCCCGTTCACCAGAAACAACGATGCCTAAATCGGCGTGCCCCTCCGAAAAAATTTTCTTCGTTCCGGCAGGCGCAATCTGTTCGTTTTGCTCGACAACTTGATCTAGATTTTCATCAGCGTATGCGGGAGCTAGCGGCAAGGTGCCCAGTATCAAGGCGCTCATCAAGATCAGGATTTTTCTTTTCATTTCTTCTCCAGGCACCGCCGCAGAGAGTCTGCATTGGCGGCCATCATTTTTTCGTAGGTATTTATTTCTTCGGTGAAGGTATCCCCATGTATGGGACATATAGCTATGTGCAGCCGCTTCGCTGTTTCAGTCAGATCTTTTGATCTAGCAGAGAGGTTAGGTTCTAAGAAGACAGCTTTGACATGCAGGTTCTGCAAGGTCCGAGTTAGCGCTACTAAATCTCTACTGGAAGGTTCCACCGCAGGGTTAGGCGATACGAAACCGGCGACATTTATCCCATACGCCTTACCCAGATACCCGTATGCGTCGTGAGTGGTCACTAGATGCCTCTGCGCCTTCGGAATCGCGCGAATTTGTCCGCGCACATATTCATCTAGTTTTTTCAGTCTCGCCTCATACTGCCGGGTGTTCCTGTCATATGTGGCGCTGCCTGCCGGATCGACCTCTTTCAAATGGTCGCGTATGACCTTCGCATACGCGATACCTGCCTGCACGTCCTGCCACATATGGGGATCCACTTCCCCGTGGACATGTTTGCCAATCACTGCTTGCGCCAGCATGTAGGTCTCGTGTCCGGGGCGACCTAGGAACCGAAAACGCGGGTCGGGAGGAATCTGTTCGAGGGCGGCAGGCGGCACTACGATTACAGTCTTCGTTGGGTCAAAGCTCGCTTTGTTCCGGCCGTCTTTTGCGTCGCCTACGATTAGGATCTTTCCGTCCTTTAGGGTGATGTCTTCGTGTCCCTGGGTTAGAGGCTCCATATTTTTCGTCAGTTCGCTTCTGGCGGGGTCCACTCCAACTGCGAAGGTAATTGTGTTGCGTGCGTTCTTTGCGGCAAAGTCGATCTGGTAGATCCCCGGCTTGGTGAATGCCCAGCTCATGTGCGTGTGCGCTCCTGCGGGAAGGTCCACGCCGTCGCGCTGGTCAATGCCGTCGGCAGAGTTTAGGTAGACCTGCGGGCTGCCGAATGATGTGGTTAGGTAGGCGCTCACGTCTCCGGGGCCGCGTCTTGCGGTCATTTGCATGCGTGCCGTAGTCCCGTCTACTCGCATCCCTAGCCACACCGTGTTCAGGGTGATGTCTTCAACGAGCGGGAGCATTCGCGTCCCGTACTTAGGAGTCTCTTCGCCGACTTTTATCACTGGTCCGCGCGAGTTGTTTCGGACTGCGCGATACAGGGATTGTTCTTCCAGGAGCAGATGGTTGGTGAGCGCCAGCTTGGAATTGGCTATGGCGCGCACGTCTGCCAAAGTCGGTTCGTATGAGTGCGGATCCGCACCTGGCTTTACCAGTGCCTTCACTTGGGCCCGCGTGCCCGCAACGTTCTGCGCAATATCAGCTAACACGGGGGTGGTGGCAACTACTTGTGGTTTTTTACTCTGTGCTGCGGGGCTACAGGCACAGCAGCAGAGTAAAACCACTGCAATTAGTTTGCGCATTTGCGCCTAACTAGTACACCGATTCCGAACACAGCTAGCCCGGTGGCCAGTACGCTGAGCGGTCCCGTAAATGAGGATGTTCCAGTGCCTGCCAACCCTGCTGCGGGTTTGCATTCCTTGCCATCCGGGGTACGCCAGACTTTTCCACCTCTGCCTATTTTTGCGCCAAGGTCGAAGTGTCCGTCCATTGTGCCTTTTCCAACTGTGAAGTGCAGGGTGGTTTTCGCGCTCAGGGATTTACCGTCCTTACCTTTTGCGGTCTGAGTAATTTCAGCCTCATAGTTTCCGGGTTTAGTGAAGGCCCAGTTTGGGTGCACGTGGGTGTTGTGGGGAATGTCGACCTCGCCGGAGGCGCTGTTATCTTTTCCTAGAAACCACTTTTGTCCTACAGCTTCTCCTAGGTTCCCGTTGGTGAACACGAACATGGTGCCCGGTCCTCGGAAGCCCGTGAGTTTCCACTTGACTGGACCATCAGTTTTTTCCACCAGCGTTTCGTGCATCGTGTTGGCGCCCAGCCACGGAACATTCTTCGTCTGGGTGGCACCTATTAGCCAGATCTGTCCTGCCTGTACCGGCCCGAGGGCGGAGGACAGGTTTTGCTTCGCAGCTTCTCCGACGGGAAACGTGATGCTTGCAGGGTCTATCCATTTCGCCGGCGCAGTCCGGTCGTCTTTTAGGACTGCTTGCAGCCCTTCTTCATCGCTGTCTACCAGTTTGCATTCGCCAGTTTCCTGACGACCAGCAGTCGGCGTTGGGGCTTCGCCAGCGGCATTTTCCCCGCTTGCAGGCTGATCCTGTGTTTGCTCTACCTGCTTCGCCTCGCCCCTATTTGTTCGTGGGCTGTCCGCCTTCGGAGCCGCAGCTACCGTTTCCTTTTCTGGGGCACTGTAGGTCCTTGTGGATGTGTTCGGATGTTTCTGGCCAATCTGCCAGGTGTAGGTTCGCTCCGCCGAGCGCACCGTCTGCCCCTCCTTCTCAGCCTCGGCTGCAACAGTCATCTTGTAGGTGCCCGCTTTTTCAAACAACCAGCTGATAGCTTTACGCTCTGGTTCGGCATGCTCCATAGTGCTGCCCGCACTAAGCTGTGCCTCTCCGCCAGACAATGCGCCTATGAGTTGCCCCTCCTGCCAGTGGTAGGCAAAAACTTTTCCAGGCCCTTCTATTTTCTTGAAACGCATCCTGGCGGCCCCATAGCCCTTATTGGCGAGGGCGGAGCTATCCCATCCGAAGGGACCGCCATTCTCTTCTGGCTGGGAAAGAAAATAGCTGCTCTCACCAATTCCTTCAGGGATCCGGATATTCTCTTTAGCGCTTTTCCCCGTGACACTCAGCAGTATCGCTTGCGGATCATAAGCTTGCCCAAGCTCTTGATTCTGCCCCGCCACAGAAGCGGTAAGACTAAGTGAACCGGTGGAATCGGTAAGGGTAAAAATGTTGGCATTCTCTGCCGGGATGGGTTTAGGCGCAGCTACTGCTGCTGGCGCTAAGCTCGCGCCGAGGGCGGCTACGGCTAAGGCCGTAAGCAACTTCTTGATTGCCACGATTGCCTTTCTAACTACTCTATTGGGAATGGTTATCGTTTTAATAGGGTAGGTATAGAGCGCCCCCATGTCAACAAAAAGACCGCCCGAAGGCGGTTTTAAACTAGTTGGGCGCCGGCAATAGCCGACGCCCAACTACATTTTTACAGCTCAGTACACTGTCAGGCCACGAGCGCGGAAAATATCGCGCACCTCTTCAGCCTGTTCCTTCGAAGGCGGCTCCACGTCCTCGAGCTTGTACTCCATATTCAGATCAGCCCACTTATCGCGAGCCATCTGGTGGAACGGCAAGACTTCCAAGCGCTCAACATTTGGCCACTGGGCCACAATGTCGGCAACGCGCTCCACGTTGTCTTTATCATCCGTCCACCCGGGTACATCCACGAAACGGATCCAGACCTTATTGCCATTGTCCGCAAGCCTTTGCCCGAACTTCAGTGTGGGCTCAAGCGGGCGACCAGTAACCTTCTTATAGATTTCTGGATCGCCACTCTTTACGTCCATCATGACCAGGTCAAGCAGATTTAGATCCTCATCCGAGAAATTAGCTCCAAGGAAACCACTGGTATCGATATTCGTATGAATACCGCGATCCTTGCAATCCTTCAGCAGACGCTTCAGGAACACGGGTTGCATCATCGGCTCGCCACCCGAGAAGGTGACTCCCCCACCAGTAGCATCAAACACTGCCTTATAACGAGCAATCTTTTCCACTAGATCCGACTCACGCACTGCCGTACCATCACGCATCTTCAACGTGTCAGGGTTATGACAGTACACACACCGGAGCGGGCACCCTGCGAGGAAAACGGTCAGGCGCGTACCAGGACCATCAACCGCAGTCACCAGCTCCCACGAGTGCACCGATCCAATATCTCCGGCTCGTACCGCCATCAGATGTTCCTGGCGGTTCATCTGCGGCGCATCGGTGACACCAGCAAGTCCGGCTCCCTGAAGCCTGGGAACCTCAATCTCTAGTGGTTCGGGGCGATACTCGCCGGTAGAGCCTTCGCTCTCCCAGCTTGTATCGCCCCGAACTGTAAGTGGTAAAACCAAATTTACCGAGTTGCGTGGAAGGTACGCGAGATCACGTCGAGCTGCTGCTCACGGGTCAGGCGCACGAAGTTGACGGCGTAGCCGGATACGCGAACGGTCAACTGCGGGTACTTCTCGGGGTGCTCCATGGCATCCTCAAGGGTCTCCTTGTTCAGGACGTTGATGTTGGCGTGGTACAGGCCCTTGACGCCACCATTGTCCTTACGAGCGGCCTTCATCGACTCCATGCGGTCTTCGAAAGTCTTTACTGCCATTCCTATTCTCCTTCTCTGTGTTGTTTATAGGACGTTTTAGGGTTGACTAGCCTTTTTTGATGAAGCCAGCATCCATGATACCGACCAGGTTGGTGATCTGCTCATCTTCAGTGCGTCCCAGCGAAGAGGGAACGATGGTGTTGGTGAGCGAGATACCATCCAGGGCATCCTTGTAGTCGAGCTTTCCGACGGAAAGCATCGAGGCCAACATGCCGTGGGTATCCATGCCGTTCTCCGGGTTTGCGCCCGGTGCGAACGGGGTACCTGCTTTGTGGCCCGACGGGAAGGCGCCAGTGGCCTTGCCGTAGACGACGTTCGAGGTGATGGTCAGAACCGACTGAGTCGGGATTGCATCACGGTACATCGGGATGGCCTTGATCTTGGACATGATGGTGTGGACCACGGTCGCTGCAATGTCGTCGGCACGGTCATCGTCGTTGCCGTAGAGCGGGAAGTCGCCCTCGGTCTTGTAATCGACTACCAGGCCGGTCTCGTCGCGAACGGGGGTGACCTTCGCGTACTTGATTGCCGACAGGGAGTCAGCAACGATGGACAGACCAGCGATGCCGCAACCCATGGTGCGAACTAGCTCGGAGTCGAGCAGTGCCATTTCCATGGACTCGTATGCGTAACGGTCGTGGCAGTAGTGGATGATGTTCAGGGCCTCTACGTAGGTGCCGACTACCCAGTCCAGCATCTTTTCGTACTTTTCCCAAACCTCATCGAAGTCCAGCGGGCCGTCGCCCTTGATGGGCTCGTAGCCTTCCATGATCTGCTTGCCGGAGACCTCGTCACGACCACCGTTGATGGCGTACAGAAGAGACTTAGCAGCGTTCACACGAGCGCCGAAGAACTGCATCTGCTTGCCAACGCGCATCGGGGAAACACAGCATGCGATTGCTGCGTCGTCGCCCCACTGCTCGCGGATCTGCTCATCAGCTTCGTACTGAATCGAAGAAGTCTCGATGGAGACCCTGGCGCAGAAGCGCTTGTAGCCTTCAGGCAGCTTCTCGTTCCAGAAAATGGTGATGTTCGGTTCCGGTGCCGGCCCGAGGTTGATCAGGGTCTGCAGCAGACGGAAGGAAGTCTTGGTCACTAGCGGGCGACCATCTTCGCCGAAGCCTGCATCCGACCAGGTTGCCCAGTACGGATCGCCAGAGAAGATCTCGTCGTATGCTTCGGTGCGCAGGAAGCGGACGATACGCAGCTTGATCACCAATGCGTCGATGATTTCCTGTGCGCCCTTTTCGTCCAGCACGCCGCGAGCGAAGTCACGCTCGAAGTAGCAGTCGAAGAATGCGGACAGACGACCAATGGACATTGCGGCGCCATCCTGAGACTTCACGGAGCCTAGGTAGCCGAAGTAGGTCCACTGAATAGCTTCCTTAGCAGTAGTTGCCGGCTTGGAGATGTCGAAGCCGTACTTGGAAGCCATGTTCTTCAGCTTCTTCAGAGCCTTGATCTGTTCCGCGTGCTCTTCGCGGTAGCGGCACCAGTGCTCAGAGAAGGGCTCGCCTGCGTAGCGATCCTTGTCCTTCTGCTTCTCTTCGATCAGCTTGTCAACGCCGTAGAGGGCGACGCGACGGTAGTCACCGATGATGCGGCCACGGCCGTAAGCATCCGGAAGACCGGTAATAATGTGCGAGGAACGAGCTGCACGAATGCGCGGGGTGTAAATATCGAACACCGCGTCATTGTGAGTCTTGCGGTAGTGAGTAAAGATCTTCTTTACTTCGGGATTTACTTCCTTGCCCGCTTCCTTGATAGCGGTCTCGACCATGCGCCAGCCACCGAAGGGCATCATGGCGCGCTTGGTCGGAACGTCGGTCTGCAGGCCGACGATTACGTCGTCGTCCTCGCTAATGTAACCAGCGTCGAAAGCGTCAACATCAGCCGGGATGTCGGTGTCAACGTCGTACACGCGCTGCTTACGCTCTACAGCGAGGTAGTTCTTGTCTAGAGTGTCCCAAACACGCAGGGTCTTCTCAGTAGGCCCCTCCAGGAAGGATTCGTCACCTTCGTACGGGGTGTAGTTCTTCTGAATAAAGTCCCTGACATCAATCTGGTCGGTCCAGGATCCTTCTTTGAACCCTTCCCAACCTTCAAAGGTTTCTTCTGAGTTTGACACGTCCAACTCCTTATTTGATTTGACGCTCAGTTTCAGTGGTCAATTCTGAGTTTACGTGATAATTGGCCACCTTCAAGGGGGGGTGTCCGTATGTGCGGAACACCACTTGCGCAAATCTAGGACTTTCGTCTGAAGTTCGTTGTAGAGGGGGCGAATCACCCCCACATTAAGCCAAAATTAGCCAGCTGACCTGCTGGGACGTTCTTACCGACGAGCGCAGTTTGGCGCGCTCCAAAAAAACATTCCTATATCTTTTAAGGTGCGTTTACCTTTTTTAAGGTTTTTAGTTCTCCTGCTCACTAAAAAACGGCCTAGTTTTTCCTAAAAGACTGTACGTGAGAAAAGTAATAATTAAGCGTTTAGCGCTATTTTATGCCACTTACAACCGCTAAGGCGGCTCACCAGCTGGACGCGGCCTAAAGAAGTAGTAGTTGACGAACCCGCCCTCGTAACAGACAATCGCTAATGACAATCATTCGCATTAATAGAAACGGCTCCTATGCGCACAAAGTTTATTTCAGCGATTGCCGCATTCAGCGCTCTATGTATCCCCTGGACCAGCGCACAAGCCGGTCCCAGTGACGATCTGCTTGTTGCCACACAGGCACACGTCGATTCCCCAAAAGTTTTTTGGGAGCGCAATAACTTCACTCTAAACGCAGAGGTCGACGGCACCCTCCACCCCCTTCAAAGCACAGTGAACTGGGTAGGAAAGGGCTACAACCGCACCGGCGAACAGCAATACATCTACAAGATCCCAAAGGACAACACCATTCCCGGTCTAGGAAAGCCCGGCACACTGCTATACCAGGCCCCCATTCTGCCTGGTTTTAGTAACTCCCCTATTTGGGCCGGTTTTGGTGCAGATATTGATATCCCTGCCGATAAGTTCAAGGATCGATCCTTCAATCTAGATCTGGTCGACTTTGACGGCCCCGGCAAGATGAACTTGTTCAAGTCTGATGATTGGCTGTTGGCATCACACATTCCTGGCATGCGGTCAGCATGGATAAATCCGGGCAGCCATACCCACAACCTCACGACATTTACGAAGCCGGGCACTTACACACTCACCTACCGGGCCTCGGCTCGGGACCAGAAGGGACGATTCATCGCTTCCGCCCCGCAAAAACTAGTCTGGCAAGTCGGTGGCACAAAGCCTACACAAGGCGGGATTAGCGACCCCAGGGCTGCATATGATGCCGCTCCTTCCGAGGGCGACCAATCGCCCTCTTTCACCCTGAAGCCGCATGAGGGGCGCGACAAAGACGGCGATGAGCACCTAAGCGATCTGCTCTTCGATGCGGGCGATGATAACGCGAGCGGTACCGCCCTGTTCTACATCGACGGCTACCACCTTGCGGAAGTGCCAGTTCAAAACGGCAAAGCGGCCTGGACGGAGATGGTCGGTTCTGCCCCGTCTAACTTCCAGGTGGTATTTATTCCTACCCAAGGAGGCAAAAAGTGGATTTCCGCTCCTGTTAGCTACCAAAGTGCTGCTCCGCAGGTTTCGACCACTAACCCCGGTAGTTTTCCGCAAAAGCAAACTACTTCGCCCGCTCCCGCCTTCGCCAACGATGACCGAGTGGTAACCAGTGCCAAAGTGAAGCTGAGCGCTACGAGCCTGGACGAAGAATATGCCCGGATCTCCGCCATACCTGAAGACAAGAATCTGAGCTTTCGAGTAGTGGGCGGCTTCTATGACACTCCCAATGGGAAATACCCCTCCTGCGAGATCGATTTCATCTCTTCTCCGGCTCGCCGGCAGATGGTGGTGCCCCAGGAAGGGTGTACCGGCAGCAAGTACACGCTGAAACTGCGGCTGCTACCCAATTCTCGTACCAACGTAGGCGCCAAGACGATCAGGCTTGGTTCTCCACTCCCCAAAACTGGGACGGTGACTTTTAGCTCTACTCCCTACGTAGGACGAAGCGGCGATCCGCTCAGTGCACATCCGCTTTCTGCAGATGCCCCCACGGACGCCCCTGCAGAGGTCGAGGAACAATTGCCAAGTGGAAAAGAACCGGCACCAAGTGGCAACAAACCAGCCAAGCCGACCCCCGCTCCCCCCGCAAAAGAAGTTACTGCGCCAAAGAGCACCAAAAAAGCCGTAATTGCAGACGGCCATGTCGATGTACGGGCAGTACAAGCCGGCAACGGACTAGCAATGGTTTTGGGGGACGACTCTGGCTCAATTTCAAAAAAGTCCATAGTGCACGAGCTCGCCAAGGTGAGCCTGGCCGTTCGCCCTCAGGCTAGGGCAAAACGGTCGAAGCATGTATTTGCCGATGCCAGCTTCAATTTCTTGGGCCCGCACGGCACCGAATTGTTTGTTCTTCCTCAAGATCAAAAATCCGGTCTGGTGTGGCCTGGCTTCTCTACGCAAGAGCTCGATTATTCCCACTTCCCCATGGGAGTGGACATTGAGATAAAACCGCACAGCGGCCCCAAGGGAGCCAAGTGGTGGGCGTTCACTCAAAATTTGGGGAAATTAGCCGATACAATTGCCGCCTCCGACCGGGTAAGCACCCTACACACAACCAACAGGACGCATCTGCATACCAACTGGGCGTTCACGAAACAGGGTCGTTATCAGATTCAGGTTCGGGCTAAAGACGTGGCGACTGGGAAGTACTCCCCGTGGTATCCATTGTCTTTCCAGGTAGGTGCCACGACCGGTAAACAGCACCCCAGCCAGCCGGCAAGGCCCAGTACACCTGGCAATACTCCAGCGGCTACTACAGTCCCTGGGACTGCGGGCAACGGCATTCCTACTACAGTGCCTGTAGCTTCCGGCAATGACACTGCAGCGCAGTCACCCGCCAAGCCTGTAGATGGATCTTCCCCCGGCGAAGACGCGGCCTCCGGCGATGGGAATGCCCCCGCAAATTCTGAGAATAACCAACCCGCCGATGGCGAAAGCAGTAAAGAGGCTCCGGCGCGCTCCGGGCCGGCTCGAGTGACTTCTAAGCCCTATGCCAGCCCGCTAGCAAAAACCGGATCCACCGGTATGGCTGAACAGTGGCTTACCATCCTCGGCGCCGTGTTGCTGGGGGCTGGAGCAGCGTTAGCCTTCACCTCAATTAAAAAACGCAGATAACTGAGCGCAAACAAAAAGTGTGGGGCTCTTGCCCCACACTTTTTTACTACTAACGCTATGCGTTTTCGCGCTTTTCTTTGATCTTCGCAGCCTTGCCGTGACGATCGCGGATGTAGTAAAGCTTGGCCCTACGGACATCGCCGCGGGTCACAACCTCGATCGATTCGATGGTAGGTGCGTGTAGCGGGAAGGTACGCTCAACGCCAACACCGAACGAAATCTTGCGAACGGTGAAAGTGGCGCCTAGGCCCTTGCCGCCGCGACGAGCGATTACGAGGCCCTGGAAGACCTGCACACGCGAACGGTTTCCTTCAGTAACCAGAACGTTTACCTTGACGGTATCGCCTGCACGGAACTGGGGGATGTCGTCGCGCATCGAAGCGGCGTCTAGCTGATCAAACTTCTGCATCAGTTTTCCTTCAAGCTATCGGTGCCACAGGTCACCGCTAGCCATAGGCCGGGAACACCCCGGCGACTTCATGGCGTCTGCGAGCGCATTGGCGTCCCCCTGTGGCAGGATTCGCCCACGTCACAGACCGATCCATTGTCGCACAGTTAGTACTGGTCGTCACCTGTGAGTTCTCGCACCATGCACACGTCTCGGTTGGGCTGGCCGCCCACCTTGAACATGCGGGTGCCCTTTTTGCGGAAGCCGTGCCTGCGGTAGAACTTTTGTGCTCGTTTGTTGCCCTGGTTTGTACCGAGGCCGATTGCAGGCGTGGCAGGGGGAAGGAGTTGTGCAATGGCCGCCTCTAGCAAAGCCCCAGCAATACCACTGCCCCGCCACTGCGAATCGACATACAGCTTCGAGAGATAGGCACCCCCCTGCGGCATGGCTTTTTCAAGAGTGGAGGTAGGAACCGATCCATCTGCAGCGGGTGGTGTGATCAACGCGTAACCGACGAGCTGCTCACCAACCTGCGCAACTAGAATCTCTTGACGGTCAATCGCCATAGCCAATTCCGCCTCGTTCAAGTTCTGCGCAACAAATTCAGCTATGGCGTCTTCCGTCAAGTATGTCGGGCAGGCATCAGGGAACGTGCGCGCAGCCAAGCTATGTAGTTGGCTCACTTGCTCTGCTCGCGCACGGCTAAAAGAGATCCGCCCGTGGAACGGCGGCGCTAACAGGCCGCAGCCGGCAATAACCTCGCGGTCCGAACTGTCCAATGCGTCCTCGTCCAGCCGCGCGATCATGTCTGGCCTACGTTCACAGGTCCGCTGCAATGCCAGGTCTCGTCGCCACCTCGCGATAGCCGCATGATTGCCACCCAATAGCACGGACGGAACACTGAGCCCTCGCCACTGCGAAGGCTTCGTAAAAGCGGGGTATTCCAGCAGGCCCGCAGTGGAATGGGATTCTTCTACTAGCGAGAGGGGATTTCCTACTACCCCATCTAACAATCTGCCGACGGATTCAATAACAACTAATGAAGCAATCTCACCGCCGTTTAGTACATAGTCGCCGATGGAGAATTCCATTACGGTGACATTCTTCTTGGAACGGTAGTGCTGGGCTAGCCGCGCATCAATGCCCTCGTACCTTCCGGGCGCGAACACTATCCGCTTAGCCCGGGTAAGCTCTTCGGCTTTGCGCTGGGTAAAGGTTTCTCCCGAGGGCGTAGGCAACGCAAGTACCACGTCTTCGTCGCCTATTATCTGATCAAGTGCCTTACCCCAGACGTCCGGGCGCATGACCATACCGGCGCCTCCCCCGTAGGGAGTGTCGTCTACGGTGCGATGCTTGTCGCTCGCCCAATCACGAAGGTCATGGACTCGCACGTCCAGCAGCCCGGCGGCTTCAGCTTTGCCTAGCAAAGATATGTCCAGCACCGAGAAGTACTGGGGAAAAATAGAGACTACGTCAATTTGCATGCTAGTCCCCCAGAAGACCCGCGGGGGCATCTACAACAACGCGTTCTGCTTGCAGGTCGACCTGAACTATTGCCTTCACAAAAGGCACCAGGAAAGTGCCGGTCTCGGTCGTGACTTTGAGCCGATCCTGCCCAATCCCAAACTCCAGACCGCTAATTGAGCCGAGTTTGTTTCCCTGCGGATCGTAGACAGGCAGACCTTCCAGCTCACTTGCGTAGAACTCGCCCTCGTCCAGCTCCTCCTCGGAAACATCAAAAGAGACGACTTTCCCGCGCATTGCTTCTATTTCTTCACGGGTCGTAATCTCTTCAAATGTCACAACCCATCGTTTGCCTGACCGATAGAAGCTGCGCACGGTGTAGTCATTGCCATCTATCTGCAGCACGGTTCCCGGGGCGAACCGTGCCGATGCTGAATCGGTGCGTACGTCTACTATTGCTCCACCTTTGAGCCCCTTGGCAGGGCCAATAACCCCGACCCTCATCAGGTTGTCGTTCACTAAAGCTCCAAAATTTCTTGTACTTCGGCTGCCGTCTTCGCGCTCGCCCACGCCTTAGACTTCTCCCACTCTTCGGCGTTGGAGCCCCAACTGACCAAAATCGTGCACAGCCCGTTCTTTGCGGCACCGTCTATGTCGTAATGCCGGTCGCCAATCATGATCGCGTTCTGGACGGGAACATCAACCTTAGCTAGCGCTCTGCCTACAATCTTCGCCTTATCTGAATGGGACTCTGCCTCGTCTGCGCCGCAGATCGCCTCCATTGCGTAATCCAGGTTGCAAAGCTGCGCTACCTTGATCGCCTGTTTTTCAGGTTTAGAAGTAGCAATAGCCTGCTTTATTCCTGCCCTATGGATGGTGTCAACCAGTTGGGCGATTCCTTCGAAAAGCTGGGTTTGATCCGCCTTCGCCAGGTACTTTTCGCGATAGGTATCGATTAGTTCTGCGAGCTGTGCCTCGTCTGCCTGCGGCGAGAAATGTTTGAACGTGTGGCGCAGAGGCGGGCCGATAAACCTCCGCAGATCAGCTTCGTTTTCTTGAATATTCAGCTTCTCTGAAAGAGTTGCGGCCATAGCGGGCAAAATGACCGGAGCGGAATCAGTGAGCGTTCCGTCCAGATCCCACAGCACCGCCCCTATAGGAAACTCCGGGGCACAAATATTTTCTAGTACTGTCTCGTGAAAGGTGTCCATAGCTACTAGTCTAACGGCATAAAACTGGGCTCCCCACCTAGCTGTGGGGAGCCCAGTTGTTCGCTTTGTCTTAGTCGCGGTCGGTGTCGATCACGTCCACGCGGACAGGGCCGCGTTTCGACAATGCCGACATGACGGCTCTAAGTGCACGTGCGGTACGCCCAGAACGGCCGATAACGCGTCCCAAATCATCTGGGTTTACGCGTACTTCAAGAAGCTTGCCGCGGCGCATAGAGCGTTCGCTGACACGGACGTCGTCCGGGTTATCAACGATTCCGGCAATCAAATGCTCGAGGGCGTCCGCTAGCATTAGGACTCCTCGGCCGGTGCTTCAGCTTCAGCGGCCTCTTCAGCCTTTTCCTCGGAAGCAGCTGCTTCCTCGGCGGCCTTGGCCTCTTCAGCAGCCTTAGCCTCTGCTTCTGCCTTGGCCTTAGCCTCGGCAGCAGCAGCCTTACGCTTTTCGGCGTCAGCTTCAGCAGCCTTCACGGCTTCCTCAGCCTGCTTAGAAGCAGCGTCGGCGTCGGCAACCTTGATGCGCGATTCGGTGTTCTTGGCACCCTTGAACTTGGCCCAGTCGCCGGACAGAACCAGCAGACGCTTTACGGTGTCGGACGGCTGTGCGCCAACACCCAGCCAGTACTGGATGCGCTCGGACTGCAGCTTGATTACCGAAGGATCCGGGTTCGGATCGTACTGGCCTACGCGCTCGATGACCTGACCATCACGCTTCTTGTGCTGGTCTACAACAACGACGCGGTAGACGGGACGGTGAATCTTGCCAACTCGCTTGAGTCGAATACGAACTGCCACTTGTGTGGTTCTCCTAAATATAATCGGGTGGACTGCATGCCTCGCCGGTGGGATTCGGGTCTGGTCTAGCAGGTCCGGACACGTCGCATTTACAGAGAGGGCGGCAAATGCGCCGGGTACAGCGAACTATTGTGTCACATATAGCCGGCTTTTTAAACCGGCCTGCCCCACCGGGCGACTAATATCACTTATATCTGCGCCCGCGCAGATACACCTCGTCTGGTTTGGCTAGGATCCGAGGATTTTCCAGCGGGTTTTCGTGGTAGCACAAAAAGTCTGCACTGGCGCCCTCGGTAAGATTGTCCAATTCCAAGAAATTCCTGGTGCGCCAAGAAGCTGCCGCTACGATTTCGCTACCGGACAGTCCTACCTTTTTCAATTCCGCAATCTCTTGGCCAATCCCCCCGTGTAGCGGCTTTGGCGCAGTGTCGGTACCTACCATGATGTGGATGCCAGCATCGACCATCTGCGCTACCTGCTCGTAGCGCCGCTCCCACATCCGGATCATTTGCTCGTAGTAGAGCGGGTATTTCTGTCTGCCCGGCGCTGCGAAAGTGGGAAACATTCCCACCTGACACAGAGTGGGAGTGACCGCTATCGACCTGCGTGCCGCCTCCTGCATCTGCACTTCATCCATGCCAGTACCGTGTTCAATACAGTCGACGCCAGCTTCCAGCAGCGGATCGATAGCCTCGTGGCTGAAAGAATGCACAGTCACTCTGGCACCGGCCTCGTGAGCGGCGGCGATTGCCTCCCGAAGAACGGCCTTCTCCCACAGAGGGCGAAGAACCGCCTCTTTTCCCATGGAACGGTCTATCCAATCAGCGACGAGCTTCACCCAACCGTCTGCCCGCTGAGCCTGATGCGACAGCACCTGCGGCAAGTCGGCCTGGTTGTCAACATCTATTGGCAGACCTTTTATGTACCGCTTAAAGCGGGCCACGTGGCGCCCACATCGGATTAGGCGCGGCAGGTAAGCAACAGACTTCACCCACGCATTGTTCGTGACAGTGCCACAATCCCGGACTGCTAAAACGCCGCTATCGCGATCTGTCTTCCCCTGTTCTTCTAGCTCTGCCCGGCTAACTGGCTCCACTCCGCGCATCCCAAGATGGCAGTGCACATCTACCAAGCCGGGCATGATCCACCGAGGTCCATCCTGACCGGATTCGGGCAGGCGAATCCGTCCGTCCTCGACATGCAGGCCGGAGGGGACGAACTTGAGTTCGCCCTGCACTACCTGCCCTACTTTGCCGGGGAGGAACACTACATGCCTCCGAGCAAGCGCTTCAGGTCGTCAGGCAGTTCGTCTACCGATGGCATCTTTGGTTGAGGAGCGGGGGCAGAAGTGGGGGCGCCAAATGCCGATCCCTTGGATTGCTTTTGCACCTTGGCGGGATTGCCGCTCTTCTTTACGCTGTTGGTTCGTGCTGGGGAACCGGACTTGCGCTTCTTTTTCTTAGATTTGCCTGCCTTGCGACGGGCGGCTCGCCCTCCCCCAACACCAGGCATTCCCGGCATACCGGGCATTCCTGGAATCTGGCCGGAACGGGTTGCCTGCTGCATCATCTTGCGGGCTGCTTCAAAACGCTTCAAAAGCCCATTGACTTCGGCCACGGTCACGCCAGAACCGGCGGCAATGCGCTTTCGCCTTGAAGCACGAATAATCGAGGCATCCTCACGCTCAGCCGGAGTCATCGACCGAACGATCGCTTCGATGCGATTGATTTCCTTTTCGTCAAAGTTCTCTAGCGCCTCGCGGTACTGGCCAATACCCGGCATCATGCCCATGATTTTCTTCAGGGAGCCAAGCTTGCGCATCTGTTGCATTTGCGCCAGGAAATCGTTGAAAGTGAAGTTACCCTTGGCGAGTTTCTTCGCCATGTCTTCCGCTTCTCGCTCATCGAAAGCTTTCTCGGCTGTTTCGATGAGGGTAAGCACGTCTCCCATGTCCAGAATGCGCGAGGCCATCCGGTCGGGATGGAAGCGTTCGAAATCAGTAAGGCCTTCCCCGGTGGAAGCAAAGAGGATTGGTTCTCCGGTAACGCCACGCACTGAAAGTGCTGCACCACCGCGTGCGTCACCATCTAGTTTCGTGAGGACAACGCCAGTGAATCCGACCCCATCGCGGAAAGCCTCGGCGGTCGTAACCGCATCCTGACCGATCATCGCGTCGAGGACGAATAGAGTTTCGTGCGTCTCCACCGCATACTTGATGGCGCGCGCCTGGCTCATCATCTCTTCGTCGACGCCAAGTCGGCCAGCGGTATCGACAATAACCATGTCGTAACCGTTCAAGATTGCATGGTTTACCCCGGAGCGAGCAGTTTCGACCGGGTCACCGACCCCATTTCCAGGGTTAGGAGCCCACACTTCTACGCCTGCCCGTTCGCCAACCACCTGAAGCTGGTTCACAGCGTTAGGACGTTGTAGGTCACAAGCAACCAGGAGGACACGTTTTCCCTGCTCGGTGAGCCACTTGCCCAGCTTTCCGGCAAGCGTTGTCTTACCGGCGCCCTGCAGACCAGCAAGCATGTAAACGGTCGGCCCTCTATCAGCCTCATGTAAGTCTCGTGCCTCGCCACCCAGAATCTGGATTAATTCTTCGTTGACGATCTTGATGACCTGCTGGCCGGGGTTCAACGACCTAGACTTTGAGACCCCGTATGCCTTCTCGCGGACATTAGAGATAAATTCACGAACTACGGGTAGCGCAACGTCTGCCTCTAAAAGTGCGCGCCTGATCTCGGATGTAGTTTTATCTACATCGGCCTCAGAGAGTACCCCTTTACCTCTAAGGGACTGAAAAGCGTTTGTCAGTCTGTCAGAAAGCGAATTGAACACGTAGTCCTCCAGTGCGATCGATCTGGTGTATAGCCTACCTTTTCACACAGATTGCTCACAGCTGGGCCTGGGTTGTTATTGTCACTAACATTTGGTTTTATGCTTATGCCATCAGTATCAATAGAGAAAGCTAACGACTTTGACCGCAACTACTGAAACAAAAAGCTGGTCGCTAAGAAGGTACCTCTGTGTATGGGGTATCCACTTTTTCACCATGACGGGCCTGCTGTGGGCTCTACTGGCAATTACGGCGCTCTACCACGGTCAGGTAAAACTGATGTGGATGTGGCTAGGAATATCTCTAATAGTTGACGCCGCTGATGGCCCCATGTCCAGGAAGGCAGAGGTAACCAAGGTAGTACCGTGGTTCTCTGGGGTAATGATGGACAACGTGGTTGACTACCTGACCTGGACTTTTGTGCCAGCAATATTCATGACCTTGTATTTGCCGCTGGGCCCCAAGCCGCTTCCGGTCGTTGCCGCTGCCCTGGCGCTGGGATCATCCATGTTCTGCTACTGCAACACCAAGATGAAATCCTCTGACTGGTACTTCGTCGGTTTCCCGGCTGCGTGGAACATCGTCGCAATTATCCTGTGGCTATTCCAGACGCCCGCCCTGTTCAACTGGCTGGTAATCGTAGTCTTTACCGTCCTCGCAGTAGTGCCGTGGAAGTGGGTACACCCCTTCCGAGTGAAGCGACTACGGGCACTAAATGCCACCGCGGCTGTCGTCTGGGTAGCTACCACTGCCTACATGACTGTAATCGCCCCATCGCGTCCGCTGTGGCTAAGCGCTGCATGGCTCATCTCGGGACTTTGGATTCTGGCCATCAGCGCAGCACGCACCATTCTTGGTCCGTCGAATCGCTAGTGCAATAGGTGCTTGCGCCGCCCCTTGGGACGCTTCCAACGCGACCTTCTGGACCGGCGCGGCGCAGCCACCTTTGCCAGTGACTTATAGGCCTTCCGATCCATCCACGCTTTGAATCCTTCCAACGCGAAGGTACCCATGATCAACATGACGATGATGCCTATGACGTGGGGCGGATAGCCCCTGCCGTGCAAACCGAAGTACACGTAGGGGGCCATAAACGTCGCGATAGTAACCACCATGCCGAGCATTCGTTTTGCGAAACGAGGCGCTGTGACCATGGTTAGTAACCCCCACGTGTACGGGATAGCGGTGAGCAGGTCTATTGCCCACAGCGTCACCAAAGATCCCTCAAATTCGCGCACGAACATTACGGGCAGAACTCTAAGTGCTGAATATGCAAGCACCACCAGGTAAGCCAGGAACTTCGCGTTGGTGAACAGGCGAACTAGGACGGACCGCGGCTGCAGCTGAATGCCAAGTTGCTGCAATCGTTTTGCTGCCCTTGCAGATACCAGGAGCGAATCCAGCCCGTGTAACGCCCCCGTCAGGAAAAGCTTGTCTGCCTTGGTACGCCGTTCCAACAGAAAATCGATCAGTAGTCTAGGGGCAATCCCGATGGGCGTTACCTCGTGCTCACGCGCGCTCTGTTTCGGTCCTAATTCGTGGAGTAAAGACGCATCCACCCACGTCTTCCATGTCTCTATTTGAGCATCCGTCATAGTGAGCAGCCACAGCCGCTCCCTCTTTCGCACAGAATCGCGCAACGTCTCCACGATTAGTTCACGCTCTTCTAGCTCTCGTGGGTCCGGCACATGAGTCATCTCGCGTACGTGCTTGTCGCGCAGATCCCCTAGTCTTTCGACACCGGCCGCCAGGCGTACTTGCCGCGGCCACAGGATCAAGTCCTCGCCGAAAGAAATGTCGATTAGAAAATTCACCGTTACACCTTATCGGGTAAAGTCAGGCGGGTCAGCAAGCACCTGCGTTTCATCCACCATGTAAACCAGGTCTGCCAGTGCTGAAAGTTGCCCCCGAGGGGCTCCTACCGCCAGCAGGTAGGCTTCGGCCAAGACAGCCAGCAACGACAGCATATGTTTCGAGCCCCCAATTGCCTCGTTTACCTCGTCAACAGCTCGCATACTGGCATCTGAGGAAGTAGCCTGCAACAGAACTTCCCCAAGTTCTATCGATTTCAAGATATCGCTGCGCCACTCGGAGTCGACCCCCAGCTTTATAAGCACTTCAGATGCCTGGGACTTAGAAAAGCCGCTGAGGATTGCCGCCAGCGCTACTACTCCAGGTGCGGGATGGGGAGCCATGGGTCGGGCCGGGACGGCAGATTTTATTCTTCTTAATGCTAGCCCGCAGGCGAAGTAGGTGAGCTCAACCAGGAAATAGTCCTTTGTCAGGCGCTGCCCTTTTACGGGTTTGGAACGTACCTGTTCCCACAGCGGAAATATCCGAGAAGGGATCCCCACCCTGTCCAGTTGCCCAAATATTTGTCTAAATCCAGCAGATACCAGGAAGTCTATTAGTAGCTGACGAGCCGTATCGTCCCATTCAGAGGGCATTTTCGCTCCCCTGAGGGCGGATACCGTCCAGGCTCCCAGGTATGTTTGGCGTCTGCCTGCCGCCCTAGCCAGCCGCAACACTAGGTGCGGATCTGCAAGATCCCGTTTGGAGGACAGAACTACCTGCCCTGAATGGAGCGCTACTGACTTGTCAAGAATCTGTAGAGCCGGAGCCTTCCGAATTCCCCGCACTACCCTCGGGAGTGTTTTCTTTGGGCCTCTAGCTACCGCTTCGGCACGATCAAGCAAACGGGCGGTAGCATTTTCTATCTCTATTGAGGCTTGCGCAATGCTGGCCCGCAATTGCCTTGCAGTAGTGCCCATATAGTCCGCTACTAGGTCTTGCTGTTCGATCCGCAACACCTGGGTAGACGAAAAATGTTCAACGCAATCGCGAACGTCGCGCAGCAGGCTCCCTGCCCGGTCCAGCCCCGCCCGGTTCGCAGCGGCTAACCACGAAGATTCCACACAATCCAGTAGCCGCAGGTCGGCTAGCCCACCGCGAGCGCGCAGAATATCCGGTTCGCTAAGGTGTGCTAGCTGGCCGAGCTTGTCCCAGCGTTCCATCGCTTCATCAATCAGCTCGGGAATAACCTGATTGGCGCGCAGCCTCCATTGGGACAGGTATTCCTTCCTCAGGATTTCCAAGATCCCAGACTTACCCGCTACGTATTTTAGGTCCAGCAGCGAGAGGACATTCCAAAGGTTGTCCTCTTCTAAGAGCTGCGGTCTGGCCAAATGCACCCTAGCACCGAGGGCTTCCCCCAGTAATGCAGCCCCTTGACTGGCTCCAGGACCGGAAATTACCAGTTCCATTGGGCAGGCAGGACCAGCGGTTGCCTTTCCCATAGCGCCGGCAAAGCCCACCGCGTAGTCAGCATCGTCGGGAACGTATTTTTCTACCTGTTCCTTTCGCTGGGCAAACAGCTGCCCCCTATAGGCGATGCCGAAGGTGGGTGAGTAAGAATCCGCCAGTAACCCCCGTGGCGGTTCGAGGGTGCTCATCAATCACCCACTATTGCGTCTACGAAAGTCTGCGGATCGAAAGGCGCCAGGTCGTCAGCGCCCTCGCCAAGGCCCACCAGTTTTACGGGTACCCCCAGCTCACGCTGTACCGAAACAACAATGCCGCCCTTAGCGGACCCATCCAGCTTGGTTAGGACGATGCCGCTCAGGTTCACGACTTCGTTGAACACTCTGGCCTGCTGCATCCCGTTCTGGCCGGTAGTGGCGTCGAGCACCAGCAATACTTCGGTCAGGGGGGCTTGCTTGCCAATGACTCGGGCTACTTTACCTAGCTCATCCATCAAGCCCGCTTTGTTCTGGAGTCTGCCGGCGGTGTCGACGATTACTACGTCCGCGCCTTTTTCCTTACCGGTCTTTACCGCATCAAATGCTACCGAAGCGGGATCTGCGCCCTCTTTATAAGAGCGGACGAGCTCTACGTCTACGCGTTCAGCCCACGTCTGCAGCTGCTCCGCCGCGGCGGCGCGGAATGTGTCAGCGGCTCCCAGTACTACCTTCTTATCTTCTGCTTTGGCGATACGGGCGATCTTGCCGATAGTCGTGGTCTTACCAGTGCCATTTACGCCCACTACCAGCATTACTCCCGGAGTATTCTCATCAGTTGCCGAGAAGTTGATGGATCTGTCCATATCCGGGCCTACCTGCTCTAAAAGAGCTGCCCGCAATATTTCTTTTACCCGCTGCGGATCGTGCGTGCCGTCAGCGGCGACCTCCTTGCGCAGCCGAGAAACCACTTCCTCAGTTGCGTCTAGGCCCAAGTCTGCCATCAGTAGATTGTCTTCAATTTCCTCCCAATCAGAGGTGGACAGATCCCCTTTGCCCAACACGGATAGCAACGCGGAGCCGAGCACGCCGGACTTCGAGAGGCGGGAGCGCAACTTCGCCATCCGCCCAGAAGGCTTCTCAATTCGGGGTGGCTCCTGGGTGGCAGGTTCTGCCTGCTTTTCAGGTTGCGTCTGCGGTTCGACTGGGGCCTCCCCCTGCACCGAGCCCTCAGAGCTTGGCAGCTGCGGCTTTTCCGGGGGGGGACTAATCTGCTTGCGGTTATGGGCTACGACCCCACCCACAACTAGAATCAGCACTACTACGAGCGCTGGGATCCATACTTCCGGCCTAGAGACGATCTGCAGAATCTGTTCCATGCCCTAATCATCGCCTATTTTGGGCGCGGATGCGAAACCTCTACTTGCTAGAGGACGATTCTGCCGAGGGGGCGGGCTTAGAAACCTTAGGTGCAAAAGAGGGCGGAAGATCGTTTCCGGCAGCGTCCTTACCGTTGTCGATAAGAACCGCATCAGAGTTGATATCTGCCAGTGCACGCTGACCTGTGGCGCGGGTAATGCGACGCACGAGCCTGGCCTTAGATAGTTCGCGAGCCTCAGAAAGCGTTATCTCTTTTACCTCGTTAGCCGCGTTCGCAAAGTCTTCCGTGTCGTTGAGGACGCGCGGAGTGGCAGGCGCGGGAGTAGAAGCGGACAGAATCGATCCCAACTTCGAATCGGTGGGATGCTGCGCGCCTAGATGCGAAAGTTCCCGCTTCTGCCATGCTGTGGTGGAATCACGAACCCACTTGGTCAGACCCCCATCGGGTCTACGGGTGCGGATTACAGCTGCCATTACTAAACATGCCACCACTACTGTGATGATCAGCACCGCAAATACAAGCAACAAGGACGCGTCCATGCCTATGATTTTGCCATGAAATTTTGCCCGCTCGCACCGGAAAAGTCCCTTTTAGAGAAACCGTGACCAAAACATAACATTTGCGCTAACGATGTGGCCGCTATTTAGCTAATTTCTGTGACACAACGCTAGTTACTCCACCTTGCATCGTGACCCCATACAGAGCGTCCGCCTTTTCCATGGTGCGCTTTTGGTGGGTAATCACAATCAGCTGCGAGCTCTGCCGCAATTCTTCGAACACTGTAAGCAAGCGAGCTAGATTCGCATCATCTAAGGCCGCTTCGACCTCGTCCATCACGTAGAAGGGAGAGGGACGGGCCTTGAAGATTGCAACCAACATTGCCAGCGCAGCCAGAGACCGTTCCCCACCAGAAAGCAGCGACAGGCGCTTGACCTTCTTCCCGGCGGGCCTTGCCTCAATTTCAATACCAGAGGTGAGCATATTCTCTGGATCGGTAAGCACCAAGTCCCCTTGCCCTCCTGGGAAGAGCATCTCGAACACGTGGTGAAATGCCTGGCGCGTGTCGGCAAAGGCTTCAGAAAACGCATTTCGCACCTGGGTATCTACGTCCTCGATAATCTGCAGCAGATCATCTCTTGAGGAGCGCAAATCCGCCAGCTGGTCCGCAAGGAACTTATAGCGTTCAGAAAGCGCTTGGTGCTGCTCGAGGGCGAGCGGGTTCACCTTCCCCAGTGCGCGCAGTTCGCGATTGGCTTTGCGCAGGCGCTTTTCCTGTTCGGAACGCACGTAAGGATATCCTGGCCCATCTGGCTGCTCGGGGTCGGGTACCAGCAGATGGGGGCCATAGTGTTGCACTAATTCGTCCAGGCTGAGCGATAGTTCATCGTGCGCGGTCGCGGCAAGCTGATCCTTGCGGGCATTGATCTCAGCTTTTGCGACGTCACCTCTATAGGCACTATCGGTGAGCGACGCCAGTTGGTTGCGGGCATCGTCTAGACGCTTCCGAATCTGCTTTATCTGCCCCGAACGCGCTTTCGCGGCCTCTTCTTCCTGCGCCCTATCCGCTCTTGCCCTCTCCAGGGCTCCCTGGGCTGCTTCGAGTGCCACCGTGGCCATGTCGCGAAGTTTTTCTGCTTCTTTCAGCTTCTGCTTCCGGCGAGCTTCCCCTGCCACTGCCCTATTGCGCTCTTCTTTTTGTCTAGCAGCATTTTTCCGCAACGCCGAGGCCCTATCGCGCAGATGGCGCCCCTTTTCTTCTTCGGACCTATGCGACAGCCTCGCATCGGTTTCAGTCTTGATCAATTCGCTTTCGCGCTGACGGGCCTCTACGAGGGATTTTTCTACTTCCTCTACCGCAACTGAGTCTGTGGGACTTTCCAGGAACGAAGCAAGGTTTTGCTCAGCGTCTTCCTTCCGCTGCCTGAACATGTCCTTTTCCTGATCGGCACGTACAAGCGCCTGCTGGGCGCGATCTAGTTCCGCCTTCGCCGCGCTGACCGCCGCTTTCAAAGCCGCTGCCTCTTCTGCGGCCTTGGCGTATGCGGAGTCGGCTTCGCGTAGTTTGCGCAGGGCGCGGGCTTCGTCTTCTTCTGCCGCGTCCAGGTCCTTTTCCGCCCTCTCTAATTCCCCCTTGGCGGCGAGGCTGGCGCGGGAGGCTGCCATGGCTTCTTTCGTGGCATTGTCTAGGCGTGCTTGCATCGAGAGGACGGATTCGACCTCTGTGCCTCCGGTTTCGATGCGATGGACCGAGATGATTTCGCCATCTTTACTGATAGCGGTCGTAACGTTTGGTTGCGCCAGGGCCGCAATGGCCTCTTGCCGACTGTCCGCGATGACGATTCCTGCAAGGGCGCGGTCGAGGAATCCTTCCATGACGCCCTCGC
Source organism: Actinomyces sp. UMB0138 (assembly GCF_002849225.1). GTDB lineage: Bacteria > Bacillota > Negativicutes > Veillonellales > Veillonellaceae > Veillonella > Veillonella parvula_H. The sequence goes on from NZ_PKMC01000001.1 coordinate 946,854, forward strand.
GCGCAGTGACCACCGACCGGGCCCACTGCCCGTGTTTCAGCTCAGGTTGGGAGGCAGGTGCTTGCTGGGAGGCGATTGCGAGCTTTACCGGGCCTCCCGCTACATCGGACGCAGCTAGCGCATTTTCTACAGAATCGGCCACAACGGTGCCTGCCAGCTCCCCCAGGGCCAGGGCGATCGCGTCCTCGTACCCTTCGGAAATTTCAATTAGCGGGGGTAATGATCCCAACAGGCCCGGCAATTCGCGATCCAGCAAGGAGGCAGTAGCGTCGGCCGGCGCTACGGTAGAGGCGAGCGCATCCCTCTTGGAAGTCCACCGCATCTCAGCCTCAAGTGCCTGCTGGTGTTTGCTGCGCGCCTGCACCACCTTTTCTTTTTGCGCGCGCACAGCGGCAGAAGCAGCTTCATGCATCTTGGCTACTTCCTGGTCTTTCTGAGGTAGCGCAACGGCCTTTTCGCCTTCCTTGGAGGCTTCAAAGCGAGTTTTTGCAAGGCTGAGCGCTTCCAGCGCGTTTTCTCGGTGCGAGGTAGCCGCATCAAAACGCGAGTTCGCAGAAGAGACTTCGCGTTCTAAGCGTTCCCGCTCCTTATTTCGTTTCCCGGCGACAGACTTGGCGAGGGCGAGTTCGCGCTCTAACTTCAGGCGCTCCTTTTCGGCCTCCCCTTTCGCGGCCGTAATTTCCTGCAGATACCCGACCGCCGCCTCGATGTGTTCCATCTGGCGTCTATCTTCCTCGGTGGCTGCCTTGGCCCTGCGCTCGAGTTCTGCTGGATCTTCCCCATGGTAGGCGATGGGTACGGACAGAGATTTTACCCGCTCTGCGGCAAGTATTTGGTTGGAGCGCAGCCGTTCAGATACCGCTGTGAGGCGCTGCCATCCGGTGGTTAGTGCTTCCAGTGCCGGGGATCCTTCTGATTCTTTTCGCTCGGCACGTTCTAGCTCTTGGGTGATAGTAGAGAGGTTGTTTTCGGCTTCCTTTTTCTTCTGTTCCAGGGCCGCCCCGGATTCGTTCAGCGAGGTAAGCCTCTCCGCGAGCGCGGCCGCATCGTCAGCGAGCAGGCGCGCTTTGGCGTCGCGAACGTTAGCACCAATCACGTCGGCGCGGCGGGCGGTCTCTGCCTGCCGGGCAAGGGGGCCAAGTTGTTTTCTTATCTCGTCTGTTAGATCTTCAACTCGGGAAAGGTTTCCTGCCATCTGGTTCAGTTTTGAGATGGCCCGTTCTTTCCGCCGGCGGTGTTTTAGCACCCCTGCGGCTTCTTCAATGAAGCCGCGCCGCTCCTCGGGGGTTGACGACAAGATGGCATCCAGTTGCCCCTGCCCCACGATCACGTGCATCTGCCTGCCCATGCCCGTATCGGAAAGGAGTTCTTGAACGTCCAGCAGGCGGCACTGGGTGCCATTGATGTGGTATTCGGAGCCGCCTCCCCTAAACAGAGTGCGCGAGATAGTTACTTCTGCGTAGTCGATCGGAAGAGCCCCATCCGAATTGTCGATGGTGAGGGTCACCTGCGCTCTTCCGAGGGCGGCTTTGCCAGAGGTGCCTGCAAAGATCACGTCTGACATGGCGGTACCGCGCAGTGCCCGCGCTCCCTGTTCGCCCATGACCCAGGCAAGCGCGTCTACGACGTTCGACTTGCCTGAGCCATTAGGGCCGACCACGCAGGTAATCCCCGGCTCTAAGCGCATAGTGGTAGCGCCGGCAAAGGACTTAAAACCGCGCAGGGTCAGATTTTTTAGGTACACGCCGGCTTAGAACCAGATCTTTATTTCTCGTTCAGCGCTGGTGGGCGAATCGGAGCAATGCACCACGTTCTCGATGTTGTTCGAACCCCAGTCGCGGCCGAAATCTCCGCGCAGTGTTCCCGCAGGAGCAGTAGTGGGATCGGTAGATCCTGCCATGACGCGCATTCCCTCGATGCAGCGTTCTCCGCGAACCACAATTGCCGTCATCGGCCCGGAGGACATGTATTCGACAAGGTCGGAGAAGAAATGCTTCTGCACGTGTTCTGCGTAGTGCTCACGCAGTTTTGCCTCGTCGGCCGTTACTACTGCCAGAGCCTCTAGTTCGTATCCTTTAGCCTCGATACGCCTAATAACTTCCCCGGTCAAACCACGTTTGAAAGCTTCGGGCTTGACCAGCACTAGTGTGCGTTCACTCTGCGACACCTTCTTACCTTTCTGCTGAGTACCTATATATTACTGGGCACGTTCTCGGATGGAGCTTTTCCTACGCCCATCACTTCACGCACGTGTGCTGCAAATACTACCGATCCAAACGCCACTACGGCGGTGTTCGGTGCTGGCGCGCCCGCCTGTTCCGAAGCGGTCACAGCCTGGTCAATTGCGGAGGCAGTATCTTCTGCGACTAGCACCCGGTCCGGTCCGAACACGTCCTCCGCGATCTGGCGGAGCTGCTCAATCTTCATGGCCCGTTCGCCCGGCATTTCGGTCAAAACGATAGCTTGCAGAAGCGGTTCCATCTCTGAAAGCACGCCCTCTACATCCTTGTCTCCCATAGCCGAATACACGCCCACAATGTCCGTGAACGGGAAGTCGTCCTCGAGAGTACGCCGCAGCACTGCCGCCCCGCCTGGATTGTGCGCAGCGTCGACCATAACCGTTGGGGAAGAACGAAGGATCTCGGCCCGACCTGGCGAGCTCGCCGCCGCCATCCCCTGTTCCAGCAGCCTCGCATCCAAGGCCTTACCACCGGCCATAGCCTCGAACGCAGCGATGGCGAGCGCAGCATTTTCTGCTTGGTGACGTCCGAAGAGCGGCACGTACACGTCCTCGTACACCGCCGCGGGCGTACGCACCGTAATCAGTTGTCCCCCAACAGCATTCTGGCGGGACAGGACCTCAATATCCTTGCCGTATTCACGAACAGTAGCGTGCTTCTTCTGGGCTTCCTCCAAGATCACCTGCCGGGCGGACTCTTCCTGCTTGGACAGGATAAGGATCATTCCCTCCTTAATAATGCCCGCCTTTTCTGAGGCAATCTGGGGCAGCGTCGATCCAAGCCACTTCTCGTGATCCTTACTAATTGGAGTAATGACCCCTACCCCAGCATCGATCACATTAGTGGCATCCCACCTGCCACCCATTCCAACCTCTATAACGCCAAGGTCAATCGGGTAATCGGCAAAAGCGGCATAGGCCATGACCGTGAACACCTCGAAGAAGGACAGGCGCGCTCCCTCCCCGGCGACATTCTTCTGATCTACCAAGCTGACAATGTCAGCCACATCCTTATAGGCGGCAATGAAGCCTTCCTTCGAGATGGGCTCACCGTCGAGCGAGATGCGCTCGCGGACTGTATGCAGGTGCGGGCTGGTGAATCGTCCGGTCCGCAGACCAGTAGCTTGGGCCAGCGAATCGATCATGCGCGCGGTAGAGGTCTTCCCGTTGGTACCCGTTATGTGCACTGCCGGGAAGGACTGCTGCGGGTCGCCCAAGTACTGCATTGCCATAGCTACCCGGTCAAGGGAAGGCTGCACCTTGTGCTCGGGAGCGCGCGCAATAATCTGGGCGTAGATCCGGCTGACCTCCTTGTCGAGGGCGGCCTCACGGGCTGCTTCTTTTAGCAGGTCCTGGTGGGCTTCTTCCGGAGTCTTCTCTTTACTAACTTCGTTTACCACTTCGGGCAACGGTCCCGCTAACAATGAGGCCTCGACCAAATTCTCGAGAGCCTGCCTCTCTTCGGCCTCGGCACTTATGTCCGTCACCGGTAGTTGCTTCGGTTCCTCGTCCTGGTCGGCCGCTTCCAGATAGGGCAGCAACTCCGGGTCTATGCCCGAATGGCCTGCCTCATCTACCGCTGCCAAGAAGGCATCCGCCGCGTTGGTGTGATCCGCATCGTGTTCGTTATTCATCAACTCAATCTTAATGCGCCGGCGCGTTACTTAGAAACCTGGAACCTAAGCATTTTAGATGCCATATCAAAACGTGAATTACCTGCTCGGAAAGACAGGACTGTTTGCCATAATCGCCCTATGAAAGCTAAAGCGGAGTCAGTGTTGCGTTCTAAACGCGACTTTAAGAACATACTTGTAACATCTCTTGCCCTGTTTGCCATGTTCTTCGGAGCGGGCAACCTAATTTTCCCCACTATGATCGGGGTTAATTCCGGCACTTCCTTCTACGCAGCTATTTTTGGGTTTTTATGTACTGGCGTAGCTTTGCCTGCTCTAGCGATGGTTGCTTCGGCGACCTCTCGTGAGGGCATCACCAGCTCGTCGAAGCGCATGGGCACTCAGTTTGGCTTCCTCTACACACTCATCGTCTTCCTGTCCACCGGCGTGCTCTATGCAATCCCCCGCGTAGCTACCGTGAGCTACGAAATGTCGGTAAAACAGTTCTTCCCTCACTCTTACGACCGCGTTTCACTAGCTGTGTACACTGTTGTTTTCTTCGCACTAGTGGCGCTCACCTGCCTAAACGCTCAGAAGTTAACCGAACGAATCGGGGCGATCCTGACTCCCGCCCTGCTCATTCTGATCACAATCTTGGTAATCGTAGGCATCTTCACTCTTTCACCTGTTTCGCACGCACCAGCCGAAGACTTTTCTTCTAACGCCCTGGCTACAGGTGTGCTACAGGGCTACTTCACCATGGACGCTATTGCAGCCTTCGTCTTCGGTGGGGTCATCATCTCTTCTCTTCAGAATTACGGCTTCGGCGAAGGCAAACGCCTATTCGGCGCTACCGTACTCACGGGATTCTTTGCCGCCCTCATCCTTGCGGTGGTCTACGTCGGACTAGCCGCGTTGGGCGCACGCGTCACCGACGCCTCAGTGGCCAACGGCGCGGTCGCTCTGTCGGGAATGTCGCATACGCTCTTCGGGAGGGCGGGCATGGCCGTCTTTGGTGGAATCGTATTCTTGGCATGTCTAACTACTGCGGCAGGTCTCGTCAGCGCCTCGTCGCAGTATTTCTGCCGCCTCTTTCCCACTGTTTCACTACCCACCATGGTAATGATCCACGTGTTCATTGCAGCTGCCCTGTCTAACCTGGGCTTGGACCTAATCTTGCAGGTAGTTGCTCCTATCAACGTATTCGTCTACCCCATCACCATCATCTTCACCTTGGTGTGCATCCTAGACATCGTTATTCCCGGCCACATGAAGTGGGCATACCGAGCCGGTGCCTGGACCGCTGCGCTGTTCGCCATTGTCGACTCGGTTCGTTCCGTACCTGGACACGAAACCTTCGCGGACTCGATTTGGACACACTTGCCGTTGGGGGGCGCCGGTCTAGGGTGGATTGTCCCGGCGGTAATAATGACTGCAATCGGGTTGGGAATCGACGTTGCTTCGGGACGCATTAGGAAGGGTGCGCCCACCATGTTGCAAACGGGCACAGTGCACTAAGCACAAGTTTCAGATCCATTGTTACTCAAAAGGAGGGGGATAGCCCCCTCCATTTGTTTTGCCCTATCTCGCCCTCATGACCGCTCTGACTTATCTGACCCAACGAGAAAGACAAAACGTGTCTACCATGGCTCTTTAGGCACACTACCCATATCCTTAACACAGAACTACAGGCGGAATCCCGCCTCCCAACAGTGGCAAAACCACAGAAGCCGGAGATAGTAATGACAAAAGATCTAACAGCAGAACTGGGATCATTCACGCGATCGGTATCGGGCAGGCGCCCAGAGGTATCCACCCCCATCGAAATGTGGACCGGACTTTCCGAGGCAGTAGTCTCGCGCATCGCGGATAATTGGGAGAAGACAGCTAAGAAGTTTGCCTCTACTAGAACGGAACACTACTTTTCAGCAGAGTTCCTTATGGGCCGAGCAATGCTCAACAACCTCACAAATCTTGGCCTAGTAGATCTAGCGCGCGAAGCAACTAACGCCTTCGGCATCAATCTGGTGGATGTGCTCGAATCCGAGCCGGATGCTTCACTTGGTAACGGCGGACTGGGCCGGCTAGCGGCGTGCTTCTTAGATTCTTGTGCCACGCTGGACCTACCGGTGACCGGTTACGGCATCCTGTACCGCTACGGCCTCTTCAAGCAGTCGTTCGAAAACGGCTACCAGCGCGAACACCCTGATCCGTGGATGGAAGAGGGATACCCGTTCGTCATCCGCCGCGAGGAAGAATTCCGCATCGTCCACTTCGCTGACATGACGGTAAGGGCCATCCCCTACGACATGCCGATCACCGGGTACGGCACCAAGAACGTGGGCACCTTGCGGCTGTGGAAATCCGAGCCGATGGAGGAATTCGATTACGATGCCTTCAACTCGCAGCGATTCACCGACGCAATCATCGAACGCGAGCGCGTCGCCGACCTGTGCCGCGTCCTCTACCCCAATGACACAACCTACGAGGGTAAAGTTCTGCGAGTACGCCAGCAATACTTCTTCGTCTCAGCTTCGCTGCAGACGATGATCGACAACTACATTGAGCACCATGGCGAGGATCTGCGTGGGTTTGCCGATTACAACTGCATTCAGCTAAACGACACTCACCCGGTACTCGCCATCCCCGAGCTCATGCGACTCCTTATGGATGAACACGGCCTTGGGTGGGACGATGCTTGGAATATTGTCACCCACACCTTTGCCTACACCAATCACACCGTGCTCGCCGAAGCCCTAGAGACCTGGGAATACTCAATCTTCCAGCGGCTCTTCCCAAGAGTTCTAGAGATCATTGCCGAGATCGATCGCCGCTTCCGCGAAGAGCTGGCTAATGGCGGATACGACCAAGGCAAGATCGACTACATGGCTCCGATCCAGAACGGCTCCATCCACATGGCTTGGATTGCGTGCTACGCCTCCTTCTCGATCAATGGCGTGGCCGCGCTGCACACGCAGATCATCGAGTCTGACACGTTGCATGACTGGTACGACATTTGGCCGGAAAAATTCAACAACAAGACCAATGGGGTTACCCCGCGGCGGTGGCTGCGGCAGTGCAATCCTCGCCTCTCGTCCCTGCTAACTAAGCTGAGCGGCTCTGACGAATGGGTTCGCGACCTCGATCGCCTGCACGCCTTGGAAGGGTATGCGGACGATCCCGAGGTACTTTCTGAACTACTTCAGATAAAAGATGCTAATAAGAAGGACTTTGCTGCGTGGCTGAAGAGGCGCGACGGCATTGAGGTCAACCCGGACGCCATCTTTGACGTCCAGATCAAGAGGCTGCACGAGTACAAGAGGCAGCTTCTGAACGCCTTCTATATTTTGGATCTGTACTTCCGGATCAAAGACAATCCCGAGGGCGACTACCCGCCTCGAGTGTTCATCTTTGGGGCCAAGGCCGCTCCGGGGTACGTGCGGGCGAAGACAATCATCAAGTTCATCAACGCTATTGGTGAGCTGATAGCCTCCGACCCGGAGGTGTCGAAGATTCTGCAGGTTGTGTTCGTGCCGAATTACAACGTCTCCCCTGCCGAAAACATTATTCCTGCCGCCGATGTCTCCGAACAGATCTCGGTAGCCGGCAAGGAAGCTTCTGGCACTTCCAACATGAAGTTCATGATGAACGGCGCTCTAACGCTTGGCACCATGGACGGCGCGAATGTCGAGATCGTTGACGCTGTGGGAGACGACAATGCCTACATCTTTGGTGCTCGCGTAGACGAACTCGAACAGTTGCGTGCGGAATACGATCCGGTCCGCACTATGCACGAGACGCCCGGCCTCGAGCGGGTGCTGAACACTCTTATCGACGGCACCTTCGACGATAGGGGCACAGGTATCTTCCACGATCTGCGGCGTTCGCTCCTGGAATCACCCGGTTACGAACCAGCCGACATGTACTACGTACTCGGCGATTTTGCTGACTACCGGAAGGTGCGCGACCAGTTGGTAGAGGACTACCTCGATCGCCATTCCTGGGCGGCGAAGTGCTGGCGAAACATTTGCAATTCCGGCCGTTTCTCCTCTGATCGCACGATCCGCGACTATGCCAATGACGTTTGGAAGATCGAGCCGCAAAAGATCTGACATCGGTTAAATAAGTTTGGGCCCAGCACTTAGCTGCTGGGCCCAAACTGTTTCTAGGCTACTTTTCCACGCGGGTTACGAAAGCGTGAACCTCGCTGTCGGATTCTTCGTTTGCCTCGAAGGAAACTGTCTTGGCCAGGGTTTCGGCGGCGATCATCTGCTGATGCATCCGCACATCCGGAATCCTTTCTTGGGGTACCGAGATGACCAAGTTGATTCGATCTGCCACGTGCAACCCGTCAGCTTTACGCTGGTCCTGCACTACGCGGATCACGTCGCGAGCATAGCCTTCAGCTTCCAGCGCCGCGTCCACGGTGGTGTCGAGGACGACGAAGGTGCCGTTCCCCAGCACGGTTGCCGCCTGGCCTTCCTCTGCCGTGACCTTCACCGAGGTCGCCACCTGGCCGGGGCCAAGAACGACTGGCTCGCCGTCTACCTCAACGCCATCGAAGCGGACTTTACCGTCTTCCAGCTCTGTCCACTCTCCAGATTTCTGGGCTTTGAAAAGCGCAGAGGTGTGCTTGCGCACCTGAGGCGGGAACTCGCGCGGGTTGAGCGAAAGTTCCTTCGCTACCTCCAGGCCCGATTCAGCCGCCGGGACAAGTGTCATTTGCTTGACATTTACCTCGCTTGCGACCAGTTCCTTGAACCCTGCCAAACCGGCAGAGTTTTCAGAAACTACAGTCAAAGTCTGCAGCGGCTGCCGGACGCGCAGCTTGTTTGCCTTTCGCAACCCGTGTGCTGCCGAGACAATGTCGCGGATTTCGTCCATAGTGGCAACCAGCTCATCATCTGCGCAGGCATCCCCCAGCACAGGATAGTCGGCAAGGTGCACCGACTCGTCACCGGTTAGGCCGCGGTAGATCTCTTCTGCCAGCAGCGGGGCTAGCGGCGCGATGGCACGCATGAGGACTTCGAGAACTGAATACAGCGTGTCGAAAGCGTCTTCGTCCTCGTCCCAGAAACGCTGACGGGACGTGCGCACGTACCAGTTGGTCAACACGTCAGTGAAGCGCTCTACCGCGTGAGCAGCACCGGCTACATCGTAGGAGTCCTGATCGGCGTCGACCTCTTCGACTAGCTTCTTGACCGAAGCGATCAGGTACCTATCCATGACAGGTAGCGAAGCAATCTTTTCCCGATCTGCGAAGTCAATCTTCTTCGCCGCATACCCCTCGCCGTTATTGCACGCGCCAGCGTACAGGGCAAAGAAGTAGTAGCAGTTCCACAACGGCAACATGACCTGGCGGACGGTGTCGCGAATCGCCTTCTCGGTAACCACGAGGTTGCCACCGCGCACCACTGGCGAGGACAGCAAGAACCACCGCATCGCATCCGATCCATAGGAATTGAATACCTGGTTCACATCCGGGTAGTTGCGCAGGGACTTGCTCATCTTGCGACCGTCATCGCCGAGGACGATGCCGTGGCTTACGCAAGAGGTGAAAGCAGGACGATCAAACAGGGCGGTCGCCAGCACGTGCAGGGTGTAGAACCAGCCGCGGGTCTGCCCAATGTATTCGACGATGAAGTCGCCCGGGTAGTGGTTTTCGAACCACTCCTGGTTTTCGAATGGGTAGTGCACCTGCGCGTACGGCATAGAACCCGAGTCGAACCAGCAGTCGAGCACGTCCGGAATGCGACGCATCATGGACTTGCCAGTTGGGTCATCGGGGTTGGGGCGCACCAAAGTGTCAATGAACGGCCTGTGCAGGTCTTTCACTTCTACTCCGAAGTCGCGCTCTAGTTCTTCCAGCGAGCCGTATACGTCTACTCGCGGATACTGCGGGTCGTCCGACTTCCACACCGGAATCGGGCTTCCCCAGAAGCGGTTACGCGAGATGGACCAGTCGCGAGCACCTGCCAGCCACTTGCCGAACTGGCCTTCCTTAATATGGTCAGGCACCCAGGTGATCTGCTCATTCAGCTCGACCATGCGGTCGCGGAAAGCAGAAACCTTCACGAACCAGGAGGAGACTGCCTTGTAAATCAGCGGCTTGCGGCACCTCCAGCAGTGCGGGTAGGAGTGAGCGTAGGACTGCTGACGTACCAGCACGGCTCGCTGCTCGCGAGGAATACGGGCAAGCGGACCCTCGTCGTCTTCAATGCCGCGGCGCAGATCGCGAACAACCTGCTTATTAGCGTCAAATACCTGCAGGCCTTCGTATTCAGGTACCTGCGAGGTGAACTTGCCTGCCTCGTCCACAGGAACGACGGCCTTGATGTCTGCCGCCATGCAAGTAAACATGTCGTCTTCACCAAAGGCAGGTGCCGTGTGCACCAAGCCAGTGCCATCTTCGGTGGACACGTAATCGGCGCTTACTACCGTAAACGCATTCGGCCCAGGAACTTCGCCCTCTTTGGCCCCATCCATGAAGTAATCAAAGATTGGCGTGTAGCGGCGCCCGAGCAGATCTTTGCCCTTGTATTCAGCTACTACTTGCGGATCCTCGCCCAGCTCTTTGGCATAGTTGGGAGCCAGGGCCTTGGCGATCACAACCTTCTCGCCGGCCAACGGCGAGTCCAGGTCGGATGCTACCGAAATGGTTACGTAGTCGATGTCTTCGCCAACGGTAATGGCCAAGTTCGACGGTAGCGTCCAGGGAGTAGTCGTCCAGATCAGCGCCAGTTCGCCCGTCTCTAGGCGCAGGCCTACGGTAACCGTGTTGTCCTGGCGAATCTGGTAGACGTCGTCATCCATCTTCAGTTCGTGGTTGGACAGCGGAGTTTGGTCGTGCCAACAGTACGGCAGCACCCGGTAACCCTCATATGCCAGCCCCTTGTCGTAGAGCTGCTTGAAAGCCCAGATGACCGACTCCATGTAAGTCACGTCTAGGGTCTTGTAGTCGTTTTCGAAATCTACCCAACGGGCCTGTCGGTTGACGTATTCTTGCCATTCGTCGGTGTAACGCAGCACAGAGGAGCGGCAGGTGTCATTGAACTTTTGGATGCCGATGCCGTCAGGGCCTTCGATCTCGGACTTATCTTCGATGCCCAGGATGCGTTCTGCCTCGAGTTCGGCGGGTAGGCCGTGCGTGTCCCAGCCAAAGCGACGCTCTACCCGCTTGCCCTTCATGGTCTGGTAGCGCGCGACGGAATCCTTTACGTACCCGGTCAGGAGGTGCCCGTAGTGGGGCAGGCCATTGGCGAACGGGGGGCCATCGTAGAACACGAATTCGTTTGAGCCGCCCTCGCCCGCATCACGGTTGCGAATCGATTTGCGGAAAGTGTCGTCTTCTTTCCAATAGGCCAGGGTCTCCTCTTCCATCTGGGGGAAGTTAGGAGAGGAGGCGACTGCGCTATCACGGTGGCGTGGGTAGGCCCCTCGCTTTGCTTCTTGCGGATCCTTGCTCATGGTCTCCTTTTCCTCTGCTTCGAGGACGACATGAGCCGCGGTACCACCTCGGTTGCCACCTAAACCCTGCGTCAAGATGGCCACTCATTGCAGCTGTGTCGGGCTTACCCGCTGGGGTCTACTTAGTTACCCGTTCTTCCCAGTGCTCCCCGGTGATTGCCGGATCAATGCCCCTCCAGTGTAACTATGGCTCCAGTACCAGCAAAACCGTATTCGCCTTTTGGGAATTGTGGTGTTAGCCACCTACTTTTTGCGTGCGACGAGCGTATTTGTAGCTTGCGCGGTAGGTCTGATGATAACCGAATCGATATTTACGTGGACTGGGCGGGATAGACACCAGCAGATCAAATCCGCTACGTCCTCGGCAGACAGCGGATTGTCGACTCCTTCGTAGACCTTGTCGGCTGCCTCCTGCGAGCCAAGTCGGTTCAGGGAGAACTCTGCTGTCTTCACCATGCCGGGAGCGATCTCTATTAACCGCACATCTTCGCCCACCAGTTCTTGACGCAGCGTTAGCGGAATCATTCTTTCCGCATGCTTTGCGGCCACGTAACCGCCTCCACCAGGATAGGTATCGTGTGCGGCGGTGGAGGTAACGAAAACCAGGTCTCCGCCCTCGCGCAAGTTAGGCAGAAACGCTTTGGTGACGTTTAGAGCAGTGGAGACGTTGCGAGAATACATTTCCTGCCAGTCCTCAACGGTGGTATCCGCGATCAGATCTTGCCCCACCGCGCCGCCGGCAATATTTACTACTACCCGCACGTCCGTGCCCAAGGACTGAGCCATTTTGCCCACTGCCTCTTTGTCCTTGAGGTCACACACATAGTATTCGCAGCCGGTTTCCTTGGCGAGCGCCTCCAGTTTGCTTTGCCTGCGAGCTACTGCCACCACAGACCAGTCACTTGCTGCCAGAGCCCTGACGGTTGCGGCCCCGATGCCGGATGAAGCTCCTGTTACCACTACTTTCCCGCCGCGCGGATTTGCATATCGATCCATATCTCTAATCTAACGCTGCTTTCCCTGGCTGGCTGGTTCAATGGCTTGGTAAATTGGAGGAAACTTAGGAGGACGAATGCTAACAGTAGGAATTTTGGGCACGGGCTCCATGGGCAGCGCCATTGCCCGTGGCGTCGCTGCAAACGGCAAGGAAAAGTTTCGGCTATGTCTTTACGCGCGCCGGAAGGAATCGTCTGCTCCACTTGCCGAAGAACTAGGTGCGGAAGTCGCAACCGACCCGGATGATCTGGTAGCCAAGAGCGATATTACGGTAATCGCTGTAAAGCCCTACCAAGTAAACGGCGTGCTCAGTAAACTTGCAGACCCCAAACAGACCATCATTGTTTCGGTTGCTGCGGGCCGTTCCCTTGCCACCTTGCAAGAAGACCTCCCCACCGATGCAGACGGGCTAGTTCGCGTGATGCCCAACGTAAACGCCTCCCTTGGCAGGTCAATGTCCGGCCTCGCAGCCAGCGAAGACACCTCCCCAGAAGCCCTTGAGAAGGTAGTCCAGGTGTTTGATTGCTGCGGTAACACCGAGGTCATTTCTGAGGACCTCTTCCCGGCATTTGCTGCCATTGCCGGATGCCTGCCTGGATGGATTTTCCAACTGATCGATTCTTTTGCCCGGGCAGGACTAGCCCATGGCATTCCCAAAGCTCAGGCAGTACGCATCGTCGCCACCGCCATGGCAGGTACGGCTGAAAACGTGGAAGCCCAAGCAGCTAAAGGGGAACTCACTCCGACTGATCTGGTCGATACCGTCCTCTCCCCCGGCGGGACCACTGTCGCCGGACTCCTGGCAGCCGAGGCAGCTGGGCTATCTAACGCAGCAACTGCTGCGGTAAACGCGGCAGTGCAAAAGGACAACGAACTGTCTAGGGCAAAGTGAATCCTTTACGTAAACTCATTCGCCCGATTTATGCACCGACCGTAATCTTTGCGATTGGCTCGGGAGCCGTGGCACCACTTATCGTGCTTGCCGCTCTGCAGATCGGGTTCACGTCCTCGCACGCATCCACCGTGATGGCATATTACGGCGTGGTTGGCGTTATCGCGGCCCCCTTGGTAGGCCATGTCTTGCTTCATTCCACTGACAAGCGCGGCCTGATGGGAGCAACGGCGATAGCCGCTATCTCGTTGGCAATATGCCTTTTCTCGCTGTATTCACCCGGCACGGTAGCAAAGGTCGGCTACGTAATCGGTCTGACCGGTATCGCAGTAGCGGCCTCTGTATGGGCGATCGCCCGGCAGTCCTATCTTGCCGACAACATTGATTCCCGATACCGGGCAACTGCCCTTTCGATGCTGGGGGGCATGATGCGGTTGGGCGTCATGGCAGGTCCTGCCTTGGGTGCTGCCATGGTGGCTTGGGCCGGCATCCCGTCAGTGTTTTGGCTACACCTAATAACAGCGCTGATAGCAGGCGCTATGATCGCAATCTTCCTGGTGCCGGAGCCGGGACGGGCGAAAACCGCCCAGACTGCGGCAAAGAAGTTAAATCGGAAAATCCGGCGAAAAGCCGACTCAGTTTCCACTGCAATTGCAGCTTTTGCAGGCATGTCGATGCACATAGTAAGAGCGAATCGAAACGTGCTGATTCCACTGTGGGGAGCGCACATGGGGCTCTCCCCCACGCTGATCTCTGCTACTTTCGCTATCTCCGCCGCCCTCGATGTGGCCATGTTCTACCCCGCTGGCAGACTCCAAGACCGCTACGGCCGCTTGGTGGCTCTACTTCCCGCCTACCTGATCATGGGCAGTGGATTCTTAGGGCTGGTGCTAGTAGACGGCAAGATGGCGTTCCTGATATTTGCTTCTTTGGTTGGATTCGGCAACGGTTTCGGCTCGGGCATTGTCATGACTATGGGCGTAGACATGTCCCCGGACGTATATCGCGAACGGTTCTTGGGGTGGTGGACTGCAATTACCCAGGCGGGTAGCGCCGCCGGCCCCCTATTCGTAGCAGTTCTTACCGACACGGTGGGTCTGGCCGGGGCAATGTGGGCCACTGTAGCAGTGGCAGCAGTAGCTGCCCTGTGGGTGGGATCCCTATTCCCTCTTGCCTACAGGCGACTAGGCCTCAACACAGCAGGCCGAGAGCTTACTTCGAGTTCGCTCGAATAAAGTCTTTTACCTTCTGCGCGTCATTCGGAAGAGCTTCGACCCGCCGCGGCCCATCCATGATCCCCACGAAACGGGCCGGTACCTCTGGCTCATGCCCAGTAGCCTCTTCGATGGTATCGGCAAATTTGACGGGCAAAGCAGTCTCCAGGACCACCACGGGGCCACCGCAGCGATCGCGCAGCTGTTCGGCAACGTGCAATCCGTCGGCAGTATGAGGATCTATTTGCACGCCCTGCCTATCCCAATCGCGAATCTGCTCGATGCGATCAGCGTGGGTGGAGGACCCACTGATGAATCCGTAGTCTGCTACCTTCGCGAAAGCCGGCGAATCGGACAGGTCGAATAGTCCTTTTTCTGCCAGCTGCCGACCAAATAGGTCCGCAGTTGCCTTTCCGTCGCGGTCCAACAGATCAAAAATAAAGCGTTCGAAATTCGAGGCTTTAGAAATGTCCATCGACGGGGAGGACGTCGCCAGCGTTTCGCTGGCAGGACGCACGCGATAGCGGCCTGTGCGGAAGAACTCCTCTAGTACATTGTTCTCGTTTGTAGCGACTATCAGCTTGTCGATTGGCAGCCCCATCTGCCTTGCAATATGTCCTGCACAGACGTCGCCGAAATTACCGGTGGGAACACTAAAAGAGACCTTGTCTCCGATCCGGTTAGCCACTCGTAGGTAGCAGCTGATGTAGTAAACCAGTTGTGCTAATAGTCGGGCCCAATTGATGGAGTTGACCGCACCAATCGAATAGGAGCGCTTGAACTCTAGGTCACCTGCGATCGTCTTAACGATGTCCTGACAGTCGTCGAACACCCCATCGATTGCCAAATTGTGGATGTTGGGCTCGGTAAGCGAGAACATCTGTGCCTGTTGAAAAGGGCTCATCCTGCCCGCCGGCGTCAACATGAACACCTTGATGTTCTTCCTCGAAGCCATTGCGTACTCTGCCGAAGAGCCCGTGTCCCCCGAGGTAGCCCCCAAAATATTGAGGGACCTTGCCTTCTTCGCCAGTACCCACTCAAATAGTTCTCCGAGCAGCTGCATTGCCATATCTTTGAACGCTGCTGTGGGACCGTTAGAAAGGTGGGCCAGCCACAGCCCTTCCCGCAGCTGCGAGACGGGCACGATTAGAGGATCAGAGAATTTGTCATTGCCATAGGCCCTGGCACAGATCTGTTCCAGATCCTTGTGGCTTATGTCGTCGATGTACAGGCTAAGCACTTTTGCCGCGAGCGCACTGTAGCCGTCCTCTTTTAGCAGGACCGCCCATTCTTCCAGCGTCTTCGCATCCAATTGGGGGTATTCCGCGGGCATGTAGAGGCCCTCGTCCGGAGCCAGCCCTTCGAGCAGGATCTGGGTAAAAGTACGCGGGGCGCCGCCACCTCGAGTAGATATGTATCGCACGGGCTCAGTCTACCTTGGCAGTGGCCTCCGCCGGATTATCTTTCCTCTGATTGAACGAGGCCTCGAAGGTGGCTCCCCCTAGTTCTGGCTCCTCTAGCAGGCGGAGTTTACCACCGTGGGCTTCCACTATGGCGTGGGCAATGGACAGTCCAAGCCCGGTGGATTCGCCCGGTTTACGCGCTGAATCGGCGCGGGCGAAGCGGTCAAATATCTTCTTTTTGTCCTCTTCGGCAATCCCCGGCCCATCGTCGCTTACCGTAACTATTGCGCGGCCATCTTGACTGCGTAGGGATACTCGCACCAGTGTGCCCTCAAGCGTGTGCTGGTATGCGTTAGCAGTAAGGTTTGCAAAGACCTGCCGGAGGCCAGCTTCGTTTCCAATTACTTCAATGTCTTCTGCGCCCTCGGCCAGATTCAAATCCCACTTGTGGCTAGGGGCGCTTACTGCCGCGTCAGCTACCGCATCCACAGCTAGTCCCGCGAGCGGTACAGGTTTTACTTCCACTTTCCTACCGGAGTCTATGCGGGCTAGCAGTAAAAGATCTTCTACCAAGGCTCGCATTCGTTCCGCTTCTGAAGCAATCCGCGATACTGCTTGGTTGGGGCTCTCCCCCAGATCTGTGCCCGCTAAAAGCTGGGCGTATCCTCCGACCGTAGCTAACGGGGTACGCAGTTCGTGGGAGGCATCTGCGACAAATTGTCTTAGCTTTTCTTCGCTGCGCGCTCGGGCTCCAAGAGAGCGTTCGACGTGATCAAGTGCTACGTTGAGCGCTTTTGCCATCTCGCCCGCCTCGGTTTCGGAGGCGGCTAAGGCTGCTGGGGCTCGCGTGTTGAGGACGGCCCCGGACAGATCCTGTCTGGTTACCTGCCGTGCGACCTTGGTAACGGTGCGAATGCCGGCTAGTTCGCGGCGAACCAGCACCCTTGCCAGCAACCAGGCCAATGCCAGCCCGCCGATACCGTAGAGGGCGGAAAGGCCACCAAAGAACACCAGCACATTGTCGACTCGCTCTAACGGCTCGCCCGCCAGTACCTGAATGCCCTTTCCGTCGGCTGAAGGCAGTTTCGCCTCGAGTACCCGGTAGTGTCCCAAGCCGCTAATCCAGGTAGAGGACGGCGTTTCTTGGGCCGCCTGCAGGAATTCTTCCGCCTGCGAATCACTAATCTGCACAATGGCCAGGTCCGAGTCGACCTTGCCAGCGAGCATTAGGCCGCCCTTGCGGATCAGATGCACCGACCCGCGCGATAGTCCGGGGTTCTGCAGCGAGTGCGACAGGGACCCCCCGGAGGGGTCGGCTTTCATCTCTGCCTGCCCTAGCGAAGAGCGCAGCGTGTCATCTACCTGCCCTACGAGCACCTGCCGCAGGGTAACTCCTGCCAGTCCTCCAACAAAGAGCAGCAGACATATGCCGACCAGCAACACTAGCGCTGGTAGGCGTAGCCCTAAGGAGCGGTATTTACGCTTCATCGGCAGCCGCAGGTTTCATAACGTAGCCCACCCCGCGCACGGTGTGGATCATAGGCGGACGACCGGCATCAATCTTTTTCCGAAGGTACGAAATGTACAGCTCTACCACGTTAGCTTTTCCGCCGAAATCAAAGTGCCACACGGCGTCCAAGATTTGTGCCTTAGAAACTACCTTTGAAGCGTTCTGCATCAAGTATTCACACAGGTCAAACTCTGTCTTCGTGAGTTCGATCAGGCTGCCTGCTCGCGCCAATTCGTGCCGATCTACATTCATCTGTAGATCGCCCACTGTAAGTACGGTCTCTTCTACCTGTGCTGCCAGGCCACCGGCTCGTCGCACCAACGCTTCAAGGCGGGCTTCGACCTCGTCTAGATTGAATGGTTTCGTCACGTAGTCATCGGCACCTGAGCGCAGTCCCTGCACCCGATCTTCGACGGCATCTAGCGCAGTCAGTAACAGGATTGGCAGATTCGGGAGGTCTCTGCGGATGCGTTCCATTGCTTCTAGTCCGTCCATCCCAGGCATCATTATGTCGAGGACGGCGGCGTCGGGATCCAGTTTGCGCGCTGCCTGCACTGCCCCGAAGCCGTCAGTAACGGCGTGGGTGCGCCACCCTCTGGATTGCAGGGCCTGTGAGAGGAGGTCAGCGAGCATAGGCTCATCGTCTGCAATGAGTACGAGCGGGGCACTTCCATCAGCATGTTGGGGTAGGTGTGGCATTGGCATCCTCTCTTTCCCTACAACTGTACCCATATGGATTGTGTGCCTGATTGGCTATACCTGTGTGCAAACTATGAACGATTAATCCCACACCTGCCATTGCCGCCCCCTTAGCTAGCCTCATCCGCTCCTGGTCGCGGTACACTAGACCGGACAAAGCCGAAGCGCGGAACACCCCCGCGCCCTAGCTATGGAGCGTATTTTGACAACTGAACTGAAGATGCTGGAAAGTCCGGCGGTTCCCAGCAAGGTGAGCCCGGACGGCCTAGAGGAAAAGTGGACAAGGGCTTGGGATGAAAACCATACCTATACCTTTGACGTAAACACCGACCGCAAGAAGGTATATTCGATCGACACCCCACCGCCGACCGTATCGGGGTCGCTGCACGTGGGCCACGTCTTCAGCTACACTCACACAGATTTGATGGCGCGTTACAAGCGCATGCAAGGCTATTCCGTCTTCTACCCGATGGGGTGGGACGACAATGGCCTGCCCACTGAACGTCGCGTGCAGAATTACTTCGGTGTCCGGTGCGACCCGTCTCTTCCGTATGATCCGGATTTTGTGCCGCCACACAATGGCACTGGCAAGTCCATCAAGATGCGCGACCAGGTACCCATCTCGCGCCGCAACTTCATCGAATTGTGCGTAAAGCTCACTATCGAGGACGAAAAGCAATTTGAGTCTCTATGGCGCCAGTTGGGCCTGTCCGTGGACTGGGCCCATACCTACCAGACCATAGGCAAGAAGGCACAGAAGGTAGCCCAGGCTGCCTTTATTCGGAACGTGAAGCGGGGGGAGGCTTACCAGTCCGAAGCTCCGGGACTGTGGGACGTAACCTTCAAGACCGCGGTGGCACAGGCTGAATTGGAAGCTCGCGACTACCCGGGTAGCTACCACGCCCTCGCTTTCCACCGCACCGATGCGGACGAGGACGTAGTTATCGAGACGACCCGCCCCGAACTGCTAGCTGCTTGCTGCGCCCTCATTGCCCATCCGGACGATGAACGTTACCAGCACCTGTTCGGCAAGACGGTAAAGAGCCCCGGTTTCGAGGTTGAAGTACCCGTGTTGGCCCACCCTGCCGCCGAAATGGACAAGGGCGCTGGCATCGCCATGTGCTGTACTTTCGGCGACCTAACCGACGTGCAGTGGTGGCGCGAACTGGATCTGCCTACTCGAAACATCCTGCGCAAGGATGGCCGTATCATTGCCCAGACCCCAGAGTGGATTACTTCTGATTTAGGCAAGAAGCTATACGAAGAGATGGCCGGCAAGACCACCTTCAGCGCCCGCAAGGCGGTAGTGGAAGCTCTGACTGCTTCCGGCGAAATGATCGGTGAGCCGAGGCCGACTCAGCGAATGACCAACTTCTTCGAGAAGGGCGACAAGCCTCTAGAAATCGTGATGAGTCGCCAGTGGTACATCCGCAACGGCGGCAAGGATTACACCCGCGAAGGTAAATCGCAGAACCTAAACGAAGAGCTGATCAGCCGCGGCAACGAACTGGTCTTCCACCCGCAGTTCATGCACGTCCGCTACGACAATTGGGTACGCGGCCTGAACACGGACTGGCTGGTCTCGCGCCAGCGCTTCTTCGGCGTACCTATCCCCCTGTGGTACAAGGTAGACCAGAATGGTGAAGTCGACTACGACGCGGTTTTGACTCCTAGCGAGGACGCCCTCCCGATCGATCCTTCTATTGATGTGCCCGAGGGCTACACCGAGGACCAGCGTGGCCAGGCGGGCGGATTCGTTGGCGAAGTGGACATTCTAGATACTTGGGCGACTTCTTCCCTGTCACCGCAGATTGCGGCTGGCTGGCTCACTGACCAGAAGCTCTTTGATGCGGTATACCCAATGGATCTGCGTCCGCAAGGCCAGGACATCATTCGTACTTGGCTCTTCTCCACCGTTGCTCGCGCTCACCTTGAATTTGACGCACTGCCCTTCTCGCACACCGCTATCTCGGGCTGGATCCTGGATCCGGACCACAAGAAGATGTCGAAGTCCAAGGGCAACGTGGTCACCCCTTCCGGTCTGCTCGAAAAACACGGCTCCGACGCGGTCCGCTACTGGGCTTCCTCGGCAAGGCTGGGTACTGACG
Organism: Actinomyces sp. UMB0138; assembly: GCF_002849225.1. Lineage (GTDB taxonomy): Bacteria > Bacillota > Negativicutes > Veillonellales > Veillonellaceae > Veillonella > Veillonella parvula_H. The sequence goes on from NZ_PKMC01000001.1 coordinate 966,995, forward strand.
CGGCCTTTGAAGAGGCGGAGATGAAGGTTGGCCGCCGGCTAGCTATGAAATTGTTGAACGCCTCGAAGTTCGCTCTTTCGATGGCTGGCGAGTCTATTGATCTGGACCCGGCAAAGGTAACCTTGCCGGCTGACCAGGCAGTAATTGCCAAGCTGGTCGAGGTAATCGACAAGGCTACTGCTGCCTTCGAAGACTACGACCACACCCGCGCTCTGGAACAGGCAGAGTCCTTCTTCTGGTCCTTCTGCGACAACTATCTAGAGCTGGTCAAGGACCGCGCGAATAACTTCGAGGGTACCTACAGCGAAGCAGATGTGGCCTCCGCCCGCTGCGCGCTAGCGATCGTAGTGGACAATGTAACCCGCTTGCTGGCGCCGTTCCTGCCCTACGCTGCCGAGGAAGTTTGGTCCTGGTACCGCGCCGGTTCGGTGCACACTTCGCCTTGGCCGGACGGGGCTGATCTTCGCGAGGGCGGCGGCAACACGGCTCTGCTCGATGCGGCAGGCCAGGCTATGGCGGCGTTGCGCAAAGTCAAGTCCGAGGCGAAGGTCTCGCAGCGTACTCCTTACTTGCACGTGTCTTTGTTGGTACCCGAACAGATGGTGCCGGCAATCCAGGAAGTCCGCCCAGATATTGAGGCCTCGGCTAAGGTAGAGGGTGAACTGACTATCTTGCCAGCCGATCAGGAAACTGTTACCACTGGCGAATTTGAGCTTGGCGAACCTCCTGCCAAGCGGAACAGGAAGTAACTCCATGAGTGATCCGTTCCAACCAGAAGAAGAGGAAGTGGCCCCGATCCCCTTGACCGACGTGGTTGAGTGGACTGGCCCAACCCTGGCCAAGGTGGAACCGCACCAGACTGTCCCGTGGATCTTGCGCGATAGGGCTGAAAGGGCACCGCACCAGACACTGATTGACCGAAAGTCGCAGTTGGGTGGTTCTTGGATCCACTTGAGCGCAGCCGAGTTCCTTACCGAGGTTAACTCTGTGGCTGCCGGCCTTATCGGCCTCGGTCTAAAGCCCGGCGATCGCATGGCGATTATGGCGCACACCAGCTACGAGTGGACTCTGTTGGACTTTGCCGCGCAGAGCGCCGGCCTTGTTCTGGTTCCGATCTACGAAACGGACTCGGCAGAACAGATTGCCTGGATTCTAGAGGACGCAGATCCGACCCTCGTCGTCACTGAGACGATGGTGCTGAAGCGCCTGGTAATGTCCGTGCAGGACAAGGGCAAGTCGCTAAAGAAGATTCTGTCCCTGGACGACTCTGCCATCATTCAGATTCTGGAGGTAGGCAGGTCTGTTCTTCCTGAAGAAGTCGACCAGCGAGTTGCGGAACTATCTACCGACGACCTTTCGTCTATCGTGTACACCTCGGGAACGTCTGGCCGGCCCAAGGGAGTCGAGCTGACTCACGGGAATTTCACTCACCTGGCGCTAAACGGGATGAAGTGGATGCACGAGATCGCAGCTCCCAAGTCTTCCAGGCTGTTGCTGTTCTTGCCGCTAGCTCACGTGTATGCAAGATTCCTGCAGATGTTCCAAATCGCGGGTAACGGCGTGCTCGGCCACACTCCGAACACCGCTAACCTCCTTGGTGACCTAGCCTCCTTTAGGCCTAGTTACATCCTGGCAGTGCCCCGCGTCCTCGAGAAGATCTACAATGCCGCCGAGGCAAAGGCTGATTCCCACAGGATCACTCGGCGCCTGTTTGCTGCGGCAGCCAAGACGGCAATTGAATACTCTGAAGCCCTTGACACTGAGGCGGGCCCGTCACGTTCGTTGAAAGCGCGGCGCGAGTTCTACGACAAGCTGGTGTTTCACAACATCACCAAGCTGTTGGGACCGAACGCGAAGTATGTCATCTCTGGGGGCGCTCCCCTTGGCCGCCGCCTGGGCCACTTCTTCCGAGGGCTGGGCGTTACCATTCTCGAGGGCTACGGTCTTACCGAGACTAATGCTCCCCTGGCAGTAAATACTCCGCGGCTCACCAAGATCGGCACCGTTGGTCCGCCGATTGCCACGGTTAAGGTCCGGATTGCTGACGACGGCGAAGTGCTGGTAAAGGGCCCTTCCGTTTTCCGGGCTTACCACAATGCCCCTGAACGGACCAAGGATGCTTTCACCGAGGACGGCTACTTCCGCACCGGCGATCTTGGTTCCTTGGACATGGACGGTTACCTGTCCATTACGGGACGCGAAAAAGAAATCATCGTTACTGCTGGCGGCAAGAACGTTGTCCCAGCAACGCTCGAAGATTCCCTTCGCGGTCACCCTCTGATCAGCCAGATTATGGTGGTAGGCGATCAGAAACCGTTCATCTCAGCTCTGGTGACACTCGATACCGAGATGCTACCCAAGTGGCTGAAGAACCGAAATTTGCCCAACATGGACGTTACGGATGCTGCCCGTCACCCCGAAGTGCTGGCAGCACTAGACCGGGCCATTGCCAGGGCAAACAAGCAGGTTTCTAGGGCAGAGTCCATTCGCAAGATCAAGGTCCTGCTAACCGACTTTACTGTTGAAAACGGTCTACTTACTCCCTCGTTGAAGGTGAAGCGCTCAGCAGTCCTGCATCGTCACGCCGATGAGGTAGCCGAGATCTATTCGACCAAGAAGTAGCAGACATAAATTTGTGGGGGGAGCATTTTTGCTCCCCCCACAATTGTTTAAGCCTTCTTTGACTCCTGGCGAATGCGGACGTGGTGGTGGATTACCTCGTCAACAATGAAGCGAAGGAATTTCTTCTCAAAAGCAGGATCCAGCCCGGATTCAGCCGCTAGCTCTTGCAATCTAGCTACCTGCCGCCGCTCCCGATCCGGATCCGCCGGAGGCAAATCAAGCCTAGCTTTTAGGTGCCCTACTTTTTCGGTGCAACGGAATCGTTCAGCAAGAATGTGCACAAGCGCGGCATCAATGTTGTCGATGGTTGCTCGCAGCTGAACTAGTTCTTCAGGAAGGTCACTCCCCTCCTGCAAAGTCTGATCTGCACTCACTACGCGCTCCGTTCTGCCCGCCGCTGTGAGGGATCCTCCCTAACTAGCCTCGCGGTTGCTCCTTCGGTGATCACCTCTGGGGTGATAACCACTTCTGTGACTGTGGGATCAGACGGTACTTCAAACATGGTGGTTTTCAAAACTGATTCCATGATCGAAGACAGCCCCCGCGCGCCAGTGCCCTGCGCAGATGCCAGCTTGGCAATCTCGCGCAGTGCCTCTTCCGTGAAGGTAAGCTTCACGTCGTCTAGCTCAAACAAACTTACGTACTGCTTCACCAGGGCGTTCTTGGGTTCGGTAAGCACCCGCATCAACGCTTCCTCGTCTAGAGCAGAAACAGTGGTGAGGACGGGAAGACGCCCGACGAATTCTGGAATCATCCCAAATTTGTGTAGATCTTCGGTAGTGACCTGAGCATAAAGATCCCCGTGCTCAGACTTAGATTTCAGATCCGACCCAAAGCCGGTGCGGCGCCGCCCCAGCCTCTCTTGGACAATATCCTCGATACCAGCGAATGCTCCGGCGGCAATGAATAGGATGCCCGAAGTATCTATCTCGATAAACTCCTGGTGGGGGTGCTTTCTTCCTCCCTGAGGCGGTACGGAAGCAACCGTCCCCTCAATAATCTTGAGCAGGGCCTGTTGTACGCCCTCGCCCGAGACATCGCGCGTAATAGAAGCGTTCTCGCCTTTACGCCCGATCTTGTCGATCTCGTCAATATAGATGATGCCGCGCTCGGCGCGCTTTACGTCCCCATCTGCCGCCTGGATTAGTTTCAGCAGAATATTCTCGACATCCTCGCCTACATACCCGGCCTCGGTAAGAGCTGTCGCATCGACAATCACGAACGGCACTCGCATCATCCGGGCCAAAGAACGCGCCAGGTGGGTCTTGCCAGTGCCTGTTGGCCCCAGCATCAAGATGTTGGACTTGGTCATGTCCAGATCGATCTCTTTGCCCCCGTCGCGGGCGCGGACCCTCTTGTAGTGGTTGTATACGGCCACCGCGAGTGATCTCTTAGCACTCTCCTGGCCGATTACGTACTGGTTCAGGAAGTCATAGATTTCGATGGGCTTGGGGATTCGGTTGAGGTCCTGGGTATCAGAATGGCCCAATTCCTCTTCAATTATCTCGACACACAGCTGAATACACTCGTTGCAAATGTAAACCCCAGGCCCAGCAATGAGCTTACGAACCTGCTTCTGAGACTTGCCACAAAAAGAGCACTTCAGAAGATCAACGCTTTCAGCAGATGTGGCCACGTTTTCCCCTCCCCGATCGTCACCTTCTACCCTACGCAAAAAAGCGGGTGAAGCGCGATATGCCACGCACTTCACCCGCCAATTAGAGCAATGACTTAGGCCTCTAGTCGCTTGATCTTGCGCGACTGCAGCACCTGGTCGATCAGACCGTATTCCTTAGCTTCTTCTGCCGTTAAGATCTTGTCACGCTGCGTATCAGCATGAATCTGTTCGGCAGTGCGCTTGGAGTGGCGAGCAAGCGTGTTGTCCATCCACTCGCGCATCCGGTCGATCTCGTTTGCCTGCACCTCAATGTCCGAGGCCTGAGCGTAACCACCCTGGCCGGCGAGCGCAGGCTGGTGAATAAGTACGCGGGCGTTCGGTAGAGCCAGGCGGCGGCCCGGACTACCAGCTGCAAGCAGGACGGATGCGGCGGAGGCGGCCTGCCCCAGGCACACTGTCTGGATTTCAGGTTTGATGTACTGCATGGTGTCGTAGATGGCTGTCATTGCAGTAAAGGACCCACCAGGGCTGTTGATGTACATCGTGATAAGAGAATCCGGATCCTGCGATTCCAGCACTAGCAGCTGCGCCATCACATCGTCAGCGGAGGCGTCATCTACCTGAACGCCCAAGAAAATGATCCGATCCTCAAATAGCTTAGTGTAGGGATCCGAACGCTTGAACCCGTAGGCGGTGCGCTCTTCAAACTGAGGCATCACGTAGCGTGCCTGCGGCAGCGAGGCTGCAAAACCCATATTGTTCATCTTTGCCTCCTACTTGTTAGTTCCAGCGTTGATAGCAGAGGCATGCTCGACCACGTGGTCAACAAAACCGTATTCCAGTGCCTCCTGAGCTGTAAACCACTTGTCGCGATCCGAATCGACTTCAATCTGCTCAAGCGATTTGCCAGTACGGTCAGCAGTAATTTGCGCAAGCGTCTTCTTCATCTGCAAGATCAGATCCGCATTGATACGAATATCCGCAGCCGTTCCTCCGATACCGCCGGAAGGCTGGTGCATCATTACGCGAGCGTGCGGGGTGATGTAGCGTTTTCCGGGAGCCCCCGCAGTCAGGAGCAGCTGCCCCATAGAGGCCGCCAGGCCTACCGCGACAGTTGCCACGTCAGGCTGCACCAGCTGCATGGTGTCGTAAATAGCCATCCCACCGGTGACCGAGCCACCCGGGCTGTTGATGTAGAGGAAAATATCGGCTTCCGGATCCTCGCCTGCCAAAAGCAGCATCTTCGCGCAGATCTCGTTAGCGTTTTCGTCTTCCACGGCGGAACCGAGCCAAATAATGCGCTCTTTTAGCAGACGCTCAAACACAGCGCTTCCGGGAGCGCCCGGTGCCGGCTGTTCTGCAGCTACTGGATTTGTCACTACGTCCTCCAAGGTCTTTTTCATTGCTAGGTAATACGGTACCTACTTCCCGCGAATATACCTGCACTAAATACCGTCTTTTCGCTATGGGCACAGGAAGCGGGTATAGGAAAAGTGGGGGCCAAAGCCCCCACTTTTCATCTACAAGACTTACTTGTCTTCTTCACCCTTGTCTTCTTCTTCTGCGGCTTCTTCTGCAGCGGCCTCGGCGGCAGCTTCAGCAGTAGCCTTTGCTTCCTCTTCAGCCGGATCCTTGGTGAACTCGGACAGATCTACAGCGTTGCCGTCCTCGTCTTCGACCTCGACCTCGCGGAGCACCTTGACAAGTGCCTTGTTGCGGGCCATGTCGCCGGCCATCGCCGACATCTGCTGCTGTGCGTTCTCTCCACCGAGCAGCTGAGAGGGATCAATGCCGTAAGCCTGGGCAGTCTGGAAGATGAACTCCAACAGCTCCTGCTGAGAAACCTGCACCTGCTTCTCGGCGACTAGCTTGTCGAGCAGCAGCTGGTCCTTCAGCGAAGCCTCGATTGCCTTCTTAGCCTCTTCCTTTTCCTCATCCGAAGCGGACTCGTCTACGCGGGCCTCAATCTCGGACTTCAGGATGTCCTCGGGCAGCGGCACCTCAGTGTTGTCGCGCAGGTGCTCCAGGACACGATCGCGGGCCTGGACAGCCTGCTCGCCAGCCTTGCCCTGCTCGACATTCTTGCGCAGGTCGGCGCGCAGCTCTCCGATGGTGTCAAACTCAGAAGCCATCTGAGCAAAGTCGTCATCAGCTTCCGGCAGCTCCCGGACCTTCACGGAGCGCAGCTTCAGGTGCACCTTGCCAGCTTCGCCCTCGTGGTCGCCACCGCGCATGGTGGTGTCAAAATCGGTCTCCTCGCCGGCAGACATGCCCTCAAGGGCCTCGTCCATCCCCTCCATCATGGAGCCGGAACCGACCTCGTAGGAAACGCCAGAAACCGAATCGATTTCCTCGCCCTCGACCGAAGCGTTCATGTCGATAGAAACGAAGTCGCCCTTCTGGGCCGCACGCTCAACACCCTTCAGGGAGCCGAAGCGAGTGCGTAGCTGATCCAGCTCTGCCTCCACGTCGTCATCAGAGACCGAAACGTTGTCGACCTTGATCTTCAGGCCGTCGGTAGAAGCAATCTCGAACTCGGGCATGATCTCGACTTCGGCGGTGAATACCAGCTTCTGATCTTCGCCCTTGCCAGTCGGAATATCAGTTACCTCGATGGCAGGCTGAGCCAACGGCTGCACCTTTGCCTCGGCCAGAGCCTGGCTGTAGAAATCAGACATCTTCGAGTTGATCGCCTGCTCGACGACATAGGCGCGACCAATGCGACGATCAATAATCTGCGGAGGCACATGTCCCTTACGGAAGCCAGGAACGTTGACCTGCTGGCCAACCTCCTTGTATGCCTTATCCATTGCGGGCTGTAGCTCTTCAGCTGAAACCTCTACGGTCAGCTTGACCTTGGTCTTCGCAAGGTTTTCAACAGTGGTCTTCACAGTTTCGAACTCCAAATGTATCTACGTTATTCCGGCTAAAGTGCCAATCCCTCTGATACTAAAGCAAAACCCCACCTATAAGGAAACGCGCGGGCAAAGCTGTGAGCTGTTACGCCTTTTAAAACTCACTGCCAACAACCAAAACGCTCGTTTTAGGCGAGTCTACGGATATGGACAAAATTTGCCTACGCAACCTTCACTCGTTAGCATGGTCGGCATGGCTAAGAACACTAACGCAGTACAGTCCGCCACTATGGCTATGGATACCTGTATGTGTATGTGCATGTGCCACATGTGTCGCTAGTCGATTTTTCCTAGCGCTTCAATAGGCGCCCCGAGCGCCAATTCTCTTTTCCTTCCTGCTGGAGCAGTATATCCAGTCACTCCCCCTACGCTGAGTGGATTCAACATGTCTAAACGCAATACCCCTCTATCCATTGCTACCCGCGTCGTAAACGACTTCTCTGCAGCGCGGCCCCATGATCAGTATCAAGCAGTAGTACCACCCATTTATCTCGCCTCCACCTTTGCTCAACATGCCGACGGGACCCCAGCGGCCTACGGTTATCAGCGCAGCGGCAATCCCACCCGCGGTGCCGTCGAATCAGCGGTAGCTTACGTCGAGGGCGCCGAACACGCCCTCGCTTTCGCTACGGGAATGGCTGCAAGCGCAACTATTTTCTCTTCCCTAAAGGCAGGCGACCGGGTACTGCTAACCTCCTCCGTTTACGGCGGCACTTTCCTGTTTGCAGAGAAGTTCTTCGAGGCACGAGCCATCGAATATCAGTTCGTGCCCGACTTCAACGCGATAACTGAAATCCCTTCTGACACCGCCCTTATCTTCGTCGAATCGCCCACCAACCCCACTTTGCGAGTCACCGACATTGCGCACGTAGCCGGCCTGGCGAAGCAAAGCGGCGCGAGGGTAGTAGTCGACAACACCTTCTCTACCTCCTACCTGCAAGACCCACTCGCACTCGGGGCAGATGCGGTCGTTTACTCGGGAACAAAGTACCTGGGAGGGCACTCTGACGTCCTGGCAGGCTTCATCCTCACCAATGATGAGGAATGGTATGCGAGCTTGAAGATTGCCTCAAAAGCACTGGGCAATCCCCTTTCTCCTTTCGACTCCTACTCCATCCTGCGCGGCCTAAAGACTCTAGTTATCAGGATGGACCGCCAACAGCAGAACGCCCTCGAACTACGAAAAGCACTAGAAGAGCACCCCGCAGTCGAGCGCGTCCTTACACCCGGGTGGTATTCAGAAAAAGAGGCTCAAATCCACGCTCGCCAATCGCATGGCGACGGCGCCCTCTTCTCATTTGAGCTGAAGAAAGGCATCGATTTTCACACCTTCGCCTCCCACCTCAACATCATTCGCTTTGCCGTATCGCTGGGCTCGGTAGAAACCCTAATTTGCCACCCGGCCACCATGATCCACGAAGACCTGACCCCCGAAGAACGAGAAAAGGCAGGCATCTCGGATCAACTGCTCCGCCTCGCTGTAGGAATTGAGGACGTGGCAGACCTGCGCGCCGATCTACTTGGAGCGCTTTCTTATGTAACCCCACTAAATAACGAGGAATAATGAAAAAGACACTACGTTTCATTGCCGCCAGCACAATCGCAGCACTTGCACTAGTAGGCTGCTCTAGCTCCGCCTCGGATTCCGCTAAGAAAATAGAGTCTGAAGGCAAAATCCGGGTCGGTATTGAAGGCACCTTCGTCCCCTACGGCTACCATGATCCTTCGGGCAAGCTAGTGGGCTTTGAGGTAGAAATTGCCAAGCAGATCGCCAAATACATGGGAGTGAAACCCGAGTTCATTGAAACTAAGTGGGATTCGCTCATTGCAGGCCTGGACACCAATAAGTACGACATCGTAATCAACAACATCAACCCGACCGAAGAACGCAAGCAGAAGTATGACTTCACCAAGCCATATGCTCTTTCTCGTCCGCAGATCCTGACCAAGGAAGACTCGGACATCAATTCGCTTGCGGACATCAAGGGCAAGAAGTGCGCCCAAACTCCCTCTTCGGACTATGGTCAGACTGCCGCCAAGGCGGGCGCAAATGTAGTTCCCTCCCAGGGCTTTTCCGAATCGACCCAGTTGATTGCCAACGGTCAGGCTGACTGCACGGTCAACGACGTGGTCACGGTAGCTGCCTTCTTGAAGAAGAACTCCCAGAAGGGTTTCCGCGCCGTGGACGTTCCCGACGCGGAACCAGTAAAGATCGCGATCATGCTCCCGAAGCATCAGGAGGAGCTAAAGAAGAAGCTCAATGCCTCCATCTCTAAGGGACAAGATAACGGAGCATTCTCGTTGATCTTCATCCAGCAAATCGGCGAAGATATCTCCCCCAAGTAAGGACTCTAATGCATACAATCACGCTTTGGATCGAGGCCTTTCCGCAGTTGCTTGCGGCAACCGCCAAGGTCACTATCCCCCTATCGCTCGTTTCGTTCGTAATCGCGCTGTTGCTAGGTATCGCGACCGCCCAGCTGAGGCTGTCTAAACTGGCCGCGGCCCGGTCCATTGCGTGGTTGTATGTATGGATTTTCAGGGGGACTCCCGTCCTCGTCCAACTATTTATCGTCTTCTACGGCCTCCCAAAACTAGGCGTCTCCTTCTCTCCATGGACCGCCGCAATCGTTACTTTCTCGCTTAACTCGGGTGCCTACATTGCCGAGGGCGTGCGCGGGGCGCAACTGTCCATCCCCGCCGGCCAATGGGAAGCTGCCTCAACGCTGCGGCTAAGTCATTGGCAAACACTGCGCCACGTCATTGGGCCGCAGATCTGGCGCATTGCCTTGCCCCCACTCGGAAATGAATTTGTGAACCTAGTAAAGTCCACCTCGCTTGCCTCGGTAATCACGATCTCCGATGTGTTCCAGGTAGGCCAGCAGATCACCGCCCGCACCTACGAACCGCTCATTCTTTACACCGAGGTAGCAGCCATCTATTTAGTCATTTGCACGGGCCTTACATGGCTGCAGGGCTACTTAGAAAAGAAAACTTCAAAGTATGTGGTAACCAATGATTAGCATCAAAGACCTCTCAAAATCCTTCCCCGGCAAAGCGCATGCCCTAGATGGGGTTTCCGCTTCTTTCGCCCCCGGAAAAACGACAGTGATTGTTGGCCCTTCCGGATCGGGTAAATCAACTCTTCTGCGCACGCTCAACCTGCTCGAAATACCAGATGAAGGCCATCTACAGGTGGAAGACGCCGAGTTGGCTTTCCCCACGAAGGTCAGCCGCGCAGCCAAAGAGAACCTCCGCCAGCACTCGGCCATGGTCTTCCAGGGCTACCACCTGTTCCCCCACCTAACAGTTAGGCAGAATGTCGAGCTAGCTCCGAAAGTTTTGAAACGAAAGGGCCCTCTCGACACAGAACGGCTGCTCCAAGATGTAGGCATGGCCGAAAAGGCCGACTCTTATCCCGCTGCCCTTTCTGGCGGGCAGGCACAGCGCGCCGCTATCGCAAGGGCAATGGCGCTAGAACCAAAGTACCTTTTTTGCGACGAGCCAACCTCCGCCCTCGACCCGGAACTAGCCGCCGAGGTATCGAAAGTGTTGACCAAACTCGCTGCCCGCGGCCAAGGATTAGTAGTGGTCACGCACGACATGTCTTTTGCCCGCAGGGTTGCCGATGCGGTGCTGTTACTTATAGATGGAAAGATATATTTCGACGGAACGCCCCAGGAATTCTTCAATTCCACGGACGAACGAATCGTACAGTTCCTGTCGGTATTCGAGGGCTAACGCTCGTCGCGCACGCCGAACCACCCTCTGGCGCTGCGCCGAGCCCTCTCGGTCAACTTGCTGAACGGGTAGACTTCCCCACCGGCATCTTTGACTGCCGTCTCGAGCTTGTCGCGCAAAAGCCACACGAGGGCGGGATCGCACCCCGGAGCCAAGGACAAAGTCTGGCGGGTAGTGGCCACGTCCAACCCGGCGCGGTCAGCAAGGCCTTCTACGCCGAGTCCACTACGTTTTAGATTCTCTGCTAGTTCGGCGGCGGTATTGGCGGTTTCCTGACGATCCAGCATAAAAATCCCAACTACTTTGAATCAGACCTGGTTAGTCTACCCCTGTCAATCTTGTATATCGACTGGGCCCAGTTCAACGCCTCTAGATCGTGTGTCACCATGAGCACCGCATGTTTTTGCTCGGCCTCTTCTGCCAGTAGATTCATGACCAGTTCTGTGCTTTCAGAATCCAGATCCCCAGTGGGCTCATCGGTAATAATCAGCTCCGGCTCGTTCACTAGGGCCCGGGCAATAGACACCCGTCGCAATTCCCCACCAGAGAGCTCGCTGGGCATCGCTAAAGTCAAGTCCGCTATCCCGAGCTTCTTCATCAGCTCCAATGCTCTAGGTAGCACTTCGTCCTCATCCTTGTCTGCCATAGCGGCAGGCAACAGCACGTTTTGCAAAATAGTCAGAGACGGCAGCAGGGAAGACTGCTGGGTGACATAGCCGACCGTCTTATTGCGCAGATGAGAGATTTCGCGGTCAGTTAGCTCTGCCAGATCTTTCCCGCAGATGTGCACGGTTCCAGTATCGGGTTCCAAAATACCCGTGAGCAGGTTTAGCAAGGTAGTTTTGCCGTTGCCGGAGCGGCCGACGATAGCTACGAATTCGCCCTCGTCAATAGTTAGATCTACTTTGTCTACTGCCGCAAACGGCTTGCCACGGCGCACAAAAGAACGGCTAAGTGCCTTAGCTTCTAGAATCATGCCTACTCCCCTGCCCTAAAGGTCAGATAAGTTTCCTTAGAAAGGACTTTTCGCGTGGCCAATGCGGCCGCAATAACGGCGGTAAGAGTCGAGAATATTAGGCAAGCCAGCGCCAAGCAAATTCCCGTTGCCCATCCGGTGGGCAAATATGGCAATTGCATATTTGACTGAATGAGTCCCGCGAAGGGGTACATGATTAGTGCCCCTAGGAATACGCCCACGGCGCCGCCGCTAGCTCCTAACATGGCAGCTTCCGTCATTAGCAGCTTCACCAGTTCGGCTTTTCTGGCTCCCAGGATTCGCAGGGTCGCTAGTTCTCTCTTGCGCTCGTTGGCGGTGGCCGCGAACACCGCGACCAAAACGATAATTCCGGTCACCCAAAATAGTCCTAGGAAACCGAACATGTAATTAGTAGTAGATCCCAGGGTGGCCTTCATCTTTGAGGTCAGCCCCGCAGGAGTTACTGCGCCCACCTCACGCATATCGCCCATGGCATTGATGTAGGCGGCTACGTCCTCCGCTTGGTAGCCCTTCTCTACTTCAACCAACACATTCGACACAGCCTTGTCGACGCCCGCCACAGCGGGACGGCCAACGGCTTTCGAATAGCTGATCACCATCTTCGTGGTATTCGGATTGATAAATACGGAGTTGTCAAAGCTCGTGCCGGTGGGGGCCAGATGGGCTGCCACGGGGAACTGGTGATTGAACAGCTTAATATTGCCGTTCTCCGCAGGGACGATGTTGGCGCCCGCGATTACTTGCCCGTCTTGCAGCTTGTCGGAATATTGGGAACGAATCCACGGCGCAATAACGAAGTCTGTTTTAGGGTCAAATCCAATGATCTGAAGCTGGGTGGCGCAGCATGGCGCCTTCAGCGAAGAAATGTAGGTTTGCGTGGTTACGTTCTTTACCCCCGCCACTTTCTTCACGGAGGGCGTCGGGTCCTTCTTGAAATAGAAGGTTCCGGGATTGCCCTTCGTGAAGATCCCAGCGGCTTCCTTTTCTGCACCCTTGGGGACGACCATGATGTCGGCTCCCATTCGCGCCTTCACGCTGGACAGCCCTGCCTTCATCGAAAGTGCTGCCAGAGATCCGCCAAAGAAGACGAAGGAAAGGACTGCTACGACGACGATCAGTCCGACTGTGCGACCGGGCTTCGCCGATAGATTCTTCTTGGGTAGCTTTCCTAAAGTGACGAGGTTTGTAGACATTACTACTTAGTTTCAGCTCCGTTGCGTAGATCGAGGTATGCCACTACTGCGCTGATAACGATAGCTAGTACGCTCAGAACCAGTAGCGTCGGGCGGGTAAGTGAGTGACAGTGCATCATAGCCATACCACAAACGCCAATCAGCTTGGTGACAATGGCAATTTCGAGCGCCGCCACGAGGACGACTGCAATGGATAGGCCTGCGCGTACCTTTGGCGCAACGAAGAGTGTAATCAGGCCGAGCAGGGCTATCACAACGCCAATGCCGAGGGAGGCCTGAGCAGTCCAGTGGCAGGGCATGTAGTCGCCCGGCTCACCCATGCACACAGGTGCGAAGGTGAAAGGAGCAACAGCAATCAAGATACCTAGAGCTAATGGGGAGATAGCTCCGATTAGTTTAGTTTTCATCGCTTCTCTTTCGAAGGCTATTTGGACAGCAAAATTGTGTCCCACCCAACCCGATAAAGCAAGGTTAGCCTTACCTTTTTCATATTTTCGTCGTGAAGGTCACACGGCGTAGCGAAAACAGGCATGACTTGCGCGAATGCACTTTCGCGTGCTTTTGAGTGTTTTTTCTGCCGGACTGTTAGCGATGGATTTGTGCTTACGGCTAGAGCCGGCTTTTATTTAGTGGAGCGAGTGACGGGAATCGAACCCGCGTCATCAGCTTGGAAGGCTGAGGTTTTACCATTAAACTACACTCGCGTGTTCGCCATCTGGCGACTGGATCAGTGTAGCGTACTGTTTTCAGTTTTCCTAATCGAAGTTAATTTTCCTATTCCTCTTCGGTGGGGTATATTGTACGAGCCGCGGGGTGTGGCGCAGCTTGGTAGCGCGCTTGCTTTGGGAGCAAGATGTCGCAGGTTCAAATCCTGTCACCCCGACGAACGAGGCCGAAAAAGGGCGAGAACGGGAGTTCTCGTCTTTTTTTGTGCCGAGTGAGGAAGGGGTCGTAGGGAACGTGGTGACCGAATACCCCGACGAACGAGGCCGAAAAAGGGCGAGAGCGGGAGTTCTCGTCTTTTTTTGTGCCGAGTGAGCAAGGGCGGGACTGCCCCGCGAGGCTGATAAAAAAATCCCCGCACCGAGGTGCGGGGATTGCAGTTATGAAACCGACTAGGCGTCGATCTCGTTAGCCGGCTCAAAAAGACCTAGCTTTGCTGCTTTGGCTAGACGACGAGGCATTACAACGTCGCGGCCACCTGCGCGAACAGACTGCAGATCAGTCAGCTTAGCCTTCCAAGTCGACCGGCGCGTACGAGTATTTGCGCGGGACATCTTCCGCTTCGGTACTGCCATTTGGCCGCTCCTTCCAGGGCTCGTGCACTTTTGGCACGACTTAACTTTCGAGGGGTAGCCTGCGGCCACCACTTAGACAACTCATATACCCTAACATTTGTGCCGGCTAAACCGGAATACGCGCCCTTTGCAATAGGTCACATTTGTGCAGTTTCATAGCGGAATTTCAACAGTTTTTGTGGCTTGGTAGCTTGTTTGCCCCGCTCCCCTAGTGAGCGCTTCTACTTCTTCTTCGAGTTTTTTGACTTCATTTTCACTTATTGGCAGGTGCATTGTTGCGAGTCTTGAACCGTAGGTGACTTCACTTATTTGCCATCCCGCGCCGCGCAGGGCCGCTTCTACTTTCCCTGCCACCGCATGTTCTACTCCCACGTTCCATATTTGGCGTTCCTCTAGGCGCACTAGTTTTGCCCGTTTCACTGCTTCGACTACGGAGTCGGTGTACGCCCGCACCAGCCCACCGGTGCCCAGTTTGATTCCACCGAAATACCTGGACACTATCGCTACTACATCTATTAGTTCTCGGCCGCGGAGGGCTTCAAGCATTGGAGCACCGGCGGTGCCCGAGGGTTCTCCGTCGTCGCTGGAGCGTTCGATGGGGAGGCGGCCGTCCGCCCTCACAATGAACGCGGTGCAGTGATGGCGAGCATCGGAATACTCTTTGCGCACGCCCTCGATGGCTTTGCGCGCGCCTTCTTCGTCCCTAACTCGCACCATGGTGGTAATGAATTGGGATCGCTTGATCTCTATTTCATTGCGGACGGGAGAGACTCGTAGAGTTTTCACCAAATTGCTCCTTTCTGACCCCCTAGCAGTTGCATTTCTAATAGCAAGATAGTTTGCGCCAGTTGTCTACAACCGCTAAGTTTATCTTGGACCTTGTAAGTACGAGCAGCAGGAGGGGCTATGAACGTCATCGTTGTCGCTACCATCGCCACCAGCTGCTGCCAGTGTATCTAGGGTGCCCGAATAAGGTTTGCCTATTTCGGTCCACCCATTTTTACCCATTTTCTGAATTCACTTACACACCTATTTTTACAAGGATATTTATATGACCATCGCAGCTAACGTTTCTGAACTGGTAGGCAAGACTCCGCTAGTAAAGCTCAATAAGATCGCGAAAGACATTCCCGCCGAGGTCGTCGCAAAGGTCGAGGCCTTCAACCCTGCGTCCTCGGTCAAGGATCGCATTGCGGTAGCAATTATTGATGCCGCCGAGGCTTCCGGAGAACTGCCCGCAGGCGGCACCATCGTGGAATCCACTTCGGGTAACACCGGCGTCGCACTGGCAATGGTCGGCGCTGCCCGCGGCTACAACGTTGTTGTAACCATGCCGGAATCCATGTCGAAGGAGCGTCGCATCTTGATGCGCGCTTTCGGCGCCGAACTGGTGCTGACTCCCGCTTCTGAGGGCATGCAGGGAACCGTAGATGCAGCAAAGAAGATTGTTGAGGAGCGCCGCGGAGCGGTGCTGGCTTCCCAGTTCACCAACGAAGCCAACCCTAAGATCCATCGCGAGACTACTGCCGAAGAGATCTGGGCTGACACCGATGGCAAGGTTGACGCATTCGTTGCCGGCGTCGGCACTGGCGGCACAGTTTCTGGCGTGGCAGAGACCCTGAAGAAGCACAACCCAGACATCAAGATTTTCGCAGTTGAACCTGCAGAATCTCCGCTCCTCAGCGAAGGCAAGGCGGGCCCGCACAAGATTCAGGGAATTGGCGCTAACTTCGTTCCCAAGAACTACAACAGTGATGTGGTCGACGAGGTACTGACGGTGCCCGGAGACGAGGCAATCGCAACTGCACAGAAGCTGGCCCGCGACGAAGGCCTGCTAGTTGGCATTTCTGCTGGCGCTGCCACCTATGCCGCGCTGCAGGTCGCCTCTCGCCCCGAATTCGAGGGCAAGCGCATTGTCACGCTGTTGCCCGACACTGGCGAGCGGTACCTGTCCACCCCACTTTTTGCTAAATTCGCAGAATAGGAACTAAAAGCGCCTAGAGCGCCAGGAAGGGAGACAATATCAAAATGCACACTCACCCCAAAGGCTCCCTCCTGGCGCTTTTGCGCGAAGATGTAGAAACCGCCCAGAAGCGCGATCCGGCCGCAAGGTCGAAAGTAGAAGTTGCGCTCACCTACCCGGGCGTCCACGCGCTGTGGGGCTACCGCATGGCGCATTCCCTGTGGAAGAAGAAACATCCTCTTGCCGCCCGCGTGATCTCGTCCCTAGCGCGAGTGCTCACCGGGGTCGACATTCACCCGGGAGCCACTATTGGGCGGCGCCTTTTCATCGACCACGCAGTAGGAACGGTAATTGGCGAGACTGCACAGGTCGGCGAAGATTGCGTCCTGTTTCACCAGGTAACTTTAGGAGGAGTCTCGATGACTCCTGGGAAACGCCACCCCACCATTGGGGATCGAGTGATGATCGGATCCGGAGTAAAGGTGCTGGGCCCCATCGAGGTGGGCTCGGATTCGAAGATTGGCGCAAATGCCGTAGTAACCAAACCCGTGCCCGAGCGCACTGTAGCTATCGGGATTCCTGCAAAAAACTCCCCTTTGACAAGACAAGAAAACGACGAAGACCTGATAATAGACCCAACGCTATACATTTAGGACTGCAATGGGTAACTTCAACGAATTCCTGATCGAAATCATCGACGGCGACGCTGCCGCATGGGACAAGGCGACCCAAATTTTGAGCCGCAAGCTCGCTCCCACTTCCTTTTCCGGCGCGTTCTTCCTGCTGCGCCAGGCTGGCCACCCGGATCGAGTCACCGTCGCCGATATATATGCTCTAGAGGCCGCTGGGCATCCACTGAACAAATCCCAGATTGAAGCCGTTTTTGCCGATGAAGACGGAAGTATAGCCGCGGCACTAAGCGCTTTGGCTCCGACTGCACAGTTGGCCAATATGCCACAAGAGGCCCTGGCTGCCCAAGGTGAAGTAGTGGCGGTAGTAAATGCCCTCACCCAGACTGCGGACCTGCGCCCCAGCCAGGCTCGTGCCCTGGCTGCCAGATTGCGCCCCGAAGTGATCCCCGCCCTCACTAAAGGGATGCGGAAGGCACTGGACTTAGAAGGCGAGCTTCCCGAACAAGTAGCCCAAATCCGAGACCTGGTAACAGACGCCAACTTGCGTCATCAGTTCCACTATCTGCGTCTTGCCGCGCAGGTCCCCTCGGAATTAGGAGACCTGGTGGTTTTGCAGGTGCTTGCCGAAGAAATCTGGGCAGAGAACAAAATTGCCCAGGCCGCTCAGAAGGCTGCTAAGAAAGCCGAGAAGGCCGCGAAGGAGGCTTTAGCTAAAGGCGAAGAACGCGCCCGCTCGCTACTAAGTGAACAGGAAAAGCAACGGCAAAAAGCTGCAGAGAAGGCTAATAAAGAGAAGAAGAAACGCGCCAAAGCTGCTAGGCGCAAAGAACTCAAGGCACAAGAGGAAGCCGCATTCCAGGCAGAACGCAAGCGGCTAGAAAAAGAGCTGGCGTCTTCTCCGTTCTCGAATATCTCTAAGCTGTGACACATCCACTATGCCTTCGGGATACCCTGAGGGCATGAGTGCAAAGTTAATTGCTGGAGTAATAGAGCCGGAAGCCCAAGATAAGTCCGTTCGCCCTCAGGATGACTTCTACAGGCATGCGAACGGCGCTTGGATAGACGAGCACGTAATTCCCTCAGATCAGGCTGCCGACGGCGAGTTTCACCAGCTTCGGCAGAACGCGTTGAGGCAGTGCCGGGAATTGATCGAATCGTGCGGAGATTCTGACGAGGAACGCAAGATTTCGATCCTCTACCGCGCCTACACCGATCTTGACGCAATCGAAAAAGCAGGCACACAACCTTTGCAGGAGCATCTACGCCTGATTGAGCAAACTCAACGAGCAGACTTTGAAACCTTGCTGGGAAAGCTCGGCCGCGAAGGCCTGTGTGGTTGGCTCGATGTGTTTGTCGACGCCAGCCCCGATGATCCCGAGACGAATATGTTGAAGGTATACCAGGGCGGCCTCGGCCTCCCCGAGAAGGCCTACTACGAGGACGAGTCCTACGAAGAGGTGCGCGGACAGTACCGCGACTATATTGCCCAAATTTTCACCTTGGCAGGTTTTTCCGAGGAGGCAGACAGGGCTCAGTCCGTATTCAATTTTGAGCGCGCCCTTGCGAAGGCCCACTGGCCAATCGCCGAGTGCAGAGACGTGGCAAAGACACACAATCTTTTGCCTGCCTCCCAGCTGAAGGAGCTTGCTCCTGATTTCGATTGGGATCAATGGTGGGAAGCCTCTGGGATAGCCCCCACTACTCTGCACGTATACCAGCCATCCTTCATTGAGGGCGCAGGCAAGGTGTGGGCGCAGGCTACGGATGAGCAAATCCGCGATTGGCTGCGCTTCCATGTGATCTCTGCGCAGGCCTCCCAGCTTCCGGAGGCTTTCAGGAAAGCCCGCTTTGATTTCTATGGGCGCAAGCTGTCCGGGCAAGAAGAGATGCCACCACGGTGGAAGTCAGCAGTAAGTTTCGTCGATTCCGCGGTGGGTTTTGCCCTGGGCAAGCTCTACGTGGCGAAGCACTTCCCGCCAGAGTCCAAGAAGCTGATCGACGAGCTAGTTGAAGACCTGCTGGCCGCGTACAAGGAAGCGATCTCGACTCTCGACTGGATGGGCCCGCTAACCCGCGAGCGCGCGCTCGAGAAACTGTCGTTGTTTACCCCGAAGATTGCCTACCCGGATAAGTGGCGCGACTATTCTAAGTTGGAGCTGTCCGAGACCGATTCACTTCCGCAGCTATCGCAGAAGGTGGCGGAGTTCTATTTCAACCGCGAGGTCGGAAAGATTGGCAAACCGGTAGACCACTCTGAGTGGTACATGACTCCGCAGACTGTGAATGCTTACTACAGTCCTTCTTCTAACGAGATTGCTTTCCCGGCAGCAATTTTGCAGGCACCTTTCTTTGCTCCTGACGTCGATGCGGCTGTTAATTATGGTGCGATTGGTGCTGTTATTGGTCACGAGATCGGGCACGGCTTCGATGATCAGGGCGCCAGGTACGACGGGCACGGGGCTTTGCATAATTGGTGGAGTAAGCAGGACGAGGCGGCTTTTAATGCCCGCACCTCATCGCTGATTGACCAGTATTCGCAATACAGCCCTGCCGCGCTCGACGACAAATTCAAAGTGGATGGGCGCCTTACAATTGGCGAAAATATTGGCGATCTAGGTGGCCTTGGAATAGCTCTTAGGGCGTACAAAAAGCACTTGGAAAAGGAGTCCCTGACTTTGCAGGATGCCCCAACTATTGATGGGCTTTCCGCATTGGAACGCTTTTTCTATTCTTGGGCTCGTATTTGGCGGTCGAAGAAACATAATGAGCTAGCTATTCAACTTTTAGCGACCGATCCGCATTCCCCGGATGAATTTAGGTGCAATGGCGTTCTGCAGAATCTTGATGAGTTCGCAGATTGCTTCCATGTTCAGCCCGGAGATGGAATGTGGCGTGATCCTGCAGATCGTATCAGGATTTGGTCTTAACACTAAAGGCCCAAAAAGTGCAACAATATAATCAACCCATTTGTAAAGAAAACTAGAGGGAGGCTCAATGCCCGGGCAAAATTTAACCCGCGCTGAGGCAGTATCAAGGAAAAACGTCGTAGACGTACATTCCTACGATGTTGCCCTTGATCTTACGCAGGGCGAGGAAACGTTCAGGTCCCACACGGTAGTCACTTTCTCTGCTACCGAAGGTGAAAGCACCTTCATTGACCTGATTTCCCCCTTCGTGCACCGGATCGTTCTGAACGGCAAGGAACTCGAGACTGGACTACACCAGGATTCCCGCATTGCCCTTTCTGATCTTCAGGATTCAAACACGCTCGAGGTCGCAGCGGACTGTGCTTACATGCACACCGGCGAAGGTATGCACCGTTTCGTTGATCCGGCAGACGGGCAGGCCTACGTATACACCCAGTTTGAGGTGCCCGATTCGCGGCGCGTCTTTGCTGTTTTTGAACAGCCTGATCTGAAGGCTACCTTCAAGTTCAAGGTCACTGTTCCGGCCGGCTGGGTAGTGTTCTCGAACTCCATTACTCCTGCCCCGCAGAAGGACCAGGATGCTTGGACTTACGACTTTGAGCCCTCCGAAAAGATCTCCTCTTACATCACCGCCATCGTTGCGGGACCGTACAAGGGAGTGACAGATCAGCTGACTTCCTCCGACGGCCGCACCATTCCGCTTGGTGTCTACTGCCGTGCCTCTCTAGAAGAGCACCTTGACGCCGATCGCATCATCGACGTGACCAAGCAGGGCTTTGGTTTCTACGAGAAGATGTACAACCGGCCGTACCCATTCACGAAGTATGACCAGATCTTCGTACCCGAGTACAACGCCGGCGCAATGGAGAACGCAGGCTGCATTACCTTCCGTGATCAGTACCTGTTCCGCACTCCCCCGACTCGCGCCCAGCTCGGTACCCGTGCCAACACCATCTTGCACGAACTGGCACACATGTGGTTTGGCGACCTGGTCACCATGAAGTGGTGGAACGATCTGTGGCTGAATGAATCTTTCGCCGAGTTCATGTCTCACCAGTGCTCCGCAGAAGCCACTGAGTATGAGGATGCTTGGACCGCTTTCGGTTCTAGGAAGGCTTGGGGTACCACCCAGGATCAATTGCCTTCTACGCACCCAATTGCTGCCGAGATCAATGACCTGAACGACATCGAGGTCAACTTCGACGGGATCACCTATGCAAAGGGCGCTGCTGTGCTGCGTCAGTTGGTGGCATACGTGGGCCGCGAGAACTTCGAGAAGGGCCTGCACGCATACTTCGACGAGCATGCCTGGGGCAACACCGAGCTAGCAGACCTACTCTCGAAGCTGTCCGAAGCTTCCGGTCGCGATCTAGACGAGTGGGCCAAGGTATGGCTGCAGGAAGCAGGCATTACCCTGCTACGTACCAGCGTGTCGACTGACGAGGACGGAACCATCCGCGACCTGTCGATCGTGCAGGAACTACCCATGGAGGGCACTTCTCTTCGTCCTCACCGCCTCACGGTGGGCGCGTACAACCTGCAGGACGGCAAGCTCGTGCGCACAGCCCGGTGGGAGCTGGATGTGGATGGAGCCCGCACTCCTGTAAGCGAGGCAGTGGGAACCAAGCGTCCTGACGTCATCGTCTTAAACGACGAGGATCTGGGCTACGCAAAGATCAGGCTAGATGAGGACTCCTTCAAGTTTGCCCTCGATCACATTGGCGATTTCGAGGATCCTCTCCCCCGCTCTGTCGTTATGCAGAGCCTGTGGGATCAGTGCCGCGACGGACAGATCAGCGCTCGCGCCTACATCGACGCTTCTCTTCCTTCGGTGGCAGCGGAAACCGATTCAGCACAGCGGGCCCTGGTTGCTTCGCACATGATCGCGGCCGCAACCGTGTATTCCAACCCGGCTACCCGCGATCAGACTGTAGCAGACCTGTCCCGAAGGCTACACCTGATGGCAGTAGCCCAGCCGTCTGGTTCCGACGCCCAAAAGCAGCTGCTGCTTGCCGCCGCCCATGTGGCTGTCGGTGCAGAGCTGGATTGGCTCAAGGCGCTGCTAGATGGTTCAGAGACCATGACGGGGATCGAAATTAAGTCTGAAGTTCGCTGGACCCTAATTCGCGAACTGGCTGCTGCGGGTGCCATCGATGAAGCATTCATCGATGAGGAGTTGGCAGCTGACGACACCTTGTCGGGCCGCGAAGAGGCCGCAGCCTCGAAGGCATCCCTACCCTCTAACAGGCAGGGGGCGCACGAGCGCATGCTCTCTGACACCTCGATCCCGAACGGTACGCTATCCGAGATGCTCTCGGCATACTCTTCTACCGGATGGCGCAACCCTGGCGACACTGCCCATATCGACCACTACTTCGAGCAGATCAATTCTGTGTGGGACTCTTTCACCTTCCACATGGCCGAGGACATCATCAACGATTTGTTCCCGGATCAGCTAGTTGGTCTTCCCGGCGAAGATGTAGTTGCCCAGGCAGAGAAGTGGCTACAGGAGAACGAGCAGGCTACTCCGGCGCTGCGTCGTTGCATCATCGAGTGCTTGGACTTCGCAAAGCGTGCCAGCAAGGCTCAGGCTGCTGACAAGTAGCATTTGTTAGTAACTGTGGAGGGGCGCTAAGCGCCCCTCCACTTTTATGCTTGAGGGCGCCTTCAGATCCGCAGCGGAGGCTACTGACTTTTCTTTGCCTTCTTCTTAGAGGAGCGGCCGGGGGTAGGAATATCGAAATACCTAATCGCACCCGTGAAGAGCACGTAATAGATCAGGAAGTAGGCCACAGCTAGTAGAAGCACCAGCAGAGTGCCGGTAGCACCCGAGCTGGACAGTTCCGCCGACCGGGTAAAGTTCAGCAGATAGTCCACTCCCCCAGCGCTGAAGGAATAACCGCTACGAATTCCGAGCGCTGCACAGATCATCATTGATGATGACACCAAAAAGGCATGAATTAAATAGAGCGGTACGGCAGCGTACGCAAAAGCAAACTCGATGGGCTCGGTAATCCCAGTTAGGAAGGAAGCGACTGCCCCAGAGAGCATCAGCGCTCCCACCCGTTTGCGCTGTTTCGCGCCGGCACACCTATACATGGCCAGTGCCGCCCCTGGCAGCCCACCCATCATGATTGGGAACATGCCCGTCATATATGCGCCCGGCACATATCCGGCGGGTTCGAAGGTGCCTAGTTGGCCCGAGAAAAAGCACGAGAAGTCCCCGTGCATGATCTCCCCGCTAGGAGAGGTGCACGTGCCTAGTGTAAAGAAGGGAACCGCGTTCGCGATGTGGTGGAGTCCGAACGGCAGTAGTAGGCGCTGCACAAGCCCAAAAAGACCCGCCGAAGCGACAGCGCTATTACTTTGGGTCATTACTACCCCGAGCCCTTCGGCAAACACTGTCCGGAAAATCGGATAGATGAGGGCCATAGCAACCCCCAGCAGGAGGCAAGCGCTGGTAACAACTAGGGGGACGAACCTTCTTCCTGAGAAGAACGCGAGTGCCGAGGGCAGCCTTGTCTTATAGAACCGCGCCCACAGATAGGCAGTTACAAGGCCGACCAGTATCCCCCCGAAAACGCCATAATTAATAAGTTCTTGGCCGCCTATTCCGCACAGGCCTATGGCATCTTTCGCCTGATAGTCGATTGGAATATATTTCGACGCTGTTCGCAAGCAAGCCACCTGTTTTTCGGTCAGCGCCCCAGGTTCCCCAAGGATATGCGGAGATAGGGTGCGCAAGACGCCTGCAAATGTGAAGTATCCGATTATTGCGGCCAGTGCCGTGGATCCATCAGATTTTTTTGCAAAGCCTATTGCCACGCCTACCGCGAATAGCAAAGGCAAGTTTTCGATCACTGCGTTTCCCGCAGCTAGCAGAACTTCTGCCACCGGGATGAGGGCGGAGATAGAGGCTCCCACTCCCCGTTCGCCCAGCATATCGGCCTGCCCAAAGCGGACAAATATCGCTGCTACCGGCAGAACCGCAATGGGTAGCATCAAGGAACGCCCTAGACGCTGGGCAAGCGAGAATAACTTACCTCGCAGTGCTGCGCCTCGCTTTTTCCTATCCATTCATTGCTCCTACCGGCGTTCCTCTGCCAGCTTTTCACAAGTATATCCTTATCGCTTTTTACTTCCCGGACGCGACTGAGTATCGCTTCAGGTAATCCGGTATTTTGCAGAGTCGATCTAGGTTCACTTTTGCGAACCTAATGATAGGCTCTTTATTAGTTGGATTTGTGTAATGACGATGATCGTCATGGAGGGACTGAAAATGGAGCAGGCGAAGAAGATTCTTGAGGCTCTCGGTGGAGATTCCAACATTGTTGACATGGAGTCTTGCATTACCCGCCTCCGCGTCGAGGTTGCTGACCCGACCAAAGTGGACCAGGATGCTCTTACCGAATCTGGCGCCTTTGGTGTAGTTGCCGTAGGTAGCGCTATTCAGGTTGTTGTTGGTCCTACCGCAGATCAGGTAGCCGACCAAATTGCCGAACTACGTAACAAGTAGTGCGGACACAGGTTTACGCCCCGTTCGCGGGGCGTATTTTGTTGCAGTCACAGATCCCAGATCCCGTTTTTAGCCAGGGCCTGGTGGGTCCGGCATTCGCCCTCGTGCCCACTCCGTCCTCAGAATTTGTGGATGTAGTAAGTCCGGTTGCGGGTACGCTCACTCGCGTCATGCCTCATGCCTTCGTGGTAAGCGTCGGCAAAAAGACGGGAATAATGGTTCACCTAGGCATAGACACGGTCAAAGCCCCCGAAGGGGCTTTTATGCCAGTTCTTCAGCAGGGACAGCAGGTATCTGCAGGGCAGACGGTATGTCGTATGGTGCCCGACATGCTCGCGCAGGTGGGCACCTCGGCAGTGTCCCCCATTGTTGCCATGGGTGGACAGTTCGAGGACGTTACAGACACCGAGGTCCAGGCAGGCCAGGCGCTTGCCCTACTGGTTGATTGAGTGCTCGACGGCGTTCGCCAAAGAGCGGAAGCGAGCACTGTCCCAGAGCTGTTCCACGCTCACCGGTTTACCGCTTCCATCGCCTAGAGGGATTCTCCAGTTAGGGTATTCCTGATCAGTACCGGGCTGATTTTGTAGTCTCCGCTCGCCCAACGCGTCAGCCAAGGACACGCATACCAGCTGAGCGCTACCGGAACAGATATAGCAGTTCATCGCCTCGATAACACGCTGCTCATCGGTGCGCTCTGCCGGATCTAGATAGCCCTGCTCCTGCAAGGTCCGCAGCATCGCTTCGCGCTTCATCTTTGCATCTTCGCGCGCCTCCTGCGGGGTTACCTCTAGCAAACCCAAGGATTCGGCCAAGTCCACGTGCACCTCATTCAGGTACCCGGCAGTCGGGGCCATGTCGTGCGTGTGCACAGAAGCAAGCTGATTCGCCCTCTTCCCAGAGGGCGGGAAGGGAACGCCGGCATCATCTACGTCAAACCACAGCACCGAAGTGCCAAGGATGCCGCACTCTGCCAGGTAATCCCTCACCCACGGTTCTACCGTGCCCAAGTCTTCGCCGACCACTACTGCACCTGCCCTGTATGCTTCCAGAAGCAAAATCCCCACCATGGCGTCATGGTCGTAGCGCACATAGGTGCCCTCGGCTGGGCTAGCAGCTGAATCCGGGATCCACCACAGGCGGAATAGCCCCATAATGTGGTCGATTCGCACTGCTCCCCCAAGCGAGCAGGCGCCGGCTATCATCTTCCGCAACGGTTCGTAGGCGCGCTCCTCCAGTTTGTCGGGACGCCAGGGCGGCTGCGACCAATTCTGGCCCAGCTGGTTGTACATGTCCGCAGGGGCCCCCACACACATGTGCTCCGCAAACACCTCTGGATCGAACCAGCGATCTGCCGCAAAGGGGTGCACACCAACAGCCAAATCGTGCATGATGCCGATTTCCATCCCAGCATCTTTCGCTCGATTCTGGGCTTGCTGCAGCTGATCGAACACAATCCACTGCAGCCACCGGTGGAATTCGATCCGCTCCTCCAAACCGCTCAGCTGCTCAGCAATGGTGTCGCTAGAGCGTGGCGCTAGCTTTAGCAAGCCATATTTTTCGACTAGTACGCACCACTGGGCAAAGGAATCCAATGCCGAGCCCGAGCGTTGCACAAACCTTTCGTAAGCAATCTGCCGACTCGGTTCCCGGTGAGCCCGGAACACAATAGCCAGGGCCTTACGCTTGGCCTCCCAGACTCGGTCGCGGTCGATCAAGCCGTCAGCATCATAGCCAGCCTGTTTCTTCAGAGCCTCTATCTGCGCCCGCTCCGCATCGCTAAGCCAAGCATATTCGGGGATCGTCTCTACGTTTATGTACAAAGGCGAAACAAACTGCCTCGACACGGGCAAGTACGGGCTGGGAGCAATCGGAGCTGCCGGAGAAGAAGCATGTACCGGATTGATCAAGAAGAAATCAGCACCCTGCTGGGCTCCAATCGCCGCAAGGTTAGTAAGGTCATTCGCGTCCCCAAAGGCCCACGAGTGCTTCCCCGTAACCGAATAGAGCTGTGCTGTAAGCCCCCACGACCTCTTGGACAAAGTGGGCAAAGCAGAGGGCGCCACGGCGAGCGGGGCGGTAAAAACGCCCTCTTCTAGATGCGCCACAAGGCGGTGCCATCCGAGCGGCAGGTCGGCAGGAAGTTCGAACGACGCCTCCCCAACCATTTTTCCTTCAATGTCGCGTGGGGGAACCCATCTGTCAATCTGTTGAAGAGTGCGAGATCCACCCTCTTCAAGTGCAACCTCAACCCATACGGAAGTGCCATTAGGGACATGAACGGCAACAAAGTCAATGCGCCCTTGCCGATGCACCCGACAGGAGGGAAGAACCTTTTTCCAAGGTGCTTGATCCACCCGCAAGTGGGCAGCATAGAGTTCTTCATCAGAGTTAATTGAGTATCCCAAAGAAGAAAGAACTGCCAGTAGCGTCTGCACGGACACTTGCACGTGATTGCCGGAATAACCCCAGTATTCGGTTGCAATACCGCATTTATGAGCCAGTGAGCGCAAAGAGCCTACGTCGGAAAGCCCCATTACTTGTCCTTTTCAAGATCGTTGAGTTGTTCGGCCAGTTCATCAGCACTAGGCCCAATTACCACTTGCACTACTTTTCCCGAGCGCACGACACCGACGACGCCATCGCATCTAAGTCCCGAATCACTAACTGCCGAGGGATCGGCTACCTCAACCCGTACACGCGTAATGCACCCGACTATGCTAACAATATTGTCGCGCCCGCCCAGGGCCTGCATAATTGCATGCGGATCCGGCATTTGCATATGTCCCCCTTTGTACTTAGCCCTACTAATCATAGCTGAAGTGACACATATTACTAATCGGCACTACTGTGCCCAGTTTTCGCATCTTCTTCCGCATACTGGTTTGATAGAGGCATGACTGATCCAATTCAGATACCAGCCGTTCATGAAGAACCAGTCTCATCCGTGCTTCGCGCAATGCAATTGCGCCCGCTCGGCACGGACAGCTTTGAGGCTGACTCCCTACCCCAAACGGCAAACCGCATTTACGGCGGCCAAGTTCTTGCCCAAGCCCTACTAGCCGCCAGCGCGACAATCGAAGATTCGCCATCAGATCCACGGTTACCCAATTCCTTCCATGCGTACTTCATGCGGGTCGGAGACAACACAATCCCGGTTAGCATCGACGTGGATAGGCTGCGGGACGGGCATTC
This sequence comes from Actinomyces sp. UMB0138, assembly GCF_002849225.1. Lineage (GTDB taxonomy): Bacteria > Bacillota > Negativicutes > Veillonellales > Veillonellaceae > Veillonella > Veillonella parvula_H. The sequence goes on from NZ_PKMC01000001.1 coordinate 994,609, forward strand.
TTTCTCGACTCGCCGCGTAGATGTGATTCAGCGCGAAAAGGTCATCTTGACCATGACCTCATCGTTCCAAAAAGTTCAGCCTGATCTGTCCACCCAAATCCAGATGCCTGATGTGCCCGAACCCGAGGACGTGCCGAATTCCCTAGAGATGTTCCGCGACCAGGGCAACCCCGTATCTAAGTATCTTGGCAAGACGGCGGCTTTCGAGATGCGCCACGTCGCGGGCAGCCTCTACTTCTCAGAAAGGACAGAGCCGCTTGCGAAGGGGGCAACCTGGATTCGCCCTCGCGGAGCAAAACTGCCATCGTGGACGCCCCAATCGGTGCACCGGGCCCTACTTGCTTACGTTTCGGACCAGTTCATGCTCGAACCGGTAATCCGTTCCAATGGTCTTACCTGGCGTACCCCAGGGATGGCAGTAGCTAGCCTCGACCATGCCATGTGGTTCTACCGCAGCGTAGACATCAACGATTGGCACCTGTTCGTCCAGGAGTCGCCCACTACGTGGGGGTCTAGAGGACTTGGAATAACAAAGGTATTCAACTCCACCGGGCGGTTGGTAGCAGTCGCTGCCCAGGAAGGAATGATCCGTTCTAACGTTCCCACCGGAGACTGGGTCCTTCCAGAGCCACCGCTGCACTAGGCGGAGTACAAAGAAGGGGGCCGGGATTCGTACCATCCCGGCCCCCTTATGCTCGCTTACTTAGCCGCGAGTGAGCTTGCGGTGCGTCACCCGATGCGGGCGCGCTGCTTCTTCGCCTAGGCGATCAATCTTGTTCTTTTCATACCCTTCGAAGTTGCCCTCGAACCAGTACCAGTTCGCCTGGTTCTCTTCGGTGCCTTCATAGGCAAGGATGTGAGTGGCAACGCGATCCAGGAACCAACGGTCGTGGGTGATGACCACCGCACAGCCGGGGAATTCCAGAAGCGCATTTTCTAGGCTTGCCAGAGTTTCCACATCGAGGTCGTTGGTAGGCTCGTCGAGCAGCAGGACGTTTCCGCCTTGCCGAAGCGTGAGAGCAAGGTTCAACCGGTTACGTTCGCCACCGGAGAGCACACCTGCCGGCTTTTGCTGATCTGCTCCCTTGAAACCAAACGCTGACACGTACGCCCTAGAGGGCATCTCTACCTTGCCGACTTCGATGTAGTCCAGCCCATCCGAAACTACTTCCCACACCGTCTTATTCGGGTCGATGCCCGCGCGGTTCTGATCTACATACGACATCTTTACGGTCTCGCCAATGCGGAGCGAACCGCCGTCCAGGGGCTCAAGCCCAACGATGGTCTTGAATAGCGTAGTCTTACCCACGCCGTTCGGCCCGATGATACCCACTATGCCGTTCCTGGGCAGCGAGAACGACAGCCCGTCAATAAGCACTCGATCTCCGAAGCCCTTCTTCAGGTCCTTGGCCTCGATAACCAAATTGCCAAGACGTGGCCCAGGCGGGATTTGGATCTCTTCGAAATCAAGTTTGCGAGTCTTCTCGGCTTCCGCAGCCATTTCCTCGTAACGTTCCAGACGGGCCTTAGATTTCGCCTGCCGGCCCTTAGCATTGCTCCGGACCCAGGCAAGTTCATCTTTCAGCCTCTTGGCGAGTTTGGCATCCTTGCGCCCCTGGACCTCTAGGCGATCTTTCTTCTTCTCGAGGTAGGTGGAGTAGTTGCCCTCATACGGATAGAGGTGGCCGCGATCAACCTCGGCAATCCACTCGGCTACGTGATCCAAGAAGTAGCGGTCGTGGGTGATGGCAATTACCGCACCGGGGTAAGAATGCAGGTGCTTTTCTAGCCAGAGCACACTCTCGGCATCCAAGTGGTTAGTAGGTTCGTCTAGCAACAGCAAGTCTGGAGCCTCGAGCAGCAGCTTGCAGAGGGCGACACGGCGCCGCTCACCGCCAGAAAGAACCTTCACGGGAGTGTCGGGAGGCGGACACCGAAGAGCGTCCATCGCCTGCTCCAACTGAGAGTCCAGATCCCAAGCGTTGGCAGCATCGATCTCGTTTTGCAGGGTGCCCATCTCTTCCATCAAGGCATCGAAGTCTGCATCCGGATTGGCCATCTCGGCACTGATCTCATTGAACCGGGCAATTTTGGACATCATGTCGCCAACGCCCTGCTGCACATTTTCCAGAACCGTGGCATCGTCATCCAACACCGGTTCCTGCATCAGAATTCCAACAGTGTACCCAGGAGTCAGACGGGCCTCGCCGTTGGAAGGCTCATCGATTCCAGCCATGATCTTCAAAATAGAAGACTTACCTGCACCGTTAGGGCCAACCATGCCAATCTTTGCGCCCGGCAGGAAGGCCATGGTCACATCGTCAAGGATTAGCTTGTCGCCAATCTTTTTCCGAGCGCGCACCATGGAGTAAATGTATTCAGCCACTGGCTCTCCGTTTCAAAGTTCCAGATTTTTCATCAACGCCTTCACCATACCGGCAATTGCGCCCCTTCCCTACCCCAATGCGCCCATGTCAGATTGGTTTTCCTCACTAAGGGCGTATTCGCCCTTCCCAGCAGCGGCATCTGCCAGCGCTTTGACTGGGTCCGATTGTTGCAAAGTGGCCATTTCTGGCCTATCCACCTGCCACGGGTCAGGCACTGTTTCGGATCCGGCTGACTTCGTAAGATCTCTGTCAGTTTTTTCTGCACCGGAAATGGAATGGACAATGTAGTTGCCCTTATCGTCACAGGCCCTAAACCAAATGTAGTTTCCAGCCGTCAGATCAATAGCCACTCTGCTCAGATAGATGCAAAAGTCTTGATGCTCCTGGCCCTGCGCATCGGTCCACCGCTCCAGGCGAGGCTGCCCGGTAATTACCAGCCCCATGCCGCGCCTAACATTTGCCTTCACCGCACGCCCAAGTCGCCCCCAGGCCTTCACTGAGTACCAGATAGTCTCCAGTTCCTCCCAGCCATTTTCTGTCCGTTTAGTAGGCGTACATGCTAGTCGGAACCGGGCGTAATCAGTCTGATTAGGATCTTGCCCTACCGCCGGGTCGGCCCCTACATAACCTGCCAAAGTAATGTCGTATGGTCGCGTCATCGCATCCTCCAAGATGTTGTGATTTTACTTACGCAACCATCATGGAGATTACCCATTATTCTATTCGCGCACTAATAACAAGCGGCCTGAAACAACCACGACTGCGCCCTCTGTGGATAGACTTTCCCGGCAAACCACGGCGCAAACACGCAACCTTGGGATGCGACTTCCGGCCTGGATAAGTGGCGCCCCCGACAGGACTCGAACCTGCAACCTCGGGATTGGCATTTTTACCCCTTTTCACTTGCCGCTTAATATTTCTCTAATCCACAGGGCCTAAGGAAAAGAGTTAAGAATGAGTAAGCATACCCCGCCGGCCTGGGCCGGGCTCATTAGTGAGTGGGAGGTCTCTCTTTATGCGGCGGGCCGGTCTGTCGAGACTGTCAGAATGCGGACCGATTGGATAAAACGGTTAGCGCGGGCTATGGAGCCAGCCGGGCCCGGCGAGGTTACTTCGGCTATGTTTGCTAAGTACTCCGGCCGGGCGACCTGGTCTGTGAATACTCGGAAAAGCGTGCATGATTCGGCGCGTCTTTTTTACACTTGGGCGTTTCAGACTGGGCGAGTGAGTGAGGCGCCTGTAATCCCTGGGATTAGGAAGGGCCCGGCCGCCCCTCATCCCGCCGATGACTTTTCTTATCAAAAGGGCTTGCATTCTACCGATCGGCGAGTCTGGCTCATGGTCAGGTTAGCCGCCGAGGCGGGGCTTCGTCGCGGTGAGGTTGCCAGGGTAAATACTTCTGATCTGATTGCTGATCTAACGGGCCGGTCGCTGATTGTGCATGGTAAGGGTGGTAAGCAACGGGTTGTCCCGATCTCGGATGACCTTGCCGGGGCGGTTGAGGACGCCGGGCCGGGGTATGTATTCCCCGGCCGCGATAGCGGACATCTCTCGCCTGCGTGGGTTGGCAAGCTAGTTGGGCGGGCAATGCCAGCAGGTGTTACTATGCACGCGCTTAGACACAGGTTCGCTTCGCGCGCGTATGCTGCGAGCTCGAACCTGGTCGCGGTGCAAAAGCTGTTGGGTCATGCCTCGCCAGATACAACTATCCAGTACATTGCGGTGCCGGCCTCAGAGCTTAGGGCCGCCGCGCTCGGCGCGGCTTAGGACATCTTTTGCATTCCCTTTCTATTTGGTAGATGCGCCCGCGTAGCTCATTGTGCGTGTTCACCTCGTCTAGATAGAGCGTATTTACCTGCGCAGTCAGCGCTTGTACCATTTCGGCTATTTCACCGACTCGGTCGACAAGTGAGGGCCCGTCTGGAGGCCGTAAGTCTTTTGTTTCAGCTTTGATTTGATCGGTGCGGCGGTAGGTGGCCAGGGCAGTTATTAGAGCGCCAATACCGCCAAGGCCGCCCAAAGCGCTAATTATTGGGGCGATCTGATCCATTATCTTCATCATCTCGGTGTTTTGGGGTATGCGCGAGGGCAGTCCCAGTCCCCAGGACAGCGGCTGCCAGAGCGAGCCATAGAGCGGCCTGTGTAGCCTCGAGGACTCCATAGGCAATGAGGAGAGGGACAAGAGCTGTAACGATACCGTAGAGGTAGCGGCGGGCGGCCGGTGGGATCGGTGGCAATCCAGGGGCGCGGTGTTTACTCATGGGTTATTTCCCTTTCGAAAAGCGCGAGTTAACGATCCGCTGCAATGCGGCGATCGCGGGTGAGGGGCCATCTAGGCGCCCGTCGATAGGCGTTTTATAGTAGGTTTGCATGGCTTTTATAGTCGCTGGGCCAATCAGGCCGTCGCAGGTCGGAGCCGGCATATTCCAGAGTTTTTGCAAGTGCAAGATAAGGGCAGAGCCGGCTGGCTGGTCGGTCCATTCCCACCCGGAGGTTAGGCCGGGATTACACCCTCGCCAGGCTCTCGGCTGGGATGAGACCAGGCCGTCGGCCGGGGTACCGAAAAACTGTTGGAAGACTCGAGTAGTCTCGGTACCCCAGTACCCATCAGGGGCAAGGCGGGCGGCCGAGGCGGTCGCGGGGCTCTTTGGGTATTTACCTACTGGGGCAGCCCCGTCGGCTTTGAGTTTGCCGGGGTGGTCCGGGTCAACGGCTGGGTAAAGCTGCGCCGCCCGGTCTCTGATCTGGGTTAGCAAGCCGAGGTATTTCCCAGGGCAGGTGGTCGGGACCCATGAACTATGAGGCAGCGGGGTTTTACCGGCTAAGTGCGGGTACCAGTGCCAAAGCACGGCCAGTAACATTGCCGCCGATTCTCTGGTCGCGGGGTCTGCGTGTGGGTTGAGCTCGATCGCGATAGTCGAGTTATTCCCCGCCCTTGTCCCAGTGGACCAGGTCCGATCAGAGCACGCGGCGAGGCAGTAGACGAGATCATGAGAGATAACAAAATGAGCTGACACGCCGGCGGTCTCACTCATGAAAAAGTCAGCGACGGCGGTCGCGGCGGTCCTCTTGTTGGCATATTGGGAGGGATCGCCGAAGTGATGGAAGGTTACAGAAACGCGGGCATTTCCACCTGCCCACCGGTTAGGCGTGGTCAAGTTAGTTCGATATTCAAATCCCATTTTTTAGCCTTTCTGCATGGAAGTTAGACGCCAGCCGACGGTCCCGAGGGCGCCGGTGTTATTGGAAGCGATTTGTAGAACTCGGCAGTTAACGGTCCCCTCGACAAGGGCAGTCGAGCAGGTTTGAACGAAAGTGAAGCCGGTAGTTGAGGCCGCGAAAGCCTCGAAGTAGTACCCATCGGGGGGAATGTAAGGGGCGGGTAAGCGTAGAGTCGCGACATAGCAGTCGCCTTTTTGGGAGTAGCTAAACTTAGGGATGGACCGAAAAAGCCCGCTAACTTCGTACTCTTTGCCCTCGATGACTACCTTATTAGCGCGATTTGTCTCGGCAAAAGACTTGTTAAGGTCCTCGGCGGTGAGTATTTGGCCGGGCGTGTACTGTTTCATCTAATTTGTCCTTTCATGGGTTGGGTAAGCTCTAGGGCAATTTCCCACCGGTAGGGAGTTATCCGGTGTTTTATGCCAACAATTAGGCCGCGCATGGTCTCACCACGCGCGGTTACTCGTGCAGTTAGCATGGTCTCGAGCATGACAGCGGCGGCCATCAATGCGCCTTTATGGGAGGTTCGTGTCTTAGTGGAGGCAAGGAGGGTTATCTCGGCGGGCGGTGGAACCTGTTCGGCTTGGCGGATCAGAGCGGCTAGGACACCCGATATTTGGTCTTGCCTGTACAGCATGAGATCTAGGGATGCTCTAGCGCCCCTGTAGGGCACATCAGAGCGGGAATGACTGACGGTCTGGTCAGTTTGTTCCCACTCGAGACGCTCGGTATCCCATCGTGCCGAGTGATTATTAGCCTCGATGTCTGTTACAGCTGTTGAAATCTCCCAACCGGTCGCGGCTTGCGTGTAGGACCAGACGTGGGCATCCGGGTCGGTTTCGGCCTCGTCGGTAAGGTGGAAGGGGAAAGGATCCCTAAGCTCGGGCTCAGCAGAGATCAGCAGGCGCCCGTCTCGGTCTACGCGCCAGAAGCCACCTACCGAGGCGGTTAGGGCGTCGAGGTAATTAGCAAGGCTAGTTTCCCAGGTGGTAGGGGCTAATTCGATCTGGCTGGTACCGTTTATCCAGTATTGGCGGCCCCTTGCTGATCCCATAAGGCGCCGGGTCCGATCGGGGAATAACTCGGCCCCGTTGCGTCCTTGGTATGGTCCTATCGCGCCGTAGCGGGTAATGTTAGCGAGCTCGGCAACTGCATCAGCAGCGGTGATCTTGACGTGGTACGGAACGGCCGAGCCGGGCCGGGCGGGGTCATATTTTAGATTGATTACCTCTCCAGTAAAGATGGCTTGGCGGGTTGGCCAATGTACTAGCCTTATCGGGGTGCCTTGCCGCATGCCGGTAACGCGCGGGTCAAGGCCGCCGGCTGCTGTTACTTCCATGGTCCCGGCGCGGGCTTTACGGACCGGACCAGCCGCGTCATTGCCCCTGGATGTTTCAATATTGGTTACAGGGCTAATAATGTTTTGCCAGGCCACTGTGCGCACGGGGGCTTGTAAGCGGCCCTGATTGAGCCTGGAACGGTCAAGGATGAAGGTATCGCCGCCGGCGGCGGGTCGGTCGAGTGCGTCCACGTTCAGGCGGGAGGTACCAAGATAGAAGGCGCCGAGGCCTTTTACTGGTAGGTAGGCAAACAGTCCGAGGACCTGGGCCGGGTGTGGCTCGGCGTTGATTTGGGCGTGGTCGGTTAGGGTGAATTTCTGCAATGTCAGTGAGGCCGGCCCGGTCATTATTACCTCGACCTCGGCCGTCTCGGCTGTGAAGGTGTGGGTTACTTCCTCGCCGGGGCTGGCTGGGTAGGACCTACCAGGCAGAGAGTAAAAGACTTTCTCGGCCGCGAGAGCATTAATAGTGTATTTGTGGCCTGCGATAAGGTCGGTAGCAGTAAAGACTGCGCGCCCGGCTTGGGTTAGATCAAATACGTATGGGTTTTGAAATCGTGGGGTTGGCGTGAAATCGTGCCAGCTAACAGGGAGTTGCATGGCTATCTGCCTCCATTTACGCGGGTCCATTGATCGAGCGCGTCGCGGATACGCCGCCCTGTTTCAGGGGTAGCGTCGAGGGCTTTTACTTCGAGATTGATCGAGTAGTTATTAACAGTCAGGCCGCCGCCAGCAGGTAGCAGTCCCGCCTCACCAATGCCTGGGACTTTCAGACCGGAGGTTAGCCCGCTTAGGGATGCCCGAACGGCGCTGTAGCGGTCCTCGAGCCCGTCGATAAACCCGCCAATGATTAGACGGCCATTGTCCCTAAGGAGGCGCGCGTCTTTACTCGCTGGGCCCTTCCAGGAAGGCAGCAGGTTAGTTAATCGAGACAGAGTAGAGCGCACCCTATGAAAGACCGACATTATACCGTCGATAAATCCCTGAATTAATGATCGGCCAGCCCAGGTGAGCGCAGAGCCGAGATTACCCACAGCAGAGACGGCCCGGCCGGGTAAGCCGGCGATCCATCCGACCGCTCTGGAGATTCCGTTGCTGATAGTTCCGGTAAAGCGGCTCATTGCGCCTTGTACCCCGGCGGTAATACGGGACCAGCCCGCCGAGAGTTTGCCGGTAATACCAGCTACGAAGGAAGCGATACCGCGTGCGATCCCACCGATTACGCCGAGGACGGTCGATGAGAAAGCCGACCACATAGACCGGCCGATCGCGAGAGCACCGTTTAGCACACCGGATATTAGCCCGGCGGCTGTTGAGACTGCACCGGCAAGGACAGAGGCTAGGATCTGGGCGAGGGTCGAGATAACCGAGATTATCGGGGTGACGATCGGCAAAAGTGCGCTAAGGGCAGCGTTTAGGACGTCGGCTACGATCTGGGCGACTAGTCCGAGGGCGTTTACCAGGGTTGGCAGTATTGGCATGAGCGCGGAGAGAACAGTCATTACAAGCTGGCCAATAGCTGGAAGTAAAGGCGATAGTGCTCTTAGCAGGGTGCCGACTACCTGGGCAACCGTGCCTAGCAGCTGAGCGATAGATGGCAGGGTAGGCAAAAGAGCTTGGATGACTTGTACAACGAAGGTAATTAGCATTGGCAGCAGCGGTGCTACCGCCCCAATTAGGGCGGTGAAAGCGTCAACGATCCCAGTCAGTAAAGGGGTAAGCTGCGGAAGGACCGGAACCAGAGCAGATACTACTTGGCCTATGAGCTGTGCCAGTACGGGCAAAAGCTGTGCCAGAGCGTTTGAGAGGGCCCCGGCAAGGAGACCGGCAATATTGGTAAAGGCCTCGGCAAGTTGTGGCAGTACGGGCAGGATTGCTTGTAGCGCGCTCATAAGGAGTTGACCGACCGCTAGGGCTATCTGCCCTAATACTTGGCCGATCTGAGCGCCGAGGGGGGCCAAAGTCTGAAAGATGATACTCATCGGTGACAGGGAGGTCACTAGCTGGCCAATCAGCGGGGCCGCCTGGGATAGGGCCGGGCCGAGGGTGGAAGTGAGCATGTCGCCAAGCTGGGACAGGGCCGGGCCGGCCGTCTGCATTACTGAGCTAAGGAAGGAGCCTAGCCCCTGGGCTATCGGAGCGAGAGCGGGGCCAATCTGAGCCGGTAGAGTACTTAGAGCGCCGGTGATCTTCTGCCCTATCTCAGAGGTCCTAATCCTAGATAGGCCTTCGGAGAGTTTAGCCATTCCGGCCTCGGCGGTCTCGGCCGCCGCGCCGAGCTTGTCTTTTAGCCCGCCGGTAAGCTTTTCCCCGAGACCGTCGAGGACGGCCTCCAAACGCGGTCCAAGCCACTCAGCAAGCCTTTGCACGGCCGGAGCGATCGCTGCCGTGACGTTATCGACGGCGACAGTCATCTCAAAAAGGGCTTTTTTCACGGCTGGGAATACAGGCGAGACAGCAACCTCACCAAGCCGGTTTATCGCGGCCATGAAATTAGCGAACTGGCCACGCGTGGTATCTGCCATTACCTTGCCGGTGCCCCCGACCGTGTCCTCCATAGCGGCTAGGAAGCCGGCGAGATCGACTTTACCGGCGGCTACCATCTTTCGGAGCTCGTCCGCTGTTACGCCGTAGTGGTCGGCAAGCTTTTTATAGATTGGGATGCCCCGGTCGGCTATCTGATTCATTTCCTCAGCCGATACGCGGCCGTTAGTTGCGACTTTGCCGAAGATAGCGCCCATTTCGCCCATGCCAACCCCGGCAATTTGAGCCGAGTCAGCTACAAGGGTCAGGTATCGGGTCATGTCTTTACCGGGTTTGATGCCAGCAGCGAAAGCCGAGGCCGCCGCCGTGGAAGCCTCATCGAGACCGTAGGCTGTTCCCTTTACGGCTTTGAGTGCGTCCGCTGAGATCTGTTTTACCCTGCTTGCTGAGACCCCAAGGGCGGTGAGTTTCTTGGTCGCGTCCTCGAGTTTCATCGCGCGTGCAAAGCCGCCTTTTGCGGCAAGGCCGGCTATCGCGGTCCCAATCCCTACGGCGGCGCCAGCGCCGAGCTTGCCAATGGTGCCGAGTTTCGCGCCGAAACTTTTCGAGGTTTTGGCGGCGTCTTCAAAGCCTTTTGTAAAGTCTTTCACCTCGGCAAGGAGAGAGACGATAACAGTATGTTTAGCCATGTTTAGCTCTTTCTTTCACTAGCTGGCAAAAGGCGGTGTATTCGGCGAGGGTAAGGGCGCGGTATTCGGACGGGGGTAGGCCTGTCGCTAGGCAGAAGGCGGCTAGTCGCCTAGCGGCTGGGTAGGGTCCGGCTCGTCCTCGACGCCGAGGACGGTCTCGACGATGCCCTCGACCTTGCTCACTGGCAGGGCGCGGATATCCTCGAGTGTTTCGCCGGTGCCGTTACGGCGGGCGGCAATGTATGCGAGGGCGATTAGTAGGCCAGCTTTAGGGGTGCCAGGGCTACCCATTTCGTCCATTGGTAGTCCGCTAATTTTTTCAAATTGTTCGAGTTCGCCCATGGTCAGGCGGTCAAGCATTGCGGAGGTGTCCATTTTCTTATTTCATTCCGTTCTTTTTTAGTAGTTTCTCGATGCCCTCATCGAAGGCGCGGAATTGTGCGGCGCGGGTATCTCGGAGGGCTTGGTCGAGGAAATGCACCGCGCGGATACGCCGGCGCGGCCACCCGTAGTTAATTACCGGAGCGTATGGCACGCGCGCCCCGCCGGCCCTCGATACAGCCTTAGTTTTGCCTCGGCCGGCTCTGAGAGAGCCTTTTAGCCGCCCGGTCTTTAATGGGACGAGTCCGGCGGCGCGGCGTACTACAATCATGCCGACAGAGTGCATTAGATCACGCATGTCCGTTGCGGCCGCGCCGGCCCGGTTCAAGTCCCTAATAGTCTCGTTTAGGCCGCTAATGCGGGCGTTTAAGCCAGCGTATTTGCCGCCCTTGTCTCGACTCATTTTTAGCCCAAAGGCGCGGCGGTACCGCCTGTGAGGGTCCAGTCCTCGACGGGTAGCTCGAGCTCAAAAGTCGCAGTCTCGTTAACCTCTGTAGACAAGGCCGGAGGCTTTTCAATCGTGCATTTACCGGTAACGTGCGGCTGGTCGTCGGTGGGCTTTTCATTACCGTGTACCGCGATCATAAACGGGACTGTTTCACCAACGTGATCGAACAGGAAGCGCCAAAGCGAGGCTTTAGCGGTCGACTGGATACCGGCGACTTTTAGCTGCATCGGGGTTCCGCCTACGTTGATGGACCCGAAGGTAGCGGAATCGTCTTTATCGACCGGTTCCAGGGTTACAGAGGACATGTCTGGCCAGTATTCGGTCTCGTTTAGTTTGAATCCTAGGCGCTTGCCGCGGATGCGGGGAGACTCTTTGAGTTTGGAAGCCATAATAGTTTGCCTTTCTTAGAGGGTGATCGTCGTGTGTATGATCGCGGCGGGCCAGGCCGGCCCGGCCCCAATCTGGAGAGTTTCTAGGGTTGTGGTCTCGGCCTCGAGGTCCATGTCGAGGTCTTCGAGAATCTCACCAAGGGCTAGGACGGCCCCGGCCGCGTCCTCGCTATTGGGTGATATGAGGGCGGGCTCGAACTTGTAAGATCGCCGTTCATAAGTGATCGGGGTTATCTCGGTTGGCGGGGCAATAAATAGGATTATTTGATCGGCTGCCAGGGCTGGGATCACCTCTGCCGGGTCTGTGATGATCGGGACGCCGGTCCCCTCGAGGGCCTCAGCGGCGGCCTCAGCCATTGCATCTATTGCGGTTTGTATCATGCTAGGCCCGCCCCTTTCAGCCACGGGGCAAGGATCGGGCGGGCCGGGGTTAGCGGGTCCAGGGCTGGCCTATAGTATGCTGGCGCGCTCTCGATCCCCTCGCCTAGGCCTGGCTGGGCCGATTGGGCACGCCGAGCCCAGAGATTACCGGCGACCTGCAAGATTGCCTGGTCTTTTACTTCTTCCGGTACGGAGGCGGTGCCGATGTGACGCTCGACGGTTCCGGTCGCGGCGGTAAGGCAGGAGACAACAAAAGCCTCGTCGGCTTTTGGCCCGGCCCGCAGGTATGCTCGTAGCTCGGTAGCGGTAACCATTTATTCGGCCTTGGTAAAGGTGATTGGTCGGATAGCGGCCGGGGCGGGCTCGAAATGAGCGGCGTACCCATAGACGGCGAAGTCCTTGGTAAGGTCCAAGACGTTCGTGTCCTGCAACCTTAGAGGCGCGCCGGGCGCTTCCTTGATCGCGATTGCTTCCTTGGCAAAGCCAGCAGCAGCATTACCCGCCCAGCCTGGCACGCGCACAACAGAAAGGTTAGCGAAGGTCGCGCTACCTGTAGCAACTGTTAGGGTGCCCTGTTGGCGATCCGGCGCGCCGGTAAACTGTAGCGCCTTTGGCGTGTATTCGAGCTTGGCAAGGGCAGCGTAGACCGCCGGCGAGACCGCGATCCCGTCTAGCGGGTAAGGGGTGTCGTCATAGGCGGCAAGTAATGCAAGGATCGTGTCGATCCATTCGTTCACGGTGCCAGCGGTGATCGAGCCGACAGCAAGGGCAGTGTTAGCTTTCACCCGTTCGGTAAAGACTGAGCGGGTTTTCGCTTCGATCTGCCTACCGTATTCGAGGGCCTGCAGGTAGAGGAGGTCATCCAGTAGGGAGACGCTCGAGCGGTCAATGGCCTGGAAGCTCATTTTACCGGCGCCGCCGTAAGTTAGGACCGGGGCGGACTTGACTTCATACTGGGCGGGCTTGCCAAGGGGCAGCGGGTCCCCCTCGTTGGCCTGTACCCCAACCTTGACAGTGCTCTCTCCTTTACGCTGAGCGTACTCGACCGTCATCCCCTCGGCGGGCAGGTCGGTTGTGTGGGTGAAAAGGTTGGTCACGGGCTGTTTTAGCTCGATGCGCCGCTCGAGATTGCCAAGCCAGGCAGGGCGGGCGACGGTATCGCCGATGACCGCGCCCTCATATGCGCGCTTGGCGAGCTCGGTCGCGCCAGGACGGGATTCCTTGCCAATTAGGGCGTGAGCATACTCACCAAGAGAGCGGAATACGAAGGGGATGCCCTCGGTCTCGTCTGGTCTGGTGGCTTCTCGCAGCTGGGCGAGGTCGCGGCTGAGGTCCTCGACCTGTTCCCTTAGCGGGTCGGTCACGGTGGTCAGGTCGGAGCGGGTCAGGGTCTGGGTCTCAGTTGGCATGGTTGGCCTTTCTCTAATTTCTGTAATCTGGGTGGTTTCGTATGCTGGGAACTCGACAACCGAATACTCTCGAGCTTTGACAGCCGTCCAGGTTATGAGGGTGGCCTCGTCCTGGACGGTTTCGGTGTGCTCGAGGCCGTCAAATCCTATGGACATGCGGGTTAAGACACCGTCAGTTATGAGGGTTGCGATATCCCGCCCGCGCGCGGTATCGCTAATCTCAGCAGTAATGACGCGGCCGGCGTCCGTGTCCTCGGCTTTGATAATTCGGCCGATCGGCTCGGTATGCCCATAGCGCAGTATCGCGCCGGTGTCATCGATAGAGCCGGGCGCGAACTTCTCTTTGAGGCCGTCCCAAAGAGTCGTCTCGGTATCGTACGGGACAGCAAGCGCGGTAATGGTCCGTCCTTCGGCCCCGCCGGTGTTATCGGCGGTAAGGTCAGCCAGAGCGCGGGTCTGTAGTCCCTCTAGCGGGCTAGTGTTCTGCATTGGTTTGATCTTCCTCGAGTGGGTTTAAGCCCTCGATCTTTCGGACTTCGTTAGGCGTTAGGAAGCCGTTTCTAAGGGCGATCTCGTGGGCTTGATAGCGCGTTAGGGTATCGGGGCGTAGGAAGGCCTCGAAGTTGAATCGGATGGTTTGCCCATTCGGGGCGAGGGCGGTGAGGGCTTCCTCGATCTTCCGCGTGTAAGTCATTAGGGTGAAGCGGATAAAGCTCAACCATTCTTGTTCGAGGTTGGAATAGGTCTTGCTTCCGCCCTCGACAGCGGCGAGCATGAGCGAGGCAGGTATACCGAAAAGTCGGCTAATGTCGACCGCGCTCATCTTCCTGCCTTCGATCCATTGGGCATCGCGGGGGTTGATGAAAAGGGGCGTGTAATGCATTCCCTTGGACAGGACTCGCACACGGGCGGGGTTGTCCTCGACCGGCAAGGGCACCCCGTCGGCGTCCCGGTAGTTCCACGCGTTGCGCATGGCTTTTAGCTGGTCTTGGGTTGCGTCCTGGTCGGTAGTCAAGATTCCGGCTGGCTGGCCACTATCGCGGAAATACTTAGCGGCATAGTCGCGCATGTCCAAAGCGCCGGCGAGCTCGACGCGGGCGGCCTGGATCGGGCCGAGACCAAAGAGAGAGCCGGGCAGGGGCATTAGCGCTAGGTGCTGGATACGGTCCGCGCCGTAGGTCCGGCCCCGATACGAAACTGTTTTTGCCCCGGTTTTTGGGTCTACAATCGGGGTGGCTTCGGCGGGGTTGAGGGCCTCGAGTAGCATGTCCCGGCCTTGTCCGGTTGCCATAATGTAGGCATTTCCCCCGGATGCTAGGGACAGGGCAAGGGCCTCGAGGAAGTCGGAGCGGGATTGATGTAGGTTCGGGCGGCGAACGTACGGGGGAACTCCCTCGGTGACGGTAGTGCCGGATCGCTCGACTTGTAGGGGTAGCTGGGCGACGGAGGTCGCGATGATCTGGATCGCGCGATAGACACCAGACAGGCCACATGCCGCCGATACCGAAAGCGAGGCGTTTTCGGAGCGTCTTAGGGCCGGAGGGATGCTTATCCCAGCCCCGCCGGCAGCTTGTCGGGTTGCGGTTGGGCCTTTCAGCCATTGGCTAATCGCGCGGGTAATGCTCATAGCCCAGAGGCTAGGCCGCCGGGCGCGCGTTTGGCCAGGCTGGGCAACCGTTACAGGCCTTTACGGGCCTTTACGATCCGCCTAGGCTACGATCAGCGGGGTTACCTCGGCGACTTGGTGCGTATGGGCATATATGCCTATCGAGAGAGCGATTAGGGAGGGTATCGGAGCGGTCGACCGGTCGCGGTCGAATAGATCAACTCCGTTGCGGCGGCGTATTTGGGCGTTAGCGATAGCGATCCGAAAAGCTTTTGATCCGTCTTGGATTAGCTTTGCCTCGTCACGGGCGGCAGTTAGGAGAGTCTGATCGGCAAGGGCACGCTCGGAAAAGCTAAGCGCCTTAACGGGTAATTGGTCGGCGAGTGCGTCAACAAGGCGGGCGGCGGGGCCTTTCGAGTCAGCGGCAAAGACTTTTACCCCGCGCGCGGTAAGGTCCTCGAGGTAGTCTTTTACCCACCCGGTACCGGGGGCTTGGTGCAATAGCTTGCCGACGGGCCGGCCGGTCGGGGTGGTCCATGAGGCAACTACCGCTGCGCACTCATTACCGGCGGCGAGATCAAACCCTACTGTCACGTCCTCCAGGGCCGGCGGGGCCAGCTTGGGAAAGTCCTCGGCGAGTAGGTCCCAATCCTCCAAAGGCATGAGGGTCGCAGCAACCTCAGTAAGCCGGTTACAGTATGCTCTAAGCCATTCCCCTCTCGGTAGGTCGATTTCATCGCGGAGGGCTTCCTCGGTAATCGTGTTACCTAAAGCGGGGTGAAAGGACCACCAGACGGCCGGATCGTATGGGTCGGCGCCCTCGGCCATTTCCCAGCTAAAATAAGCCAGGCGCGGGGTTTCACCTTTCAAAGACGCGCCAACCATACCGTTCATGAACGTTGATGCGGCCGTCCCTTTGGTCGAGGTGTACCACCGCTGCGCTTGGCCGTGTAGGGTGATCTGCGCGGGTCTGATCCCGCCCATAATCGCCCGGCCCTGATCGGCGGTAAAGTTCCAGATCTCATCGAGATCAACGTACGGGGTGGTTTCACCGTGGACGGCTTCCTCGTTCGGGGTGAACTGGGCCAGGTCAGCGCCGTTACAGGTAAGGGTTAGGCCGGCGTCGCCTTTACCCCGCCGAGGGTGAAAAAGAGGCCCAATTATAGAGTGATCTACCGCGTCGACCATGTCTAACATGCGCTTTGAGGCGTGTTTTTGGGTCTGGGCGGTGCAGAAAAGATGAGTAGCCGGGTTTATTACCATCCGGTACACGCGCAACGGTCTAAGTAGGGTTGTTTTACCGGATTGGCGCGGGGTCGATACAAGCACATCGTTGTAATGGTAGACTCGCCGCCCTCTCGAGTCACGGCGGTATTCTGTTCCGATAGCCCATATGTGCCGTTGGTAGGGCATGGGTTCAAAGCCGAGGGCACGGGCAACGCGGGTTATAGAGGGTTCCTCGGTGTAATAAGAGTAGTCGCGGCGGGGCGCGTGAGCTGGGGCGGGGAAATGCGTAAAAGTCCGAAGTGTAGTAGCCATGAGCGAGCCTAATCAGTTGGTGCCACGTCGAAGGGGCCGGGTTCGTCCGTGTCAGCGGCGAAAAGCTCGGTAAGCCGATCAATCACACTTACTTCCTCGCTTTTTGGCTCTGGAAGGCGGGCCGATACCTCGTTCAAAGCTTTTATGAGGTTGGCTTGCCCGCTTGCGGCGTCTGTTGGTTTGATCCGGTCTACCGCGCGGGCTGATCTGAGGACCAGAGTTTTTAGGCCGGCCTGGGCCGCGTTCATTACCCCGGTTTTTTCTAGGTATTCGATCTGGGTTTTAAATGATTGCTCGACATCGCCGATAATCTCATTTTTTTCTGGGGTTTTTACGCTAAATAATGCCAATTCATCCATACTGGGCGGGCCTTCTTTCGGATGGGTTTCAGGCCGGTTTTAATAGTGGGTTTGGGGAGGGAAGTCCGGCAGGGGCGAGGTGGAGCCGCCCCAGCCTCGAGCGAAAAAACACGCCCGCGCGGCCAGCCGTAACATCGCGGTCTCATGTGAAGTATCCAAGCCCAGACTCGATTAGGCCCCCCGGCCCCGCGTATCCGCGATTACCGACCGAGCTATTACAGCGCCGATGGGCCGGCCGGCAAGACTCGAGGGTCGTCAGCCCGCCTTTAGACCTCGGTGTTAGATGTTCGACGGACTCATCGCCCGGCCTGATCGGTAGACCACAGATGCAGCAGCGCCAGCCATACAGCCGGAGCAACTCGAGAGTGAACGCGCGGCGCGCTTTACCAGACCGAGTGAGCCAGTCCTCGCCGCACCTCATGATATTACCCCAGTAGCGGGCAGTGTACCGCCCCGGCGCCGCTCGGTAATATACCTGGCCACATCCGCCGGGACGTACCGTACTGACCTACCCACCTTGACAAAGGCGGGGCCGGTACCCCGCTTCCTCATATGCGAGAGCTGGCAAGGTGACACGGCTAGCACCTCGGCGGCCTCGGCCGGGGTCCAAAGGCGATTATCATTAATCGGTCTCATAGCCCTGGATATCCATCCGATAAGTCGCTACACCAATACGAAGGATGTCCCGCGCCGATGCGAGAGCGTTAGAAAAGCTAATCTGCTGGCAACTCATCGAATACGGCGAGCCGCCCGCTATCCGGTGCATACCGTCAGTCAATAGATCAATAGCCATCTTAGCCGCTTCGATTTCTTCGACTTCTCTCATGCGCGCTTCCTCCTTGCCATTGCAAGAGCGAGGGCAGGCCCGGCGTATCCCTGCTTCTCGAGCTGTGCGACATCCGGGTCAGCAGAAGTACCCATAAGAGCCGGCTCGGCCGCTGCAGCCGGGTTTAGTGCCCCGCCTGCTGCTTTGTTGCGCTGCGCGTCCCACTCGGCAAACAGATTAGGCGGTAAGTGGTTTAGCTTGCATTGCGGACACCGATCAGGGCGGGCAAAGCCGTGGGAGCAATGCACGCCCGCTAATCGATCTGGCGAGATACTCGGAATAGCTGGCATTTCTTTACCTTTCTTAGGTGAGATACTTCGGCGGTGAGTTGAGTGGGTACACTCACCACCCTTTAAGGTGTGAGGGTCTTTACCTAGTTCTTCTTGGTCTGAGCTGGGTAAACGCTTGCCGCGATTTCTGAAACACAGTTTGTACAGATTGGCCAAGCGCTTTGAGGTCTCGAGGCGGTGCCGGCGAGTGTTCTCGTCATTGATCGGGCGGGCAAGATTAATCAGGGCAGCAAGGGCGCGTTTAGAGACACGGAATGTGCCAGCAGTGGGCTTGCCATCAATAACACCGCCCCGGTTCCAGGTAATGACACCGAGGCCCTCGAGTACCCAAAGACAACGCCGTGTCCAGTCCTTTGAAAGGCCGGTACGGACGCTAATCTGATACGCTGTACCCCGTCCGCTCAAACTCGGCGTTTTGTAAAGATGGTCCACTAGAGCGCGCAGTGTTGAACGCACCCCTTGCCATCGGCGACCGGTCAGAGGGCCCCAACCGGCATGTGAGAGCATCCCTATAAGCATCGGGCCGGGCATCCCAGCGGTAGCGGGCCTCATGCGCCCATCTCGATTGAGTCAAGGATGAATAGACCGAGCGCCGCCCAAAGGCAAGCAATCGAGGACAACAGGAAGATAGCTACTCCATAAGACCGGGTAATCGGATCAGCTCCATATAGGCCAAACCAAACGCCTAGCACGCCCCCGATAATGAAAAGGACGGTCAGCAGCAGCAGGCCCCAAATCAGGACGCGACGAACTTTAATAGCCCTCATCACTCGACTCCTTCTCGAGAGTGCGGCTAATAAGCTTCTCGACTAACAGGGCCCGTGTCTCTAGATCCCTAAGGGCATATTCGACACCTACCGGTAAATCCCTACCCATGTAAGCCACGCCAAGGACCGGCAAAACCTCGCCTAGGGCATCGGCAGCATCATGCAAAGACCTAAAACGATCCGGGTTACTCATCATCACGCCCCCTAATCGGGTGAGGCGACTCAGCCGTAACACCAGCAAGAAAACGGGGTGTTATGACCAACTGAATGCCTAGGCCAGCCAGGGCCTCGAGATCAGCGACGCTAAACGCCGTAAGCCCGTTGAGGCGCCGATTAAAGGAAGGTTGCGACATACCTAAACGGGAAGCTAAGACCGACTGCGAAATCCCTTCGGCGGCCATATACTCGCGCACTCGATCGCACACGTTCGTTTGAGTAGTGTTCATATTGCGTATGCTATGCATTTTTCGCACAACTTACAAGCATGTAATTATCAATTATGCAATAAGATGCTCCACACCTTGCTAGACTATGCGCTAATCGAATAAGGTAACAGCATGAGCACTACACTATTGGCGAGACCGACCTCGGCAGGCGATATCACTACCCTTAATATCAAGCTGCTTTTAACGCGGGCAGGATGGACCGGATCAGATTTAGCAAGGGCGTTAAGGATCAATCAGACTCAAATCTCTAACCGAATGACCGGGAAGACAGAGTGGAAGATCAGCGACCTTGAGTCGATCGCAACACTATTCAACACAACCCCTTGGGCACTCATGACGCCTGCGCCCGGTGACGAGTGGCGCCCCCGACAGGACTCGAACCTGCAACCTCGGGATTAGAAGGCCCTTGCTCTATCCATTGAGCTACGGAGGCAACGCCCCCACTTTAGCGGCTTTGCCACAGAAATTACTACTCTGACTACCCCTACCCGGCGGGATAGGGATGTTATTTGGGGCACTACCGCCCTTCCACCCGGTCCCGCAGTTACAACCAGTGAGCAAAACGTAACCGAAAAGATCTAGTGTTAGATGTATGAGTAGTGAAAAAACTGTCCAGGGCACTCCCCTGGTGTGGATAGATTGCGAGATGACCGGCCTCGATTTGGACAAGGACTGCCTAATTGAGGTGGCGGTAATTGTTACCGATGCAAATCTAAAGATGCTCGATGCTGGCTTCGACATCTTGATCAAGCCACCACAGAGCGCGCTCGACAACATGAATGACTTCGTGCGCAACATGCACACCACTTCCGGTCTTCTGGAAGAGCTGGATGGTGGAGTCGACGTTGCCACTGCGCAACAGGCAGTGCTTGACTACATCAAGCGTTTCGTCCCTACCGCAGGTAAGGCACTCCTGGCAGGCAATTCCATTGGCACTGACAAGACTTTCCTAGCCAAGGAAATGCCCGAAGTAATCGACTACTTGCACTACCGAGTAATTGACGTATCGTCCGTGAAAGAGCTTGCCCGCAGGTGGTACCCACGCAGCTTCTTCCACGCTCCCGAGAAGCACGGTGGGCACCGAGCACTTGCCGACATCATCGAATCACTTCAGGAACTGCGCTATTACAAAGAGCTACTGTGGCCACACGACGATGGGCCGACCAGCGAGGAGTGCAAGCAGGTAGCGAAGGAAGCAGTAGAGCACACCAAGCAAGAAACCGAGGCGCTCGGAGACCCCGAGGTTCGCTGATCCCTATGGTGAGGTGAAACACGCCCTCAGTTTTTTGCTTCTTGGCACCAACATTGTGTAACATCTAATCCGTTGCCTGTTGGTGACAATGGTGGCTGTAGTTCAGCTGGTAGAGCACCTGGTTGTGGTCCAGGACGTCGCGGGTTCGAGTCCCGTCAGCCACCCCAGTCTGGCGGCTAGCGTAAGCTAGCCGCCTTTTTGTTTAACTGCTCAGCAAGGCCCGCCCCCTACTGCCCCTTACAACAATCACGCTGAACTGGACAAACTTGCCTAAGAGAAACGTTTGGAACTAAAGTTCGTGTAGTCGAACAATCTAACACGGGTATGCTAAATAATGTCTACAGCTACACTTGAAAAATCTGCCCCGGAAGCAACCGGGGCAAAAGCGCGAATGATTGCGCTCCTTGGCCCTGCATTCGTTGCCGCTGTTGCGTACGTCGACCCCGGCAACGTCGCAGCAAACATCACTGCCGGCGCAAAGTACGGCTACCTCCTGGTATGGGTACTGGTGCTAGCCAATGCGATGGCGGTTCTAGTTCAGTATCAGAGCGCAAAGCTCGGCCTAGTAACAGGAAAGTCCCTCCCCCAGCTACTCGGGGACCGCATGGCCAAACGGTCGCGCATTGCCTTCTGGCTACAAGCCGAGATCGTAGCTGCCGCTACCGACCTTGCTGAAGTTATTGGCGGGGCTATCGCCCTGAACTTGCTCTTCAATGTTTCGCTCCTGACAGGCGCAATCATCACCGGCTTCGTATCGATTCTGTTGCTGCTGGTACAAGGAGAAGATCGCCAACACATTTTTGAACGTGTGGTGCTCGGATTGCTCCTAGTTATCACCTTCGGATTCATGGCTGGCCTCGTGCTAGATCCGCCCTCTGCAAGCGGTACCCTAGGCGGCCTAGTTCCGCGCCTAAAGGGCACCGAGACAGTTCTGCTTGCCGCCTCCATGCTGGGCGCAACAGTAATGCCTCACGCCATCTACCTTCACTCCTCGCTGGTAAACCACCGTTTTGCAGATCGCTCACACAGCTTGAAGCGACTGCTGCGGGCCAGCAAGTTTGACGTTACTTGGGCACTAATTCTTGCCGGATTAGTAAATATTGGTCTTCTGCTACTTGCGGCCTCTTCCCTATTTGGCGTAAAAGGCACTGACACTATCGAGGGCGCACACGGAGCCATCGTTTCCCACCTTGGCAGTGGAATGGGAATCATCTTTGGCATTGGTCTTCTAGCCTCGGGGCTAGCGTCAACTTCCGTGGGTGCATACGCAGGGTCGGAAATTATGTTGGGACTGCTGCACGTCAAGGTCCCCTTGGTAGTGCGCAGACTAGTAACCCTAATTCCCGCACTAATTATCGTGGGGGCCGGCATGGACCCAACCCTCGCTCTCGTATGGAGCCAAGCGCTACTGAGCGTGGGCATTCCCTTCGCCATCATCCCTCTAATGCGTTACACCGCGAAGAAAGAGATCATGGGCGAATACGTTGATTCCACCGCAATCAAGGTAATCGGATTCATCATCACCGCGCTGATTGTCTGCCTGAACCTTGCTCTGCTCTACCTAACAGCAGCAGGTATCGAATAGGCCCTACACACAAAGGTGCTCCGCCACAGTTACTGTGGCGGAGCACCTTTTTACGTAAAATACGGGCGAGGCCCCGAGATCTTTACCAGAAAGCACGCATTGCAATACCGTCGGCAAAGGTGTCGAGCGCGCCCTCCGTGTCCTTCAAATAAAGGAGCGCATCCACTAGCGAAACTTCCATCACGTAGTAGCCGCCCTTGCCGTCCTCGACTAGGTCGATGCGGTTAAACAAGAACTGCTCGTCGCGTCCTAGGCGAGCCCTCACATGCGCGTGCAGCGCGGTACGGATCTCTTCGCCCCAATGCCACTCTCGTTCGGTACCGGTCTGGGACACAATCACCTCGTCATAGATCTCGTCGTCGCGAGTCTCGGCAGGATGCAGCATCGCCCTCTTCTTCACGGCGTGAGAAATGATCCCGTTGATGTAAACCAGAGACATTTCGCCATGCTCGTCTACCTCATCAATGTAGCGCTGCACCATCACGGTCTCGCCACTGGACAGAAGATCCATAGCCTGTGCAAGCGCCTTCTGCCTGTGCGAAACAGTATTGGCAGTGTAACGGCCCATGTCCCGACCGCCTGAGGAAACCGCCGGTTTGATCACGAAATCGCCGCTGGCAGGGAAACGAGAATGCACCTGGTGCTTAGTAAGCCCCATGCTGGGTTCAAGCCACGTAGTAGGAATTATGCGAAGCCCCAGCTTTTCCAGCTGCTGCAAGTAGTGCTTGTCCGAATTCCATTCCTGAATATCGGGGTGATTTAGCAACCTGGGTACGGAATGCGCCCACTGTAGATATTCCTTCCGCCTGCGCGGATAATCGCGTACCGAACGAGTAACCTGCGCAGCAGAATCCGACCAGTCCACCGACTTGTCGTCCCAGCACACTACATAAGGGTCCAAGCCGCGATCCGAGAGAGCATCAAGGAGCCCCTCGTCATCGCTTTGCAAGTTTGGAAATTCGGTACATGTCACCAAATTTAGCCGCGGTTTGCTCATTATTTCTATACCCCTTAACGCAGGCCCTGAGGGCGCTGTAAAGCTAGTTCGATTAGTTTGGTAATAAGGTCAGAGTAACTCATACCTGCCTCTTGCCATAGCAGCGGATACATAGAAAACGGCGTGAAACCGGGCATAGTGTTGATCTCGTTTACAGTGATCTGCCCTGTCTCAAGATCAGCGAAACAATCCACTCGGGCTAGTCCCTCGCACCCCATGGCATCAAAGGCCGCCACCGCAATGTCCTGAGCCTTCTTCATGAGCTCATCCGGCAGCGGCGCCGGGATGACCAGAGAAACAGCATCGTGATCGACGTACTTGGTCTTGTAGTCATAGAACTTCTGCTCGTTCTTGACCTCAATTTGCCCCAAAACCGATGCTTTCGGCTGTTCTCCGGCAGGAGCGCCCAACACCGCGCATTCCACTTCGATCCCCTTAGTCAACGCTTCGACGATGACACGCGGATCGTGCCTGCGTGCCTCCTCGATCGCTGCGGGAAGATCTTCTACGGCCGTAACCTTTGTGATCCCTAGCGATGAGCCAGCGCGAGCCGGCTTTACGTATACCGGCAGCCCTAAGGCCCCCAGCCGATAGAGGACTCCATCCTGATCACTGCGCCACTGATAGTCAGTTACCAGCTGCCAGCGGCCGGCCGGAATTCCCTGCTCGGTAAGGATAGTTTTGGTAGTCGGCTTGTCCATGCAAGCAGCAGAGGCGAGCACTCCACAGCCTACGTACGGCAGCCCCGCCATCTCGAGCATGCCCTGAATGGTGCCGTCTTCGCCATACGGTCCGTGCAGAAGAGGAAAAACCACATCGACATTTCCCAGATCTGCAGCTTCTACGATCTCGCCCTCTTCCAAAATGATTTCGAGGGCGCGCCCCTCGCCTGGAACGATGTCCATCCGCGACTTGTCTCCGGCGATAGTTGCCCCGCTGTCGCCCTCAAGCCGGTACAACGTCGGGTCGTCGGGCACATTTACCCACTTTCCCTCCGGAGTAATTCCGACCGTAAGGACGTCAAACTTAGAACGGTCGATGTTCTCGAGGACACCCGCTGCGGTAGAGCATGAGATTGAGTGCTCACCAGAGCGACCGCCAAATACAATCAGCACACGCGGTTTCATTTGGGAAGAGTTCACCGTTTTACGGTACCGCAGTTTTCCCCTTCTTCCCGTACAACTTGCCTTGCTAAACAAGTTTGATGTCTACACCGTCCATCTTGCGTGATCTACCCATCAGATATTCACCCATATCAGCTATGGAACCGCCTTCAAATACTACTTTCGCTACTGCTTCAGTGATAGGCATCTCTATTCCGCGAGCCCGCGCAATAGTGATCACCGCCTTTGCAGAACGGGCCCCTTCAACCACACCCGCCGAGACTTTGAAGGCTTGCTCCCGGGCCATTCCGGATCCCATGTTGAACCCAAAAGTAAAATTTCTAGACTTTGCTGACGAACAGGTAGCTACTAGATCTCCGACACCAGCCAGCCCGAGGAACGTTGCCTCATCTGCCCCCAGTGCTTTTCCAAAGCGAGCCATCTCTGCAAGCCCACGGGTGATCAGCATGGAGCGAGTATTTGTCTGATACCCCATTCCAGCAGCAGCCCCTACCGCCACCGCAATGACATTTTTGACTACTCCGCCGACTTCGGCGCCAATCACATCCGTCGAAAGATAAGGCCGAAACAGCGGCGTAGAAAAGAGCGGGCATACCTGCTGCGCCCGCGCCAAATCCGAACATGCTGCTACCGCGCCAGCCGGCTGCCCTTCTGCGATCTCGGCAGAAAGATTTGGTCCAGAGACCACCACGACCTGACTGCGATCAATCCGCAAAGCATCGGCTAACACGTCTGCCATAAAGAGGTTCGTTTCTGCTTCTAGCCCCTTAGACAAGGACACCACAGTAACGTCTTTTGGCAGTGCCAGTCTGCTAGCTACCTGACGTACCGCAGCCGATGGCAAAGCCATCACTAGGACGGATTGGCCTGTGAGCACCCGGTGCAAATCAGTGGAGGCAAAACAGCTTGAATCGAGTCCCTGAAAAGATCGGGAATTACGCGCCCAAACGCTGACTTTCGTACCCGCTTGCACCATCAGCGATGCAAATACTTTGCCCCAAGCGCCGGCCCCAATAATCGCAGCTTCTTTGCTTGTTCCCACGCCCGCCACGTTATCACCTGCCCGTTATTGCCTCAGCCACGCTAGTCAAAAGGCTTACGCAACCGCTGCCAAATAGACCGCTTCTTGTACGGACGCTTGGAACGAGATTTCTTAGTTGGTTCGAACGGCTGGGCCGGAGGTACTTCCCCGCGAATCTGAGCAACCCCCTGCGTTAGGGCTTTCATGATTCGTGCAGTCGCCTCTTTGACAGCCTCGTGATCTTCGACGCCTCGCTCGTACAGATCCTCTAGGTATACCGGTTCCATCGCCCTCATCGTGATCTTCGTCGGGGGATACAGCTTCCACTTCGACGACCGCTGCGGGAGCACTTCTAGGGCGCCCCACTGTGCGATAGGGATAACGGGAACATGCGTGCGCAGGGCGAGCCTTGCTGCCCCGGTTTTTCCCCTCATAGGCCAGAAATTCGGATCCTCGGTAAGTGTCCCCTCAGGGAAAATACCGACACATTCGCCAGCCAGCAAAGCCTTCTCAGCCCCTGCCAGGGCATCACCGGCCCTGTCGGAACCTCGGTATACGGGCACCTGCTTGCACTTCCGCATGATGGCTCCCAACACCGGAATGTCGAATAACTCAGCCTTTGCAAGCATCCTAGGCGGGATTCCGGCCTCACCTAGAAAATACATGAAAGTCAGCGCATCGAAATTAGTGGCATGGTTAGACACGGCAATGAAGCCACCTTCCGGCAGATGCTCTTGGCCAGCCCAATCCTTCTTAGTAATAGCCGCCACCGCAGTCTTGGCAACATTGAAACAGAATTTGTAGAAAGATCCGAACTCTCGCATGGGCCCTATTCTACAGGCGCTAGCACTTTCAATCTTTGCGACGCAGTGGCCACCTCAACGCTCCCTTGCCAAAGCGCATCGCCGTCGGCATACGCAACAATGGGGACCAACGGGGTAATTTTCGCCCACGCCAGCCGGGTCACCTCGTAGAATTCGTTTTCCTGTATCTTACCGGCGTTCGCCATGGAAACAGCCTGGAGGATCTTCCTTACGGACGGCGGCTTGCGGAACGTGACCAGTTCAAACATTCCATCGCCGAGGCTCCCCGAAGCAATCTTGATGCCACCGCCAATGACAGAAGTATTAGCGCAGGTAGCTAAATACGCGTGATGGCGATACCTCCGCCGCTGCCCAGTTTCATCGCGAAACTCAATTAGATACGGGAAGGGCTTGTATCGGAGCGCGGCTTGAAGAAGAGCCGACCGATACCCCAGTGCACCCGGAATTCTAGAAGCGTTAGCCGCGGCGTTAATCGCCGCATCTATACCTGTAGAAACCGCCCCTAAACAGTACTTAACTTGGCCACTTTGTCCTGTGACCCGCAGCATATCTACCTGCCGGGAACAGTATCCTTCAAACCCGGCAAACACTTCCCCCACATCCAAAGGCAGCCCCACCGAGCGGACAAAGTCGTTGCCGCTGCCCGCAGGAATAGGCAGCAATATCTTCTGCCATGCCGCAACCGTCGGGGCACAGGCAGCCACAAACCCGTCTCCGCCAATAGCTACAACCACGTCTATGTCCAGCGCGCAGGCATGCTCCACTACCTGGCTGACTTCCTTAGCCCACGAGACTTGCTGAGCCAGTAAGACGTTACCGCGCCTCGACAGTTCTTTGACTACCTGCCGGAGGCATCTAGCAGAGTGGCCCCTACCCGAACGGGTAGAGGCCAAAACAGCAAAAGACAGACTCACTGCACCAGTTCCACGTCAGCGTCCAGAGCCTCCAACTTAGAGATGAAATGCTCGTAACCACGCGAAATCATATTGATACCCCGCACATTGGAAGTGCCCTCAGCTGCAAGAGCAGCAATCAGATGCGAAAAGCCACCGCGCAGATCAGGTATTTCAATATCGGCCCCGTGGAGCGGGGTGGGACCCGAGATTACCGCCGAATGGAAGAAGTTCCGCTGCCCAAAGCGACACTCCAGACCGCCTAGACATTCGCGGTAAACCTGGATTGTTGCGCCCATTTCACGCAATGCAGAAGTGAAACCAAAACGGTTCTCGTAGACCGTCTCGTGAACAATTGACAACCCCTCAGCCTGAGTAAGCGCAACGACAAGCGGCTGTTGCCAATCGGTCATGAAGCCCGGATGCACGTTCGTCTCTAGGGCAATCGACTTTAGCGCGCCGCCCGGATGGTAGAAGCGGATGCCGTCCTCGTCCACCTCGAAAGCGCCGCCTACCTTGCGGAACACGTTCAGGAACGTCGTCATGTCCCCCTGGTGAGCGCCCTCGACAAAGATGTCTCCCTTTGTAGCCAGAGCGGCAGACGCCCAGGAAGCGGTCTCGATGCGATCAGGCAAAGAAGTGTGACTGTATCCGGTAAGGCGCTTCACGCCCTCAATCCTGATGGCGCGGTCGGTATCTACCGAAATAATGGCGCCCATCTTCTGGAGGACGTTGATCAAGTCAATGATCTCGGGTTCAACGGCTGCACCGCGCAGCTCGGTGATACCTTCCGCACGTACAGCGGTGAGTAGCGTCTGCTCTGTGGCTCCAACCGAGGGGTAGGGCAGCTCAATTACCGTGCCTTTCAGCCCATTCGGAGCACGCAGATGGATACCCGCCTCCATCTTGTCGACGATCGCTCCGAAGCCGCGAAGAATATTCAGGTGAAAATCGATCGGCCTGCCACCAATGTTGCAACCACCTAAGTCTGGGATAAAGGCCTCCCCCAACCTGTGCAACAGCGGTCCACAAAACAGAATTGGAATTCTGGACGAGCCGGCGTGAGCATCAATGTCGGCCACGTGAGCAGAATCGACATTTGTGGGATCCATCTTGAGGACACCACCAGCCTGGTCATAGTCAATCTTGACCCCGTGCAACTGCAGCAGGCCACTGACCACGTCCACGTCGCGAATCAGGGGAACAGAACGGAGTACCGAGGGCCCATCGCCTAGTAGAGCCGCAACCATGGCTTTGGGAACAAAGTTCTTAGCGCCACGGACTCGGATACGCCCCTTGAGGGGTTTCCCGCCGTTGACACGCAAAATTCCACCCATACTTCCTCCAATTAGATGCGGCAAAGACTATACGAGTTTATTCTACGTTTGGTCTAGCTGCTTCCACCTTCGCTGATGGCAAATGTTTAGCGGGTAAGGTCACTGGTTTGAAGCCTGGACGGGCAGCTTCGAAGGCATCAATTTCGCCCACATGTGCAAGCGTGATCGAGATGTCGTCCATCCCTTCCATGATGCGCCAACACGTGTAATCATCCAGTTCAAAATGACAAGAATAGTCGCCGGCGCGCACTG
This sequence comes from Actinomyces sp. UMB0138, assembly GCF_002849225.1. Lineage (GTDB taxonomy): Bacteria > Bacillota > Negativicutes > Veillonellales > Veillonellaceae > Veillonella > Veillonella parvula_H. The sequence goes on from NZ_PKMC01000001.1 coordinate 1,022,856, forward strand.
ACCTGTCAGTGAGGTCCACGCTGATTTCCATACCGGGATGCGCCTCCAGGCGCTGCCAGACCTCTTCCAGATCCGAGGGCGAAATCACTCCGGCTACCAGCCCCTGTTTTCCGGCATTACCGCGAAATATGTCTGCAAACTTTGGCGATAACACCACTCGAAAGCCGTAGTCTTTGAGCGCCCACACCGCATGTTCGCGCGAGGACCCGGTTCCAAAATCAGGCCCTGCTACCAGCACGCTGCCCTGGGCATAGGCGGGATTGTTCAAAACAAAGTCAGGCCGATTCCGCCAGGAAGCAAAAAGGCCATCAGCAAAACCAGTCTTCGTTACTCTCTTTAGGAAAACTGCGGGGATGATCTGATCGGTATCCACGTTGGAGCGCCGCAGGGGCACTCCGATTCCGGTGTGCTTTATCAGCTTTTCCATTTCCCTCTCCTTACAGGTCTGCTGGCGATGACAGGGTGCCGCGCACGGCAGTAGCGGCTGCTACCAGCGGGGACACTAGGTGAGTACGCCCACCCTTGCCCTGTCTTCCTTCGAAGTTGCGATTTGAGGTCGAGGCCGACCTTTCTCCTTCACGCAGTTTGTCCGGGTTCATGCCGAGACACATAGAGCACCCTGCGTTGCGCCATTCGGCCCCGAAATCTTTGAAGATCTTGTCCAGCCCCTCCGCTTCTGCCTGCAGTCGCACCCGAGCCGATCCGGGGACGACTAGCATGCGCACACCGCTAGCTTTGTGGCGCCCTCGCACAATTTCGGCGGCAGCCCGTAGATCTTCGATACGACCGTTGGTGCACGAACCAAGAAACACCGTGTCAATTTTTATGTCACGCAGCGCCGTGCCTGGGGTGAGTCCCATGTACTGCACCGCTCTGCGGGCGCTGGCACGGGTAGTTTCATCGCAGAATGTTTCTGGATCCGGCACATACCCACTCAGAGGAGCCCCTTGTCCAGGGTTAGTGCCCCAGGTGACGAAAGGTTCCAATTCTTCCCCTTCCAGGACTATCTCGGCGTCGAAAATGGCATCCGGATCAGAGTGCAGCCCCCTCCAGTACTCAACGGCCTCATCCCACTGTTTACCTTCCGGAGCATGCGGACGTCCCTTCAGATACTCGAAGGTAACCTCGTCTGGCGCGATCATGCCGGCACGAGCGCCCGCTTCAATAGACATGTTGCAAACTGTCATGCGCCCTTCCATGGACAGCTCTTCGATCGCGCTCCCCCGATATTCGATGACGTAACCGGCTCCGCCACCGGTACCGATCTTGGCAATGACTGCCAAGATGATGTCTTTTGCTCCGGTCCCAGCCGGGAGGTGGCCATTAATTGTTACGGCCATTGTCTTGAACGGTTGCATTGGCAGCGTCTGCGTAGCCAGGACATGTTCCACTTGCGAGGTACCGATGCCAAACGCCAAGGCTCCAAACGCACCGTGAGTTGAGGTGTGCGAATCGCCGCAGACTACCGTCATGCCCGGTTGAGTAAGTCCTAATTGGGGCCCAACCACGTGGACGATTCCTTGGTCAGCATCTCCTAACTGGTGCAGCCTAATGCCAAATTCCTCGGCGTTATCGCGCAGTGTCTGCAGCTGCAGCCGCGAAGTCGGATCCGAAATGGGTAGGTCTATGTTCAGCGTCGGAGTGTTGTGGTCCTCCGTGGCAATCGTGAGATCTGGGCGGCGCACCGTTCTGCCAGCTTGCCTCAAACCGTCAAATGCTTGCGGCGAAGTCACTTCGTGGCACAGGTGCAGATCAATGTAAAGGAGGTCGGGGGCCCCATTTTCGCCATGGTAAACCACGTGGTCTTGCCAAACTTTTTCTGCCAAGGTTTTACCCATTTGCCTCACTCCTTTGCTGATTTCCGGTCCTTCACCAGGGGATTTCTGACCACGATACTTGCAATCTTGCTCACTGAGATGGCAATATCAGTCTATGGACAAAGCGAAAAATACCAGCGGCGTCGGTGTACTCGACAAAGCCGCGCTGGTACTTAGTGCCCTTGAATCAGGACCGGCTACCCTTGCCCAGTTGGTGTCGGCAACACATCTAGCTCGCCCCACAGCGCACAGACTCGCAGTGGCATTGGAATATCACCGCTTCGTGGCACGCGATATCCAAGGGCGATTCATCTTGGGACCCCGATTAGCAGAACTCTCCTCAGCCGCTGGCGAGGACAGACTCCTGGCGTCGGCAGCTCCCATTCTTAATGCTCTGCGCGATCACACTAAGGAATCCGCCCAGCTTTACCGCAGGCAGGGCGACCAACGAATTTGCGTTGCAGCCGCAGAACGCCCGGTAGGCCTGCGCGACTCCATCCCGGCAGGAGCTACTTTGTCCATGAAAGCCGGCTCAGCGGCTCAGATACTTTTGGCATGGGAAGAGCCAGACAGGCTGCACCGAGGACTTCACGGGGCATCTTTCACTGCGACCCAGCTGAGTCAAGTACGCAGGCGCGGCTGGGCACAATCAGTCGGCGAACGCGAAGCGGGAGTAGCTTCGGTCTCAGCTCCTGTCCGGGGCCCTTCGGGAAGGGTAATTGCAGCGGTCTCCATTTCGGGACCAATCGAGAGAATGGGACGCCAGCCAGGACGGATGCACGGCCCCGCCCTCGTCGCTGCCGGAAATAGGCTTTCAGAGTTCTTGCGCCGCGCCGAGGAACTGCACTCCCAGCATATGCGCGAGTCGTCGGGGCGATAGATCGCAGGCAGGCGGGGGCGGATCTAGGTAAAGTGGGCTTTATGCGTCGCACCCTACTTGTAACTAACGATTTCCCGCCTCGTCTTGGGGGCATCCAGACCTTCTTGCAGAACTACGCTAGTCGACTTCCTGCTGAAGACCTGGTGGTTTACGCGTCCTCATACAAGCGCAACGACCGCGGCGGCGAGTGCGCCAGCTACGACGCCACGGTTGGGTGGAAGACCTACAGGGATAAGACCAGCATGCTGCTACCAACGCCGCGGGTAGCACGGAAGATGGCCAAAATAATTCGCGACGAGGCCATTTCTACTGTCTGGTTCGGTGCCGCTGCGCCTTTGGGGCTGCTTGCGCAAACCGCGAAGGCCGCCGGCGCTAGCAACGTTGTTGTGACCACCCACGGCCACGAAATCGGATGGACACTAATTCCTGGTGCCCGCCAGCTGGTGAAGAAGATATTTGCTGACACTGATGCAGTTACATATATCTCTGACTACACCCTGCACAATCTGAAGCCGGCTATCGGCAACACTCCTGTAGTGCATCTTCCCGGGGGGATTGATACAGCAGAGTTCCGCCCTAACCCACAGGCGAGGGCCCAGCTGCGCCAACGGTATCAGCTCGGTGATAGGCCAGTAATTCTGTGTCTTTCGCGGCTTGTCCCCCGCAAGGGCCAAGACATGTTAATCAGGGCTATGGAGGGCATTACCAAACGTCACCCCGAGGCGCACCTGGTTATCACAGGATCTGGCCCTTACGAAAACCACCTGAAGGCAATGGCGAAGGCCTCGCCCGCTAGCGCTAACATCACGTTCACGGGAGCCATTCCTGCCGCCGAGTTAGCCGCCCATCACGCGATGGCAGATATCTTTGCTATGCCCGCTCGCACGCGGTGGGGAGGACTAGATGTGGAAGGTCTGGGCATCGTCTACCTAGAAGCCGGCGCCGCAGCTGTGCCTGTGATAGCCGGAGACAGCGGTGGCGCTCCAGAAACCGTGCTGCATGGACAGACTGGTTACGTAGTAAAAGGCACCGCAGTGGTAGATCTAGCAATGCGTATATGCCAGTTACTCGAGAACGACGACGCCCGTCGCCAGATGGGATGGAAAGGTCGCGAGTATGCCGAGAATTGGGCTTGGCCGCAACTGGTAAGCCGACTAACCGATGCGTTAGACGGCAATTTCTAAAAGATCAGCTCACCGGCCAGAGTAGCCACTGCCACTGCCGAAAGCAGCCCTGCAAATAGCAAGGTAAGGGTGGCCGGACGGACTTTTTGAGACAGTGGCCCGCCCACCAGTCCGCCTAGGGCGGAGGACACCGTGAATGCCACTACGACAGCCCAATCGACGCTCACCCCGGTGACCAACCGCGGGATTAGTCCCCCAAGGGAAGCGATCACCATGATGAGCAGCGATGTCCCAGAAGCCTTATGGATGGGGTAACCCAAACCCAGCATGAGCGCCGGTACTATTGCGAATCCGCCTCCAACGCCAAAGAAGCCTGTCAAGAGTCCAACTAAGCTGCCCAGTCCCACTACTGCTACGTAAGGATTAAGTCGGGGGGCAGCCGGGCTCCTCTGAGCTTGCTCGCCCTCAGATTTTGCCCTGCGGAACATTACCGCAGCAACAATGAAGAGCAAGATTGCAAAGGCAATCATCAGTGCTTTTGCTGGTACTAAGGCGTTGGCGTAGGTGCCAACAAAAGTTCCTGCCAAAGAGCAGCATCCGAAGATTAGTCCGCCCTTGTAGTTCACCTGCTTTTTCCGGGCTCGAAATACGAGTGATACTCCAGCCGTCACCCCTACAATGACCAGGGATTCAGCAGTTGCCGCATGCGGAGGTTGCGCCAGCAAATAGACCAGCACCGGCACCGAAAGGATGCCCCCACCCGCGCCTAGGGCTCCCACGACTATCCCTACAAGAAAACCGATCAGTAGGGCTAGCACAGACAACCTCCAGGATAGGGACCGCAAGAATCATATCGTTGCATCCGCGCCGCCGCAGCCGATCCGGGATAACGCATCGCAGTCACTGCAAAGAAAGGGCGCAGCCCCCATGAGCTGCGCCCTCCCTACTAACTAATCAGCGTCTGGATGCCGGTGCCTACCCCAGAAACCGTCCTCACTGAACAGCTTCTGCACAATCTGGTCGGTAAGCCCCAGATCAGCAATGACGTCTAGTACCGTGTATCGCGGCCTGATGTTCTGTGCCTTGTAGTGGGTTTCGACGAACCGGTCCCAGTCGATCTTGATCATCTCTGGGTGGTACGGCGCTCCCGCCTTCTTCAGCATCTGCCACACCTTGGAGGGCGAATACAACTGTTCCTTCGCCTTCTTAGATACCTCTGGCCAAACTTCCTTGATCTTTATTACGCGCTCGCGCAATTCATCGCCTTCCAGATGCTTTGCAAGCGTGTGCTTCACGGCGTCCTCAACGATGCGGTCTGTGTGCATCGAACGAACACGCTCTTCTACCTGCTCCGCGCTCGGAGCGTTCTGGACGATTTCGTCAACATCAAGATTTTCGATGTCAACATTCAGCAATTCTTCCCAGATAGCGCAGGAAGCAACGGTGCCGATGCCCACCTTCATGCCGTGAGATAGTGGCGGATCCCAGTCGGTTCCGTGTCCTTCCATCTCCCATACGTGCGAGAACTGGTGGCCCGCTCCAGATGCTGGCCGAGAAGACTGCGCCGCTTGCATCGCCAGACCGGAAATGATGTTGGCCTCTGCTAGCTTGGCAATCGATTCCAGCTCCCCCTGGGCAACCGCCTCAGGGTCTGCCAGAGCATCGCGCAAAGTCGACTGCGCTAGCGACCACACGTATTCGTCAATTGGTTCGATACCTAGGGCGTCGGCAACAATCCAGTCCGCTCCAGCGGGAATCTTCTCTATTAGATCGCCGTATCCAGTAGCAATAAGACGTTTCGGCGAATCCGCCATGGTCTGCAGATCGGCTACGAGTGCGGCCGGAGCTGGGCATGAGTGCGTCGACTTGAATCCATCCTTGGCAATGGAAGCGCCAAAGGCGGCATATCCGTCTACAGACGGCGCCGTGCAGACGTTCATGTACTCGCGCTTCAGTTCTCCGGAGGAGAGCTTTGCCAGGTCGTTCAACGTGCCGGAGGCGATGGAACAAACTACCGTCTCCTCGCCCAGAGGTCGAATAATCTCGCGTAGCTTTTCGACGTTTTCATAGCCTGCGTACAGAGTCGGCTTGCCGGGGAAGATATACGGCTCTGCCGCAAAGGGCACCCCTGCTTCACGAAGGGATTGCACCACCTGGTCACCACAGGCGCCGTAGGTATTCTGGTCAGCAACAACGAACACTTTCTTGCCCGGGAAATTCTTGGCAAATAGCTCGCCGGTCTTTTGGTTTACGTCTTCTCCGAAGGCGATATCCCTAGTCTCAGTTGCCGTCTTAAGGGCGGTCTCTATTAGTTCTGACACCATCTCTCCTAACTGATGTGGTCAACAGTCTTGTGGGTTAGTTCTGCCATTTGCGGCCATGCGTCCATGTACTGCTGCAAGTAGAACTGGTACTGCTCGTGCTTGTCTTTGTTCGGTTCAATGACTTCGGCCTCGTGAACCATGTTGCGTGCTGCGTCCGGCAATGACTGATACAGTCCGGCGCCAACCGCGGCAAGCATGCACGAACCGAGCACCACCGCATCGCCTACCTGTGTCAGAGTTGCGGGAATACCGGTCACGTCGGCATACATTTGCATCCACACCTTGGATTTGGTTGCCCCACCGCAATAAACGAGCTTGTCGGGCTTGAATCCGCCCTCTTCCATAACCTTTAGGTTGTGCGCGGTATCGTAAGCCACCGACTCCAAGATCGCGTGGTACAGGTGCTCCGGCGTGTGAGACAGCGAAAGCCCCCAGATCATGCCACGAGCGCGTGAGTCTGTGTACGGGGTGCGGTTGCCCTGGAAGTACTCATTGACGATAACTCCGTCTGATCCTGGCGGAATATCGGCGCAAGCTCGGTCCAGTACCTCATACGCGTTGAGACCAATTCTCTCCGTAGCATTTACGACGTCGCGAGCAAAGCCGTCCTTGAACCACTTCAGTACCGAGCCGGAAGATACCGAAGAGCCTTCCACTGTGTACTGCCCTTCGACGACGGCATCGGTGTAGGCGCCCATGAATCCCTTGCCATAGAGTGGTTTTGCGCTCTGCCCCGTCATTACCTGAGAGGAACCGGTAATAATGGCAAGCGAACCGGGTTCTACTGCGCCCAATCCGATCTGCCCATGCCAGGCATCGCCACCACCCTGTACCACGGGAATTCCCGGGGTAAGTCCAAGGTCAGACGCTGCAGATACCGACAGTCCCCCGATTGGATCGCCGAGGGCGGCAACGCGCTCTGGTAATTTCTCAAAAACGTCGCCTACCCCTAGCTTTTCGTAAAAGTCGACAGGCCAGCCGCCCTTGTCGGAGTTGTAGTACGAACGGATGGAGGCGGTGTTTTGGTTTACCGTCCATTCTCCGGTAAGTCTGAAGGTCAGCCAGTCCGGCGCATCAACTAGCCGGTAGGCACTGTTGTAATTGTCCGGCTCGTTTTCTTTGAGCCAGGCGGCTTTGAATGGATACCATTCTGCGGTTGCTGGCATAGTGCCACCGCCGTTATAAAGCTTTGCCCAATGGTCTATCTCGTCTGCACGGGCTGCCTGCTTTGTTGCCCGCACGTCCATCCACATGATCGCATCGCGCAACGCGTTGCCATCTTTGTCCATGGCTACGACTGTCATGGTGGTGGCGTCATAGGAGATGCCGGCAATATGCCGTGCGGGAATACCTGTCTTGTCGAAGACCCTGTGCACGGATGCTTGGAGAGCCTCCCACCAGTCGGTGGGCGATTGCTCTGCCCTGCCCGGAGAGGGGAAATTAGTCTTGTACGGAGTGCCTGCGAACCCTAGCGGGTTACCACGCAAATCAAATATTGCGGCACGGCACGATTCAGTGCCGAAATCAATTCCCAATAGGTATGGGCCTTCATAACCCGGAGCAACCACGTTGTTACCTTCCTTAGCTACTTTTGTTATTTCCAGTTGTCTTCAGTCCAGCCCAGATCATCCCACGTAGTCTGGGGAATTAGCCGGTCTGCGCGATCAATCAGGAATGTCGGCTGATCTTTCTTGTCGAGGGCGAGCGCTTCTTGCCAGGTAGAGTCCCCGGTTAAAGGCATGGCAGAGACCATGCCCGTGCGCACTGCCATCTGGATGTCAGTTCCTAGCCGGTCGCCTACCATGATGCAGTGTTTGGGATCTACGTCTAATCCCGCAATGGCCTCTACTAGCATCTCTGGGTTTGGCTTGCCGATCACCATCTCGCATTTTGTTTGGGTGCAAGCTTCGATTGCCGCAATGATCGCGGCGCAATCTGGTTCCCCCCGGCCACCTGGGAATGGGCAGTAACGGTCAGGGTTAGTGGCGATTAGTTTCGCTCGCTTATGGAACCAGATTGCGTCAAATGCGATTTGCAGTTTCCGATATTCGAATGTGCGGTCATAGGAGGCTATGACGAAGTCAATCTCGGCTGGATCCTCACTAATCTTGATCCCGGCCTTTTTGAAAGCCTTGATCAATGGTTCTTCAGCTATTGGGAACACCACCGCATCAGGGTGATGGTTCTTCAGCCACTTGGTCATAGTCACTACGGTGTTGGCTATATCTGAGATATCTGTAGGTAGTCCAAGCCGCTCAAGCTTTTCCACGTACTGGTGAGGATCCTTGGTGGGATTGTTTGACAAAAAGCGAACCGGAATATTCCTCCGGCGCAGTTCATTAATCATGCGCTCTACACCTGGAAGTAACTCATCACCAAGGTAGATTGTGCCGTCCATATCGAAGATGTAGGCATCGTAGAACTCCGTCGGGAAGGAAAGGGGTGCGCCCTCGTGCTCGCTCATGTGTCTCCTGTTCGAATATTCGGGTAGTACGCTCGTCAGCTATGCAAGTAACGAGCTCAGGCCAAGAACCAGGGTGGTGCAAGGCCAAATAGCAGCTGCTGGGGGGTCAATGTGCGTGTCGCCAGCGTCGTAAGAGAGCCGAGCCATTACCTCAGCAACAAATGCGGCGAGTACACCGAAGACGACACCTACCAGCAGGCAAATGAATGGGTTGTATCCGACCACGGGCAGGAACTTCACTGCTGCAAGAGCCCCGACGATCGTCATGTGGTGAGTTACCGGCATCTTGATCCCCATGGCTACGAGGAAAATGCATAGCGCCGAGATTGCGAAGGGAAGCCCTTGCGCATTAGCCATGATCACGTCTATTACTTCCGGCTTGGCATCGTAAACGTAGTGAATCATTGCCAGTACCGCACCGGCTCCGAGTAGACCGGAGAAGGCTCCGAGCGGTAGGTATTGGCTGGGCTTTTCCTGCCATTCCAGCCAGCGGCGATTCTCGCCTAGGTTCGATACCCATTCAAATGGAGACTTCTTGGAAAATAGGAGCCGCGCCAAAATACCCGAGCAGAAGACGGTGAAAGCAACCGAGTCAGTGTGAGTACCGAACCACGGGATCATTGCAACCAGCTTCTGGAAGATGTAACCGCCCAAACCGAACGCAGCACCGACCAGCAGCACGTCCGTCCTGCCGAGTCCTGCGAGTGGCTGGTTTACGTCCTTGCCGTATCCGGTCTTATCTAGTAGCCCCTTCTTCGAGGCGTAGGCAGAGGCAGCCACACCTCCGGCAAACGCTACGTGTGGGCCGAAGAGCGGCCCGAATGCCATGTATTCGAAGCCAATGGCAGAACCAGTCGCAAGAGCAATGGGGAAAGCGAAAAAGATCAACACTCCGGTGAATCCGAAAGCGTTGTTACCTCCGATTGCGGCTCCGAAAAAACCGCCGGCGATTGCTGCAATTGCACCAAAAATGGTTATATTTTCTACAAATTGTGCAGCTAAGTCTGGAGTCATTTGGTTACCTAACTTAGGGGCCCGTCCTCGTTGGCGGACCGATCGAGATTTATTGTGTGCGCCTTATTTCAGCTGGCATGCTGAGGCATCAGCATCGATGCCTCAGCATGCCAAGCTAGCGCTATTCGATATTAGCGTGTTTCAGGTGCCGTTTTAACATCCTGCAACAGTATCTTCGCCTGCATCTTTCTGATTGTCGTACTCGTCAATTGCAGCGACCTTCGGGGCAGAGTGCGAGGACGGATCGAATTCGTATCCCAACCATTCCTTGGCTAGCCTGCGAGCGAGCTCTAGACCAATTACTCGTTCGCCAAACGTCAGCACCTGGGCGTTGTTGGACATGATTAGCCGCTCTACCGAGAACGAATCATGAGCAACGGAAGCACGAATGCCGCGAACCTTATTTGCAGCCATCGCAACCCCCATACCGGTACCACACACGAATAGGCCACGATCTGCCTTGCCCGCGGCGATTAGGCGCGCCCCTTTTACCGCGACGTGAGGGTAATCTACGTCCTCGTCGCCGTTTACACCTACGTCGATTACTTCGTCTACTCGATCGTCTGCTTCCAGATCCTTCTTTAGTACGTCCTTGTAGTCCACTCCGGCGCTATCGGCAGCGACAACGATGCGTAGTCCCATTGAATCCTCCTTTGGATGTGGCGATAAGCACTACAACGGAACTGTATCAAATCCCCTGAGAAAAACACCAGATTTAGTGTGATTTTTTGAAAAGGGACTTCACCAGGCACATCAAGGGACGGGACTAACGTTCCGCCACTACCACTTTCGCCCCATTTTCCCGGAGCTGCGCGACCTTCTGAGCGGGAGCGTCAGCATCCACTACCACAGTGTCTACTTCACTTATGGAGCCAAATCTATGTAGGGCCCGCCGAGCAAACTTGGAGTGATCCAGCAAAAGTATCGTTTTTGCCGCGGCCTGCATCATCTTCGCCTTCACGGCCGCTACGTCCGCATAGGGGTGGAACAGTTGGTCTCCGCGAATACCAGAGGCCGAAATTAGACATAGATCCGCATCTACCTTTTCAAGGGCGGAGATGGTATGCGGCCCTAACGTAGCCTCTGCCCAGCTCTGATATTCGCCACCAAGGAAGAACAGGGAGTTCTTCGGACGCTCACGCAGCTCCTGAGCCACCAGCAGGGAGTTAGTGACCACAGACAGGCCACTTGTTTGTTCGAGCTGCCTAATAGCCCAAATAGCCGAGGTGGAATCGTCAATAATCACCGAGGCTGAAGCCGGGATGAGCGCGGCTGCAGCCTTACCCATCTGCTTCTTCTCTTCTACCCCCTGTGCCATGCGGTATTGCGCGGTGGCTTCGTGCAAGCCGGAAGCCGTAGCCCTTATCCGGCCATGTTCGCGGTGGACAATCCCCGCTTTCTCTAGCACTGATATGTCACGGTAGATAGTCATCACTGACACCCCGCAAGTATCGGCCAGCTCCTCAACCGATATATCTCCGTGCATAATCACATAGTTGGCGATCGTGTCACGCCGCGAAGACAAGTCCGGGGAAATGTTAGCCATATACTCCTCCGTGAAAAACAAATACTCCGCATAGGAGTTTACTAGTAATGGCGAAAAGAAAACCTACCCGCCCTGTCCGACGGCATAAAAAATGCTCACCGCGTGGTGAGCATTATTGGTACCCCCGACGGGATTTGAACCCGTGTTACCGCCGTGAGAGGGCGGTGTCCTAGGCCGCTAGACGACGGGGGCCTAAGACGACCACTAAGTGGTCGCTTCGCTGGGGTACCAGGACTCGAACCTAGAACGGATGAACCAGAATCACCTGTGTTGCCAATTACACCATACCCCAATACGGTGTTTCCAACGGTTTCCCGCGGCACTCCCAAAACTTTACACAACAGACCCAAGAAATCCAAACCAAAACAGTGTGCAGCTAATCACGAATTTATTTCCGCAGGTAAACAGCAGTTATCAGGGGTATTTTGCGGTAACGGCAATTTTTTCTTCGCTCCGCTAGTGCCAGCCGCCACCTTTCCACTATGTTGGATGTGGCCATTACTACAACAAGGAGACCACTGTGGGAGTAGAAAACACTGAACTAGAAGATTCGGTTACCCAGCTGAACAAGCTACAGGAAAAGCTTCGCTCCATCGCGAAGGACGCTCCTACCGGAGACGACCAAGTCGATCCTCTGACAGAAGTATTGGGAGGCGGGGATGAACACGTCTCTAAGCCAGCTGACTTTTCCGATGTAGACGAGCAGGACGACTGGCCAACAGACAACTAGACCAGCAGATAACTAAGAAAAAGAGGCGCTCCAAAGGGAGCGCCTCTTTTTCTACTTCACGATTATTACGTGCAAAGTACGCGGACCGTGGACTCCATCCACTCTAACGAGCTCAATGTCAGAGGTAGCAGATGGACCAGCGATCCAAGTTATTGGACGCTGGGGATGCTCCCCCAACAGGTCTACTGCTTGAGGTACCGTCGGAAACACATTCTTCGCTGCAACCAATACTACGTGCTTGTCTGGCACTAGGGTGATTGCGCGCCTTCCCTGGTCTTTGTCCCCATCGAGCAAAATGGTTCCGGTATGGGAAACAGCGCAACGCGAGGATGTAAGTACCGCAGCGACGTTACTAAGTTCCCTGTGGCTCAGCTGCGCGCCCGGCTTGTCTACCTTTACCTCGCCGCTAACCGCCGATAGCCAAGACGAATCTAGTCCCTCGGGAACAACCACTGTGGCATCGCCCTCTAGGGCCTTTCCAATTGCGGCAGAAACCTCGTCCTCGGTAACTACATCGACGATCGCATTGTAGTCTTCCAAAGCTTCGACGAAGGTTTCAATTACCGGCTGCGAGCCGGGCTCGTCTTCACCGGTACGCCGGTAGTCTCTGGGCACCTCGATCGGCTGGATCTGGCTAGTCTGCAGCGCTGCGCGGATGCGGCGCATGATCTCGGCTTTTGCAGCCTTATCTTTCTCTACGCGATTCACTGCTACTCCTCACCTTCCTGGGTTTCTTTCCACCAGCCTCTAAATGTCTGCTTAGGCGGTGCGGGCACATCGTGGATACGCGTCCACGAGGCTGCTACCGGAAGCGGGACGGCCCCAATTTTGCCGGATTTACCGCCAAGGAAACGTCCCATGGTAGCCAACTTGCCAGCCATCTCCATGTTCTTTCCAGAGGACATCACCTTCGACATAGCTTTCATCGACAGGTCCCAGCCATTCGGGATGGACTTCCGGTGCGCATCCTGATATTTCCGCCTATTTTCGACAATGATGCCAGGCAGATCAATGTGTACCGGACATGCTTCTGCGCAGGCGTTACATAGCGAACAGGCGAAGGGCAGGGTCGAATCGGGATCCGAGTGGTTGAATGCACTCTTGAGCTGCGGAGTGAGACAGATACCAATTGGGCCCGGATAGACCGAGTTGTAGGCGTGACCGCCAACCTGTTCGTACACGGGACAAATATTTAGACAGGCACCGCAGCGGATGCAGGACAGTGCTTCGTGAGCGACCTCGTCGGCTAGCACCTTGGTACGGCCGTTGTCCATAAGGATGACGTGCACTTCCTGCGGACCATCGTCGGGGCTGACCCCGGTCCACATTGAGGTGTAGGGGTTCATGCGCTCCCCAGTGGCCGACCTGGGAAGTAGCTGGCTAAATATTTCAGCATCTTGGAACGTAGGCACGATCTTTTCGATGCCTACGATCGAAATCAGAGTGTCGGGAAGGGTAAGGCACATCCTGCCGTTACCTTCGGATTCATAGACCGACAAGGTTCCCGTCTCGGCAATTGCCATGTTCGATCCGGACACGGCAAGGGTGGAAGAGAGGAATTTTTCGCGCAGGTGGGCGCGAGCGGCCATGGTAAGTTCGCGAGGCTCGGTAGAAATATCGGCCGGGATATTGTCCATCTTCTCTTTGAAGATTTCGCGCACTTCCGAACGGTTCCTGTGCAACGCAGGAACCACCACGTGGGAAGGCATATCTTCGCCTAGCTGAACGATCATTTCAGCGAGGTCGGTCTCCCATGCGGTAATGCCATTGGCTTCCAGGTATTCATTCAGGTTGATCTCTTGAGTGGCCATGGACTTGACCTTGACTATGTCGTCAAGTCCCTTCTGCTCAATGAGTTCCTTTACGATTTCACATGCTTCTTTGCCATCGCGGGCCCAGTGCACGATTCCGCCCCGGGCGGTGAAATTCTTTTCGAATTCCTCGAGCAGCTCCGGCAAATTCTCCTGCGTGTTCTGCTTTACTGCAGAAGCCGCTAGACGTAGTTGTTCCCAGTCAGGCATCTCGTCAACGCGAGTCTGCCGCTTGTTGCGGATAGCAGTAGTCGCGTGCCGAATATTGCGACGCAGCTGAGAGTTAGCAAGCTGCTTCTTCGCAGAATCCTCGAAGTAGTTTCCCCACCGAAGCGCATCTTCTGGGATCTCTGCACCCGGGCTCCAGTTGTGTTGGGGCTTGGCTTCTTCTTGCTTCTTCTTTTTCAGCATCTCTTGTAGCATTACGCACCAACCTTATTGGTAGTCGAGGGCGGGGTCCACGGGTCGTCAGCGGTTGGGGCTAGCACTTCAGCTAGGTGCATCACGCGCAGTCCCGACTGGTTGCGCGAGAGACCACCGCCAATATGCATCAGACAGGAGTAGTCACCGGCTACGAGCACCTCTGCTCCAGTAGCCATTGCGTTTGCCATCTTCTTCGAGAGCATCGCTGCCGAGACGTCGGGATTCTTGAGCGAGAAGGTACCACCGAAACCGCAGCAAGATTTTTCGTCTGGCAGACGAACGAATTCAAGGCCTTCTACATTTTGCAGAAGCTTGTAAGGTTTATCCCCCACCTTCGCAATGCGCAGGGAGTGGCAAGTCGGGTGGTAGGTAACCTTGTGCGGGAAGTAGGCACCCACGTCCTCGAGTCCTAGAACGTCTACTAACAGTTCAGACAGTTCGTAGGTGTGCGACGCAATCTGCTGCGCCTTCTTAGCGAGGGCGGAATCGTCTAGCGAGGACGCAACCGTCTGCTGTTGGTGCCTAAGAGAACCCGTGCAGGACCCCGACGGAACCACGATTGCATCCCATTCCCCGTCCAGGACGGGCTGGAAGGTCTTTACGTGGTTTCTGATTAGAGGCATCGCTTCGTTGTAGTAGCCAGTATTGATATGCATCTGGCCGCAGCACCCCTGTGACTCGGGGAAAATGACCTCGTGCCCTAGACGCTGAAGCAAATGCACTGTGGCCTGCGATGCTTGCGGAAACATAACATCCGAAATGCACGTGGCAAATAGTGCTATTTTCACCAGTTTTCCTTTCTTTACTGTGCTAGCCCAACAACGAGCTAAAACCTACGAGTAGCGCCAGGGCTACCAGCAGTACGAGTGAGATCGGCAGCGCTTTGCGGAGGAGCTGCGGCTCGGAGTTGGGCTGCCCCACAGCTCCGGCTGCGATAGTCAAGTTCTGCGGCGAGATGATCTTGCCGAGTCCGCCACCCACAGTGTTGGCACCGAGCAACAATGACGGATCTGCGCCAACAGAGTGCGCCGCGGTTGACTGCAGGTCTGCGAACAGGGCGTTGGCAGAAGTAGCCGAACCGGTCACGGCAGTGCCCAGCCAACCAAGGACCGGCGAGATGAACGCGAACGCCGCACCTGTACCCGCCATCCACGCACCGATAACCGCTGTCTGGCCAGAGAAGTTCATCACATAGGCCAAAGCCATTACCGTGGCGATGGTCAGGATCGAGATCCGCAACGAATAGATCGTCTTGAAGAGCGTGGCAATTCCCTGTTTGAAGGTAAGCGGGAAAGCGCCCTCCGAAGAGGTGGCACTGTAGACCGCCGCTACTACTAAAGCGGTGATCGCGATTAGGGTGCCAGGAGAGGATAGCCACTGCAGGTTGAACGTAGTTCCTGCGAGCGGTTCTCCGGCCTTGTTGACCAGGTTTCCATCTAGCCCGGGCCACCCGAATTTGATATCCGTGGAAGCAAGTAGACCTGGGATGTCAACACCGACCGTCCACAGCTTAGCCACGGCAAAGACCAGTACGACCAACCAGTACGGCATTAGAGCCAGTGCTGCCCTAGAAGCGGTCAGCTCGGACGTCCCCTCAGTACATTCCTCTTCCGGGGTATGCGGATGCCACACCTGCATAAGTGCAGTAACTGCGCCAAAGCCAAGCAGTGAAGCAAGCACAGAAGTGAGCTCATAAGAGAAGAATCCAGCGCACCAGAAGTGTCCCAGCGCAGTGACCGCTCCAGCTACGAGCGCCGCTGGCCACAGCTGCTTCAGACCGCGTATCCCGTCTAGCATAAACAGCAGCAGGACCGGGATGAAGCACGCAATTATTGGAGTGAGGTGACTCATCTGGCTGGCTACCTCAGTAGCCTTTACTCCCCCCAGTCGCCCGGCGGTAGTCACCGGAATTGCCATAGCGCCGTAGCCAACACTGATCGCGTTACCAGCAATGGTGACAAGAGCCGCCTTAATCGGCTTAATTCCAATTGCCACTAGCATCGCAGCAACAATTGCCACGGGGGCGCCAAAACCAGCCAGCCCTTCTAGCAGCCCGCAGAAACTAAACGAAATGATAAGTGCTTGGACACGGCGATCGCCACGTCCGACAAGGTTGAAGGTCGCACGTACGTCGTCTCCGCGACCCGATTCCACGGTCAGGTTGTACAGCCAGACCGCGGCAATAATAATGTACAAAATTGGCATGAATCCAAAGGCCAACCCCTGGCTAGCAGATAGCAGAGCAAGGGAAAGCGGCATCTTGAAACTCAGCCAAGCTACCAGTAGTGAAGCCACCAAGGAAATAAGTGCGCACCAATGCGTCTTGACCTTGAAAGCTCCTAGGAGGATGAAAAATACCGCCAAGGGAATGAGTCCCACTATTGCAGATAGGAAGAGTGAACCAATAACCGGGGCGTCCGGGGCGGTATACGTTGCAGTCGCTACCAAATTAGAACCATCCTGTTGCATGGCCGTTAGGCCGTAAGTCTTACACTGCAAGCTACCCCAACCGCGCTTCACCTCATCATTTACCCCTGTTTGCCCAGGTAGAAGGATTATGCGGTAGAAGGTGGGGAAACATTAAAAGGACTTAAGTGTTACGAAAAACCAGAACCCCCCGCGCACCTACGAACTGCGTTATTTATGCCGATTTGCCCCCTCTTGGGCACATTCAGAAAAGCTGGTAAGGGAATTTGGGCCCAAAAAGCTGGGGAGCAGGCGATGCCTGCTCCCCAGCTATTTGTTTATCGGCTATTTCTGCAACATCTGTGCAGCAGCATTCAGCCGCTTCAGTGTCTCTTCACGGCCCAAGATAACCATCGAATTGAAAACAGGGATCGAAGCATTGGTCCCGGTCATTGCCACGAATAGTGGCCCAAACGCAACCCTAGGCTTCAATTCCAGGCCCTCGATTATGGACTCTGTTAGAGCTTCATGAATACCATCCACCGTGTACTGGCTTTCAGGCAGGGCCTCAACAGTCTTAGCTGCCTGGGCAAGAACCTGCGGAGCAGAGTCCTTCAGTTTTCGAACTGCCTTCTCGTTATACGTGAGTTCCTCGCCATCAATGAAGAGGAACCGCAGTAGATCGACAGCCTCGCCCAGCAGCTGGATACGAGTTTGCGCAAGAGGGGCAGCTTCGCCAAGCAAGTACTGTTCCTGTTCAGTCAGGTCATCCCAGGAAGGAGCGGAGACGACCTTGCCTTCATGCAGGTACGGGACTAGGCGGGCACGGAAATCTTCAACGTCTAGCCTGCGGATATGCTCCGCATTTATCGCGACGCACTTCTTCTGGTCAAAGCGAGCCGGATTGGGGTTCACGTCGTGAATATCGAAGGCCTTGATCATCTCTTCTTTGTCGAAGATGTCCCGGTCTGGCGCGATAGACCAACCGAGCAATGCCAAGTAGTTCAGTAGCCCTTCTGGGAGCATCCCGTTTTCGCGATGGAGCAGAAGGTTGGACTTCGGATCTCGTTTAGATAGCTTCTTATTCCCCTCTCCCATGACATACGGCAAGTGCCCAAATTCGGGGATTCGCTTTGCGATACCGAGCTCCATTAGCGCCCGGTACATGACAATCTGGCGGGGAGTAGAAGACAGAATGTCTTCCCCGCGCAGAATGTGCGTCACGTCCATAAGAGCATCGTCGATGGGATTTACCAGAGGATAAAGTGGATCCCCATTCGCCCGCAGAATCACGTAATCCGGTACAGTTCCTGCCTTGAATGTGATCTCGCCGCGCACCAGGTCAGTGAAAGTAACGTCTTCATCTGGCATGCGCATACGGTAAACAGGCTTGCGCCCCTCGGCTTTGAAAGCCGCGATCTGTTCAGCAGTCAGGTTGCGGTCATAACCGTCGTAGCCCAGCTTCGGAGGACGACCAGCGGCCTTGTGTCGCTCCTCGATTTCCTGCGGAGTCGAATAGGATTCGTAGGCATAACCCGCATCAATAAGCTTCTTGGCTACATCTTTGTAGATGTCCATTCTTTCGGACTGCCGGTAGGGCTCGTGGGGACCTCCCACACCGATCCCTTCGTCCCAGTCCAGACCCATCCACTTCAAAGACTCAATGATCTGGTCGAATGATTCCTGGCTGTCGCGGGCCGCATCCGTGTCTTCGATACGGAATATGAAAGTGCCGCCCGTGTGGCGCGCATATGCCCAGTTGAACAGGCATGTGCGTACCATCCCTACGTGAGGGGTGCCGGTCGGAGACGGACAAAAACGAACGCGAACATCACTGCCTGTCGCTGGCGTTTTTTCAGTGCTCATAATGCCTATAGCGTACCGCGTGCCGGCCAGATCTTCGAACCGCGGCCTCTAACCAACATGGAATATTCGCGAGTAGTTCATAATAGGGAAAAATGAAGAACTAGTCGCTGGAGGGGCAAGTGTCGCTCGCAGATTTCTCGCGAAAAGCGGATTCGCTTTCTATTGAGCAGTTACGTGGTAGGGCAACAAGGAAGTGGTCCATGCGTATGGGCGAATCCCTGTTGGACGGGGCGTGGATCGCCGAAGCAGACTTTGGTACTGCCCCGCAGGTGGAGGCCGCACTCCACGAGGCGATCTCGAACAACTTTCTGGGCTACATGCCTACCTGGCTAGTCGAGCGCACGCTCTATGAATGTAGGCAGTTCCAAGCAGACCGTTTTGGCGTAACGCTAGCCGAGGACTGTTATGGCATTGCCCCCGACGTCCTTTCTGTACTGCATCAAGTAATTGAACAATTAACCGACAAAGGCACCCCGGTTATTGTTCCTACTCCTGCATATATGCCCTTCCTGACCATTCCCGGCTCCCATTTCCGGGCCACTATTCAAGTTCCGTCACACGTTGATGCAAATGGCCGTTACAAGCTCGACCTGGAGCGGATCGACCGTGCTTTTTCCGAGGGCGCACAGTTGTTGATCCTGTGCAATCCCTGGAATCCGACCGGCCAGACTTTCACTCGCGAAGAATTGGTTGAGCTAGCTAGCGTGGTGCACAAACACCCGCAGGCAATTGTTTTCAGCGACGAGATCCACTCCCCTCTGGTACATGCAGACCGTACCCATATTCCTTTTGCTTCTCTAAGTGAGCAGACGGCTTCTCGGACGGTAACTGCAACCGCGGCATCAAAGGGGTGGAACATTCCGGGGCTCAATTGTGCGCAGTGGTACATCGCTGGCAGCACTCTTAAAGAGCGTTTTGCCCGCGGATCGGAGTTGTTAGCTAGTGGGGCTAGCCCACTCGGAGCTCTAGGAGCATGCGTCGCCTACCGGGATGGGCGTGACTGGCTGGATGACTTCAATGCCTACATAGTGAAGAATTCTGTGCGCGTACAGGAGCTACTTGCGGATTCCGGCTCCCGGCTCCGCTGCACCAGCCCACAGGCAACCTATCTGACGTGGTGGGATGCGAGCGCTTACGAGGTCAACAATCCCGCTGAACTCATCGCTTCCAAAGCGGCGGTGGCGGTAAATGCCGGCCACGAGCTGGGAGAAGATTACTCGCGCTTCTTCAGACTAAATCTGGCCTCACCCACGCCGGTATTGGAAGATATGGTCTCTCGTATACTCGCAGCCTTCGCTAACTAGGGGACCAAGAATAGTTTTAGGGGGATGGGCCCGGCCTTGGCCGAGCCCATCCCCCTTTTCCATTGACAGCTAACGCTTTAGGGGACTTACCGTTCTGCTCCCCTGCATCGGAGTTATCGGCGAAGCACCTGATTTCTCAACGTGCCGATATTTTCTATCTCGCACTCGACAGTGTCCCCAGCATCCATTGGGCCGGCGCCCGCTGGCGTGCCAGTCAGGACTATATCCCCTGGCAGTAGTGTGAAAACGCTAGAGACATAGGAGACCAGCTCCCGCACCGAGTGTTTCATGTCGGCTGTGCTGGCCGACTGCCGCACCGAGCCATTTACCCTGCATTCAATATGCAAGTTATCCGGGTCCAGCTTCGGATCTACAACAATCCAAGGACCTACCGGGCAGGAGGTATCCCATCCTTTTGCCCGGGTAAGCTGCCCATCCTGCCGCTGCGTGTCTCGGGCAGTTGCATCGTTAGCAATGGTGTAGCCCATAATTACCTGGTCGACCTGCTCGACAGGGATATCTTTCGCCAAAGTCTTGATCACGACAGCGAGCTGCGCCTCTTGCTCTACTTCTGCAGAGAATTTTGGCAGCACGATCGGATCATCCGGGCCGATCACCGAGGTGTTCGGCTTCAAGAACAGCGGCGGCTGTTCTGCAGGCTGCCCGGCCTCTTCGGCTCCACTTAACGGATAGTTTCCGATGACCCCTACTACCTTTGACCGTGGGATTACCGGCGAAAGAAACCTTGCCTCTTCAAAAGGCACTAGGAGCCCGGACGGTTCCACCTTGGAAAAGAGCGGGTCGTTCTTAAGTGCCACTATCTGCTTAGCGTCGTCCTCGAAAACTCCGAACATCGGGGAATCTCCGGTAGAAAAACGTGCAACCTTCATTTTGCCTCATTCAAGTCGTGGCTCTCTGCTTCCATCTCGGCCCACGATTCCTCGTGGCCACCTTTAACATGCCACACAGAAGTTGGAAGTTCACCAGGCATATGCGGGTTGTCTAGAGATTGGAACTCAGGGATCTTCCCCTCCTTTAGCTGCGCCTGGTAGTCGCGCAGTGCCCCCAAGGCCCACTTGCCCAGAAGGAGGATTGCGACCAAGTTCACGATGGTCATTAGCGCTGTTGCCCAGTCCGCGATGGACCAGACCGCAACTAGCGGAAGCACGGCGCCAAGCGCAGTGGCAAAAATAACCAGAATTTTCAGAGGTAGCGTCGACCTCTTTAGGCCGACAATGAACCTGTAGTTCGTCTCTGCGTAGGTGTAGTTACCCAAGATTGTGGAATACCCGAAACAAATCATCATTGCCATGACCAGGATTGCCACGATTCCTTCAACGTGGCCTGCTCCTCCCAAGGAGGTAACTAGAGAAGTCGATGTTAGCGCCGTTCCGTCTAGGTCTGCGCTGCGATCGGGATTCCAGAAAGGTTCAGACATGAGGATTATGAATCCGGTCGAGGTACACACCAGCATGGTGTCCACAAAAACGCCTAGAGACTGCACCATGCCCTGGGTAACGGGGTGCGACACAGTCGCGGTAGCTGCAGCGTTTGGCGCAGACCCCATGCCTGCCTCGTTAGTGAACAGGCCACGCTTAATACCGGTAGTAATTGCGGCAACAAAAGCACCGGTGGCGCCAGCAACTGCTGGAGGAACGTAGGTGCCCTGTCCAAATGCACCGGCAAAGATCTCGCTGAACACGGACGGAATACGCTGGTAATTCAACGCCATCACCATGATGCCCATCAGCACGTACAGCAGGGCCATTGCGGGTGCCAACAATTCGGAAAAGCGTGCGATCGGCTTGACTCCGCCAAGTACCAGCGGCAAGGTCATCAAAATTAGCACCAACGCGCTGGCCCACGGCGGAATACCAAAGGAAGTGTGCGCGAGCTGGCTAATCGAATTGGATTGAATCATCTCGAAACTGAAGCCATATGCGAATATCAGCAGTATTGCGAAGACGATCCCCCAACCACGACTTCCCAAGCCACGCTGAATGTAGTAAGCCGGTCCGCCTCGGAACGTCCCGTCCCCATTGCGTACCTTGTAAAGCTGCGCGAGCGTTGCTTCGATGAAAGCAGTCACCATACCAACAGCGGCAACTACCCACATCCAGAACACCGCTCCCGGGCCACCAGCCACTACTGCAAGGGCCACCCCCGCAATGGATCCGGTCCCTACCCTGTCGGCAAGCCCGATTGCGAAAGCTTGGAAGGAAGAGATGCCTCCCTTAGCTCCGTCTCGAGAGCCCAAGATCACCTTGACCATGTGCGGGAACATGCGAATCTGCATGAAGCGGGAGCGGATAGTGAAGATAACACCCGCCCCCAGCAGTAACACGATCAGGACCCAGACAATGGAGTGTCCGTAGACGTTGTCCAAAAATCCTGAGATCGACTCGTTGATCTTTGTGAAGCTGTCATAGAAGCTGCCGGGTTTGGCGGAATCGTCCACGCTAAGTCCTCTCGGTGTTACTTAACTATTAGTCGTGTCAATACTGGTTAAAGGTAACTCCAAGAATAGGCCAGAGTGAAATTTACTTTTACAAAATAGAGAAGAAATCTTTACCTTTTGGCTGTCAACTGCACCTATGAGAATCAGATTAGAAAGCTAACTAATCCTCTCTACGCACCCACACATCTCCCTTGAGAACATCCGGCAAGAACTTGTTGTCGGTAGCAACAAATACCGGATCCTTATCTGCGCGTGTCTGTGCTTCATAATCCCGCAGTGCGCCGGCGACCCACTTCCACAGCAGCGCAATCGCCACTAGGTTCGTCACCGTCATAACAGCCATGGCGATATCTACCGAGTTCCACAGGACGGGCAACGAAACCACCGCTCCCAGACAGGCAGAGGCCACACACACCACGCGAACCAGATTCCTAGCCCACTTCGCGTCGGTGACAAAAGACATATTCACTTCTGAGTAAACATAAGCTGCAATTACAGAGCTAAAGGCCAGGACGAAAATCATCAACGCCATCGGCACCATCGCCCACTGGCCGATCTGATCTGCCACCGCGTACGCCGTCAGATTAGACGGATCGACGCCCTCTTTGCTCCACACCTTCGGGCCGGCCAAAAGAATAATGAAAGCGGTAGCGGAACACACAATCACGGTGTCAACAAACACACCGAGAGCCTGAATGAATCCCTGCTTTACCGGATGAG
The DNA here is from genome assembly GCF_002849225.1 of Actinomyces sp. UMB0138. Lineage (GTDB taxonomy): Bacteria > Bacillota > Negativicutes > Veillonellales > Veillonellaceae > Veillonella > Veillonella parvula_H. Next base: position 1,045,743 of record NZ_PKMC01000001.1, read on the forward strand.
ACACAGTAGCTGTAGCAGCCGCATTCGGCGCGGTACCCTGCCCTGCCTCATTCGAGAACAAGCCCCTCTTTGTACCGTTGATAATTGCAGCCATGATGCCGCCGCCGACACCGCCACCCAGTGCCGCCCCATTGAAAGCAGACTCTACAATCTGGCCAATCAAGGCAGGGATCTGCGGCAGGTTAATCAAGCAGATAATGAAGGCGATAACTACGTAAACCGTTGCCATGATCGGCGCCATCCACTCGGTAACCCGGGCCACGGAACGAATTCCCCCCAGGATTATCGGCCCTGCGAACGCGAAGATCAAAGCGGCAATAATCCACTTGTTAGCGCCCGGAATCGTCCACATGATTGTGGAGGCAATCGCGTTCGACTGCACGGAAGTGATTACTACACCGCAGGTGACAATCGCGATGATCGCAAAAACAGCCCCATAGGCTCTAGAGCCAACGCCCTTCCACATGTAGTAGGCCGGCCCCCCACGGAACGTTCCATCTGCCTGGCGCACCTTATAAATCTGCGCCAACGTCGATTCAAAAAAGGAAGTAGCCATGCCGACAAGAGCCACTACCCACATCCAGAAGACGGCTCCCGGCCCTCCCATCAACAGGGCTGCTGCAACGCCGAAAACGTTGCCAACACCAACGCGAGCCGCAAGAGAGATCGTGAAGGCCTGGAAGGAAGAAATTCCCCCCTTCGCATCGGTACGAGAGGACAACACCGCCTTGAACATGGCCCCCAGATGGCGGAACTGCATGCCCCTGGAAATGATCGTTAGGAATATCCCCACGCCCAGCAACACCCACATCGTGATGTGCAACGTAACCCAGTCAGCAACTGCCAAAATGCCGTCAGCTAGAGAGCCCATAAAAACCTCCGGGGCGAAAACATACACTGGTATTTATACTGGCAGATTTTCCCCACCGCTTCCGAATCGGCCACATCTCGACCACTACACCAGAATAATTAGCCTGCTACTACGTACACTTGTGGGGAGTCGAAAGGAATGCACATGCGCCACGTAATTATTGACACCGACCCCGGCATTGACGATTCTATTGCCATTCTTCTTGCTTCTACACATCCGGAAGTATGCATCGATGCGCTAACCACCGTGGGCGGCAACGTTCCCCTGGAAAAGACGACGGCCAACGCCCTCGGAATACTGAATTTCGCAAAGGCAGGCGACATTCCTGTTTATCAAGGTGCGGCTCATCCGCTAGCAGGAGCTGCAGAGCAGTACGCTGACGACACTCACGGCGAATCCGGTACCGGACAGGTGCACCTAGACCCGGCAGACAGAAAAATTGCCGGAACCGACGCCCCACAATTCATCGTGGATCACACAAAGGCCCACCCTGGCGAAATAACGCTCGTTCCCATCGGCCCCCTAACTAACATTGCCAAGGCTCTAGAGATAGACCCGACCTTGCCAGAGCGGGTACCAGAAGTACTGCTTATGGGCGGCGCAGAGGGCCCCGGCAACGTCACTCCGTCTGCAGAATTCAACTTCTGGTTCGATCCAGAGGCCGCAGCTGCGGTTATGAACGCCGGCTTCAAGAAAATCACCCTGGTCGGGCTGGACGCAACCGAACAAGCCTTCATAACAGCGGGCACGCGCGAGTTACTTCGCCGCCTTTCAGATTCCAAGAACGCCCAATTCCTTTATCAAATTACCCAGCAATACGCTGATTTCTATTGGGATACGCAAAAGGCGCTAGGCGCCGAACTATGCGATGTCCTAGCAATCGCCAAACTCATTGACGATTCCCTCGTAGAAACCGAAAGTGCCAGCATCGAGATCGCGCTGGATGGCATCTGCCGAGGGCGCTCACAAGTCGCCCGAAAGAAGCGCTTCCCGTCCCTGCCGCAAAACGGACATATCTGCACCAACGTCAATACCAGAGGCTTCTTCGAACTGCTACTTACCACCCTCATCCCAGAAGAGAAGGAACTAATCGAGCAGGTTCTGGCACACGAATACCGCTAAGAAGAGGCACCAACATGGCTATGAAACCCGCGCTAAACCTACTGCTCGACGATCTAGAAGACAGCGGCAAGATCGCAGATCCCACCGCCGTCATTGAAGCCTTTGCCGCCTGGGCGAAGGAGGGCGGACGCGAACTTTACCCGCACCAGCTCGACGCCGCCCTCGCCATCGCAGCTGGGGAGCACGTAATTGCCGCAACGCCTACTGGCTCGGGCAAGTCCATGATCGCCCTAGCAGCACACATGGTGGCACTGTCCAGAGGCGAACGCAGCTACTACACCGCTCCCCTGAAAGCGTTAGTCTCCGAAAAATTCTTCGATCTGGCCGGACTTTTCGGTACCGAGAACGTGGGAATGGTAACCGGTGACGTGTCCCTAAACGCGGATGCGCCCATAATCTGCTGCACCGCCGAAATCCTTGCCAACCAGGCCCTGGCAGACGGTGCCGAGACCGACTGCGGCATAGCCATTATGGATGAATTCCACTTCTACGGCGATCACCAGCGCGGGTGGGCCTGGCAAGTGCCGCTACTCGAAATGACAAAAACCCAGATGGTGCTGATGTCAGCCACGCTAGGCAACATCGACTTCTTCAAAGAAGACCTATACAACCGCACCTCTCGCACCGTCTCAGTAATCGACAATGCCAAACGCCCTGTCCCCCTGGAATTCAACTACACGTACGAAGAAACCTCAGAGTTGATCGAAAGGCTGATGAAACAGGGCCGCTGGCCAATCTACCTGGTACATTTTGCCCAGCGCGACGCCATCGAGAGAGCGAGTGCTCTAGCGGCGACCTCGAAAGTCTCGCGCAGCCAAAGGGACAAGGTTGCCGAAGCTATCAAAGGCTTTTCCTTCGGCGGCGGGTTCGGCAAGACCCTGAAAACGCTACTTCGCGCCGGGATCGGCGTCCATCACGCCGGGATGTTGCCCCGATACCGCCGCCTAGTAGAGCGGCTCACCCAAGAGGGACTTCTAGTTGCTATATGCGGTACAGACACACTAGGAGTCGGCATCAACGTTCCCATCCGCACCGTAGTACTAGCCTCCCTAACCAAGTTCGACGGCAGACGCTCCCGCCACCTTTCGGCCCGCGAATTCCACCAGATCGCTGGCAGGGCAGGCAGAGCCGGATTCGACACCATTGGCTTTGTAGAAGTGCAAGCCCCCGAACACGAAATTGAAAACGCCAAAATCAAAGCGCGCGCGCAGGCGGTAGTAAATGGCAAAAAGACGGGCGGACGAGCCAAGTTGAAGCAGGCCCCAGAAGGCTTCGTCTCCTGGACCGAGGCTACCTTCGAGCGACTAACTCAGGCACAGCCGGAAGCCCTCTCCTCGCAGTTCACAATGACTCACTCCATGGTGCTAAACGTGCTGTCGGGCAACCGCGATGCGGCCTCTCACCTAGTGTGTCTGGCTCGCAACAACCACGACAAACCCCGCGAGCGCAACCGTCATCTGCGCACTCTCGGGCAAATCTATTCCTCACTTCGCACCGCCGAAGTCGTGGCGTGGGAAGAAGGAAAGCTCGTGCTACAGCGCGAACTGCCAGAATCCTTCGCACTAAACCAGGCACTGTCACCTTTTGCCCTAGCCGCAGTAGAACTGCTAGATCCGGATTCGCCGACCTACGCCCTCGACGTTGTTTCGGTCGTCGAATCGATTCTGGAAGATCCGCGCCCCCTCCTCTTCGCCCAAAGGCGACTTGCACGCGATCAGGCCATGGCAGCGATGAAAGCAGAGGGCCTGGACTACGATCAGCGGATGGACGCCCTCGATGAAATATCCTGGCCCACCCCGCTTGCAGAAGAGCTACATGGCGCTTTCTCGACCTTCCGCCAAACCAACCCCTGGGTGGCAGGAAATGAACCGTCTCCCAAATCTGTAGTCCGCGAAATGGTCGAAAACGCTGACACTTTCTCCTCACTCATCTCTCGCTACGATCTGGCTCGTTCCGAGGGCGTGATCCTGCGATATCTGTCCGACGCCTATCGCTCGCTGCACCAGATCGTTCCGCAGGATGCCCGAAACGAAGAGTTCGACGCTATTGTCACCTGGCTAGGAGACCTGGTTAGAGCGGTCGATTCCTCGTTGCTGGCTGAATGGGAGATGATGGGCAACCAGGCCGTGTCTGCCCAGCCCGAAACAGTAGGTACCGAAGTTGCTTTCGGGGCAGACGAGAACGGCAATGTTGCTTTTTCTGCCAACAAACATCCCTTCACCACCGCGATTCGCAAAGAGCTCTTCAGACGCGTTGAGTTGATGGCACGAGAGGACGTCGACGGCCTCCTGGATTTGCAGGATCCAGGGTGGGATGAAGACCGGTGGAATAACGTTTTAGATCGTTACTACAACGAGTACGACTGGATTGGCACCGATCAGGATGCTCGTTCGGCTGGACTATTCAAAGTCATCTCCGCCCCCACCGAGGCTGACCTAGCAACAATTGGGATAGATCTGGACTCCCCTCTAGCAGGACGGGCATTGGAAGGACGCATCTGGCTGGCGCGGCAAACCATTTTGGATCCCGAGGGCGACCTACCGTGGCGGATTTGGGCCCTTGCTGATCTCGATGCCTCTGATGAGGCCGCATTAGCCGGTAAGCGGCGGGCCGTGGTGCACACTATTTCCGTGAGCGCCGACTGAAATCAGTATGATTGAAGTATGTCTGAGACAAAGCTAACTGTGGAAGATCTAAAGAAGTCTATTTCGACGATCAGGCGGCGGATTGATGACGCTGCTGAAAAGGCGGGCCGAAACGGCTCCGAGGTAGATCTAGAACTAGCCATAAAAACGCAGACTCCGGCAACTTGCGCAGCAGCCGCAGTAGCCCTGCACGAACTGTCACTGCCCGTATTGCTCGGGCAAAATAAGGTGCAAGAGGCACAGGCTACTTTTGATGCCATTAGCGCCACGATGGTCGAATCAAAGGTGAACATGATTGGCAACCTGCAATCGAACAAGTTGAATAACGCCCTGGGTTGCGTCACCGGTATCGAAACCATCGATCGGGGCAAACTAATCAATAAGATTTCCGAACGGGTCCGACCAGGCGGACGCTTTGCTGATAGGTTCCCCGAGGGATTCGACGTGTGGGTACAGGTAAATACCTCCGGCGAGGAAACCAAGTCCGGGTGTAAGCCTGAAGAGGCCGTCGAGCTGGCGTACGCTGCCGCAGCTGCTGAAGGGCTAAACCTGCGCGGCTTCATGACGATCGGGGCTCATACAAGCGAGGAAGCGAAGATTGTTGCGTCCTTCGAGGCTTTGCGCGAAATTCGCGACACCGTCCTCGCCTCCGGTGAAGAAGGCACCGCGCAAGCAAAAGATCTGTCTATGGGAATGACGCAGGATCTTGAAATTGCCGTGGCACACGGAGCCACACGGGTGCGCGTCGGCACAGCAGTCTTCGGCAAGCGAGACTAGTGATTAGGGGGTGGATTTTCCCACCCCCTAAAGTTTTATAGCACCCTCGAGATGTCGCGGCTCGCCCCCTGTGATGCTGAGCTGGCGGTTGCAGCGTATAGCTGAAGTGCGGCCGATATTTTCCGGTCGCGGGCTAGCGGCGTCCATGGTTTTTCTCGCTGCTCCATTTTTTGCCGTCTGCGTTCCAGCTCTTCTTCGTCTACTTTCAGGGTTAGCTCTTCCGTGTTCACGTCGATCACGATGCGGTCGCCGTCCTCGATCAGGCCAATAAGTCCGCCATCGGCTGCTTCCGGCGAGATGTGCCCGATGGAAATCCCTGAGGTTCCGCCCGAGAAGCGCCCGTCAGTGATCAGCGCGCACTTCTTGCCCAGCCCGCGTCCTTTCAGGAACGAGGTCGGATACAACATTTCTTGCATTCCGGGGCCTCCTGAGGGGCCTTCGTAGCGTATTACTACGACGTGGCCGGCATGTACTGTTTTGTCTAGGATCTTTTGGATGGCTTCCTCTTGAGACTCCATTACGATGGCTTCCCCTTCGAAATGGAAGAGTTCCGGATCAATGCCGGCAGCCTTCACGATCGCCCCTTCTGGCGCGAGGTTGCCTCGGAGCACTGTCAGCCCACCATTCTTCGTGTAGGCGTTTGTGACTGCTCTGATGCATCCATTTTCAGAATCGGTGTCCAACTGTTTCCACTGATTGGTGGTCGAGAAAGGAACGGTGGTGCGCACTCCGCCGGGAGCGGCACTGAATAGTTCTTTTGCTTCCTCGCTGGCGTCTGCGCCGCGCACATCCCACTTCCGCAGCCATGAATCCAAGCTGTCGGAATGGACAGTGTGAACGGTATGGCGCAGTAGCCCCGCCCGGTCTAGTTCTCCCAAGATTGCCGGGACGCCTCCTGCCCGGTGCACGTCCTCCATGTGGTAGTCAACGTGGTTCGGAGCCACCTTTGCCAGACACGGTACTGTCCTACCCAGCGTTGCAATGTCCTCGAGGTCGAAGTCTGTGCCCGCCTCTCGGGCTACAAGCCAACAGGTGCAAGACAGTGTTCGAAGAACCGCCCATAGCCATGTCCAAGCTCATCGCGTTGAAGAACGCATCTCTGGAGGCGATAGAACGCGGCAACACGGATTCGTCCTCGCCCTCGTAGTAGCGGTTTGCCAATTCCACAATGAGGTTTCCGGCCTTTTCAAACAGAGTTTTCCTAAAGGCGTGGGTAGCTAGTGTGGAGCCATTTCCAGGCAGAGACAGCCCCAGTGCCTCCGTCAGACAGTTCATGGAATTGGCAGTAAACATTCCGGAACATGACCCGCAGGTAGGACAGGCAAGCTTTTCAACCCGCAGCAGGGTGTCATCGTCAAGCACGTCGTCTGCGGTAGCAGCCATTACAGTGATCAAGCTGCCTTTACCGGTGTGGGTTGTCCCTACAATCGCTTCGGGAGGAATGTTCTTCCCCGCTTCCATTGGCCCACCAGAGACAAAGATTGTGGGAATGTTCAGTCGCATCGCAGCTAGCAGCATTCCCGGCGTTATTTTGTCGCAATTCGAGATACAAACTAGGGCATCTGCACAGTGCGCATTAACCATGAATTCGACAGAATCAGCGATCAATTCGCGCGACGGGAGCGAGTACAGCATTCCGGTATGACCCATGGCAATACCATCGTCGATCGCGATCGTATTAAATTCCTTTGCTACTCCCCCAGCGGCTGCCACGGATTTTGCTACCAACTGGCCCATATCTTTTAGATGAACGTGTCCGGGAACAAACTGCGTAAAGGAATTTGCGATGGCAATAATCGGTTTTCCAAAATCTTCGTCCGTCATGCCTGTTGCTCGCCATAGCGAACGAGCTCCTGCCATATTCCGACCGTGCGTGGAAGTTCGCGAACGAAGTGGGTATGCCATGTCCTCTCCTTTTCCGTTATTTTTCAACTAGTTTAGGGAGCTTCAAATGAAAGGGCATTTTTAGGCCAGTTAGTGAACACTTCGGCTATTTTGGAAGGAATATCGCAAATTATTCCTTTGGAAATATGCCTCTCGCGGCGTATTAATGATGCCTTTTAGACTATTGCGTATACATTTAGGTACATGGAGCGCACACGGATAGCTATATACGACACCACCCTTCGCGATGGTGCCCAACAGGAAGGTATCTCCCTTTCTGTCGCAGATAAGCTTCGCATTGTGAAGGCACTCGACAAGATTGGGATCGCTTATGTCGAGGGCGGATGGCCCGGAATGGGCCCCAAGGATAGCGAGTTTTTTACCAAAGCGGGTGAATTATCACTCGTAAACGCCCAGCTTTGCGCTTTTGGCGCTACCGCCAAACCGCACGTTCCGGCTGCTAGCGATCCGCAGGTAGCGGCGCTTGCCGGGTGCTGCGCTCCCCAGGTGACGTTGGTGGCGAAGGCTGACGAGACACATGTGCAAAAAGCTCTTCACACAGATCTTTCCGAAAATTTGCGGATGGTGGCTGACACGGTTGCCTTTCTTTGCAGTCAAGGCAAACAGGTAATGGTTGACCTGGAGCATTGTTTTGATTCCCTGCACCGTAGCGACTACGCCCTCAGGGTTGCCGATACTGCTCTTAGAAATGGCGCTCACACAGTCATTGCGTGCGACACCAATGGAGGTACCCTGCCGGGGCAAATCTTCGCCCACACCAAGGCGCTAGTGGAACGCTTCGGCGATGCGGTTGGAATTCATGCTCATAACGATTCTGGCTGCGCAAATGCGAACGCGGTGGTGGCTGTCGAGGCCGGAGCAAGGCAGGTGCAGGTAACCGCCAATGGGTATGGCGAACGAACGGGAAATTCAAACTTATTCACCACCATTGCGAACCTAGAGTTGAAGATGGGATGCAAGACCCTTGCTGACCCTACAAGGCTCGCGGACCTGACTCATCTCTCGCATCGCATTTCGGAGATCACCAATATTTCTCCTTTCGCGCGCGACCCCTACGTGGGGGCTTCAGCGTTCGCTCACAAGGGTGGTCTACACGCTTCGGCAATGAAGGTTGATCCCGCCCTCTACCAGCACGTTAATCCGGAACAGGTCGGTAATAGTAGAAGGATGCTGGTCTCTGAAATGTCTGGACGGGCACTAGTCGAGATGAAGGCTGCCGAACTGGGAATCCCTGCTACGGACCCGACCTTGCTCAGAAAAGTTACGAACGCTGTCAAGGAACGTGAAGCCCGCGGATACACCTACGATGCCGCCGACGCCTCCTTTGCACTTCTCGTGCGGTATTTGCAGGGAAACCTCCCCCACTATTTCGAGGTCGAATCTTGGCATGCGCAGGTGCTGGCACTTGCTCCCAATACCGCTACCCCGGGAGGCAGAACGCGCGCTAAAGCGGAAGTCTCATTGACTGCTGGTGGCGCGCAGGTGATTCGTAGTTGCGCCGGAAATGGCCCGGTAAACGCGCTTGATCATGCTTTTTCGGGGGCACTAGCCCAGTTCTACCCCACGGTGCAAAAGCTAAAACTCATTGACTTTAAGGTCCGCATCTTAGATGAGGACCATGGCTCGGATGCCACCGTACGCGTGTTACTGGAAGCCGCGGGCCCCACGGGAACTTGGACCACTGTTGGTGTGGGTACCGACTTGATCGAAGCCTCGTGGGAAGCCCTAGCAGATTCCTATATTTACGGCCTTCTTGAGGAAGGTATTAGCCCCTTAGAATAGCCGCTCACTAGCTATCTCGGCGCCCTGTGCGAGTGCCTCTAGCTTTGCCCATGCGATCTGGGAATGCACCCTCCCTCCCAGGCCGCAGTCGGTGGAAGCGATTACGTTTTCTGGGCCTACGACCTCGGCAAAACGAATGATGCGTTCTGCGACAAGCTCCGGATGTTCCACCACGTTGGTCGAATGGCAGACTACCCCGGGCACAATCTTTCGGCCGGCTGGAAGCTGGTATTTCTTCCAAATTTTCCATTCGTGGGCATGTCTGGGCGAAGATCCTTCAAAACTGAACTGCCCGGCATTTACCTGCAGGCACTGCTCAATGATTGCTTCGAACGGAATGTCTGTCGTATGTGGTCCGTGCCAAGAACCCCAACAGATGTGCAGTCGCACCTGCTCCGGAGCGATCCCGGAGATCGCCTTATTAATGGCATCGATTCGAATCTGCAACCATTTTTGGTAGTCGGCAATGGTGGGTTCCGGATTGATCTGGTCCCAGGACTCAGCCAAATCTGGGGCATCGAGTTGAACGGTAAGTCCGGCCTCGGCAATGGCTTTGTATTCCTCGGCCATCACATCGGCGCAAGCTTCTACGACGTCAGCATCGGTGGCATAGTATTCGTTCTTGATTCGGGCCGCAGATCCCGGCGAAAGTGCTGCAATAAATCCTTTTGCAATTCCGTTATCCTTCATGGCTTTGGTGAGCAAGTCGATATCAGCACCTACCTGCTCGCCGGCGGTGTAGGTTAGCGGTCCGGTAATTTTCGGATTTCCAACCGAGGCTCTTCCCCCGAGGATGCCGGAATTAGGATCCTCGTATGCATCGCGGAATTTTGCGCGGTCACGCCGGTCAGGAAACGAGGTTAGTCGAATCTTTCCGGGTTCAGAACGCACAATGTCTTGGGCTGCCCACCGGTCTTCGTTGGTCATGGTTAGCCCACCCATGCGGGAGAACGAGTAATTCCACCAGGCGCCGTAGTCAACCGCACCGGAAGTGATGTGCCCGTACTCGCCCTCGTTGACGATGTCGATCCCGATGTCTTTCTGGCGGCGAACCACGTCCTGCACGGAATCGGTAAGGATCTGCGCAAACTCGGTTTCGGAGATTCTTCCTTCCGAACGCCTCTTGTTCGCATCCAATAGTTCCGAAGTACGTGGCAGTGAACCAACGTGAGTGGTTTCTATTTTGGTCATTGTTTTCTTTGCTAGTCAGAGATCTTGTAGGTCCAGTTGTATGGGTCTTCGCTGAGCCCGTTCTGGATGTCTGTGAGTTGCTTGCGCAGGGCGACCGTCTTGGCACCAACCGGTAGTTCAACTTCGAAGTCGTCACTCCCTAGTTTTGTGATGGGGGTGACTACGGCTGCGGTGCCGCAGGCGAATACCTCGGTTACCGCCCCGCTCTTGATGTCCTCCAGAAGCCTGCTTAGCGCTATGTCTTCTTCGCGGACTTCTGTGCCTCCCTCTCGGAGCAGTCGGCAGATTGCGCTCCTGGTGTTTCCCTCTAAGATCACGCCGCTCAGCCTGGGGGTAGCAACAGTTCCGTCGGCACGCACCACGAAGACGTTCATTCCGCCGAGCTCTTCCAAGTAGGTCTGCGTCGTATCCAGGAAGCATACCTGCGCGTAACCTTTTTTAGCCGCTAGATTTTGCGGCAGTAGAGATGCGGCGTAGTTGCCTCCGCACTTGGCCATTCCCGTGCCGCCGGGGCCTGCCCTGTGGTATTTGCGGTCTACCCAAATACTCACGCCTTCTGCCCCACCTTTGAAGTAACTTCCCGAGGGCGAAGCTATCAGATAGAAGGTCACATTATTCGCCGAGTGCACTCCCAGGAATGCTTCTGTGGCGATCATAAAGGGACGCAGGTACAGCGAAGTACCTTCGGCCTGTGGCACCCACCGTTTGTCAGCACGCACGAGGTCGACGACTGCGCGCACGAAGTCTTCCACAGGCAGTTCGGGCAAGGCGAGGCGGCGGGCGGAAGCGTTAAAGCGGGCCGCGTTGTAGCGCGGCCTGAAGGTCCATACCGACCCGTCTGCGTGGCGGTATGCCTTCAATCCTTCAAATACTTCTTGCCCGTAGTGCAGTACGGCCGCAGCCGGTGACAGCGAGATAGGCCCGAATGGCTCGATCCGGTAATTGTGCCAGCCTTCTTGACTATTCCAATCTGCTACAGCCATGTAGTCGGTGAAATCTCGGCCGAAGTCGAGCGTGGACATGATGCGCTCGTATTCGTCTTTGTCAGCAGGTTTCGGATGTGGATGGACTGGGAACTTACCAGCTAACGCATCGGCTGCGGGTAGTGGTTCGGATCCTTGTTTTTCCAGCTCTGTGGGAGTATGTGTGGCCATCGGTCCCTTCCTTTTTACTAATACCCTATAAAGTTTTGCTTTTACTTTTTCTTTTAATCGGCAGTGCTCTTTAGCGCAGCGGCAATATCAGAACCAATTTCTGCAGTAGTTCGCGCAGAAGCTCCGCTAGCCACATCGGCCTGCACTGCCTTGGTTACTCGCCTGGATTCATTATCAAATCCTTGATGGGCAAGCAGAAGCGCAATCGATAAAATAGCGGCTCGTGGGTCTGCTTTTTGCTGGCCGGCAATGTCTGGCGCGGAGCCGTGCACCGGTTCAAACATCGAGGGCGCAGTTCCCTCAACGTTGATGTTTGCTGAGGCAGCCAATCCGATGCCTCCGGTAATAGCACCAGCCTCGTCAGTCAAGATGTCTCCGAACAGATTATCGGTGCAGATCACGTCGAAGCGTTCGGGATCTGTTAGTAGATAAATAGTCGCCGCGTCGACGTGGCAGTAATCGACTTCGACCTGCGGATATTCTGCGGCTACTTCACTAACTACGCGAGACCACAAGCTCCCTGCGTTTACGAGCACATTTTTCTTATGGACCAGCGTGACTTTCTTTCGCCTGCGCATTGCTTGTGCGAATGCGTAGCGGACTACGCGATTTACTCCGTAGGCAGTGTTGACAGATACTTCGGTAGCGATTTCTTGATCTGTGCCAGCCCGAAGCACACCGCCATTACCGCAATAGAGGCCCTCTGTCCCCTCTCGAACTACAACAAAATCAATATTGTTCTTCGCCTGCAACACGCCTTTTACGCCGGGATAGCTTCGCGCCGGACGAAGATTGACACTATGGTCGAGGGCGAATCGTAGCTTCAGGAGCAACCCGCGCTCTAGGACGCCAGCGGGCACGGATGGATCGCCAATGGCGCCGAGGAAAATCGCGTCGTTTGCCCGTATCTTCTCTAGAGTTTCCTCCGAGAGCACTTCCCCACTCTTGTGATAGTGCGCTGCACCCAAAGAAAACACATGCGTCTGAATTGTGGCAATCTCGGGTGGCAACGCCGCCCGCAACACCTTCAGTCCTTCAGCCACCACTTCAGGACCGATCCCGTCGCCAGGAATTACCGCTAGGTCGATTTGCTTTGACATGCAACAACTGTACGGACATTTCATTTCTTGGAACCGCATACGTCACGATTTGGGACGCTCGCATTAAAGAAAAGCAAGCCACCGGGGCGCCCAATTTTCATACCGTCACGATTTATCGCACACGCCACTGCCCTAATATCTGAGTCGTCGCCGCTGCAGGCCTATTCCTCTAACAGCAAACCGCCTGGCAGGGAGCAATTCCAGAAGTAGATTAGAAGGAAATGCAATAGTGAGCCAAGATACATTCTGGAAAGGTAAGGTTTCGTGGCTTCCGTATTTGAATATTTGGCCGGCAATGGAGTCTTGTTACTCTTCATCCTCGTCGGCGTAGGAATGATCTTTGGACACATTAAGATCCGGGGCATAGGGATGGGCTCCGCTGCCGTACTCTTCGTGGCTATTGGCCTGTCTGCATGGGCGAATGCTTACGGAGTAGAGCTCAAAGTGGATCACCTACTCGGGATTTTTGGGCTAGCACTATTCGCATTCGCAATCGGCATCAACTCTGGACCGAATTTCTTTGCAGGCCTCAAGAAATCGTTAGGACCAATCGTTACCTACGTTGTCGTCATCGGGCTCGCGGCAGTCATCGCTTACCTTGTAGGTGTCCATATATTCCACATGGATATCGCCTTGATTGCCGGCACCTTCGCCGGTGCCCTAACAAATACACCGGCACTTTCGGCAGCAGGGGTTGCCTCGGGCAACGAGGGGCTGGCTACCGTTGGCTACTCTATTGCTTATATCTTTGGGGTGGTAGGAATGCTCGGCTTCGCCGGTGCAGCATTGGCCTACAGGTCCTCTGACAAGGACACTCCCTCCCCAGTCGCGAACCGGACAATTCGTGTCGAGCGAGACGATGAGCCACAGGTGGCAGACATTCTTGCCAAGTACGGCGACAGAATAACGTTTTCTCGACTAAAGCGCAGCGAGGCTTCCACTATCGTCCGTCCGTCCTCGTCGGATCGGCTTAGGCGCGGCGATCTAGTCACCGTCGTTGGCCCAGTAGATTTGGTAAACAATATAATAGATTCACTTGGGCACGGCTCCTCGCATTCCCTAATCGAAGACCGCACGCATCTAGATTTCCGCAGAATTACTCTCTCTGATTCAAAGATTGCAGGTCTTACTGTGGACGAGCTCGAGATGCCTCGACGGTTCTCTGCCACCATCTCGCGAGTCCGCCGTGGTGACGTCGACATGATTGGTGAACCCAATCTAGTCTTGCAGCAAGGCGACCGAGTCCGCGTTGTTGCTCCCGTTTCTAAGATGAAAGAGATCACTAAGTTCTTCGGCGATTCATCCCGAGGTCTCACCGACATCAATCCGATCGCTTTGGGGCTGGGTATGGCTCTTGGGGTACTTCTTGGTGAGCTGCCAATCTTCACCCCTACCGGAGAAGAATTCTCTATCGGTTCAGCTGCGGGAACACTCGTTGTTGGCTTGGTTATGGGCAAGATTGGCCGCGTTGGCAAATTTGTAACCACCATGCCGTTTACCACCTGCCAAGTACTTTCGGAACTAGGCTTGCTAATCTTCCTTGCTCAGGCTGGCACTAACGCAGGCGGCCAAATAGCGGGTGCTTTTACCGGAGGACACTGGTGGAAGATCATGGTACTAGGGGCCGTCATCACATCGTTTGTAGGCTTTGCCCTCTACGCCAGTATGCGATGGGGATGGAAGATGGGCGGCACTCGCCTATCGGGTTACCTAGGTGGCGCGCAGACCCAGCCAGCAATCCTTGGCTTTGCCAATTCCCGCACAGGAATGGATCCGCGCGTTGCACTGGGCTACGCCATGATTTATCCGATGGCAATGATCGGCAAGATTCTTGCCGCCCAACTATTGGGCGGTATGTAACTACCGCATCACGTAGCGGTGTGCCGTCTTAGCTCCCGGGTGCAGCTTTCGCAGCTCGGATTCTGTACGCCAGTTGGGATCCGTGACCATTCGTGCTAGAGCTAGCCCGATCCCTACTGCCAGAATTACAATGCATACCTCGGTGATGGACGAGATGGCCTCCGCGTAGTTGCCCTGGTTCATATGGGTAAGTCCCGCGTACAGCGGCACACCTGGGATCATTAGCACCGCAGCGGGCACTGACAGGGAGACCCGTGAATACGCGTATTTTGTGGCCTTAGAAATAAAGTGAGCGCCCATGCCAATCGCGAATGCCTCGACCCCCACCGCAAACTGCCACAGTAGGCCTTCTTCGACGCCGAAGAAACGCAAGGGGTTTACAATTGCGCAAATAAGCGCTGCCCAGAAAGAGACTTCTAACGTGCAGTTGAAGAGCATTGCGAAGCCGTATGCCGCAATAAAGGAGCAAAGCATTCGTACTAGGTAAAGTCCGACACCCGAAATCGGCGGCGTTGCCGGCGGATCTACTGCCCAGCTGAATGCTAGCGATGTCAGCCAGACTGCCGCGCCCGCAGACACTACTAGCATCATCACGTACACGGACCTGTTTACCCCGGCAGCTAGGTCCGAACGAACTAAATCGAGCATAGCGGTAATCAAGGGGAATCCGGGCACTAGGAACAGTACGGCCGAGACAATACCGGCGTGGTATCCGGAGGAAGTTCCTGTGAACCACACGGGCAAGTTTGCTATTTCGGAAGCACTCGCCAGATGCGGCAGTGCGAGATTGAAAAGAGTCGCTAAGGCAACGTAAATGGTGGAGGCCACTACCCCACAAGCCATCCAGATGCCGAAGTGGTTCATGTGCCTTATCATCATCTGCTTACGCAGCGCCTGTCCGGCCGTAGCGGCAATACCGGCAAGGATGCATTCGACCAAACCGCCTCGGTTTAGAAAACAGAAGCACGCACAGCTAATACCTGAGGCCAGCATATTCGCAACAGTGCCGTACTCTGGACCGTTAGCAGCAATCTTGTCGAGTGCCCGGTTGGCCTCCTCCACGCTCATCCGCACCTTTAGATGCTGCACAAACACCCGCAGTCGGTCCAACTGCGCGGCATTTGTACCAAAGGTTCGCTGCTCTGATACCTCAGTACGGAAGTTGCACTTTCCGTACACCGTCGAGGAAATCTCTCCAAATGTCACCTGCGCGTGGTGCTCCCTCACCCCGAGAGCGGCAGCCAGGCGAGACATCGAGACTTTGACGCGGAAGGAGCTAGCGCCGCAGGCCAGCAGCATGTGCCCAAGTCGCATTACCACTTTAGATTGCTCAGTGAGCAGCTCATCTTCCTCGATCATCTGATCGATTTCTTCCTGTTGCCCGCTTACTTGGGTCAGCTCAGACTCAGGTGAGGCTCCTACATCGGTCTGGAGCCCCTGGGGACGGAAAACTTCACGAACGTGGTGCTTGATATTTTGCCATCTCATCACGCCTATTCTAAGCACGCAGCCGCGAATTCTTCTCGGCCTTTCGTCACGATGAACCCCTGCCTCATTCATCTCCGTAGAAAAAGTTTTCGCTCAGACTTTCAGGCCGAGGGCGGGAGGCTTAGGCTTGGTGTTGTTAAATGGGGATAAAGATCTAGCCCCCAAACCCACTAACAAAAGCAGGCCTGGAGGCTAAACCAGAAGAATAATCGTGGCAGCGTCTTACTCTCCCACACTAAAAAGTGCAGTACCATCAGCGCTGGCAAGCTTAGCTACCGGGATCGGAACGGAA